>CACYHR010000007.1:4702-80557 GCA_902774265.1 uncultured Eubacteriales bacterium
CCACTGATGCTCTCAGGAGCTGAAGCTCCCGGTGTCTGTTGACGGCGTCGCTCGCTCCAATCAAGCGAGCTTGTTGGAGCTTTGCTCCTGGTTGAATTATATTAACTGCCAGTTTTGACAGCTTTCTGTCGTGACTTGAGTGCCGGGACTTGCTACAATATGTATATTATCAGTACGAGGTGGATTACTATGCAGACAAGACCTGTTTCGGATTGCGTTCATTGCCATATATGCCGCAGGGAGTGCGCTTTTCTTTCTAAATATGAAATCGATATCGGTGATACGGAAAAACTCAGGGAGCTGGCATTCCACTGCTTCCTCTGCGGGAAGTGTACCGAAGTCTGCCCTCTTCATATCGATGGCAGGCAGGTCGTTCTCGATCTCAGAGCAGAACGTGTCGATTCCGGTGAAAAGGCTCAGATTATAAAAGATTATAAGGGTCTTGTCAGAGAAAAGAAGGATTATGTTTACAGAAACTGGAAGCATGCTTCAGAAGGCTGTGTTTTCTTTCCCGGCTGTAATTTTCCTTCTATGTATCCTAAGACGACCGCAGCTATCAGCAGGATGCTTGCTGAGCATGGTATCGGTACTGTATACGAGTGCTGCGGCAAGCCTATTGCCGAACTCGGTCTTGTCGAGGAAGAGAAACAGATCATAGAACGTATCAAATCACGGCTTTATGATAACAAAATTACAGAAATCGTAACAGGATGTCCTAACTGCAGGGCTTTTTTCGGTGACAGGCTCGGGGTCAAAGTGACAGGGATATTCAGCAAATTCACTGAACTCGGCATCGGCAGCAGGGTCGATGGTGATTTTCTATTCTATCTGCCTTGTCCGGACAGAGTTGAGAAGAAATGGATCGAGGAAATCAGGCCCTTCATAAACGGCAGAATAGATTTTATTGAAGGAGTTGAATGCTGCGGTCTCGGCGGCAGTGCGATAAAATACGAGTCCGATATAGCAGAATCGTTTGCGGATAAGCTCAAAGACAGATGTGCTGCTCAGCCCGGCGGCAATTGCAATCCGGATTCAGGAAATCGTTCAATTGTAACCTACTGTGCGTCATGTACAGGCAGATTCAAACGCAGCGGCTTCGGTGAGATAGACCATATATTGACAAAAGTGTCCGGCACCAATGAGGCACCGGACACGGCAAAATCATATATCAACAGAGTACTGACCAGATTTAAATAATCTTTTCAGCGGAATCTTCAGTGGAATTCTTCAGTGGAATTCTTTTGCCAGCAGTTTGATGTTTACATCTGTTCTCCAGATGTAATTTGCATCGCCTCTGCCGTTTGAGAGTATTTCAAGGAAACCGTCTTCATTCACTATAGCACTCTCAACTTCACTGAGTCTGCATGAAATAGTTCCTATATATTTATCATGTCTTATATCATAGAGATCTATATAGTTGGTCCCGTGTTTGTCGTTCGCATCTGAAAGGCAATGCATCAGAATACCGTCATAACAGGCACTGTCCTGTATCGACATATATGTATCGTGATGTACCATGCCTCTTTTTTTAATACGGGAAAAGTCTAACAGATCATACTGGCATATAGCTGTCCGCCCTGTTGTATAAAGGCATTTTCGCACACTGTCATATGCTATTCCGGAGCAGCTTCGGTCAAAGTTTCCGATCAGATACTCCTTTGACTTTATATCATAGAGAGTGAAGCCTGCTGTACCCTGACCTTTCAGACAGTAAAGCAGATTTCGATCCGGCTCATATGTCGCTCCGTTTGGATGTCCCAGTGATACCTTCGGCTTTATTACCTTTCTGCCTGAGCCATCCTTATTATATCTCACTATTCTGGTCGGTCCGTACATTCCGAATACGACCATGTATTTTTTCCCTGTATACGCAAGGCTCTGAGGGATAGTTGCACCTCCGGATCCTTTGACTCTTACAACAGCTTCGCAATTGGCAGTGGATACATTATACATTATGCTTGCTTTTGATCCCTTTATTTTTACAGGATGAGCATCATAAACAGTGAACGCTATTGTTTTTTTATCTCCTGTGAATTCATCTGTTTCTTCTGCCTTGACAGTTACTACCGCCTTTCCCGGTCCGACCGTCTCTGCTCTCCCTGTTGTTTTATCGACTTTTATGATATCAGAATCACTGGACTTGAATGTCATGTTCGTATTGGCCCTTGCGTCGATCATAAACGGGTCGCTTCCGGTGAACTTTATCATTTCACTGTCGATTTCTATCTTCTGCTTTTGCTGTGTCGTAAAATTCCTTATCCCGGAATAGTGTCCCTGATAATCCTGATTATCGGCTCTGATAACAAATGAATAAGTTACGCCTTCAGCAAGTCCTTCTATTTTTATGCTGTCTGACTTTACTGTTTTTTCATTCCATTTTGCAACTGTTTCCGCATCTGCATTAGAATCACTTTTCTCCGCCGCTTTACTCTTCTCGTCCTGTTCGGTATAAAAAATGTGATATTCGGTTGCATTACGGGGAGGATCCCATGTGATCGTCATACTGTCAAGATTTATATCGAATGCTGTAATGGAATCATCAACTACATTTGCAGGGTATGTTTTGTAATGTCTGTATGCTGAAAAAACAGCCAGCAGCACCAGGGCTGTCAGGCATACCGTGAACAGTCTGATGCGTCTGATCTGTTTTTTTCTTTTTTCCTGTTTATTCCTGTCTTCTCTCTTTAGATGTTTTTCTTCTCTTCTGCTCAATTTCCGGACTCCGGTATGCAATATTTTTTCGGTTATCCTCTCTTTACGATCTTAGCTCCGAGTTTCATCAGATCTGAAGTCGGATGCTCAAAGATCTTAAGGCTGAACAGTGCTGTCATCCCAGCACCAATGATGCAGTACACTATGAATCCAAGCAGCATAGACATATGGCTGCCCCCGAACGCAAGTCCCGGTATCATTCCTGCTACGGATTCATCATATGTGCCGCCGAACAGCACTACCAGCTTAGGCAGTACCATCCAGTTGCGGAACAAGTAGCACAGCGGTCTGTGCCAGAAATACACGTTCAAAGTCCTCGCTCCTACAGTTGTCACGAATTTGAGATCTTTATCAGGGATTACCTCGATTATAGCTATGGTAAGGATTATCGCAAATGCCCATACTGCAATGCGTATCCACCATCCGTTTTTATATGCGTAGCTGAAGAACTGCTGCAGAAATTCATATGATCTGCGTCCGGTAAACCACTTTCTCCAGCTGTACATACCCCATTTCCCGTTGTAACAGATCAGCACCGTCACTATTATGATAACCCAGGCTGAGAAACGCATAAGTGATTTGCGTGTTTTTGTATTATCGTCGCCTTCCCCGCCATAGCCTTTACCTTCGAACCATGCGAGTGCCTTACGCATGTCCATATAATATCCGATGGCATAGATCGGCAGGAAGTTGATCATCCTCGAGAGGCAGAACGTATCTCCCACTGCCGGAAAATATCCGATAACCGAACTGAGTATAAAAGCGCCGGCGATAATGAAGAAAGGTTTTTTGCTTTTGCCCGGCACGGTATCTCTGCCTCCGTCTATGAAGCGCATCACATAGAAGAGCATTTCATATTCAGCCATTACAAACAGATACCACGGAATGCCCGGTTCCTGTATCCAGTGCCAGCCCGGGTCCTGTCCCATCAGAGTGCGGCTAATCTGCAGGAATATCTTGAGGGCATATCCGCATAGAAAGAATCCCATTACTTTATCCCATCTGATATGCGTTTCTCCCTTTACTCCGGCGGCTGCTCTCTCTTCGCTGATGTACTGCTTGTGCACCAGACCTGATATGAATATAAATGCAGGCATATGGAATGTATATATCCATAAAGTAACCCATCTTACCATATGCGAATCGGACACATAATCTGTGGTCATGTGCCCGATAACTACAAGGAATATAAGAAAGGCCTTTACATTGTCGTATTTATAGATTCGTTTTTTTTGAGACTGCATCTGTGCTGCATCTGACATTAGCTATTCCTCTCAGTCTGTGATCATTTATGACGGCCCGGATAATATTCGCGGACCGATAATCACTGCCTTGTTTTGTTATTTTCGTTTTTTGTTCAACCAGGAGCAAAGCTCCAACAAGCTCGCTTGATTGAAGCGAGCGACGCCGTCAACAGACACCGGGAGCTTCAGCTCCTGAGAGCATCAGTGGGGGATTGTTACCCACCACTGATGGTCGAAAATGGAACCCGCCGGTCCTTGTCTTTATCGGCGTCTTCGTCTCCGCCTGCGTTCCTGATATTCTTAAGGAACGAAATGACAGACTGTTTCTGTTTCTCTTCTTTGATCTGAGCTAACTCCTCATCTGTAGGAGTCATAACTCTTTCTATCTTGTTTTTAACTTCTTCAACAGAAGTGTCGTAAGCCTTGTAGACCTGGAATTGCTGATTCTGCGTCAGACTCGCAACATAATCCATCGCATACTCGCCTTTTATTTTTTGCTTTTCTATGTCCCATTCGCCCATATCGGCCAGCTGCATTTTTACAAGCTGCTGCATCTCAGCACTGGTCATATCTGTGGACATATTGTTGCTGGCGGCATCGAGTATCTTCGAATACTTTGTCAGAAGCGCCGGCGATGTCATCAGTTTTCTGAGTATCGCATCCACAACTCTCTGCTGGTTTTCTACTCTGACTGCATCCTCGCTCCCGAAAGCTTTTCTCTCGCGGGCGAATGCCAGTGCTTCCTTACCGTTCATGTGATTCCATCCTTTTTTGACAGTCCACCAGCTGCGCTTGACAGGAACGAATTCCTTAGGCGAGTATACATCTACTCCGCCAATTGCGTTGATTAGATCTACCACAGCGGTAAAATTCATTTTGACATAATAATCCATATTTATGCCAAGCCAGTCCTCCACGGTGTTGAGGGTCTCATCGACTCCGTAAACACCTGTATGCGTCAGCTTGTCCATCTGCTGTGCCGTATGCAGCTTGATATATGTGTCCCTCGGGATAGAAGTCAGCAATATCCTGCGTGTCTGCGGACACACGGTAACTATCATATTGACATCACTGCGCTCCATATCCAGACCTTTTTCGCTCTCCCACTGATCGATCCCGGTAATATATATATTGAACGCTTTTTCGGTCAGATCTTTGCCCGCTGACCTCGATGTATCCCCCGATGTACTGATACGTGCAAATGCCGTAAAAGTTCCGGCAAGATAGTATGTCCCCAGACCGTAGATACCAACAAAAATTATCGCAAAAAGAATGCCGACTATCCTGAGCCAGCGATGTTTACGCTTAAACAGGACACAGGTAATTATCATAAGTGATGCCATAACGACCAGCAGTGCCATCGTAAGTTCCTTCGGAAATGCGTTAACCACCGTCAGCATCACCATAAAAGCTATTGCCACCAGTGACATAAGAATCATTACAACAGCGTAACCGCCTGTCGGCAGCAGTGTCTTTTTCTTATATGAACTGTTTTTATATTGTGTTGCCATCTGACTTCTGTCCTGTTATCCTTCCGTTTCTTCTTCCAGACCGGCTTGTAGATTAACATCTGCACGATCCTCTTCTGTTTCCGTATCTTTCTGTTCCTTTTTTTGCTTTTGTTCCTGTTTCCTGCGTTCCCTCTCCTCGTTAAGAAGCATCACAAAGGCTTCTTTTTGAACAGTCTCAGGATCTGCTGTAATAATACTCTTTATACCTTTTTTAGGCTGTTTAGGCACTATTATGATGCCGAGATACAGCAGCGCGATCATTGCCAGGAAGAACGCGTCCTTGTAAAGATCCCTGCTTATCAGAACGGCAACGATGCCCATTATTCCCACTATTCCGTAGATAATCAGCACCGATCTTCGCTGCCCGAAACCGGCAGCCATCAGATGATGATGAAGATGCGCCTTATCAGCCTTCATTATCGATTCATTTTTCATAAATCTTCTGAGCATGGCAAATGCCGTATCAAAGATCGGCACAGCCAGTACAAGCATAGGTATCAGAGCTCCGACTGTAGTCGCTCTTTTGAGTGGTGAAATAACCGACAGTACGGCGATCATATATCCGAGATACAGAGCTCCGCCATCACCCATGAATGTTTTTGCCGGTGAGAAATTGTAAGGTAAAAAACCGAGACATCCTGCCGCGACAGCGCAGAGCGCCACGCATACCGGCATCATTCCGAGCCTTATGCCGTGGATATAGGCTACATAGGCAAGAGAAAGAGACATTATCGCCACTGTTCCGGCAGCCAGACCATCCAGCCCGTCCATCAGATTAACAGCATTTGTAATACCTACAATCCAGATCACAGTTATGAAAAATCCAAGACCGGCTCCCAGCATAATGACTGCTTGTGATCCATGAGAAACAGCGAGCAGAGAGTGGTTTATAAACCTGATCCTGATTCCCATGGCATACATGCCTGACGCTATTACTACCTGTCCGGCAAATTTTACGATAGGCTTGAGATCCTTCAGATCATCGAGCACTCCCAGCAGGTACATCAGCAAACCGCCCAGCATCGCAACACGTATGTTGTTGTTCATTGACGCCGGTATCAGCATCGCAGTCATCGATCCAAGGAAGATTCCCAGGCCTCCGAATCTCGGTATCGGTCTGTTATGCATCCTGCGTCCGTCTCTCGGTCTGTCGATTATGTCGAATTTATAGGCAAGCCGAATACTCAGCGGCGTCGTCAATGCCGCCACTGCTATGCCTATTACCATTACCTCCAGGATTTTTCTTAAATAAAATGTCAGTACCATTCTAATGTAACTTCATACGAGCTGTATCCCGCCCCGTGTTAAAAAACTCCTATATCGTATACATAACTGTCACGATTATAATAATTGATCTCGTAGACCCTGACCTCTCGTGTCATAGTTTTGTTATTTTTTTTGTATGCTTCTGTTTTCGTTACCCAGTGATATTTAGGGTTGCTGAAATATTCCGTAACATAAAATCTGGCTTTTCCATTGCCGTTATCAACATGATACAGGTTTTCAGCCTCATATTTTGCTTTGACTCTGATATCGGCATCGGGAGTCCCGTCTCCGCTGTCGTTACATGCCCAGGCCTTTTTGATGTATTTTTTCTGATCTTTCACATAGGTCTTAAGTATTTCACTGTTCCAGTCCAGTGCCAGTATCCTGTTGTATGGCTGCTTGTTGTTGTATGGGCTCAGCATAAGATACACATATCTCTCATCGGAGTCCATAGCCTGATATGTGCCCGGGTATTTAGCGGAAATCTTAGTTCTTACCAATCCGATAACTCTGAAGTCCGGATCCATCACCAGCAGATCATGCGAAGCTCTCTGCAGTGCAATAAAACAGTCATACCGGGCTATGTATGATATGGCGGATAAACCGAGACTGTCAAATCTTTTCTTGCTGGTCGCCCATTTCGCTGAATACCTGTAGTTTATATTTGCATATTTTTCAAATACAGGAACAGATTTTTTCCCGGTCCCGACATTTATTATTGTCAGCTGATTGCGCCGGGCTCCTTTACCGACAACAACCAGCCTGTGCCTTTTTGTATCCAGAGCCATACCGTTTCCGTGGTTGATATTGATAATGCCCGATTTTGCCATGACCGCATTATCTTTTTTTCTCAGTTTCAGTACCCTGCCCTTTTGGGTATATGTTGAAACCATCAGATAATACACATATTTGCCGTCAGTGCAGGCGCCTTGCGGAACGCTGTATCCTGTTCGTGTTTCTCCAAGCAGCTTTTTGAGATTAACATTGAGCTTTTTCTTTTTAGGAGCAGTCTTTGCACTGATCTTCTTTCGCATAGCAGCGCTGTTTGCTGTATTCGCTGCTATACTTAGCCCTGATATCTTTTCATAAGCATCTGCATCCGGGCCGTCATTCTCTTCAGTCACTTCCTTCACAGCTGCACTGTCATACGCTTCCGAGCGCTCCTCAATAACGCGGGGAAGCTGTTCATCGGAGCCGGTTTCAGTATCATCGGCTCCGATGCTTTCACCTCTTATTTTTTCCCTGTTGTCAGAATCCTCCTCTTTACTGCTTTCGAATACATTATCCTCTTTTGCCGAAACATCTCCGGCAGCTGTATCCGCATTCCTTTCTGCATCTGAGAAAAACCCTTTTACGACACTTTTTTCATCAGCAGTAAGCGTTTCATGTAACGCTGATCCTGCAGCTCTGCCATTTGAACGCACAGTTAAATCAGCTCCGGCAAACACGCAGTCTACCGAAAGCAGTGCTATGACAAACGACATGGTCAACGCCGCTATTCTGATGAATCTATTCCTTTTATGCATATACGCCAGCTTTCTCTATTGCCATTTCCGGTCCAGCCAGTAATAAGATATTTCCCTATATTGTGTCAAAAGATCAGCCGCGTGTCAGCATTCTTGTATATTTATTAAGGTATTATCGTAATTCACGTCCGATTAATAATTACTGCCCGAGCAGATTTCTTATCTCCTGTTTGTAATCCTCTACTCCCGGCTGGTTGAACGGATCAATTCCCATCAGTTTGCCTGTAACAGCTGCTGTCATCATGAAGAAATATAAGAGCTGGCCGAGCGAATATTCCGTGATTTCGTCTATATCTATTCTGATGATAGGAATATCAGCTTTTCTGTGAGCTGCCATAACACCCTTTACAGCCATTGCGTTGATATCATTGAGAGATCTTCCTGCAAGTTCAGGACCGGCTGATTCAGGTACGATAACATCGCATTCTCTGCCAAGTACATTGAGTACTGTCTCAAAGAATACCTGCTTTCCCTCCTGGAGGAACTGTCCCATGGAGTGCAGATCTGTCGAAAGTGTAAGCGATGCCGGGAATAATCCCTTGCCTTCCTTACCTTCACTCTCTCCGAAGAGCTGCTTGCACCATTCTCCTATGAGTCTCATTGACGGATCATAGTATTCGAAAACCTCTATATCCTTACCTGCATTGTTGAGAGCATGTCTCGCCAATGCATAATTGATGCCCTCTTCTTTCCAGAATCCGTTATTCAGAGACATATCCTTGGCACCGCGTACAAATTCCCTGATATCAATGCCTGCAACAGCGAGAGGGAACATTATACCCGGAGTGAATGCTGAATATCTGCCGCCTATAGTCGAAGGGATCTCGAATGTTACATATCCCTCTTTGTCTGACTCCTCACGCAGTATTCCCTTGTGCGGGTCGGTGATAGCTACGATCCTGGATGCGGTTTCTTCTCTGCCGTATTTTTCGTACATCCAGTCCTTTATGATGCTGAAAGCGAGTCTGCTTTCCATTGTTCCTCCGGACTTGGAAACAACGCAGACACATACATCATGCTCATCTACGATTTTTTTGAGACCGGCATGATAATAGCCACTCATGTTGTTTCCTGCGTATACAAGCTTCGGGAATCCGTCGCGGCATCCGCCAAGTGCCTCTTCTACAGCTGCCGTTCCGAGATATGATCCGCCGATGCCTATGACTATCAGTCTGTCGCATTTAGAGCGGATATCTTCGGCGGTTTTTTCCATAGCCTCCATCCACTCAGCCGGAAGCTCGGACGGCCAGTTAACCCATCCGGTGAAATCCTCTTCGTTCTTTCTCAGCTCTGCGATGAGGCTCAGGGCTTTGCCGTATTCCTCGTTAAGATCGATACCATCAGCAAAAATCTGGCTCTTCTCGATATGTACCTTCATCGTATGTCCTCCCTCGTTTAAATAATGAGATAATATATATGAAATTGTGCTCTATGCTTTGCTTAAGGGAATCATTATATCACAATATCACTGCAGCACCTTATCTTTTTTGAGGCATTCCATGATACGTCCGGAGTTGTTACCGTCATTAAATTCCACGATCCTTCTGTAGCGTCTTACGTAGTCCTCATTCTGAGGCCTGCAGTAGTTTTTCTCTACAGCTGCAGTTAAATCCTCAGCACTCATGCAGACGTCTCCGAACACATTATCCTCGTTAAGCATGAGATATGTTTCTTCTCCGTAGTGCCTCATGCATTCATCTTTTTCCTCCCAGCAGAATATTACGTTTGCACCTCTGTAGAATGCATCATAGGCTATGGATGAATAGTCCGTTATCAGAAGATCGCAGTCTCTCAGCACAAGATCATAGCTGTCGGCCAGCATGATGTGACCGCCTATCGTCTCCGAATCGCGGAAACGATCCTTCATCAGAGGATGAGGCAGTATTACAACCTTCTCTCTGAGCTGAGGCGGTACAGCATTGAACATTCTGAGTATCATTCTGTAATAGCCTGTCTCTTCGAGACTGTCTCTGGCCTGATTTGTCTCCCAGCGGCGCCAGGTCGGCATTATTATTATCCTGTCTGCGCTTTCATTTCTGTAACATTTGTCAAATTTTGCCAGTCCTGTGATATACAGGTCCTCCCTCTTCATGCCCGCAAGCTGTATGAAATGCTGCGCCTCAAGCTCGGAAGAAACCACTGTTTTGTGAAGTCTGCAGTTTTTTTGCCTGAAACCGATACGCATCTCACTGTTCAGCGATACCATATACATGACCCCATGCTGCAGAAAAACATACATAAGATCCCTGCTTGTCAGTTTATCCTGAACCAGTTTGCTGGCTATCCTGATCTGAAGCGCGTGATCTATCGTTTCCGAGGAAATGAACTTGTCGCACTCGAAGAACAGCTTCAGATGTCTGTCGCTATCCTTCCACACGAGATTTCTGCGATATTTTTCCGGCAGCTCCGCGATTGCCGGGTTATCCTCGTTAACCACATACCAGACATTGGAATAACCTGCATCTATCAGCTTTTCATAGAGGACGGAGGCGCTTTCCTCATATCTCGAGCAGTTTTTTTCATACATCAAAATCGGTTCTTCTGATCTGTCACGACCTTTGACCCCGGTTCCTATCCGCTGCTTTCTGGCAGCCATTGCTGCTCTGTATGCTTTTTTGAGCCGCTCCTGCCCCTCCGGATAATCATACTGATTTGCGTCTCTGACAGTAAATGTCAGGGAATTATTGCGATTCTGGCGGAAATACATCGCCATACCGTTATATATATATATCGTAGAATTTTTGTTTCTTCCCTTTTTGAGATCAAACAGAGAATAAAGTATTCTTCCGAAGTATCTGCCGTCATAGTTGACGATCAGCCTGTTCTGTATATCGAAATTCTCTGCTTCGGACTTGCTGAAAGAGAGTTCCATTTCATTGAGGCTGTAACCGTTCGGCAGTTTTCGTCCGTATCTGTCCCTGAATCTGATATCGGCGATATCCGTTCTGCTGCCTGCATCGATACTGATCCTGCCGGTATCCACGGGTTCGGAACTTCCCTGCAATCTGATCACACATGAAGCCTTCAGATATATGCGGGACGCGTCTTCACGGGTGCTGAATTTTAATATTCCTATTATCGGTGAGATTTTCTTTGCCATAATCTGTGTCTTCCGCTTATCCTGTATCTGATGTAATGATCCGGCCGGTTTCCCATCATTCTCCGAGTCCTTCTCCTATATCCTCAATATTGATATCCGTCTTCCAGATATAATCTACTCCGTCGGATGTATTGCACAGCAGCAGCATATATCCGTCTTTATCGCAGACTGCACTTTCCACTTCGCTGAGGTCACACGAAATCGAACCGAGATACTTTCCGTGTCTCATATCGTACAGATCAACATAGTTGATGCCGTGCTTATTGCTTCCGGAGAGGCAGCGCATCATTATTCCTGCATGTCCCCCGCAGTCCTGCGTATATGTATGTCCGTAATGGCTGACAACACCTGTGGACAGTACTCTCGAAAAATTGCCGTCTCCGCTGAATGATACCATTGACGTCCTTGAGCTGGTGTAGAATTTATTATCCTTACGGTCGTAAGCTATACCTGAACATCCTACAGGAAGTGTTATTACGCCGTAATTGCCGCTTTCGGGATTATAAGTGACGCATCTGCCTGACCATCCTTTTACACAGTAACACAATCCGGTCGAGTCACTGTAGCAGAATCCGTTCGGGTGACCGAGTGCAACACCCGGTACCGACACTGACTTTCCGTCGCCTTTAACATCAAATGTAACTATCCTCTGCGATCCTGACATGCCGTATGCGACTATGTATTTATCCCCTGTATATCCGAAAGACTGCGGCACAACCGCGCTTCCTGCTCCACTTATACTTTTAACCACTTCACAGTTTTCACTGTTAACATGATATATGGTATAAGCTTTGGCTCCTCCCGAATTCACCGGAGTAGACTCTATAATCCGCAGTTTGACCTTTTTGCTTGCCGACACATAGTTCTTATCCTCTACAGCAGTCAGTTTTAAATTTACCGATCCGCCGCGTTTGATCACAACCTTGCCCGTATCCTTATCGATCTCTGCGATTTCCGGATCCTCGGATTCGATCTGTACCGGAGTTTCCGCTTTTGCTGACAGTTTGAACGGTTTGCTGCAGCTGAGCTTCATTATCTCATCTCTTGCTTTTACTTTCTGCGTCCGTCGGGTCTCAAATGACTTTCCTCCGGTGAGAAAGCCTTTGCGCTCATCGCTGTCAGGTCTGACCATGAACACATACCTGGTTCCTTCCTCCAGATCTTCTACATCAGCGCTGACCCTTACAGTTTCTTTATTCTTCGCTTTCTTCGTACTCTCAGCAGCCTCTTCGGTCACTTCGTTGTTATCCAGCGCCAGTCTGGACCAGTCCTTGTACTGTCTGCCTTTTTGTTTATAGAACAGTACATATTTTTCAACATTTCGAACCTTGTTCCATTCAAGCGTTATGTGATCCGAACCGCGTTCCACTGCCTTGAGCGAGGTGGTCTCGAACAGGCCCGGACGGGACTGATAATCCCGGTATACCACAAAAGCGGTCAGAGCCAGCATATATACAAGCAGCACCAGACCAAGTCTTACGGTTCTTCTTTTTTGACGAAACGTCTTACGTCTCCATGGAACTATCAGTTTCAGTTTATCTATCTCCTCTAACGGGTTTTACCTGACAGGTTTCAGACCTTTGCGTTTCCTATCTGTAAAACTCTTTTATGCTGTCGCAGATATATTCCACATCATCAGCCTGCAGCCCGTAATACATAGGCAGTCTCAGCAGTCTCTCGAATGTATCAGTGGTATATCTGTCCTCTCCGTGGAATCTGCCGAATCTGGTGCCGGCAGGTGCACTGTGAAGCGGCACATAGTGGAATACCGCGAGTATATCCTTCTCCCTGAGGAATGCCGCGAGTCTTGTTCTTTCCTCTATATCCTTTGTTTTGATGTAAAACATATGGGCGTTGTGTTCGCACTCTTCCGGAACTACAGGGAGAACTAACTTTCCCGTGTCTGCCAGAGGCGAGAGCATCTCGTAGTACTGATCCCAGCATGCCTTACGGGCGTCATTTATCACATCGGCGTTCTCGAGCTGCGCCAGCAGATATGCTGCATTGAGCTCACTCGGAAGATATGATGAACCCATATCGACCCATGTATATTTATCTACCTGTCCGCGCAGGAACTTGCTCCTGTCGGTTCCCTTTTCTCTGATAATCTCAGCCCTGTCGGCTTTCTCACCATCGCGTATCAGCAGCGCGCCGCCTTCACCCATGCTGTAGTTCTTTGTCTCATGGAAGCTGTAGCATCCGTAATCACCGATGCTGCCGAGAGCTCTGCCTTTGTATGTGGACATCACGCCCTGTGCTGCGTCTTCAACTACCAGCAGATTATGCCTCTTTGCTATATCCATTATGGTATCCATCTCGCAGCTTACACCGGCATAATGAACAGGCACTATGACCTTTGTCTTTTCTGTCACTGCATCCTCTATCAGTTTTTCATCGATATTCTGAGTATCCGGTCTGATGTCGACAAATACCAGGTTCGCTCCTCTCAGCACAAATGAGTTAGCTGTTGATACGAAGGTGTACGAAGGCAGTATGACCTCATCTCCCGGGCCGACCTCTGTCAGTATGGCTGCCATATCAAGAGCCGTGGAACATGCCGTCGTAAGCAGAGCCTTGTTAACTCCGGTCTTCTCTTCCATCCATGCATTGCATTTTTTGGTGAACTGTCCATCGCCGCAGATCTTGTGACTGTCGATAGCCTGCGATATATATTCTTTTTCCTCTCCTATATAAGGAGGTCTGTTGAAAGGTATCATCTTATTCGTCTCCCTGATTTTTCTCTTCCCGTAGCTTTATTACAATTGATCCGTCTGATCCGTCTGATTTTCCGCCGGACGCGCGGCTCTTAGGTGTATGATTTACCTTATCTGTTTCCGTACATCTTTTCGTAGTACTGCTGATATTCGCCGCTTATGATATTCTTCCACCACGGCTCGTTGTCCAGATACCACTGAATGGTCTCTTTGATCCCGTCCTCAAACTTAGTCTCAGGAAGCCATCCAAGTTCATCATGGATCTTAGTCGGATCTATCGCATATCTCTGATCGTGTCCCTTGCGGTCTGTAACATAGGTGATAAGGCTTTCCGGCTTGCCGAGTTCTCTGAGTATGATCTTTACTACCTCTATATTTGCCTTCTCGTTATGTCCGCCTATGTTGTAGACTTCACCGATCCTGCCGTTTTCAAGAATCATGTCTATCGCTCTGCAGTGGTCTTCTACATAGAGCCAGTCTCTGACATTGAGACCCTCACCGTATACAGGCAGAGGCTTATCCGCCCTTGCGTTTGCTATCATAAGAGGTATGAGCTTTTCCGGGAACTGATAAGGTCCGTAATTGTTGGAGCATCTGCTGATAGTAACAGGCAGCCCGTATGTCCTGTGATATGCCATCGTGAGCAGATCCGCCGATGCTTTGCTTGCGGAATAAGGGCTGGACGCTGTCAGAGGCATTGTCTCTACAAAGAAAAGGTCCGGTCTGTCAAGAGGCAGATCACCGTAGACTTCGTCTGTTCCGACCTGGTGGAATCTGCTTATGCCGTATTTGATGCTCGCATCCATCAGGACCTGTGTTCCGAGTATATTGGTTCTGAGGAATATTCCCGGATCCTCGATCGATCTGTCTACATGTGATTCCGCTGCAAAATTAACAACTACGTCCGGATGTTCCTCTTCGAAGAGAGCCTCTACGGCTTCTCTGTTTGTAATATCAGCTTTTACGAATCTGAAGTGCGGATTATCCATTACATGTGCAAGCGTCTCGAGATTGCCCGCATATGTAAGCGCATCCAGACCTATAATGTCATAGTCAGGATGTGCATCCAGCATGTGAAAGACGAAATTACTTCCGATGAATCCGGCAGCTCCGGTCACAACGATTTTCATATCTATTTACCTCTTAAATATTATTTACTCTGAGTTTCATTGATTAATGATTTAAAGACAACTGCATATTCGGTTTATTTTATATCAGCAGTGCATGTCTTTGCAAGAATTCTGCTCCTCACTTCACCAGACCTTCATCAAAATAGTTACAATTCAGCATTCGGCCGGTTCCATTTTAAAGGATCCTGGCTCTTCACTAAAATGTAACTCAAAATATTCCTATTCTTCATTAAAAAATGCCGCAGGAATGATATCCCTGCGGCTGCCCGTTCATGAGCAGATTATTTTCACTTATGCTGATTATTCAGCCGGGGTCAGTACTATAAGATCATCCGGAATATCATGATCACGCAGCATCATAACATCATTGTCGGCTATAAACATATCGCAATTGACAAGTTCACTGGAGAGAGTAATGCCTGTCCCGTTGTATTCCCACTCGCCTGAGAATTTTTCATCTGAAACGATACCATCCCATTTGCCGTTCTTTTTGATATTAAAACTAAGGCTTCCGTACAGATAGGCAGCTCTCTTGGAAGTGGCCTCCCACTTTCCGTAAAATTCCGATTCATCAGCAGTTTTTTCCTTAACCTCAGCACCTTCTATTTCATTATCATACAGAGGGTTTTCTATATCGTCCTCCCCTGATAATTTATCATCAAGCTTTTCAGCCATATCTTTTTCGGCCTGTTCCGAAATATCCGTTTCCTCGGTCGTTTCAGTATCATTTGACTCTTCTTTATCCTTTGCATCGTTACCGGAACATGCGGCAAAGAAGAGTGTTAAGCAAATCATCAGCAGCATTATCAATGCTTTTTTTAATGAATTCTTCATATAAGATCTCCTTTCCTATGTTATTCTCCTAATTAGGTTGCTTATTTATCATACATCCACAGAATCTTCATTGCAAGAAGACTGCGGCGATGATATAATCTCTTTGAATTGGCTTAAAGTTGTAATTAAATCGTAATACTATCACATCACTTGGGAAAAAGGTGCTCAGATATGCAGAACGAGAATAAAGACGAGACTATAAACGAAACTGTAACAGAAAATACAAAGCCTGATAAAAAGAAAAAAAATACTCACAGGAAGGTCGTATCTATCGCCTTCAATCTTGCTGTATTGATGGTTGGAATAGCTATCATAGCAGCCAACATAGTTACACTTTATCCTTACGCTATCACAGCAAATGACGAAGTGATCTGCTATGTCGACTGCAAGGATGAAGGTGCAGCGGCGGTCAAAAAAGCTGTTCAGAAGATCACTGATAAAGACAGTGATATACTGGCTTTTTCGGTCGACGATGAATTCAGTGTCACTCGTGTCTTCGAAATGACAAAGGACAAGATAGATCTTAAGTCATCCGATGATGCTGCAAAATGCATAGCAAAAGCTATCAAGAAAGATCCTGAAAAGTTCCCTAAGATCGAAGTCGCTTCCGAAAAAAAAGAGATCCGCACATTCACGCCTGATCCTGTATATGAACTGGATGAAAACGCTTTTGCCGGAACAACCGTTATCAAGGATGAGGGTAAGGACGGCAGAAAGGAAGTCACTGTAAGCACGGTTTCAGTAAACGGGGAGGTCATCAAGGAAGAAGATATCGAAGAAGTCACTCTTGATGAAGGCAGAAATGCTGTTATCGTCAAGGGTAAGCTTGGGCTTCCTGAAGGTGAAGACTGGAAGACATACGAAGGAGACCCTGTTTACAGAGACGGCGAAGAGCTTATCAAGACGGCTCAGTCATATGTCGGCAAAGTACAGTATGTACGAGGCGGTACAAGCCTTGTAACAGGTCTTGACTGCGTAGGTTTTGTAATCGCTGTGTACAGACAGTACGGTGTAAAACTATCACCTCATCTCAGAAGAGAAGGTGTCGGCGTATCTTACAGCAATGCTCAGCCGGGAGATATTCTGTGTTTCAGCCATCATTACGGAATCTATATCGGTAACGGCAAGATGGTGGACGCTGCGAACCCTCGTGAAGATGTACGTGTCGCAAAAGTCGGAGCAGGCGGACATCTTATAGGTGTACGAAGGATAATACCGAAATAGTAAATATTAAAAACTACAGAAATAAAATGAGCCCGTTCGGGCTCATTATTTTTGAAAAGACAGCAAGTTAATCATTATCTGCGGGAGAAAACTATGGATAGAAGCTTATATTCGATGATAGACAATCGTAAGGTCGCAGTTATAGGTTCAGGATATGTAGGTGCGTCTATAGCATACGCGCTTACGATCAAGGATCTGGCCAGTGAGATCGTGCTTATAGATGTAAATACCGAAAGAGCCGCTGGAGAAGCGCGTGATATACAGCATGGCATCCCTTATATGGGTACATCATCAGTGCGTGCCGGCACATACAGCGACTGCAGTGATTGTAATCTTATAATCATTACTGCCGGACGTGCCAGAAGACCCGGCGAAACCAGACTTGATATGATTTCGGATAATATCGGTATCATGAAAAGTGTTATAAAGAGAGTAAAGGAATACTATACAAGAGGTGTCATACTTGTTGTTTCAAACCCTGTAGATATCCTGACATATAAAGCTGCCGAATGGATGGATCTGCCAAACGGCAAAGTGTTCGGAACCGGATGCATACTGGACACATCCAGGCTTGTCAGAGCGATAGCAGATTACACGGATATTAATATAGAAGCGATAAAATGCAGTATAGTCGGCGAGCATGGAGATACGCAATTCCCATTATGGAGCCGGCTTGCCATTGCAGGAATCCCTATGGATGAATACTGCAGCAATGTCGGTCTGGAATGGGGAAAAAAGCAGAAACAGGCTCTTTATGATGAAGTTAAAAATATGGGTGCAAGCATTATCGGAGCAAAGGGACGTACTCACTACGGGATCGCGACATGTGTATGTTCGCTTGCGGATGCTGTACTCAACCAGAGACTTACCATAGCTCCTGTCTCCTCACCGATGCAGGGAGAATACGGCATCAGCGATGTTGCTATAAGCGTTCCCTCAATAGTCGGAGTCAGCGGGGTAGAGCGCAGGCTCGAAGAGCGGCTGACGAGAGGAGAGCTTCAGAATCTCAGACGCAGTGCAGCTAAAATGAGAGAAACTCTTGATAAACTTCATTAAAAAAAGCCTCCCGGTCTTGATTGACCGGGAGGTATTTTTAATGTAATCAGCTTTCTGATCTGACTGTATATCCTTATATGAAATCAGTCAATATCAGTAAATAAGGACTCTGCTTCCCATAGGAACTTCATCATAGATCCATTTCGCATTTTTGAGCGCATTTCTTACGCATCCGCCTGATCCCGGAACTCCGAGCTTCCAGCTGGTGCGTTTGCTGTGGAGAGCATTCAGGGATGAGAAGCATGACCACCACTGAAGACCATGTCTGCTGGAAATCTTCTGATGTAATGTCATTTTTCCGAATGATGTTCCTGTCGGTGTAGGTGTGCTTGCCTTACCAGTCGAGCAATCCCAGTGTTTATCACATTCCCATCCGTCTGATGTCTTTTTGAAGTGATAAGCATGCTGTGAATAGGTGCTTACCCATACCATTTCCTTTGTGCCGCTCTTCAGACCGTAATCGTTCATGAATTCCGTTGCTTCCTTGCGGCTGTAGTCCTTTTTCTTTTCATACTCAACCTTAGGATTTGCGGCTCTGACTCTGTTCATACAGAATCCGCTTCCGTTATGCTCGAGTATATACTGTCCGCCGGCAAACTTGGTAGCCATAACCTTCTGTCCTGACTTAAGAGTCCAGCTCTGCTTTTTTCCCCAGTGTGAGTACAGAGTGCAGCCTGCCTTCAGAGTAAGAAGATAGCGTGCAGGTCTGACGCATCTTACCTTAGTGAGCTTGGCAGTATCTGATTTAAGTTCTGTCAGTCCGTCACTGCCGCTGCGCTTAACGGCTCTTACCTTTACTGTGTATGATTTATAGATGTCAGGTGTTTTGACAACAAAACTGGTCTTTTTTACTTTTTTCTCTGCTTTGCCGTTATTAGCTTTAACAAGGTAGTAATCTGCACCTTCCGAAGCCTTCCATGTGATTGTTGCTTTTTTATATCCAGGCTTGGATTTCAGTTTCGTCGGCTTTGCAGGCTTTACAGGCTCTTCAGCCAGCAGATTGCCCTCTTCCTGAACCGTAATTCCGTCAGACCCGGCCTCTTCTTCGATAACTGCTGCATCAGTATCAACTACATCAGCGTTTTCAACGATGACACCATCGGAAGTATTCTCTGTAACTGCATTTTCCCCGCCTTCTGCAGGCTCTTCTGTCTGGATCTCTACCTGTGCTCCTTCTGCAGGTGCCACATTCTCATCAGCCGCAAATGAAGTAAAAATGCAGCTCGTCATTATCATGATAAGAATGAGCATGATAGATATTGTTTTTGTGTTTTTCTTCATACCTTTCTCCAATCTCTGAATGAATAATTTTAATATATTATACAGTATTTTTTAATCAATTGGGTGATTATTATAAATTATATATTCATCTATGTCCAGTATTTTTATCCGGAAATCACTTTCCAGATACTATATCCTCCGATTTTTCTGACTTTTTCAAGATGTATATTCTTTTTACTGCCGCCATACCACTTATTGTAGTATTCTTCCAGCCTGCCGATCCGTTTATTTCCGATATAGTACGCATTATCGTTATCTATCAGATCCTTTATCGGATTCGTCAGTCCGTATGCTTCCAGTTTTCCCAGTACATACGGCGACATTGTTCCCCAGCTGCCTGTTCCCATTACGTTTTTATCTTTTGCTGTAGCCGGTGCTTTCCATGGTTTTATATAATCATTGCTGCTTTTCTTTTCAGTAGTAGAGAACACGAAGAAATCCGAATCGTTATTCTCAATGTATTCAGCAAGCTCCGCCGGCATGACTTTTTTCTGAACGGTCTGATAAGCATCCCGGCAGTTTGAATGCATCGGTACGAGCATAAGCAGTGCTGCTATTACTGCAATCGCCGTCACCGCTGAGTGTATCGCTGCTTTATTCCTGCTGACATCATTTTTTATGTAGAAAACACTCGCTGCATACATCAGCCACATCGCAGCGGAAATATCTGCTATGTAAAATGCCCTGTATGCCGGTCTCTGCATATAGTACAGCGCGATGTACAGTGCTGCTGTCAGACCACCGACCGCGAATATATACAGAATATGTCTTGGTTTCAGTATAAGCATCATCCATACTGCGATAATAAAGAGCAGTATAAGATGCAGTCCCGAGAAACTCAGGTTTCGTACAGCTTTGATCACATGCTTTATAAATGATTTTACGGCAGATTTCGCTGCGGCAGCGGTGCTGCTGCCTTTATCACGTGAGGATGCGTCTATGTCCACGATTTTTTCGAGATTATCTAAACCGGCTGCTCCGTCATAGTCAAAATACCAGTGATCTATCAGGTAAAGATCATTCCCGGATATTCCTATCTCATCATATTTTGCCGCGTTCTCATCATATCTGTCATAAACACCGAAGTCCACCACAGAAGACCTTGCCTCGCTGTATGCCTTGTATCTGCTGAGTTCCTCGCCCTTTGTGTTTGCAATATATGACATGTGATTGAATACAAAGCATCCGCCTGTCAGCACTATCAGTATCACAAATGTGCCAAGCCGTTTTGATGTCAAAAACTTCGTTTCTCCGGAATGCTTTCCTTTATCATCATTTCTGCAGGCAATTAACCACCAGATAACATACAGACCGGCATATGCGATTGCCGGCAGCAGTCCGTCTGCTCTCAGCGCAGCCCCTGTATAAAGCAGTAAAACAGAAATAACATAATAAACGATACCGTTGTCATAGATAAAAGAGTCCGCCATTACTATGAATCCGGCTGCAAGAACGACAGCTGATGTTTTTGTAAACTGTATAGTACAGTAATGGTCTGCGGCAAACAAAGTTATGACTGCCAGTGCGAAAACCGTGATAAGGCTGCTCGTGCTTCTGTCCATTATCATCTTTGTGATACAGGTAAATGAGAACCATGAAGCTTCGATCTGGAAGATCACATAAACATTCCATGCAGATGTTAATGCCTGCAGACTTACCAGTATCCGGCAAAGATAGTAATTCACGAAATTGACCGCCGCATAACCGTCAACGATACGTGATGCGATAGCATAGTCATCGTTTGTCTCGTACAGCATATCAGTTGCTGCCAGAATTAACGCCAGTATAATCAGATTAACGCCGGCTGCAAGCAGCCATGTTCTTTTTGATGAGTATGATGCCATTTCTTCAATACCTTAAGAAGAGTTTCCCTGAATGAAAGGGAAACTCCTCCTCCTGATTTCTGAAAAATCAAATCTTTTAAATTATTCATTGATCCTGTAGACCTTGATCCACTTTTTACCGGATGGATTAAGTCTGTAGTTTATGCCGGATTCCGAAGTCTCAAGTCTTCCGTATGTGTGCTTGTAATTTGCTTCGGCGATATATGCCCTGCCGTTACGAACTACATAAATACATACATGCATACCGTTAGGGTGTTTGTACAATATTACATCACCGGTTCTCAGTACACTGTGATCACCGTTGTACGCGATTCTCGTAAACAGTCCGGAATTCTCGAAGTAAGGTCCCTGATCGTCCAGTCCACGCGGACAATCCTTCGCTACTCCGCTGGATCTCAGCACTGTACCGACGAAAACGTCACAGCTGGCTCCCACCTGAGGTGCTTTCCCCCATTTTCTTCCCGGATAGACTTCATCCAGGGCTTTTTTGTAAGCATCGGTAGCTTTTCCCGATCCGTAGTTATACTTGCTGGATGATGTATCTTCCGGCCATGCAAGCTCAAACGCTTTTTTAGTTATCTTGTTTGCTCTTTTTGCAGCTTTTACTGTGAATTTATGGCTGAATACGGTCAGCTTCCTGCCGTTTACTACAGCTACTGCCTTATAGAAAAATTTGCCTGTTTTTAGTTTGCCGAATTTGAGACCGCTGTCAAGATCAGCAAGGTCCGCTTTTGTTCCGCTGAGATCCTTTCCGGAGGAGATGACCCATTTGCCGGAAGAATCAGCTACAACAGCATCGAGTCTGCTCATCTTCTTTTCGGAGCGGATCGTACCCATAATACTGAAAGGACTTCCTTTTGCAATGGTGTCCGGATATCTGATATCAGACAGAACGAATTCTACTCCGTCCGCTGTTACAGATTTGCTTCCTTCGGAGTCATCATTATCGATCTTAAGATTATCATCATCCGAACCTTCAATCTCTACAGCATCGGATTTTACATAATAATATTTGCTGTTCTTTTTGATCTTGTACCAGAGCGCATCACTTCCGGAAGCTTTTGCAGCCAGAACAACATCGACCTTATCATCTTTTTTGAGCGATCCGGCTTTTTTCATTTTGGTGCCGGCTCCCTTATAATACTTTGTTCCGCTTGTTACTGTACCACCGGATTTACTGTACTTTATGTTTTTTATCAGATCGGATCTGATATATCCGGTCTGCCCGGATGGTGTTTTGATTTTATACCACCTGTGGGTCTTCTTAATGCTGGTTTTTTTGATGAATACCTCTTTTTGTATCTTAACACTTGTATTTAATTTGAGAATTGCTTTATTTTTGCTGGATGTGCCGGTCCCGGATCTTACTATCGCACCGCTCTTGGCATTTATTTTTCCGGTAGCATAATCCGGAGACGCTGCATTTACATTTGTCCCGCCATATATGAACAAAGTCATGACAAGACTTATGATCAGCAGAGCCGATACACATTGTCTCCTGTTTATTCCTTTAAGACTGTCACGCATTCTCTTTCCTCCAATGCCCTTATCTCTGATGATTATTTTTTTATTATACTCACGATAAACGATCTTAAAAAGGTCTATTTACATTCTTTAAGATTCTTTTTAACTGATTTGTGACTATTCAGCTCTCGCTGCGTCTTCTCCGAATATCAAATCACCGGATCCGGTTCTACTTCTATATGTATATTTTCAAGGGCGCGGTGCAGGTATTCGACTGCCTCATCGAGAGTTTCTCCCTTTGCTATCACATGCCCTATTCTGTTTGGCCCTACCCTGAATTTACGGACATGTCTGCCCGGTTCAAAGTCAAACTGAATATCACATATATGAGGATCAGGCTGATTATTATTCTGCTGACTCGCTATATTTCCATCTTTATCCGACATCAGCAGCATGCTCGCATTAGGTATGAACCCGTTCTTTTCAGCGTCTGCTATGACCTTTTCAAAATCATATTTTTCTCCGATCGCAACTCTGATTATGGCTTCGTAATAATCAAAGTCATAATATATCGAAACAAGCTCTGCCAGGCAGGTTGCGCCCGATCTTCCTCCGAGTTCCAGTACATATGTCATGCCGTTGCTCAGTATGAAGTCTGCATTTATGGCGCAGTTGTCGAGTTTCATTGCTTTTGCCGCCCTGCTGAGCTGATCCCTGGCATCGGCTGCTGTTTCAGGAGACAGATCGTATGGAGCAAAGTGCCCTATAGGGACGCCTGTATCGCCTTTGAACACATAGTCTCCATGCGGCAGTATAAACTCGAGTTTACCGTCCTGCACAAAAGCCTGCGCTCCGAACTCTTCACCTTCTATATATTCTTCGACTATAAAATAGTCGGATCTTGTATTTTCGAATACTGTTTTTCTGGCTTCATCGAACTGCTCTGCCGAATCGACCTTGACTATGCCGCGGCTTCCGGATGAATCAACGGATTTGAACATTACCGGCATCTGCAGTTCCGAAATTGTCTTCGCATAGTTTTCTTCAGCAAACGGTATCTTGCGGAACCGCGCGCTTCTGACTCCGTTCTTTTCGTATGCTTCTTTCATCAGCAGTTTATCCGTTGCTATTTCCGCTGCTCTGAAAGACAGACCTCTGAGTCCCAGTTCATCACAGACCTTGCCTATAGTGATCACGGCAACATCTGTTCCGGCTGTAACTATACCGTCTACTTTTTCTTTTTTTGCGATCTCAAGTATGCGCTTATAATCGGTCGTATCCTCATAATAGACCTTATCCGCAAATCTGAAGCCGGGATAGTTACCGCGTATGCTGGATACGACTGTGTAAATCCCCATTCTTTTCGCCGTTTTGATCAGCGGCACCTGATATGTGCCTGCTCCGAGTATCAGTATCTTTTTCATAGTCCTTTTTTTTTATAATAAGTCGTAAGATTTATCTTAATTATCCGGCAGATCTAAACTGTATCGCGGCCTTTATGCCCTGAGAACTGTTCAACCAGGAGCAAAGCTCCAACAAGCTCGCTTGATTGGAGCGAGCGACGCCGTCAACAGACACCGGGAGCTTCAGCTCCTGAGAGCATCAGTGGCGAAAATGGAACCCGCCGCCTAAGAGGCGGGGGACATCCGGTGTCTGTTATTTTCTGCCTGTATACACATGCCGCACTACATATTGCGGATCATTTGTCATATTCTTGAACATCCGCCCCAGATATTCACCTATGACCCCGAGAAACATCATTATCAGTCCCGAGAAGAAGCATATGCTTACCATCATTGAATACCAGCCTACCGCGCTTGTCGGTGCAAAAAGCTTTTTGAGTACTATGGCGATTGCACCGATTATTCCGAGTATTGAGAAGAATATACCTACCCTCTGCGCTATCCTCAGCGGTACTATGGAATAACCCATTATATTGGACCATAGACTTATCAGTTTTTTCAGATTATAGCCCGATGAGCCGTAAGCTCTGTCATAGTGTTCCACCGGTACGCATGCTATATTCCTTGTAGTCCTGAGGAAGAGTCCCTGCAGGTGAGTGTAATGGCTCCTGTATTCTATTACGTAATCCCTTACGAATTTCCTTATTATCCAGAAGCTCGATGTCTTCAGTTCCTTAGGTTTGCCGATCAGTATCCTTACGGAGATATAATTGACCCAGCTGCCGAAATTTCTGAATATGCTGTGGTGCTTTTCCGGATAATATCCGTATACAATGTCATAGCCTTTGTCGAATTCCTCGAACATCACCGGAAGCTGCGACGGATGAGTCTGCATATCATCATCCATTGCGATAAGTATTTCCCCTTCGGCATGATTCAGGCCGGCCATGACCGCGTTATGCTGACCGGCATTCTGTGCCAGTTCGATCACTTTGACATACGGATATTCATCGGCAAGTGCCCTTAATTCACATATCGTATCGCCTCCATCGGGCGAACTGTCATCTACCAGGACGAATTCGTATGGAGTCTTTCCCATCTCTTCCATTTTGGCAGAGGTCAGTTCCACTACCTCACGGATAGTGTGTGCAGATTTATAGCAGGGAATTACTATTGAGTACAGCATTCGATCTCCTTTTTCTCTTTATTAAGCGCTCTGACTGTGATGGCACCCAGCGATACAGCAAGGAATGTCATAAGGATAAGGTTGACAAGTGCCGCTCCCATGATGCCGTATGATCTGATCAGCGGCCCCGCCATCAGTTTCGCGGCAACCGCCGCAATTCCGTAGCAGTAGGTAAGCGGTCTCTGCGCTCTGATAACCGCCATCAGTGTGCTGAAATATATGCTGTATGCCAGCATGCCTCCGCTCACCATTATTACGCACAGCTCCGCTTTGTAATTCGAAAGGTCAGTGCCGAATATGATAGACAGTACAGGTATGCCTATCGTAGCGGCGACGACCACAGCCAGAACAGCCAGTCCGAGAACCACCAGACACATCTGTCTGATCATTTTTATCAGTCTCCTGAATTTAGCTGCTTCGTGTGACTGCCACATTTCAGCATATACGACCAGTACAGGGTTGAATATAAACTGCGTCACCATCTGTACTACATATGTCGGCATAAAAATCTTATTGTATATTGACTGTATCTCATCTGTAAGATAAGCATCAATTGCGTATTTCGGTGCGTTACTTATGTACATATTCAGGAACAGGCTCAGAAAGAGCGGGAAACCTTCTATCAGAAGCAGCCTGAATTTGTCCGCCGTGATCGACGGTTTCATCGTATCCGTATAGAATCTCGTGGCGTTTACCGATGTCAGCATCAGTACGGCAAATGATATGACAAGACATACCATGACGGCCAGACACAGATCATGGAACACGATAAGCACGATAACATAAGCTGCTAGTTCCGCCGTATATCTTATCGATGCGGCCTTACCTGCAACATCCAGTCTGTTTTTCTGCTGCAGATGACCGTGCAGCACATCCGCATATGCCTGTATAGCTTTGATGAGGCAGATGCCCATTACTACAGAGAATTTGGAAAAGCTGTAATCTCTGTACATGACACCGAATATGCTGTACATAAGACAGCCTGCCAGCATTGCAGCACAGCTTATGAACCTCATCGCATGGTATTCGCAGAATTTAAAATCCTCATTGATATCTGAAGACTGATAACGTCTCAGACCATACTGACCGAGGAAATACATCAGGTTGGCTTCCGCCAGCGCTATCGAGAATATACCGGCGTCGGTCTCTCCGTTCGTCCTTGTCGCTACTGCAAGAACGACCGGACTCTGCATAGCCAGTATCATTGCGTTCACGGCATTCCATATATAGGAACTGCGTCCGGTATTATTCGTTTTTTCAAGAAATCTGACTATAGCTTTTAACATAAGTTTTACATTCTGCAGATAAAGCAGCGCATCTTTCCGTTCTCATCAGGAGGTATCTCATCCATCCACTCGAATACAAGCCTGTATTCCGGTCTTCCGTAGAGTTCCTCTACCTTCCTTTCGTAGAACTTCTCAATGTCCTCCTTTGTAGTATCTTGGTTTCCCGGATCCTTGACGAGCAGTATATGTATCTCATCTATTGCTGTCTGGACATATCTGAACTGAGCTATACCCGTAATTCCGTTCGGTATCTTCATCAGTTCTGTTGCAGATGTCTCCGTACCGTCTGCATGTCTGACCATGTCATTAGTCCTGCCCTTTATGGTCTTGATATATCTTACACCCTCTACAGTCTCAGAGGTGGCAGTATCACCAATCTCATAATTGATGATAGGGAAATCCCTCTTATACAGAGTCGTTCCGATGACCCTTCCCTCATCCGCAAGCGCTCCGTTATCGTCGATCAGATTAAGCACATGCGTATCCGCATAAATATAATACTTGTCCATGCCAGGCAGCCTGACAGCGCAGCTTCCGGTCTCATTGCATCCGTATGCATCCATCAGTCCCGGTCCGTATGTCTCAAGCAGCAGCTTGCGTGTCATCTCATCTACCATCTCACTGACCGGAGTGTAAACCTTAGGCTGGTGTATCTTCATATCATGCTTCTTTGCATATAGAGCCATCCTGACCAGCACATTTTTACGGAAACACAGACAATCCGGCTTGTAATCATTCACAAGCTCTATCAGATCTCTCATTCCCTCACCTACGTAAAGATGTTCCGGAACGATCTTACGTCTCATTAATCCGAGCTTCTGCACCCATGAATCACCCTTTTTAGGGTCTACTTTTGAATGAGTCGTCAGGAAAGAGAGCATTTTGCCGGTAAAAGGTTTGTATCCGGCAAACATCAGCACTCTGATCCAGTTGGCATTCATGCATGCTGCCTCGCGGTGTGTAAGTGCAAATTTAAGAGGAACTCCTGACGAACCGCTGGTGCTGAAAATCTCCCAATCCTGAGCTTTGTCCGGATGAGCCTCGAACTCGCTCTGCATCCATTCCCGCAGATCCTTTCTCGTCATTACAGGGAATTTTACAAGATCCTCAGTGCATGTAAAATCATCGGGCGTCAGTCCGAGTTCATCGAATTTTGCCCTGTAATAAGGCACATGAGAATATGCCCTCTTCATCGTCTTATGGACCAGCCTGTCCTGACGGGCTTTGATCTTTTTGTGATCCTGCGGCACTTTTTTATCCAGTTTCATCAGATAATAAAATGTCATCACATTCTTGAATTCTTTTTTGATAAATGAAGCCATATCCTACTCCCATATCGGGCCTTTTAAGCCCTCGTTCGTTTCGATTTGTATATCTATGATATTGCGTATCTCTCCGATACGTTCGATCATCTCTTTTCTGCTGCCTGCATGCAGTATGACCGCGCAGCGCTGATCCTTGTCTTCAAGAGCATGTGTCATCATGCCGGTTTTGATATCGTTGAACTTGGTCTTGACGACATAATCCAGTTTTTCCACTTTATCCAGTCCCGCGATCGACACGATCCGTCCCTGCGGCAGATAGAAGCATGCGTACCCGGCATGACATTTGTTCATTTCAAAATCAGGTACATCATCAAGCTGTCCGAGTGCTGTTTTTACCAGGAAATCAGCTGTATCAAGACCGGTCTCAAGCTTTGCTATATGCGAGGCGATATATGTTCCGCCGCCTCTCAGTGCGGCTTCTATCAGATATATCTCGCCTGTCTTTTCATCCATGATATATTCATTATGAGAAATGCCCTGCTTCATGCCAAAGCCCTCATTGATGCGGTTGCTGTATGCCAGCAGGCGCTCAACGGTAAGCGGATCTGCCTCAGAAGGATACAGTCTTGAAGCAGAGGAGAAAACATTTGGGATACTGAATTCATTGAGATCTGCGTACATAAGTACTCTGACGTGTCCGTTCACGGCTATTGAATCCACCTCGAACTGCGGACCTTCAACAAATCTCTCCACAATAATATCGCCGCTTTCGGAATACTGCTTCGCTTCATCCCACTTCTCCATGAGTTCAGCTTCACTACGGATCTTTGATATTCCTCTGCTGCTGCAGTTATCCACCGGTTTTATGATAGCCGTCCCGTTCAGGCTTCTGAATATCCGGACTGCCTCATCAGGCTCTCTGACCACATAGCTTTCTATAGTGGCAAGTCCCAGCTCTTTGCTCCTCTTCCTCATGAGATGTTTGTCGGTGTACAGACAGGCCGTCTCGTATCCGTTACCCGGCAGTCCGAGTTTTTCCGCAACATATGCGACAGGTCTGACGAATATCTCCGCCTGATCGGAGATTATCCCGTCGATCTGTTCTCTGCGTGCCGCCTCGAGCACAAACTCAGCATCCCTTGCATCATGGAACAGCACCTTGTCAGCTGCTTTTATTCCCGGGTAGTCCCCGTCAGGTGTAACGCATATGACCTGCAGACCATGTTTCTTTGCTGCATTTATGAGGGGCATCTGGAAGGTTCCTGCCCCCAGTATCATTAGTTTAGCGCTCAATTTACCGTCTCTTTTCTTCTGTATATGAAATATCTTAAAGTTTTTCTGCTGTGTTTACACTATCTGCTGCATCATATGCTTCTGACGATCTCACTACCGTCCTGATCACATATTGCGGATTCTGGTTGAGACTGAGATATATCCTTCCGATATATTCTCCTATCACGCCAAGCACCATCATTATCATTCCCCCGATAAGTATCTGTGTTGCTATCATTGATGTCCATCCCAGCGCAATATCATCTCTTGTAAGTTTGATTATGACCAGTATGATAACTATCACAAATGCTGCTATAGCCATCAGCATCCCGAGAATAACTGCCAGTCTCAGCGGCTTGACCGAAAAGGTCGTCAGTCCGTTGACCCATGTTGAGAGCAGTTTCTTCAGATTATAACCCGAACTGCCGGCTGCCCTGTTCTTTTGATCCACATCCACATTGCCAATATTGAATGTGGTCCTCAGCAGCAGCCCTTCCATATGCGGATATGCATTGTTGTATCGGATTATTTCATCGATCACGAATCTCTTCGCCAGAAAATAAACTGATGTGTTCACTCCTTCCGGTTTTTCCATGCATATCCTGACAAGAGTGTCATTCGCCTTGCTTCCCAGCTTTCTGAATACGCTGCGGCGGCCTCTGTCCTGATAATTCGCGCAGACCACATCATAATTACCCTCGATCATGTGATCGTAAAATCTGAATACAGTCTCTATAGGAGTCTGTCCGTCATCATCGCTTACGGCTACAAGTTCTCCCCTTGTATATCTGAGCCCTGCCATGATTGCGCACTGCTGTCCGCTGTTTTTGGCAAGGTCTATGCCTGTTATATTGTCATACTGTTTCATCAGTTCCTGTATTGTATTCCAGGTTCCGTCCGGTGAACAGTCATTTACCAGTATGATCTCCGATTCAAAACCATCATGGCTCTTTACGGTTTCTTCGATAGTTTTTACTACTCCCCCCAGAGTGTCCTGAGACCTGTAGCAGGGGATCACAAAAGATATCAGCATTATTATCAACCTCTAGAATTTAAATATATAGTATCCGTGTCTGTTCGAACTGTCGGTAACGATATCGGCAAAATCCGTGTCTATATGTTCCCTGAGTATCGTTCCGGGATGTTCCTGTTTGAATTTTTCATATTCTACCACATCATCCGCATCCATAATGAAGTTGACGCCGGCAAATTCTCTGCGGCTGATCTGCGGTATCTCCGGTTCGTTCCCCATAGCAACATCTATAACCGCTCTGACATAATCATAGCCCGTGGATAATTCAACAAGATCGCTTCCGATGAAATCTCCTCCCATTCTTCCGCCGATCTCAATTATACGTATATTGTCGCCGTCTATCTTGATCTCGATATGTGCTGCTCCGTTTTCCAGGCCGAGCGTATCAAGAGCATGTTCTGATATGGCCTTTATATGTTCAACAGTATCATCATCAAGAGGAGCAGGCTCTCTGTGTCCGGTCTCTATAAAGTAAGGTGCTCCTGTTGTGATCTTTTGCGTTGCAGAAATAAACCAGTGCTTTCCTTTGAAAGAAATATACTCTATGCTGTATTCATCACCTGACACAAATTCCTCTACTACGGCCCTGTTCTCAAAACTGTATTCTCTTGCCTTGAAAATAGCGTTCCTGAGCTGCTTCAGATTGTTTACCTTGTGCACACCGCGGCTCCCGCTTCGGTCTGTCGGCTTGACGATAAGCGGATAGTTCAGATCTATTGCTGCGGGATCCGTGGAAGCGTCCACCAGCATGCTTCTCGGACTCGGATCGCCTGCAGCCTCAAACGCCTTTCTCATCCAGTGTTTATTGGTGCTGATCTTCGTTGCTTCTATCGTATTGCCGGGGAGACCCATTTTTTCTGCTATATAATTTACTGTCTCCATTGCGAGATCGGATGCTATACTGACTATTCCGTCTATTCCTATCTCTCTGCATTTTTCGAGGATCTCGTCTTTTTCCCTTATGCTTATCGGATAAAAATAATCTGCTATCTCTTCACCCGGATCTCCGGCTGCCCATGCGAAAACATGCGTCTCCAGACCCATTTCCTTAGCTTTGATTATTGAAGGCTCCTGAAACAATGCGGCTCCGATTATCGCAATTTTTTTCTTCTCCATCTGTTCTCCCCCTTCCTGGCAAGATTCTATCATATTGCGGACAGCTCTGCAGAGATGTACGGAATTTCTCATAAAATAATCACATTTAATGCTGTCTCATTATCCTGTGCAGTACGCGCTCCGATGCGTGCCCGTCATCGAGAGGGCAGTATCTGCTGCAGAATTCCTCATATTTCTCATCCGGTGTCCAGTCCTCTGTATCTTTTACTGCCTTTATGAGATCAGCCTCGTTCTGAACGATCTCTCCCGGCAGTTCATCGAGCGAGATGTAAAATCCCCTCAGCTCATTTTTGTATTGCTCCAGATCGTACATGAAAAAGATCACAGGTTTTCTCAGTATGGAATAATCAAAGAAAACGCTGGAATAGTCTGTAATCAGAATATCCGCTGCAATATAAAGATCGTTGATGTCGCTGTAGCCCGAAACATCGCGCACAAAATCTCCGTATCTGTCGAAATCGAAGCTGTTCGCTACCAGGTAGTGCGCTCTGAAGAGTATCACATATTCATCGCCGAGCTCTTTTTTGAGCCTGTCAAAATCGACTTCGGTCTTATATGTGTAGCCCTCCCCGCTGGTGTGCTGATTATCTCTCCATGTCGGCGCGTAAAGTATGCATTTCCTGCCCTCGACACCCAGTTTCTGTCTCAGGACGATGCGTTCCTCTTCTGTTGTGAGCGATAGTCTGTCATTTCGCGGATAACCCTCTTCGATTATCTTATTCATCTGCCCGGTTCTGACCAGATTCCATGCACTTGCGAATTTCTCAGTCGTAAAAGGCGACGGCGAAAGAAGATACGAGAACTTCTTCGCGTCAGTCCTGTATTTGCTGTGTATCTCCGCCAGAGAATTCATGGAGTTATCGCTCTCTGTCAGATCGTAGCCCAGCTTTTTGAGAGGGGTTCCGTGCCAGCACTGGACGTATATCTGATCCCTGCGCGGATACTGATGATCCAGCATCCTGTAATTCGAGATCCAGTACTTCGCTGTCCTAAGGGCTATATTGTCCTCTCTCGTCCTGAATTTTACTATCCGGGTCCTCTCATTCGCGAGGAAATCGTATTTTTCCGGCTCTTTAAAGCTCCAGACGAAGCTGAAATCTCTGTATTCGGGAGCTTTCATCATGTATTCATACATCGCCTTGGGTGAATCGCTGTAACCGCGGCCGGAAAAAGTCTGGAAATAGACAAGCCTGTCGTCGGTTTTGCCGAAGGGTCTGTCGGCGACCATTTTGGCATGATAAAACTTATCTCTTCCGGTTCTTGCAGCTATGCGGAATGTCCGGTTCTTTTTCGCCAGATCAAATATCTTTTTTTTGATTATGTATGCTAATCTCATTTTATTATTCTCTACTGCGCATCAGGATTATTCATTTCTTCTGCTTCTCCGCTTACTATGCGTATGAAATTATCCATAGTGATCTTTCCGCTTATCTTCAGTCTGTTTACAGCATATCTGTCATCAGATCTGAGAGCATAATAGAACGGACGGTATGCAAATGCCATCTTGTATCCGCTGTCTTTGAGAGCTCTCTGCATCTTCTTCGAATATGTCCCCCATGGATATGCGAGATATCTGAAACCGAATTTGTCGCACTTTTTGCAGTCTTCAACGATCTGCTCATATGTAAATCCCTTGGCAGGCTTCTTTCCGTCTACCCTGTTATGCATATCATATGTGTGGCTCTCAAATGAGAATCTCGGATATTCGGTCCTCATTTTTTCGATAACATCCTGCCTGACATAATGATCTTTAGGCGCGTCCGGATCAAATTCATCAGTAACGCCTTCCGAGTTTTTGCCGATACAGAATACCGTGGCGGCCTGATCGTATTTCTTTATGATAGGATATGCCAGATAATATGTCCCGTAGAATCCGTCGTCAAAAGTAACCATAACAGTCTTGACCGGGAACTCCTTTTTGCCTTTGTGCCACTGATAAAATTCGTCCGGAGTAATGGTCTTATATCCGTTATCATGCAGATACTTCATATGTTCCTCAAAGGTATCTTCGGTTACAAGCAGTGTCGAAGTAAATGTATGGCCCTTTGGTATTATCTTGTGATATGTAATGATAGGTATCTTCTGAGCGTATTTTGCAGTTTCGTACTCTGCGCTGACCTCCTCGGATGCCTCTCCTTCTGTTGCCTTGTGTGTCAGAGGATTCCTGTTTAACGGTACTACTTTGAAGCTGTAAGGTTTATCATGCTCATAGTCCTTATATTTCCAGGATGTTGTCTCTTTGCCGTCCAGGGTGTCCGCCTTAATAAAGTCTCCCCCGTCAGACACATAAATATCATATCCGTCTGCATGCCCGGCAATGTCCCAGCTGAGTTTTATCCGCGCAAAGGTCGCCTTGGCGCTGAGACCCTGCACCTGTTCCGGCTCAGCGTTATTATAAATAAAGAATATCGCAGCAGCGAGTACTACAGCTGCCGCAGCACATATCGCTATGAATCTCTTGAGTATACGGTTTTTACTTGTCTGTCTTTTCTTTTCCACTGCCATTAGATCATCCACTTCCTTAGATTATAAAACTTCTCAGCAGGCTCTCTGAACATTCATATGATTCCGTATGTCTGTTCTAAGAAGCCTGCTTAATCTCATATATGTCAACATCATCGTTTGTATAGCACAGACTGTAGTCGCCGTTTGTCAGATCCTCTGCATCCGTAAACCTCTTGGAAACTACCACGTAATCGACGCCCAGCTCTCTTGCCTCTTCGCCGCGGTCTTCGTTTTCCGGATCGTACAGTTCCATATTCTTTTCGATCATATCCCTTCGCAGCGTCCATTCCGCAGCAGGCAGATTGTAGCCCGAACCCGAAATATAGCTGTATCTGTTGGCATAGACCGGATAGAGGAAGAATCTGTTATCCCAGCGGTTCTCGTAGGAATACTTTTTGAGAGATACGCTGTAATATCTGTCGGTAGCCAGCAGCGCATCTTCGTCGGTATTGTTTTCGAGCCATTCCATAGCCTGATATTCATCATTGCTGATGCTGAGATATTTGTTATATGTCCTGCCCGGATCTGCAGCCTCAACCGCATTACCGATATGTCTGCAATAATAAACTCCAAGTGACGCTGTCGTAAGCACGAGGCATATGCACATACATCCGGCACATATCTTAAATACCGTCCCGGATCTGCCCGGTTCCGGAGATTCCGCCTTGTCCTCCATATCCTCCATGAACCAGTAGGCTACCACCGGCGCGAGAAAAACCGTGACCAGTCCGAAATACACCTGGCTGTGTCCGCTGTAATTGAGGAGGAACATTGCGATAAAACCGACTGCACACTCAGCGTAGACCAGCACTCTTGCAGGTTCATATGCTTTTCGTCCGCTCAGCACCATGAAAAGCTCCCTTATATAGCCTATGCAGAACGGCAGGAAGTACACCGTAAAGAAAAAGATCAGGAATACGACCATTACCATCATCAGTCTGACGGAATACGGCATCCCTATCGATTTGAGGAATTCTATAAGAGGTTTCTTCCAGAACGCGATGTTGCTGATGCTCGCAAAGGATATAATGGAGTTTCCTCCGCCGTTGGTCTGACCCTTGGAACCGAGTACGGTGAAATATACCAGTACGAATCCGCAGGTGTATGCCATCAGCGGCAATATCGATCTGAGCGGCATCTTCCTCATGATCATGCCGAGTAAAAATGTACCCCAGAGCGCGCCGACAGTGACTGCACCCATCGGTCCCTTGATCCCTGTAGTCAGCATTATGAACAGCAGACAGATAATACCTTCGATCCGGTGCTTTTTATCCCCTGCCTCAAAGGAGCCGTACCATTTATCAAAGATCACTATGGTCATCAGCACAGCCGCGATACCGTAACCGGCAGAATTGTCATTTTCGAGTATGAATTTGAAGGCGAGCGATGATCTGAGATTTCTCGTCATATATATATTGGACAGGAGAAGGATCATACAGTACAATCCCGCTCTTTCTTTTTTTTCAGTCATCTCAGTGAAAAAGCTGCAGAGAGATATACCGAAAGTGAATGCCGTCATAAGAGGTCCGAACGAAAAGCTGACGAAATCTGTCTCAAGACCGAAGAGCCTTACCGGAATCGAAAACAGCATTTCACCGAAAATATGATATGTTATGATCCTCCCGTTTATCCATGGACTCTCCAGCGGATAATCGTGAGAGAGCGAGTTTACAAGCCCAAGGTGGTATGCCTTGTCGGGATTCATGTATGTAAAATCGCTCAGTTCAGGAGCCAGATACTGATACTGTGTATCAAGCAGACAGTAAAGCAGTATCAGCGCCATGAATACGCAGAACCAGACATCCGTCTCCAGGGGCTTCCATCCCCTGAACGGATCTTCTGAGCGGTCCCTGATTATCTTTACAAGATAGATTCCAGACAGCAGCGGACATACTGTATACAACAGTATATTGCTGCCGGTCAGGTCATTGATAAAATACAGTATAAGATCGATGCTCCAGCCGGCGAAAAGTGCCAGGGCAAGCGTCGTGATGCGCTGACCTTTGTCCAGTCCCGCTGCTTTGATGATCAGCAGACCCGGCAGAATCATGTATACAAGTAAAAATAATACCATTACAGCATATCCGGGCACGGATGCCCCGTAAACCGTTATGCTGATGACGATCATTGCCGCAGCTGCGGCAATGCACAGTATCCTTATTATATTCTGTATTCTGTTTTGCTGATCGCTGAGTGTATTCATAATTATCCTGTTTTATTACCGGCTGCGCACGATGAAACACAGCTTAATGAAGCAGTAACTCGATAAAATCTGCAAGCTGTCCGGTGCAGTTCTCCGTGTCGATATCGATATATTTATCTCTGAAACGCCGCAGAGCATCGATATCGTAAGGCTTTTCAAGAGCATCCGCCAGCTTCTCTGCGTCGGTGAATACATAATCTCTGATAGACTCTTTCTCAAAATCCATATTGAGACCTGTCGTCTCTCTGTATGACTCTATATCATATGTATACAGATACATCGGCTTGTCTGCCAGACTGGCTTCGACGACAAGCGACGAGTAATCACTGATAATAATATCAGCAGCGGCCAGCAGATCATAGGTAGGAATATCGTCTTCGTATATTATGTTTTCAGCCTGCGGAAGATCTCCTTCCGCTCTGTACAGAGGATGCATCCGCACCAGCAGTTCATATTCCGACGGATCAAGCGATTCCGCAAGGCCCTTCACATCGGGAATGCTTCCTTTATGGAAGGTCGGCGCGTACAGAACGGTTTTTTTGCTTTGACCGGCAAGCTGAGGATGCTTTCTGTATATTTCTGAAAGGGCTCTGTCCCTTCCTCCGCCGTGTGTCACATCCATAATGTAATCAATCCTCGGCAGTCCGCACTTGATCACACGGTTTCTGTCTGTCCTGAATGCTTCCGAAAAATATTCTGCTGTGACATCGCTGCAGCTGACGAAGCGGTCATACCCCCTGTGCATATGCATCAGCTTTGCCGTTCTCAGAGCTGTTCCGTCAGGCATTCCGACTGTCTGCCAGCCGAACTTTTTGACTGCGCTCAGAGCATGCCACATCTGTATTACTTTTGTCTTTTTCAGATGCGGAAGCATACTGGCAGGGATGCAGTATGTGTCAAGCACAACAACATCCGCACTCAGAATGCTGATTTCCTGTCTTATGACATGACCTATATACCCGAGCGCTTTGACATAACTGTCTTTGGTGAGAAGCCTCGATAGAGTAGTTACTCTGATGCCTCTTCTCAGAAGCTCCTCTTCGAGCATACGTACATCAAGAGTCTTATCGTTGCTTTCACGGCTTATTATAGCCACATGACCCTTTTTATTTTTACCGTGCTGCTTATTCACCTTGATCCCGTCCTTAATCTACGGAAAATAACCGGTGTCTGTTATTTTGACAGTTCGAAGAATTCATTCACCCTGTTTTTTCCGTCCATCATGCCGTTATACTGTACTCTGGAATATTCATCTATCTTTTCGGTATATTGTGTTTCCTCATCCGAATCATAGATATTTCCGTCATTATCCTTGTAATCAATTGCATTCACGACCGGCAGTTCCGACCTCAAATCGAGAAGGTACTTGTCAAACCCGGTCAACGGCATTCCCAGTACGGATTTCATATACGGACTGATATAGTTAGCGCTTAACTCAAAATCCTGTTTCTCTTCGATGTCATAATTAGCCCATATCATGAACGGAACCTGATGCGTCAGATCTGCCCATTCCAGATCGCTGATACCCTTATGGCTGTTTTTCATGTTTTCCAGGAATATTTCATCCGATCTCGGCTGATGATCTCCGAAGAACACGATGACAGTCTCTTCATCCACATTGCTGAAATAGTCAATCAGATCCTCAAGAGCTTCATCGCTGTACTTTATCAGATTGACGAACTGCAGCTCAGTCTCATCTCCCATGTCTGATTCATCTATAGTTATACCTTTATTCACGACACCTTGCTTAATACTATAGGCGCCATGATTCTGTATAGTCACATTGAACAGGAAGAACGGCGCATCCTTTTCGGATTTGCGGTATTTTTCATATTCTTCTTCAACTATATCATAATCATGCTCATCAGACAGATAATCTCGTATATTTCTCGGTTCTTTAACATCGTCAATCGACATGTGTTTGCTGAATCCGAGCAGAGGATAAACTACATTTCTGTTGTATGAATTGATCATTCCCGGATGGAAAGCAATTCCTCCGCCGTATCCGAGATCCGAAAGATAGTACGCAAGCGACGGTATCTCGGATCTGATTACGCTGCGGTAAGGAACCGACATGTACGGCAGAAATCTGACCGAAAAACCTGTAAGCGATTCAAATTCGGAGTTTGCGGTAGATCCTCCGTATATCGATGAATCCATCGTTCCCTTGATCGCATTATCCTTAATACTGCGGTAAAACGGCATCCAGTCCTTATTGGATCTTATTTCTCCGAGAACAGAAAGATCTGCAAAGGATTCGTTCATTATAAAAATGATATTAGGCGTTTTGCCGCTCACCTCTTCGGCTTTGACTGCCTTGTCTGACGGATACTTCCGTGCAAGTTCCGTGATTTCATCAGGTGAATAGCCTTCCGGTTTGGATACTATGGAGTTCTTTACCGTTACGGCAAATGAAAGGGCGCATCCGTTTTCCGTATAGGAGTCTTTCGGCTTGAAGCCCGATACCCTTATTTCATGAGCCGGCAGGATATCAGAAGTAAACACTACATAGCGGACGGTCATCGTCCATATCACAAGTATCACCAGCGGAACCAGTCTCTTCCTGAATTCCAGACCCTTATTCGGAGGCGGAGCCAGCGCCGCAGCGCAAAACATGCAGGTTACGAATACCGCTGTCAGAAATACCTTGCTGTATGTGAGCGAATATGTTCCTGCTACCTGCATTGCAGTTCCGGTCTGTGCGAAATCTGTTGCTATAAGAGGCGTATCCCTGAACTGCAGCAGAGCATAGTTTACCAGGCCGAATATCGAACCGGTAAGCGCAGTCAGCAGCGCAGTGAGACGGGTATTGTTGCTCACAGTAAATATGGCCCACCAGATCAGTCCTATTATTAACAGATTCAGTATGCCGAGCAAAGAAAACAGCTCTATGACGAATGAGCCCGTCTCGGTCTCCAGATATTTTTCTATTATGTAATACGTAACCAGCGGCGCAGCAGCAAAAATCACCAGTGCTGCTGTCCTCGCAGGCTTATACTTCGGATACTTCTTATCAAGCTCCTCAAACGGCAGCAGTACGAAAAAGATCGTAAGCAGCAGAACAATGCCGATAAAAACCAGAGTCCCTGTCTCATATGACAGTTTCTGATATTCCATTTCAAAAACTTTATCCTGCTCTATTTCCCCATCCGTCTCAGCGGCAAACAAACCGCGCTTTGCTCTCATCAGCGGATCATTCAGCAGCACCAGACTTATCGGACCGTCACCGTCAACGTCTATACTCTCCAGCACGATAGTATATACCTGTCCTTTGACGACAGGAGTTGATGCATTTTTGTATGATCTTTCACTTGTTGATACTATGCGGTTCTGATTTGCATCCTCTGAGCTCTGACCCAGCACAAACTGGGTCTTTTTGTTTATATTGATCTGAGATGCATCCAGACTCGTGCTTGATATCCTCTTGCCGTTGCTGTCCTCCAGCGACACTCTAACCTTTCCTGTTGCTGAACTTGCCTTTGGATTGCGTATCCTGATAAAGATATTACCTATTGCTCCGGACTCTGCAACAAAGGACTGTCTCATAGTATGATTGCCTTTGATCGGGTATTTGACCTTCTGAGTCAGCAATGTCTTATCAAACAGATTGATTTTTTCTCTGCTGCGAAGATTGTCTTTGTTTACAAACAGAAAAATCACTGAAGACAAAATCAGCAGTACGATCAGCACCTGTCTTATCAGCTTAATGCGCTGTTCTCCGGTACGCTTTCCGAAATCTCCGCGTTTCCATGCGACATTTGTTATTGTGTCTTTTTCTGCAGATGATTCCTTTTGAGTTGTCACCGGAGTCTGCTTCCGGCCTGTCTTCTGACCTGTCTCCTTATCCCGGATCGTCTCCTGACTTGCCTCAGGATTTGTTTCCGGACTCTCACTCCGGATTCTCTCCAGTACCTGTTCCAGCTCTTCCTGAAGCTTTTCCTCTGCAGGATCCGGCTGTTCTTCCTGCTTTGCTGTGTTCTGCGCTGCTTTATTCTTCGCCTTCTTCTGAAGTTCTTTATTTTGATTTTTATTCTGTGTTTTTTTCTTTTTCCTTTTTTTCTTACTCATACAATATTTTTCATTCTTCTCACTTTACAAAAATCCGATTGATTATATCACTAAGCTCTCATAAATGCTCATTATTTCTACAAAAAAAGAAGAAAATCATCTGATAACGGCATGCACAGCTCTTTCTGATGCGTGTCCGTCGTCAAGATATGTAAATCTGTTATTAAATTCAAAAATCCGTTTCTGCCACTCATCACTGCGGAACCATGTGTCAGATATTCTGATCAGCTCTGTCAGTTCCTCCTGATTCACCGCGACCGGACCCGGCAGTTCTTCAAGACCCAAATAAAGGCCTCTCAGGCTGTCTCTGTAGTATTCCAGATCATACATATAAAAGATTACCGGTCTTCTAAGCACGGAATAATCAAAGAAGACGCTCGAATAGTCTGTCATCAGCATGTCAGCTGCTATATACAGTTCGTTGATCTCCTGCCACCCGGATACATCTATAATAAATCCGCTGTATCGGTCCCGCTTTTCCTTATCCCGGATAAAATAATGGGTTCTGAACAGTATCACATACTCGTTGCCGAGATCTTCTCTCAGTTTTTCCATATCGAGAGGCTCTCTGTAGCCATACTCTCCCACATCAGTCAGATTATCCTCCCTGTATGTAGGCGCATACAGTATAGCCTTCTTTCCCTCAGGAATCCCTATTCTCTCTCTGATCTCTTTTATCCGAGCCGGGCTGCAGTCCGCCAGAGAATCGTTTCTGGGATAGCCTGTCTCCAGTATCACATGCTCCAGGCCAAGCTCCTTCAGACCGAACGCGGAACTCAGTTTTTCACTGCAGTATGCTGAAGGCGATATGAGGTGATCATATCTTCTGACATCGCTGAATATAGCCTTTTTCGTTTCTTCGGCTGATTCAGTTGCCTCAGTTGTAATATCAAGACCCAGTTTTTTGAGCGGCGTGCCATGCCAGCACTGCGTATAGATCTGGCCTTTCCTTTTTCCGACTGCTGCAGGCAGTCTGGTGTTTGTGAACCAGTATCCCGCAGTTGCATATGTCCTGTAATAGTCCTCCGAGCCCCATCTTACCAGTTTTGTGCGGGGGTTATCCCCGACATACCTGAATTCGTCCATAACACTGTCCCTGAAACACCATACGAAGCTGTATGAGCTGTACTCATCACAGCCGAGAAGATATTCGTATATCGCCCGCGGGCTGTCAGTGTATTTGCGTCCTTTGAAACACTCAAATACTATCAGTTTTTCATCTATCGGCATGCCGGAGAATTTATTATATCTGTGTTCTCTCTTGCGGCCGATCAGACTGTTTCCAAACCGTCCTATCCATTTTCCCTGTTTTTCGGCATCTATAAGATATTTTTTAATGCTTTTTTTGAGCTGTCCCATATTTCACCGTCCGCAGCTCCGAAGGAATTCATATGTCCTCCGGCAGTTTTGCTTATCTCTGTATGCGTAGAAACGATCCAGCTTTCCGGCATATGCCGGCTGTATCCTGTATCCGTCGCTTATCACTCCCCCGACTGCTTCCAGCAGTTCATCCGTATCAGCAGCACATACCCCCGGGAGATCCTTCCTGAGATCTATATATGCTCCGTGTTCCTCCAGATATCTGTCCAGATCAAAGTGATAATAAATCACAGGCTTGTCCATGTAGAGCATATCCCAGCATACGCTTGAATAATCAGTGATCATCATGCTGCTTCGCATCATTATCTCATTCAGCGGCTCTGCACCAAACGGGACAAGCCGTATCCTGTCTGAGCTGTCAGCAGTGAAATCACTCAGATATCCTGCAAATTTCGGATGAAGATAGAATATCGCTGTAAGATCATTCTCTTCCAGCATTTCCGTGAACCTGCTGCTGCTTATAAGGCCCTGATAATGCCTGTAGTAATCGCTATTTCTGAATTCCTCATCTCCCGAATCCTCAAGCCACACCCTCCAGGTAGGCATTATAAGCAGAATTCGGTTCTGCCCGCTGCTCTTGTCTTCAAGCGCATCCCATCGTGTAAATCCGGTTATCGGAACATTCTCCTCTTTGTAGCCGAAATTCTGTACTATAATATCTTTTTCGAGATCGGATGTCGCTGCAAAGTATTTCATCGGCCTCATTCCCTGACTGCCAAAAATATGATCCACTCTCTTCATTGCGGTTACCCCGTGCTGCAGGAAGAACACATCCTTTTTTTCTATCCTGCTGAATACAAGGCTCTGCTTTGTCCTCCAGGCATACAGATGCTGCACTGAATCTGTAGCTATATAAATGTTTGCCGCCATGGCATATACCATATGCCTTATGCTCATGAAAGGTATGACCGCCCGTCCGTAGCTGCTGACATATTGGTAATCTTCTGATTTCTTATCTATAACATAATAGTATTTATTTCTTTCGCTTTCCGGCAGACTCTTCCTGCAGTATTCAAAATAGCGCACTCCGTTGTCCTGTGCAGTCCTGCAGAATTTTTCATATATTATATGTATATCTTTTTTCCGGAGTTTTTTTCTGAGGACGAGGTATATAAGCATGGCTGCGATTTCTTTGATCCTTGTCATGCAGTTGTCGTAGCCGTTATCCTCTCTGCAGCACAGTTTCAGGCGGGCGCCGCTGCCTGTATACGGATACAGTATCATTTTTTCGCCGAGGCGCGACTGCATATTTCCGAGTTTGAGCATGTATCTGATCCGGCGTTTTCTGACTCTGACTCTGAGCCTGAATTCCCTGCCGCCGGTCTCCGCCAGTACAAAACAATTCCATCTCAGCGGTACAAACTCAGCAGCGGAATAATCGACATCTGCGGTAACGGTGCAGCCCTCAGCACTGCCGGTGCAGACAGTATCAGCCTTAATTATCGTATTTTCGTCATTGTCCAGTGTAAAGATCACTGCTTTTATTTCATCTGCATCCCAGCCGCACATATCTATTTTCACCCGGAAGCCATTTCTTCCGAATTTCAGTGAGTGCAGCATTCCGACATCAGAAGTATACGGTCTCTGTACCTGCAGATTCGGGAAAATGCGGTCATTATCAAGCTTTTTAATTCTTTTCGCTGCTTTTTTTGATCCTGCAGCCGCAAGGATATCATCCTTCTTTGTGCGCGGTGGCGAGTCCGATGTAATGATATAGTCAAAACGATCATTGAATTTATCATGCAGCATCTGCCCTATCCCGTCTTTGAACCATTTACGGTAGAGCAGTACGACAGAATCAGATATCTCCGCAAACTGAGCTGTCGCTTCTATATCTGACAGATTTTTGAACCTCTCCGGCGAAATGACTCTGAGCTGTCTCCGGCTGTTCCTCGAATAATCCTCGATCTGCAGTTTTGATTCATCGCCCTCCAGAAAACATCTGAGCAGATTCTCCGTACAGTCCGGCGAATCATATTTTATGAGATCTCCGATCAGACTGTCTGAAGAGTAATCATCGCAAAGGCTGCTGTCCGATGAAATGCAGCTGCAGAATTCCTCAACATCATATATCTGCCTGAACGGCAGATCTTTCACATCAAAATACATGCCTCGATCCTTCATGTATTTTTCATAATCATACATAAACAGGACTATCGGCTTTGATGTAAGCGCATAATCAAAGAAAACGCTTGAATAATCCGTTATCAGTGCGTCAGTACAGTTCAGGAATTCATAATTGCTTATATCTGACGGAAACGCTCTGATATGATCATACTCATCAAATGATATACCGCCGGCAATTATAGGATGAAATCCGACAAACATCAGCTGATCACTACGCATGCTGCGATCCAGCCTGCTGAAGATATTCCGTACCTCTTCAAAGTACGATTCATTTTCTATATCCCTGTTGCTTGTTCCTCTCCATGTCGGCATATAGGCATAGACCTTTTTATCGCTTATCCCCAGTCTGCTTCGAATGGCTTCGGCATTATCATGATCAAAGAAGACTTCATTACGCGGATAACCGCTCATCACTATGCGGCCGGTATACAATCTCTCAAGGTTATAGTCTCTCATAATCACCGATCTGGTGAATTCATTAGGGAACATGATATGTGTAGCCTGCAGAAAATTATGCTGGACATTGTACATGGATTCGATGCCTTCCCGCATCTCCTTTCCCAGTGTCTTGAGAGGGGTCCCGTGCCACGTCTGCAGGTACTTCTGTCCGGATCTGCGAACAAAAAAAGCAGGCAGCGAGGCATTGGATATGATATATTCTGCTGTTGCCAGTACTTTTGCGTATTCTTCGCTCCTTATATCGAGCAGCTCTGCTTTTATACCGGTATCGGCAGCCCGTCCGGCTTGTTCCTCTTTGTTGTTTACGGCAAAGAACATTCTGTATTTGCCCGGATACAGTCTTTCTATCTCTCCGGCACAAACCAAAGGAGAGTCACTTATGGTTTTACCATGAAATGACTCCAGCAGTATAGTATTCGGACAGATATCCGAGTGTTCGAGGTGATATCCGTAGCTGTATGTCAGATCCTCTGTCCTGTCGTGGATCTGTCTGATTGTTTTTTTAATCTTTTTTCTGATCATTTCGCATCAGATACCGACATCTGAATTATCTTCACTGACATTGTCGTTCTCTTTTTCTGCGGAAAGGTTGTTCAGAAGATCATCTTCCGTTTTTTCCTTTTTCTTCTTTTTTCTGGATTTGCAGTTGACCTTAAAGTAATCCACAGCCTCTTGATACGGTCCGTCAAAGCATATCCTTCCCCTGTGCAGCACGATGCCTCTGTCGCACAGCGCTCTGCCGACACTGATATTGCTTATGGTCATGAGCAGTGTATTGTTTTCGTCAAGCTTTTTTTGAAGACGCGATATGAATTTGAGGTCATATTTTGTACCGCCGAAACTGAATGCATCATCAAACAGCATTATATCAGGACGATTTTCGGTATTAAGCAGGAATCCGAGTCTTGCCGCCGCTCCCTTAGGATATAGTTTCACAGGCTGATCGATGATTTTTTCAAGTTTTGCAAACTCGATATAGCTTTGTTCTTTTTCACTTATTGTTTTTTCCGGCCACCCGAGAATAGTCCCCATAATATGCAGATTTTCCCGGCCTGACAACCCGTTATCGAATCCGAGCCTGTTATCCATAACTGAAGTCAGATCCCCGTTTATCCTGAACTTACCGCCATCAGGCTTAATTGTACCGGAAAGTATTTCCATAAGCGTAGTCCTTCCCGATCCTACGACGCCCAGCAGTCCGACTTTTTCTCCCCTGTTTATTTCAAAACTGACATCGCGGAGAACCTTGGCTGTTCTGCCCGTATTCATGCCCAGAATAAGATGCTGCAGTCTCTGATGATTGCTTTTGTAATATCTGTATGATTTTGAAATATTACTGACCGATATAACCGGATTTTCCACAGGCAGTCCCTCCTAAATAATCTCCGCCATAATATTCTTCAGGCGTTTATAAAGCAAGACTGTTATTATCAGCATCACCAGCATCACACATGCAAAATATTCAGTGTATATAGTCCTCTGCCAGAACCATTCATTAAAGGCAATAGCGCTTCTGTATCCTTCTATCAGATAAGTGATAGGATTGAGCAGAAAAATATGGCGGTGCCGCGGCCTGGAGTCAAAGAGAACACCGGACAACCAGAAAAACGCCGGTCTGATAGCTTTGATAAAATCAAAAATGTCTGCGCTCACCACATTCAGCATTCCGAACATAAATGACCACAGATAATTGAACAGAATAAGCAGTATTGTTACCAGAGGGATCTGCACCCAGTATATGCTTGGTCTTACTCCGAGTATGACTGCGATGCACAATACAAAGATGACCATGATCAGATGGATCAGAAGATTCGTCAATACCGGGATCATAGGTATCACCGGTATGGGATATCCTGCTTTGATCACGAGTGCTTTATTCTGTTTGAAACAGACGGGACCTCCGCCTATAAGATCTGAAATAAAAAACCATCCGGACATACCCGAGATAAGCCAGACAAAATACGGACAGTCGATTCCGTCGATATCCTTCGCACCCTTGAAACCCATGCTCATGGCAAAATAAAACATTACCATGTACATCAGCGGTTTACAGAGCGACCAGAACCATCCGAGATCCGACGAAGAATTCTTTTTTTTGAGATACATCTTCGCGATCCTGAAAATGCGCGGAAACAGCCTGATATTACATTGTATTATTTCTCTGAACGCCTTAACCATAGTTACTGCATTATAGCACAAATCTGTAACCTTACAACATTCAATTTATACAGACATAGTATCTGCCGCCGGGCCTCGCTCACATCACTCACCGGCATTTTTGAAATCCTCTTTGAGGTAGTGATGTTTGTAATACTTCCTGTATTCCTTCATATAATCTGTATAGTCGGAATCGAGTCTTTTCTTCACTTCATCGCTGACCTGCCACTGAGGTATATCGTATTTTTCCAGTATGTATTTGCCGAGATATTTCGTTGCCTTACGTGCTCCCATGAGATTCAAATGATGATGATCATAAAAATCCTTACGGTAATCTATTCCGCTCTCTTCCATCACCTCATCCAGGTTGAAATCAAAATAGTCTATTCCCGCTTCTTCGCAAAGACGCGATGCTGTCAGATGATTTCCATAGGTGAAAGTTGTCCCCGGCATAGTGACTATCAGCAGATTTATACCGTTCTTCTTTGCGCAGTCAGCGATCTTCAGATACTCCTCCCATGCGTGTTCATCATAATCCTTGGGTTTTTCCTCCGGATCGTAGAATTTCCTGTCCGGAAACGTCCGTATCTCCTTGACTCTGTGCTGACCTCTCATGAAATCATGATCGGGATAATTGGCCTCAAGATAATCTTCGTATGTGATTTCATTCCACCTCGAATGGTACCTGAGTACAGGAAAAGCAAAACTGAGCAAACTCTCGTCATGATCCATCTTCTTTATTTCCGCAACTGTCTGCATCTTAAGCATGGAAAAATTCTTATAATCGAGAGACTTTCTGATAAACGGTTCCTCTTTTGCATACGGATAGCCCGAAAAAAGCTGTGTTATCCCCAGTATAACGAGCTTTGGTTTCTGGTATTTCAGAGCCTCCTCCAGATCGAACAGGGCTATCTCGGGAGCCTGCTTTGAATCACCTCTTGTATATGCCGATATTCCGTAATTGTGCCAGAATTCGTTTGGCGACAGTCCGTTTCTTACCGTGCTGCTGGCAACTATGAGCACATCAAGAGAATCCCTGTCTGCTTCATAGAAGGATCTTGACTGTCTTGTTTCCTCGCTGTCATAAGGAATATACAGTATGCCGAGCGGTATCAGCAGAAATGCGGCAATCAGCAGAAATACGATGACCCTTATTATCAATTTTAAGCTTAGATTCTTTTCGTCTGTCACATCTTACTCCATCATCGATCTGAGTTCAGTGAGATTTATCTTTCCGTTGAAACTCTTTGGCAGTACATCGAGTTTTTTATATTTGCGCGGCACCATAAACGCCGGAAGTATTTCCCTGAGATGGCGTCCGATCGCTTTCTGATCTGTCTCTCCCGAATAGAACAGCCATATCTGCTGCTTTTCTTTATTATACATGCAGACTGCCTCTCCTGTTTCAGGCATTGCAAGCACTGCCGCCTCAATCTCTCCGAGCTCCACCCTGTGTCCCATATGCTTGATCTGGTGATCCTTTCGGCCGAGGAACTCGAGATTGCCGTCCGGCATATATCTTCCGATATCTCCGGTGGCATAGATTATTTCTTCGTATACATCATTTGCAGGGTTTACAATAAACGCTTCCTTTGTCTTTTCCGGATTCCTGTAATAACCGAGAGAAATCGAAGTTCCGCGTACGCATATCTCGCCCTGTTCTCCGTATTCCGCCTCTCTGCCGTTCTCATCAAGCAGTATTATACCGGTATTTCTGAAAGGAACTCCTATTGGCAGAGTTTCATCATCCTGTACCGGATGATCTACAACATAATATGTGCAGCTCGCCGTGATCTCCGTTGGCCCGTAGTGATTGACAAACAAAGCATCCGGCAGATTATCCTGCCAGACACGCAGATGTCTGCATGGCATTACCGATCCGGTAAAGATCACCTTTTTGACGGTTTCAAGCTTTTTGCTGTCAAATACCCTGAACTCCGAACAGAGAACCAGCGCTCCTACCACCCAGCAAATCGTGCTTACTCTGTGTTCGTTTATATAATCGAAAAGCGCGGCCGGTATAGAGAAATATTTTTTCGGTATAAATACCGTCTGCGCACCGGTCTTAAGCGGTATATACAGATCTCTTATTGCCGCAATATAGTCGAGAGGCGACTGATTTCCGTATATCTCATCCGGGCCGAGATCAAATGCTTCCGTAAAAGCCTCTATATAATCTATCAGCTGCCGGTGTGATTCTATCACGCCCTTTGGCACTCCCGTAGATCCTGATGTGAATATCACATATGCGGGATCTGTGTCCATTGCACGGCTTCTTACTGCATCAAGTGCCGCCTTGTCCGTATCCGCACAGATCAGCTCCGGAGCAGTAACAACTTCACCGTCAAAATCCAGCCCGGAAACGAATTCCATGTCTTCTTCTCCTGCAAGCATAAGAGATGCTCCTACAGTCTTTATAATCAGATTGATCCTGTATGCAGGAAGATCACGGCTGACAGGAACATAATAGGCACCGGCATACAGCACTCCGTAATACATGACCGGGGTCATAAGGTTCTTTTCCGCTACGACAAGCACCGGCTTACGCGGATCGATCTTCTTAGAGAGCAGACTCCCGGCCCTGCGTGAAAGTTCGAGCAGCCTGCCGAATGTTATGCTGTCTTTTTCATCCCGGTAAACAAGTCTCTCCGGATAATCAGCTGCAGTTTTTTCAAGATATTCAAGAACGTTTATATTCATTTGCGATATCTCCTTTTTACTCCGTACAGACTGTCCCCTTTCCCTGCAAACAGTTCAGTCCGCAGTTCAGTCAGGGGTTCCGGTTTACATATGCCGGACACATATGTCAGAACGTACGGTATATGAATGTATTCGCATCATAGCCGACACCATAGACGCCGAACACGATTATTGCTATAAATCCTCCCAGATATATGAACCATCTGAACAGGAGATTCTGTCTTCCGATGACATCTCTGATCACATAGCCCTTTTCCTGTGCGATACTTACTCCAAGCCAGATCAGAAGACAGACAGCTATCAGCTGAAAATCCCTCGGAAGCATGCCAAGGGTAAATATTCCTCCGTTGAACAGTTCCTCAGGGTTGAACACGAACATTGCTCTGATCATGCGGACCGCAACCAGAAAACGCGGTCCTCTGTCAAAGAATCTCCCTATTGTGATCAGAGTAAAGGTCCTGATCATGAGGAAAAGCTTCCAGCTCCAGGCATCCGTATTGATTCGCAGTATTTCTGCCAGCCTCTTGAACTGCGGCTGAAAAATCAATCCTATGTTGATAAAAAACGCCTGATAAAATCCATATACAAGATATTTGATCTGTGCTCCGTGCCAGATGCCGATGATCACGAACGAGGCTGTCTGGGCAATGATTATCGGAGTCAGTTTTCCTATCCTGTCTCCGAATATATTTCTTGCTTTTTTTGTCATTTTGCTGAATGACTTAGAAAGTGATATAGGATAAAAGATATAGTCCCTGCACCAGTTTCCCAGACTTACATGCCAGCGTCTCCAGAATTCATTCATATTGAGGGAGAAATACGGCCTTTCAAAATTCTCGATCAGTTTGATCCCGAATATCTGTGACACTCCCTGAGATATATCCATACCTCCGGAAAAATCCGCGTACAGCTGTATCGAATATCCGACTATGCCCGCTATCACATAAACGCCCGAGTAATCCTTATAATTATCAAAGACCGTACTAACCAGTACAGCGACACGATCCGCTATGACCAGTTTTTTGAAGAAACCCCACATTATAAGCTGGGCTCCCCTTGTGACTCTTGTATAGTCAAATTCATGTCCTTCATACAGCTGCAGTGCAAGCTGATCATAACGGCTGATAGGCCCCTGTATGATCAGCGGGAACCATGACACAAAGAGGGCAAATCTGACCAGGCTTGTGTCCGGATCGTATTTGCCTCTGTAAAGATCGATTATGTAGCTCATCGACTGGAATGTATAGAAAGATATACCCAGCGGTATGAGTATGCTCGATCCGACATGCATCCAGTCGGCATGCAGCAGCTCTGCGAGCATATCAATATAGGTCCCGAAATACTTCATTACTGCAAGTATTCCGAAATTCAGGATCAGGACGGCGAGCATCCATTTTTTCTTTTCTTTTTTGCTCTCCGCCTTCAGTTCCTTGCGTGCGGCCCTGTCGAATTCTCCTTCGCTGAGGCGCTTTCTGTAGCGTTCCTCACATTTACCTATCTGTCTGCCGCCATAGTATGTAGTGACAGTTGTTATAAGCAAAAAAACAAAAGACTTCGGGCTTGCCAGCAGATAGAATATATAGCTGGCAGCCAAAAGCACCATCCAGCGCTTCTTTGCCGGCATCACAAAATATATGCCGGCAATTACCGCAAGAAAGATTATAAAACTGATCGATGTTATGGGCATTTGCTCAATATCTCCTGTTGTCTTTTATTAGTCCTGAAGTCTTTCGATCATATCCAGGAGTCTGTCGACGGAGTTGAAATTGTCCGGAATCAATTCATCAACAGTGATCTCAATGTCAAATGCATCATTGAGTTCTCCTACCAGAGCAACTATATCCAGAGATTCCAGAATATTATCATCGATAAGAGCCTCTTCACCCTCAAAATCCGTATCCGGTCTGATGTCTTCAAGTATCTCCAGTAATTCTTCTCTCATACTCATATCTTTTCTCCTGTTTTACAGTATTTTTCGCTTTTGCCGCTCGTTTTGCTGCTCAGCTCTTCTATTATATTATCATAACAGGCCGGATTCAACTCAATCACAGCAAGTAATCTCATACCGGCGCATAATTGAACCGTTGAATTTGCTCCATAAGCGCTCGTGATGCTATAATTATTTAGCAATTTTTAAAATAGAAAGGAGTTCCCTATTATGAAAATCACAGTTGCCGGAGTCGGCTATGTAGGACTCTCACTTGCCGTACTTCTTGCACAGAACCACGAAGTTACCGCTATTACAACTACAGAAGCAAAGGCCGAAAAGCTGAATCAGTTCTACAGCCCTATACAGGATGATGAGATAGAACGATTCTTCGCCGAAGCAAGAGCCGGCGAACGCAAGCTTGATCTGCATACTACTACAGATAAAGCCGCTGCATACTCCTCGGCAGAGCTTGTAATAATCGCAACACCTACCAATTATGACGATGTCGGACAGTTTTTCGATACAAGCGCCGTTGAGGATGCAATCGAATGGACTCTGAAGGTCAATCCGGATGTCATGATGGTGATCAAGTCAACTATTCCGGTAGGCTATACGGACCATGTTCGCGAAAAATACGGCATTGACAATATAATATTCAGTCCGGAATTCCTTCGTGAATCAAAGGCTCTCTACGACAATCTTCACCCGAGCAGAATCGTTGTCGGAGCTTACGACCATCAGAAGGCTGCTGCACAGGATTTTGCAGAGCTGCTTCTTGAAGGCGCACGTACAGAAGAGAAAAGAGCCGGCACTGCTCCGCAGGATATTCCTATCCTCATTGCTCATCCTACAGAAGCAGAGGCTATTAAGCTGTTTGCCAACACATATCTCGCAGTCCGTGTCAGCTATTTTAATGAGCTTGATACTTATGCCCAGACCAAGGGTCTCGATACTCAGCAGATAATCGACGGAGTCTGCATGGATCCGCGCATAGGCGGTCATTACAATAATCCTTCGTTCGGTTACGGCGGCTACTGCCTTCCAAAGGATACAAAACAGCTGCTTGCCAATTACAAGGATGTTCCTCAGACAATGATCGAAGCCGTCGTAAAATCGAATTCAGTCAGAAAAGATTTTATCGCCGACCAGATTCTGGCCAAAAATCCTAAAGTCGTAGGCGTATATCGTCTGACTATGAAGAGCAACTCGGACAATTTCAGAGCTTCTGCTATACAGGGAGTTATGAAACGCATCAAGGCAAAAGGAATTCCTGTCGTAGTATACGAGCCGACTCTCGAGGATGGAAGCGAATTCTTCCGCAGCAAAGTCGTCAATGATCTCGACAGATTCAAAAGCGAATGCGATGTAATAGTGGCCAACAGATTCGATGAATCCGTGCTCGGTGATGTAAGAGACAAGGTATATACCAGAGATTTATTCAGAAGAGACTAGTGAAACGACTAAAGAAGAGACTTACGAAGAGACTTACGAAGAGGCTTACTATGAAGAAAAAACTATTAACAATCGGTCTATGTACCGTGCTGCTGTTCGCCTTATCGGTCTTTGTCGCAGCAGCAGAAGATGAGGAATTAAGCGATTATCAGCAATTCGTGAACCGGCTTGTACCGGGCAGTACAATCAATATAGACGAATGCATAACTATACCTGCAAATACTCATCTTGATCTCAACGGCTGTACTGTCATAAGAAGATCCGGGTATGCTTTTGAACTGAGCGGCAATCGTTCATCTATCGAGAACGGAACTATATCCGGCGGCGGAATCAGAGTTGACGAAGATGATCCGGACGGGTATATCAGAAATCTTCAGATCAAAAATCCTGACGGAAACGGAATATTCGTTTCAGGCAGTATCGGAGATATTTCCGGATGTACCATTACCGGTTCTGAAGATGCATCAATTTACTTCAGAGGAGGCAGCTCAGGAAACATTACAGGCAATACCATTACAGACAGTCAGGATGCCGGCATAATGATGTACAACAAATCCTCCTGCGGCAATATTCTGCGGAACAATATCAGCAACTGCGAGGATCACGGCATAAGACTCTTCGGTTCATCAAGCGATTCAGTAAACAACGGCTGTTCTGCCGGTGATATTATGGATAATACGATCACTAACTGCGGAGGCCACGGCATCAGTCTTTACCACGGATCACACTGCGGAAAGATAAACGGAAACACTCTCAAAAAGATCGGCGGAAAGCACGATGGCAATTCTGATAATCCTGTCGGTGATTTCGGGATAATGATCAACAGCGGATGTCCGTTCCCGTCATATGCCGCCGAGATAACCTACAATACTCTAGATACTATCGCCTATGCCGGAATCGATGTCTTATGTGAAAAAAGAAACTCATCAGGCAGGAATAACGGCGCCGCATATATCGAAGGCGATATAGCATACAACACCGTTACAAATACCGGTACGTGGAACAAAGGTATCGACTGGTCAAAGGGAAGCGCCGGAAAACTGCATCCTTGCGAGGGATCGATCTATGTCGACTCCTACGCAGAGGTCCGCGGTGATATACACGATAATACAATTAGCAATTCCAATGACAATGGTATCTGCGTGCTTACCTATTCACGCGTCAACGATATTTACGGCAATGATATCAGCAAATGCAAATGCGCAGGAATAAACGCCGGAGATCACTCCGTGATCAGCGGGGATGTTTATGAAAATAAAATCAAATCTTCGAAGGTATACGGCATAATGATCAATAACGGCTCTAAAGCCGACGGCAGCATACGCAATAATACTGTTACATCAACCGGTAAGGACGGAATAGCTGTTATGAAGGGTTCAAAGGCCTCAAAGATCAGCAGCAACAATATCACCGGCTCCGGGCTTTACGGTGTTATAGCAGCCAATAGCAATGCTGTTATCGATGATCTTTCAAAGAACAAGATCTCTGTCAAAGGTTCGAAAGACAGCATGGGCATAATATGCAACAGCGGTTGTGCTATCAAAAAGATCAGCGGCAATAAGATCAGCGGTAAGTTCAGCAGAGGTATACGCATCAAGGATCCGACTGCAAAGATCACTATCAAGTCGAACACGACAACTGCCGGCAGTCCGAAATCCGTACAGACCATCGGTATATCAATACAGGGCTGCAAAAACAAAACCATCACTGTAACATCAAATAAAATTACCGGGAACAATACCGGTGCGGGGATCTATATTCAGACAAGCTCCGGAGTGATCAAAAAGAACACAGTCAAAAAATCAAGAAATGCTGTATCCGTAGTTAAAGGACGCTATAAGGTAAAAATATCCTGATCCGGGATCAAGCAGGGGATCAAGTCCATCTGCATTCTGCATAATGAAATTTGAAACCGCCCGGTTTCTGAGATCAGTCTCAGAAACCGGACGGTTTTTTTAATTGCATATGTATCAGTCTGAGCGGCCGATGTTTCCCTCGATGCTTATCATCAGGGTATTACAGGTTTCTCTCCTTGAGAGCCTTGCATACTCTGGCTGAATTATCAGTATCGAGATAAGCGAACATATCGGCACGTTTTGCCTCAAGCTCTTTTTTCATGACAAATCCGTTTTCGATATAATCATCTATAGCCTGAAGAAGTTCATCAGCAGTCTCTGCTCTCTCTCCCGGACTGTCTTTGCGGAGATCAATATAGCTGCCCCATGTATTGAGATAGTCCTCCATATCGAACTGATAGAGAACTATAGGTTTGCCCATATAGAACAGATCCCATGAAATACTTGAATAGTCTGTAACGAGCAGCTTGCAGCGCATCATCAGATCATCAAGAGCGTATTCTCCGTAAGGGATTATCTTTACCCTGTCACTTCCGCCTGTAAATGCATCGATGTGCTCTCCGATCGACGGATGCAGATAGAAATTAAGCGTAAGATCGTGTTTTTCGAGCTGCTCCATAAGATGCGGAGAATTGATCAGCTCCATATATCTTTTGTAATATTCACTCTCGACAAACTTTTCTCTCTCAATACCGAACACCCATCTTCTGTGAGTAGGCATTACCAGTATCTCGCGATAATTCTCTGATTTATCTTCAAGAGCATCGAAACGCGGATAGCCGGCAACAGCAACCTGGTGATAACCAAAGCCAAGCTCCTCTCTGAATATGCGGGCTTCGGCATCAGAAGTTACGGTACAGAGCACGGATCTCATGTTCTGCTCCTCGAAACTCTCGTTAAGTCTCTTAAGTGCCAGCACTCCGTGTCCGAGGAATACGTGATTCTTTCTGCGAATCGAGCTGACAAGGAGACTGTCCTGATTCTGCCATACATATGAATGGTTACGCGCATCCGAGCTTATCAGAAGCTGACATCTCAGCATATATACCATATATCTGAGACTCATGAATTTCAGTATATTGCGTCCGTATTTGCTTACTTTTTTATAATCAACGGCATGCTTGTCTATGACATAGTAGATCTGCCTGTTAAGAGCTTTTTCCATGTCATTTTCCATGCAGTAGCGGAACAGATAATATCCGTTGTCCTGCGCTTTTTCACATCTCTTCTCGTATATCATCCATACAGGAGGCTGATCCATATAGCGCTTGCGGTTGAATTTGAATATCTTTGTAGCACAATATTCCTTCCACCTTGTATCCATGCCGTCGTAACGGTTCTTCTCTCTGTATCGAAGGCCCCAGTCACCGCCTCTTGCTCTGTACTGGAAGACTATCATATCGCCCGGCAGATCACAGTTGTTCTTATTGAACAGAAATTTTTTCGGTGTAACCGCGTGCGATCTCGGCACCTGTATGCTCGCGTAGCAGGTCTTCCCGTCTTTAACATAGACCACGCGAATAGACCAGTGTGTCATCTTGAACGGAAAAGCCTTCAGATCCAGATGCAGCTTCATTTCTATATTTCTGCCTGCCTCTTTTATCTCTTCCGCTTCGACAAAATACTCTTCTATCTCGTCTTCTATTCTGTAATTATAGCTTAAACAGAATCCTTTCCACTCTGCGCCGGATATCGGACATTCTGCGACTGCCGTCAGATATCCTCCTCTGATCTCAGAAGATTTCAGATACGCAAAGAGGTTTCCGTGTTCATATTCACCGCTTACCAATCTGTATTCCATGTCTTTTCCTCCGCTGTCACAGTCCCTGCTCCGCTTCCAGAACTGCTGCAAATACACGCTCGCAGTTGTTTCTGTCCGTATAAGGGAAGAAGTCCTCAACTCTCTTTACATATATATCCTCCATCTGACATCCGTTTTCAATATAGTGAATGAGAGCATCTACTGTTTCCTCGACCGTGTTGGTTATCGGGCCGAAACCGTCTTCACGATATGTGAAATATCCTCTGTCCCATGAGTGATCCTGATAGAATGTCGCTTCATCAAACTGTGAATAAACCAGAGGCTTCTTGAGATAAGCGAAATCGAACGCTACACTTGAGAAATCCGTCACCATTATGCTGCTCTCTCTGAACAGAGTCTGGTAATCCGCGACGGTACTTCCGACCTCGATCACATCATTACTTTTAAAATTGCCCAGCTGTTCTTCAAGTACCGGATGGAGATAGAAGGTTCCGGTAAAACCGTTCTTCCTCATCGTATCAAGCAGCCTCTCATCATTGATCAGCGCATTATAGAACTTGAAATAATCCGTATCCTTGAAATCTACAATATATCCTCTCTTTGCCGTACCTTTTCTTCTCTCACCCTCTATATTCTTTCGCCAGGTCGGCAGAATCGTGATCTTCTTCTGTCTCTCGTCATAGAGATTATCAAATCTCGGAAGTCCTGTTAGCTTGACTTCACGCTCCGTATAGCCGTAGTAGCCTGCTATTATAGCATCATGTTCACGGGTACTGGTCGAGAGTATTATCCTTATATTCTTCTGCAGCTTGTTGAGCCATCTGCTCTGGTCATCCTTGGCTACACCGTGACGGAGATATACAAAATCGAATTTGCAGAGATTGCGGTAGTATGCCTGTGAATGTCCGAGCAGCCTTACTTCGAGATCGTTGGCCGCAGCCGAGATGATCTTGGTTGCCTCGAAGAATTTCATTTTATGTCTCAGAGAACCGTAATCCAGTACCGGTCCGATCGCCTTCATACGATCATAATCTTTGCTGGTTTTCTGCAGAACGAACATGACCTGACGCTTTTTCGGCATATCCGTTTCATTCATCAGATATTTGAAGAAATGCTCGCCGTTATCTCCCGCAATGTGAGGGCGGTCGGCAACTATCCATACAGGTTTCCTCTGAAACAGGTGATATCCGAAATGAAGCAGACGCATCATTGCGACCTTGTGTCTTCCGAGCCTGCACAGCTGCTTCAGGAAACGCCACTCTGCCGCGATATGGGAACCCGGAGTAACTTTCCTGACACTGAGTTTGCCATAGAATAATGTTACAAGATAACCGTTTTTTACAAAGTAGGCATTATCATCCCAGTCTGTAAGGTGCGAGAACTTGCCCATACGCGGATTCAGGAAGAACTGTCTGCCCTCCGGATTCTCCAGTACAGCTATAAAATCGCAGTTATCGCGAAGAGGAATGCTGACTTCATATTTCTGAGCCTCATGGAGCAGTTCCCCGGTTATGCTCTTTATATCCCTGTTCGGATCATGCTTTAGCTCGAGATAGTGGCGTGTACCGTTATCCTCGCTGATAAACAGTCTGTATCCCTTTCCGAGCATGTTGAGATCGGTAGTTCCCGTAATGTACATAGTATCATTTTCGATCTCTATTATATTGTATCTGATCCTCTGCTTTTTCCCGACATTGAACAGTCTGATACCGTTCCAGTATACTGTTCCGTCATCGTTTATTGACGCATCTTCAATTATGTCCCTGTCATATTTAAGCTTCAGCATTTTCCGTTCTTCATGGAAAGTTGAGAACTGATATGACAGTATGGTCTTGTCCTTTACAAGAGCAAGACAGTCTCTGACAGCTTCTATATCTGTCTCCTTGCTGTTGTCCACATATTCGCGGATCAGTTCTATTATGCAGGCCTCCGTATAGTAAACAGCACCCGGATAATTCTTTTTTGTAAAATCTGCAAGTGACTTGAGGATCTCCGGATCCGGATGATATCCGATAGCTGACGGTCCTACGTGATACCAGGATTCGTAGCACATATAGTATCCGGCGGCTTTGATCGTGGTCATGATAAATTCCGCGATCGATGCCATATCCCCTTCAACCAGCTTTGTTATATCCGTAACCAGATCTCTTCTGATCAGCGTGCCTCTCGAAGTAAGCTTCGGATAAGTCGTCTCAACGCCGCAGCTGCATATATCCGATTTGACTTTTTTGATGTTTATCTCAAAATCTTTATTCAGACAGATAATTCCGTGCTTTTTCTTCCGGACCAGAGCAAGGATCTCCGGCAGTGCATCCTCTTCGAGAGTATCTCCGTTCTCCATCAGAAGTACATATTTGCACCCTTCAGTTTCCTTATTGATACTGTCCGCCGCTGCCGCTTTTACGATTTTTGCAGCATTGGATAACTTCGCTGCTCTTTTACAGCGAACCTCAAGATCTGACTGTCTGCACGAATCAGTAACAAATATCCCGATTTCTTCAGGATCGTAATCCGGCTGAGTAATGATACTGTCGAGGGTCATTATCAGTGATTCCTCGAAGGCATCTGATCCTACTTTTGACTTTAGTACTATGTTCAGCTTTTTTTTCTTATCCATATCTCCACCATCTGCTTCAATAGATTAGTTGTCTTTTTTGAAGAATTTGAATTGCTTGTCTGTAAAAGCACTCGGATTGTATGCTACCAGCACAACATCCGGCCGGTATTTCTCACAGGCATAGCTGATGCTCTTATCATATCTGCGCAGATCAACTGCTATGACCTTTGATGCATCCAGTGCAATAAACGGCTCTATCACACAGGAAAAAGAGTCTCTTACAAGAAGTATCACCGGGCCGTCTTTATTCAGCTTGTTTGTCAGCTCATTGACAGCATATTCCTTGCCTATATATGTCGAATAGCTGTTATTGACAAAATCCGATCTTTTTTTGATATTATCCCAGAGATACACAGCATCAGCGAACTCACCTTTTCGCACATCTGTCCCGCTGTCACTTTCACCGGTAAACTCCATATCCGTTTCAAATTCCGGATAAATGATGTCAATATCATCCAGACCGGCATACCACGCGCCGACTCTCCTGCCTACGGCTCCCAGCATATAATCAGTATACGTTTTTTTATCATAGTTATCGTAATCATAGTGTGATTTATCAACTGAATATCCGTATTTTTTGCCGAGATGATCCATAATCATGCCCGATGCATTCATTCCTGTCTCCGGTTTCCAGTGATGATCGGTCGTGAAGAAGTATTCTTCCCACTTATCCGCATCCATATTATCGCGTACGTCAACGACATCGACACCGTTTTCCTTCAGTCCTGCCGCCATCTCATCCGCATTTTCATTTCCACCTGTATGCATGCCCGGAGGCATGACAGAATCATCCTTTATCTTAAAAGGCAGCTGAGCATACAGAAACTTTATCCCCATTTCTTCTGTCTGATCACGAAGTTTTGTTACCGCATCTATGTAGTCGGACATATCTTTTTTCTTCTTATTATACATTATCTGACCGTTGGTCAGTTTAAGTACATCATAATTACCGTCAGTCCCGGGAACCAGTGTCATCCCCGTCATCCTGTAGAATCCGCCGTTGAGATTGATCCAGGTGTAACGGAACTGAAAGTTTTCGGTTATGCTTTCCTCTATTTCCGACCTGAGAGCCGTAAAACCTTTATAATCAAAGAAAGAACGGGCAAGGGATCTTGATCTGTAAACAGTTCCCGCACCTATGACAAAAATCAGTATCAGGAAAAATAATGTCAGTATTTTTCTTCCTGTTTTCTCCATCCGAATGCTCTCCTAAAAATTGAAATAAATGAACGGGTTATATGAATTCTTGACTATGAATGATACCGAAACCATAAACAGTACAGCAAGTATAAATGCCCCGGCAAGACCTGCAGCTCTGTTGTTTGATACTCTGTCCGCAGCCTTTCGGATCAGCGGAGTGGAAACGACAGCAGCCACCGCGAAAAGCCATGCGTACTGTCTGAAATACAGCAGGAATCCGTCACTGACAATACCGTTCATGTTCAGATACATATCTTTGTAATACTCGATCGCCTTGCCGATGTTTTCCGCTCTGAACAGAACCCAGCCGTTTACTACAAAGAACAGTGTATATACATGCTTTATAAAGTGATGTTTTCCTTTTTCATCCTTTACATCATAGCCGGAATATTTTTCGAATATCAGCAGTACAAAATACATTAACCCCCAGAATATAAACGTCCAGTTTGCGCCATGCCATATACCCGTGCAAAGCCACACCATGAATATATTGAATATATGTCTGGCATGAGATTTGGTGCGGTTTCCTCCCAGAGGTATATAGAGATAATCCCTGAACCATGATCCGAGTGAAATGTGCCACCTTCTCCAGAATTCTGTTATGGACATGGAAATATACGGATAATCAAAGTTTTCGCGGAAATGGAAACCGAACATCAGTCCGAGTCCGATAGCCATATCCGAATAGCCGCCGAAATCAAAATATATCTGGAATGTATACGCCGCAGCGCCAAGCCATGCCAGCAGAACGGAATTCTCACCCGAAGTGCTGAATGCATAATCCGCTATGATTGCCATATTGTTAGCGATCAGCACCTTTTTGGACAGACCTATTATAAATCTGAAAACTCCTGTTGAAAAATCGTCAAAGTTTTCTTTTCTGAAATTGATCTCCTCTGCTACAGTCCTGTATCTGACGATAGGGCCGGCGATCAGCTGAGGGAAAAATGAAATATAGAGTCCTACATTCAGGATGTTCTTTTGTACTGCTCCGTCTTTGCGATATACATCGATCACATATGACATTGCCTGAAAGGTAAAGAAAGATATCCCGATCGGAAGCTCTATCACAGGCACATTGATGCTGTTCAGCCCTAAAAGCTTGAGATTTGTCAGAGTAAAAGTAAGGTATTTGAATATAAACAGTATCAGCAGATTAAAGAAAACATCACCGAAAATCACAATGTGTGTTTTTCTCTTATCATCCCTCACCCTGTCGACCATCAATCCGGCGATCCAGTTGATAAAGATCGACAGCATCATTATCAGCACGAACCTCGGTTCCCCCCAGGCATAAAAAAACAGGCTTGCCAGCAGCAGAAATACATTCTGCGCAGGCCTGCTCTTCCGGAGGAGAATGTAATATACAAACAAAACCTCGGGTAAAAATACAAATATGAATATACTGCTGGAAAATAGCATTTCGGGTCCCGTTTACTCCTTTGCAATAAAATCCTGCTAATTATATATAAGATTTATTTGCTCGTCAATTATACATATTCGTGCATTCTAATCAGCTGCACACTATAACAGTCGTTCCTGTGCTTACCATATTATACAGTCTTCCGGCGTCGCCTGCTTTCATATTTACACAGCCGTGTGATCCGTTTCTGATATAAGTGCTGCGGCTGTCTATCTGCGCATCGCTCCTCCATGTGGCATCATGTATCCCGTATCCGCCGTAGCGGAACAGCATCCAGTAGCTCACATGCAGATTCCATGTAGGTCCGACCAGATTTACATTACGGGATTTGCTCATAATCCTGAATACTCCTCTCGGAGTGTCATTTACGCCTCTCATTCCCGTAACGACATTCGCTGTCATCTTGCGCTTCCCGTCCCTGTAGAATCGCAGTTTCTGTTCCGATATATCTATCAGTACGAACGTCCTGTATTTTGTTTTATAGTAGATCAGGCCGCTGAGGCTGCCATCCTTGTTGGTAGTATATTTCTTTCCGCCTTTGGTTTTGAACTTCCCTTTGACCATGGCTCCGGAATCATCAAGATAATAGACCTTATCTCCGATCAGGCGAAATCCTCTTCCTGCAGGTTTTTTGTTCACGGTAAACCAGTATTTTCTGCTCCCTGCTTTGACCCATTTGCCTGCGGTATCCTTGCTAATATTCTTTTTCAGAGCGCCGCTCTTGCTGAACAGGCACCATCTTACGGATTCCTTTTTTTCACCGTAAAGCCTCAGTTTCTTCCATCTGTTTTTGACGAATTTACCATTGCTGCCAAGGTAGTACCATTTATCATTTTCAAAGACCCATTTATTCTTAGCCTTCAGCTTTTCGATTTTTTGAGTCTCTTCTGTTCCGCATTGCAGACATATATGCTTACGGCTGCCGCTTTTATGATATGTCGGTTCCGTTATGACCTCCCATTCGCCCCACAGATGTCCTTCTGAGCAGTCATCTGCCTCTGCAGCTGTCTCTTCAGATATCTCTTCCGAAATATCTGCTGATCCGTCCGCTGCGTTCGTACCGGCATTCATTTCTGCGCTGTCTGCCGCAGCAGTTACAGCATCATCCTCCGTGATACCGGTTTCCGTGATATCCTCTGCATAGACCGCATTAAAAGAGAATAACAGAATCATCAAGCCTGTCATCAGCAGTAACAAGTATTTTATTCCTGCTTTTTTAATATCCACGCTCCTGTTCCTCTCTTCCTGCGTACAGAACTGAAGGTCTGTCTTGCTCCGGCACTTACAGTCTGTCAGAATCCAGAACAATGGTGAACGGTCCGTCGTTCAGCAGACTGACCTCCATATGCTCTCCGAATGCGCCTTTCTCTACGACAGGAACTCTCTCTCTGCACTTCTCCAGCATATATTCATACAGAGCATTTGCCTTATCCGGCGCCCCCGCCTCAACAAATGACGGTCTGTTGCCTTTTTTGCAGTTGGCATAGAGCGTGAACTGCGATATCAGCAGCAGTTCACCGCCGACATCCGCCAGCGACAGATTTGTCTTTCCGTCCGCATCCTCGTTGATGCGAAGCTTGATCATCTTGTCGACCATCTTGTCGGCCACCGCCTCATCATCTGCATCGGACACTCCGACCAGAGCCATATATCCTCTGCCTATCTTTCCTATAACTTCATTATCTACCGTTACAGATGCATGCTGCACCCTCTGGATCACAAATCTCATTATCAGGCTACTCCTGTTTTAAATAATTTTTCCTAAGTGTTAATTGAATATCCTCTTTACTTTGCATGGTCTGCCGTACGCGCCGCCGCCCATACCGCTCTCTATCACATGCATTCCGACAGAAGTTGAATGTATGATCCTGTTGTTTCCGAGATAGATGGCGACATGGATCACTACCCCTCTGCTGTTGCTGAAAAATATCAGATCGCCTCTCTTGCGTTCGCTGTACGGAACGGTCCTGAGAGTGTTCATATTCGCGATATTGCGTGACTCATATTCGTAAGCAGGCTTTTTGTGCCTGTATGGGTTGGACGGCCACAGATCGACGCCCGCTCCGTAGCATGCCTGCATCACCAGACCTGAGCAATCGAGGCCCTTGCCCGGTTTATCGGACTGACAGACCACATATCTGTCTCCCTTGTATTTATATGCAGTCTTTATCATCGCCTCTATATGGTCTTTTTTTGTGCTGGATGCATCGATCAGTACAGGCGAAGTATAGTATTTCAGTCCGTGCTTTGATATCTTATCCTTTATCTGTACATATTTCGCCGGATTCTGGTATACCCGCCTGAATTCTGCAGCACTGCAATGAGATATCCTGACAGTTTTGTCTTCAATTTTGAATCCGACAACGATATATTCGTATTTGGTCTTATCCTTGCTTGTTGCTTTTTTGTCCGTATATGAAGTCTTTCCCGCTGCTGTCATGCCCAGCTCTGTATAGATGTCTGAACCTTTCTTTTTGCGTAAAACTATATATCCGTCGAGCTTTGCGTCATTCTTTGCGGCAGTCCATGTGATTTTGCGGCCTCCGCCCTTTACCATTTTGAATATTGCAGACTTTGGTTTGTATGAATTGCCGAGAGGCTTTTCAGTCAGCACATCGACTGATTTGAATCTGAGACTGAAGCCATCCTGATTGAACTCCCTAGCCTCGCCCTCTCCGGTATCAGCCGGTGTTTCAGACGAAGCAGGCTCTTCCGGATTATCCTCAGTATCAGCACCATCCTCAGCAACTGCTTTTCCTGCCGCTTCATCATATGCATCATTGCTGTCCGCCGGTGACAAGCCTGCTTCGGATACCTGCTCTTCTGTAACAGATAAGTAATCCTGCTCTGCATCAGCGAACACGCCAAAAGGCATGAGCGATACGCTCAGTACAAACGCCAGTATGATGCTTATATTCTTTATGCTCTTTTTTAATGTATCCTTCATTGGTTTTATCTTGGTATCCCCCGGATCAGGCAGGAACCGATATCATCTATCTGAACTCTGTACTCTGTCCTCCTATTTTCCGTATCCCTCCGGGTTGCTGCTCTGCCATTTCCACGCATCACGACAGATTTCTCTGATACCGCGGCTTGCCTTCCATCCGAGCAGCTCTTTTGCCTTATCTGCATCAGCCCAGCTATCCTGAACATCACCGGCTCTTCTCGGTCCAATCTCATATTTTACCGGCTTTCCGCAGGCTTCACCGAATGCCTTAACCATGTCCAGTACGCTGTACGGCTCGCCTGTACCGAGATTGATCACCTCGGTTCCCTTGTGTGCGGCGCAGTATTCTGCTGCTTTGACATGACCCTCAGCAAGGTCCATTACATGTATGTAATCACGCCTGCATGTCCCGTCAGGCGTATCGTAGTCATTGCCGAACACTGTCAGATGATCGCGCCTTCCCACCGCTACCTGCGATATATACGGCATCAGATTGTTAGGTATACCTTTCGGATCCTCTCCTATCAGTCCGCTCTCATGAGCTCCCACCGGATTAAAATATCTGAGCAGCACTACCGAAAGACCGGCACTGCCGCCGGATGCATCGCCGGCACTTGCTTTCTGCGCATCGGTCAGGATCTGCTCCTGCATCCACTTTGTCCATCCGTAAGGATTGGTACAGCTGCCTTTAGGCATATTCTCCGTGAAAGGCGGTATATTATCCTCACCGTATACAGTCGCCGAGCTCGAGAACACTATATTGCCGAGGCCAAGTTCCTTCATGCATTCGAGCAGTGTCAGCGTCGTGTCTATATTATTCCTGTAATATTCGACAGGCTTTTCGACAGATTCTCCGACAGCCTTGAGTCCGGCAAAATGTATTATGCAGTCAGGCATCTCCCCGGCAAGGATTTCTTTCATTTTACTCTTGTCTGCAACATCAGCTTCATACATGCTGACGCTTTTTCCCGTGATCTTTTCCACACGTCTGATGGCTTCCTCAGAACTGTTATAGTAATTATCGACCACGGCAACCTCGTGCCCTGCCTCCAGCATCGCCACAGCTGTATGTGATCCTATATAACCCGCTCCGCCTGTAAGAAGTGCTTTCATCTGAGAACCTCCTGTTTTCACAATAATAATTCTTTCGTGCAAACGCATACTTATTCAGATATAATAGTATCATATTTTATCAGTAAATCGGAGGAATTATCAACAATGATGAACCCTTTTACAACTCTGCCGAGGCTTCTGAAAGTTTATCTGGGAGCACGCGGCTTTCTCAAAAACATACCCGAGATAGAAAGGCTTCGCGAAGCCGGCAAAACAGACGAAGAAAAGGAGTGTATCCGACTTGGCCAAAAGGCATTTATAGAAAAAGTCGCACCTGGAATTGGTCTTTCATTTGAGATATCGGGAGAAGAAAACATACCCGATACAGAGCCTTTCATGGTCTACGCCAATCACCAGAGCTATGCAGATATACTCGCATTGATCTGGCTTTTCAGAAACCACTGCCAGATGGGTTATGTGGCTAAAGACGAGTGGCGCAAGCTCAAACCTCTCGCAAAAACAATACTTTATTCGCGCTCTGTATTCCTGATGCGTGGAGATGCTCGTGAAGCAGTAAAGACCATCAAGGAAGCATCCGATATTCTCTCAATGGGCTTCAATCTGGTTATATTCCCGGAGGGCACGCGTTCCCAGTGTCACGAGATGGGCGAATTCAAGTCCGGCGCTTTCAAATTCGCCGAAAAAGGCAAAGTTCCTATTCTGCCGGTGACTCTCGATGGAGGATACCATCTCCTTGAAGAGAAGGGCACTTATCAGCCGACCACAGTAAAGATAACTGTCCATCCGCTTGTCCATATCGAAGAAATGGACAAGCATGCGCAGAAACAGGCTGCACATGATATCGAGGCGACTATACGCAGCGCGCTGTAACGCTGCATATCCGCATGAACTAAAACCCGCATGCATTTGATGGTCCGAAAGGTCATTTACTGCATGCGGGTTTCAATTTTTTCTGTTAAAGCGATTTTTCATCAATACCTTGAGGATAACAGACGCTCTCAGGAGCTTTACTCCCGGTTGAATCAGCGGTCTGAATAATTCGGTTTTGCATAGCCGCGGATAAAGCCCCAGCCTACCGGGATATATCTTCTGGCTACTTCTCCCGATCCTTTATTGCCTTCGATAGCGGTGATCGTGCCGTCCTTAACACTCTCAACTATCCCTATATGGCTGGCGCTGGCGTTATTAGGCTGCTTGCTCCTGTTCCAGCTGTACACGATGAGATCTCCCGGTTTCGGAGTGACCTTTCCGTCTTCCTCCCATATACCGAGGTTCTTGAATATCGTGATGTGCCTCGGCACACTGCATTCTCTTCCTGTCAGTGCGGTGCAGCCCGATCTTATTGCTGCCGCAGAAATGGATGCGTCGCACCATGCGTCATTGTATTTCAGCGTATAGCCAACAGGCAGCGGCTTTTTGCTGTTGTATATATCCACTATACCCTTGTGCTTGCCGTTTGCGTAGCTGTATCCCATCCAGCTCTTCATGACTGTGATCATGGACGATGATGTACCGCCCTTTATGATCCTTACAGTTGTAGAAAAAGTCTCTCCGGAATGCATCTTACCTGTGATAGTTACAGTGCCTTTTTTTACACCATATACTCTGCCTGTTTCATCTACAGTCGCTTTTGTCTCGTCTGAGCTGGTCCATCTGAGAGTCTTGCTGAAAGGAGATGATGGATATCCCAGCGATATCTTTATGTTCTTTCCGATCATCAACGCACCGGTTTTGGCAAAATTCTTGTGAGTGACGCTGTACACATTGGCAGTACTGCTCGCTGTTGTAACACCGGATGCCCAGTCAGACACATGCGATACCTTTACTCCACCGCTGGTTTTACGATAAACGCCCACTGCATATCTGTATTCGGTGTTTGCCGTTGATGCAGTCTTGTCCGTATAACTCAGAGTGCTGCTTCCGACCCTGGCAAGCTCGGTCCATTCCTCAACTGCATTCTCACCTGTCGGCTGAGTAAGGTTTCTGCGAAATACAATATATCCGTCAAAACCTGTCTTCTCAGGAGCAGTCCAGCTCACTTTGATCTTGTTCTTGGAAGCCTTGATCTTTACCTTTTGAGGGATATAGGCTGAGCCGTAATACGACCCCTTTATGACCTTTTCCTTGAATGTGATCTTCCTGCTGTCGATCTTAATTCTCTGTGCAAGATTAGCTGCTGTTGTCGCAGCTGCACCTGAAGCTTCCGCTGAAGCTGAACCGGAAACAAACAGGCTGTGGACATTCGAAGCTTTTTCCGATCCGCTCCCGTTCTCATTCTCTGTGCCTGCATAACCTGAGGAATCAGTACCGGAGCTTTCTCCATTTGCTGTATTTGCCTCAGAACCACTTTCATTAGCTACTCCGTCAGATGATCCATAGGCAGTGTCATCATCCATATCTGTTTCGCTTACAGCCTTTGCCTGAGTTCCCTCTGACTGCATATTATCCTGCAGAGAATATGCCGCAAAAACATCATATGACACAGCCGCCGGCAGTATCATCGCCGCCGAAAGCATCAGGCACATCAATGAACCGCAGCAGCGTCTAAGCAGTGTGTTTTCATCTCTTCTTCCGTGCATAAGACATCACTTCTTTCTATATGTTTGCCATGAGTTCCCGTCTGTCCTTTAAATGCATCCCGGACAACAGGATCCTCCAATAATATGCATACCTTATTATATATGCATTCTTCCTTAACACAAAAGATTTTAACAGCCGCGATTCCACTAATCAATCAATAGCACATTTAGATTAACGGATTTTTAGATTCTGTTTCTCCTTAGACATATCAGACATATCCGAATCTGATATACACTAAAACCGGGATTTATAATCCCGGTCATTTTTCTGCCATTATAGAGTAAAGAAATAATTGATTTGACCCTGTTTCGCTGTCATTTTTTTAAGCAGTCGATTAATGCTAGCAGCCCCAGGATTTTATAACTTTTCCCTTGTAGGTGTATTTTACTCCGTATTTAGAGATTGTTACTCTGTATTTTTTACCTTTTTTGGTGTTCTTTTTTATATTGTATGCTAAAGAACCGTTTTTACTGACTTTCTTATTATATGTTTTACCATTGATTTTGATTTTTACCTTAGCTCCGGGTGTTGCGTCAAAGCGTACTACTGTTAATTTCCCTTTCGGTAGTGAATATACGCAGTTTTTTAAACACCTTTTCCAATATGTTTTAAAATAGTCTTTGTTTACATTCAATTCCACATCCTGTGATCTCCCATCATAGGTTGTGATTGTTAATATACACGATCCCGGACCGACAACTTCTACAGGAAAATCAGAAGAATCGCAATTATAATAATCAGAATCTACTTTTGCGACATTAGTATCAGAGCTGATTACTTTTTTAAAATATATGTCGCAACCGTCGTGTTTTGTCTTAATTTCAAATTCTTCAGGAGCATGGTCTTTATCGAATGTATAACTTGTCTTGTTAAGCTCAAAAGGCGTTGCTTCTGCTGTCACATGACATATATAGTCCTTTCCATCTTTACATGTGATTGTAATATCACATTCTCCGCCGCCTTGCCTTTCTACTTCTATATACTTACTGTACTTATGTACAATTGCTACGTTCTCATTACTGGATTCCGCTTTGCTTACAGTTGTATTTTTTACATATACCTTTTTCGTTGTTGCTTCTTCATAATTATTTTCACTTTCAAGCGGCGGCGTATCAAAATGAATACTCTTCGGTTCTATTGATCCGGCAAATGCCGCGCATACCATCCCAACAACAAGAATAGCTGTAATGATTGATATTCTTATAACTCTCTTACTCATAGCTAAAATGATCTCCTTCCTTATTTCATCCTCACCACATTTTTGACCTGTTGTAAAACTATTCTAAAATCATACAGGTATTTCACTTTATCGTTACTGTTACGGTAACGGTTTTACTTTGCGATAAATATAATTTGCTATTGTCCGGTTCATCAGTGCCGCTGGCTGTTACTTTGATTTTAAGCTTATACTTACCCTTTCCGGTTCCTTTCTTAACGGTTATTTTGCCTCCTTTTTTTAGAGTCAGAGCTTTTGTATCTCCGCCTTTGACTTTGTATTTTACTTTTCCCTTTGCATTCCTTACTGTAATAGCCTTATATGTCTTAGCCTCCTTTTTCACACCGGAATATTTGTAAGTTTTATTCTTCTTTGTGACTTTCATCGGGTTATCTTTTACTATGATTTCTTCTTCAACTTCTTCACCTTCTTCGTCATCATAGGAAGGTTTTTCAGGTTCATCCGCTTCTCCTGTAGCAGGAACTATCTCTTTATATGTTTTTCCACACTTGCTGCATTCATATTCGATATATCCATCAGTTGTCGCTGTTGGCTCTTTTCTTGATACAACACTGTTTTTATCATGATCACGGATCAGATCCGGACCCGGGTAATACACATCAAAAGAATCAACTACCTTATCAGTCCACTTAGAATTTGTACAAGGGAAGTAAACGATACTTCCATCCGCCATATGATCAAATGCAGTTTTATAACAACTTGTCGGAGGATCCCCGAGCATCCTGATGATAATAGGATATTTACTGTCAAAGGCTCTTGAATAAATAGTCGTTACAGTATCCGGAATTATTATTTCTTTAAGTTCAGGATAATGATTAGCCTTAAAACTGCTTAGAATAGTGGTTGTTTTCAAGCCATCCAGCTCGTCTGCTATCTTCGCTGAGGTCTTTGATCCCGGTTTAATACCAACTGCTGCCATTTCCCATTTATCAATATCAAACCAATTAGAACCGACTTTGATTGCTCTGTAACAGAAATCCCCGTCTGTTAAATTATCTATTGTCGTTATTTCATGATGTGCAAGAGCAGCAGTTTTATTGATTGGCATGTCAAAGTATTCTTCGTCACAGGATGAAGCTTCGAACCATGCAGAATTGCTCGAAGGAGTCATTTTTATATTTTCCCAATTAATGCCATCGTATTTGTTATAAGAACTGCAGCACGCATCAAAATATATCCACCTTTTGTTCTGACCGTCATATGCTGCATTATATGTATGTTTATCTGTTGTCGCACCGGATTCATTACTTAATATAGTACGACAAGGAATATCCAATGAATTCAGGAAAACTTTACAAAGATCTGCGTAATCCCGGGATGTGCCGTATTTAATTTGCCATGCATTATAAACATTGACCGGTTCAGGTAATCTGCAATTATAAAACATGTTTTTCGCCACAAAAGCATAAACCGCATGTATTTTCTGATAATCTGTAGAACAATTTGCAGTTGCGGTACCGGCAAAATCTGCGAGAATGCTTAGTTGAGATTCCGATATTAATCTATATTCTCCTGGATATATATCATTAGTGAACACATTAACATCTCTGTCAGCTTCAAGATCAGCATACCTGTCAATAAGCTCTCTTGCCTTTGTCTGCGACGCAATCTCAGCCGGATCAGGTGTTACGGCAGCATCTTTAACATTGAAACTATTATCCGCAAAAGCACTGTACGGCATCATCACTGATATGATCAGTATTGATAATATTATGCTAATCATTCTCTTCTTCATCTCTTTTACCTCCAGATAATAAAAACTGATTATCATTCTCTGTTAATTGGTCTATTTATCACATATACTTTCAAAATTCATCTTATGTAAATGAACTATTGAAATGTAAATGTAAGTTCTACTTTACTATTATGTGTACGGTAACGTTTTTTACATAATCAGCATCCCCTTCCTTTCCTTTAACCCTTATTTTTACTTTTAACTTATATTTGCCCTTACCGGTATTGTGTTTTATCCGTATTCTTCCGGTTGATTTGCTGATGCTCAACTGCTTTGTATTGTTTTTTTGTGCCGAAAAACTTACATCTCCTTTTGCATTCTTGATTGTAATCGGTCTGCAGAATTGATCTTTTTTCTTTAACTTTCTGCACTTTATTGTTTTTGTCACGGTCTTTATAACAACAGGTTTTGCTTTTATCCTGTCTGTCTCTTCCCGGTCTGCAGATATCCCTGTTTCTTCAATTAGTTTAGATTCCTCGATTGATCCGATTTCTCCTGCCGCGCATCTGGCATCCTGCAGTTCCTGCTCCGCTTCTCTAAGAGCGATCTCCATATCTTTTAAATGTTCGATCGCCCTGTCTAAATCTTTTTGATCACCGCTTTCTCTTGCGATTTCAACTTCACTTTCTGCTTCCAATTTATCGGTAAGTGCATTATTATATGCTTCCTGCTTGCTCGGTACTTCATCATGATCCAGAGCAAGGTTTATAGTTCCGTCATTTGCATATGCAGCAGATGTAAACGTCATCAAAATCACAAGCATAAGAATGATTGTTATCATGTTATTCTTTCTCATGTTTCTCCTCTCAATTTCAGGGTAGTACTTCTCTATATTATTCTTATCCCTTGTCCAATGCTTTCGTTCATAGTTGCACAATCTGCAGAGCCTTCATATCACTGACATTACCTCAAATATCTCTTTACAATTCCTATATTAGCATCGGAGAAATGCTCTTTTGTTTTTCACCGACGGATGGCATGATTTAAGGGATGAACTGCTTAATGAAAGTGTAGAGTGGTGTCAAACCCTATATTCAAGAAAATAGAACTGTTCAGTAAAACAGTGCCTTTCATGGACAGAAAAAACAGTAGCCGCAACGCCCGTATGATCCTGAGTAAGCATTCTGTTTCATACAAAAGAGAGTCATTGAGCCGTTATCCGATTTCTCGGATTCCCGGCTACGTGACTCTCTTCAGCCATTGGCGAGATGGTTACTTAATATGCCGATCTCTGTGATCTGTCAGCGCAATAAAGGTATCATTATCAATATTGCCAGTCCGACCGCACTTGCTATCTTGATTGCCTTCGCCTTTCCCCATGCAGATGCATAGTCTCCTGAATCTATTGCCGCGGTCATTCCTCTGTACATTATTACATTGAAAATCCCAAATATAAGATTGATCAATATACTGATTACACAAATTGCAAGATATGTATTTTTATTAGGCATTCCTCCGTTATTCATTTTGAGTCCTCCTCATATCACCAGTTAATTGCTATAATACTCTGTTTTTCTTTCTTATCAGACACATCTATCTGTATTTTACATAGCCAGAAGCATCCTTTTCTTTTCTTCAAACTCTGCCGGACTGATTATTCCTTCATCCATCAATCCTTTATATTTGCGGATCTCCTCTACCGGATCTTTTGTCTGCAGCATATGAGGTTCTGCTCTTCTCTCCAGTTTCAGGCCTTCAGCCTGAGCTGTCAGCGCTGCCTGTAACCTCTGATCTGCTTTTCTGCTCCGGTTTTCTTCTATTATCAGTTTAAGCTTTGACATAACATCCTGTGCCTGCAGTGTTGATTCCTGATAGAACGGCGTATTTCTTCCTACTGTCCTGTTTATGAACTCTATGTATATCGCCGGAATATTTGCATTTGCTATGGTTACTTTGATCATCAGATTTTCACATGTCTGGGTTGTCTTTTTTGCAGAACTGCCGATGATAGCTCCTGTAGCGCCAAACAGCAATCCGCCTACAACTGCTCCGCTGAGCCCTCCCGAATCGAGAGTATTACCATTCTCGATCAGTTCACATTCGGTTATCTGATCATATCTGAGTACAGAATAGTTATGAGGGTGCATCATCACAGAATACTTTGATGCCAGTATTGCGATCTTTTCCTCTTCATCGAACATTGCGAAATTACCGATTCTGCTGTTCGTCCTCTTCATTCTTTCAGCAATGGCTTTATCCTGTACTATGTTTGCTTTTATCTGATCCGCACTCAGATAAAGCAGCTCACTTATATCGTTTCCTCCTACGGCAGGGTTAAGACTGTACCCTGCAATTCCAACGCAGTTTTCGCAAATAACTTTTCCACCGGCTATGTTAGCTTTCTTATCAAAGAAGCCTATACTCTTACCACACATTTCACATCTCGCCATTGTTTTTCTCCCTTCTTTATCTATGATCTTTGTAAGAATCAATTCAAAATTATCTTGTGCCATCATAATAACATCCGGGATCTGCACTTTTGTTTTTCACCGACGAATGACCTGATTTAAGGTATGAACTGCTTAATAAGTTGAATCCGCTTCATGTCCGGGTGTAAAATCAAGGAGGTATAACATGCCGGAAAAATATGCTAATGCACAATACAAGGAATCCTTCTTCAAAGAGTACGCAGAAACAAAGCAAGAGGTCTGAATGATGTAGCCGCTGTCAGGGAAGCAGTTAACAGCTGCATAGAAGACGGGATCCTGGTAGATATACTCAGGAGGGAGCGTGCCAGAGTGGAGAACATATTGATAAGCGGTATTTCCGTAGAAGACTTTATTGATCTTCGTCAGAAAGAATTCGAGGAGGATCTCACCATAGAGCTGACTGAAAAACTCACCAAAGAAATAACTGAGAAACTCACCAAAGAAATAATTAACAATCTCGCCCCAGAGATTACCGAAATAGTCAACAGAGAAACGATTGAAAATCTCACCACAGAAACTGTTAAAAACCACATTGCAAAATTAATAGAAAATCACATCGCAGAAGTGAGAGAAAAAAATAAAACTAAGTATAAGGCAGAACTTGATAATTTGCTTGAGAATCTCGCCAGACTCGATTCGGATCTTCCAGATACGAACTATTAGTTATTCAAATTAGAATCGGCCTCATGAAATGAGCGACCATTAACGGTCGCTCATAGAGATAATCAGTAAGCTGATGCTCTGTCTATTTTAAGTTTCCACTTTGGTGTAACCAAATATCTAATGATAAATTCCTCTATTCCCTTGTATTTATATACAAACTTTAGCTTATATCCATTTGCGTTGCTTTGTATTTCCTTATTTACTGCTTTTACTTTTGTCTTTTTCTTTTTTGATCCTGATAGATTGATTTTCTTTTTTATCTTTCCGCCGGAAGCTTTATATCCATAGATATATATTGTTGATTTTTTAATTGCATACTCCAAATCTGTCATTTTGCTCCTATATACCAGAGAATCCTTATGATTAGATAACTTTACTCTGCGCAATTCAGATTTGAAATGTTCCCCCTTAAAACCGGTCAAATAATAAATATATCCTTTATACAGATGCATCGTAATATGATACGGATTTTTCTTCGTTACTGTTTTCTTTTCCTTATTTGTGATATTTATTCTGTAAATACCTTTGCCGCCGGCAACATATACATATTTTCCCTTTTTTATAACGTCATACGTTTTCATCGACCTGATTTTAGATGAAGCACCATAGCCAGGCACAGTAAAGCAGGAAAACAGCACAGCCATTAAGATTAGTAATGAAACTATTCTTCTTTTTCTATTCATAATCATTTCCGCACCTTTCATTGTTAGAGTTGGTTTAAAACAGCCTTTGAGTCAAACGATTTCAGCCAATCATAGTCAGATTTTACTCATCAAAGGATCGTTATATCTTTAGCATCAGTTTTTCCAAGTCTGATTTTTTCACCATTCGGGAATCTCAGATACGATACCATATAGCCTGTATGATATTTATTACCGCACATATCGTAATCCGCATAGAAATCATCTGATTCCCTGATAATGATCTTATATCCTTCAGTATTCATTTTTTTCGTATTATTGACAAGTTTGATCTTAACAGCTTTTCCTTTTTTGCCTTCTAAATTTGCTCTTATGATTTTTCCTTTCCAGTTTTTGTAATAAATATGAGAACCTTTTACAACATATCCGTTAAACTTTCTGCCATTAATTATATGGCAATATCCAATGGATTTATGATGCTTTCCCGTAGTCTTAACGCGGTATAGGCACAGTTCTGGCCCCATTGGATAAGTTCCGTAATAAATATAGCCCTTATGGATCTGCATATTGTATATATGATTCTCGTCGGTAACGAGTCTCTTGACCGATTTTGTTTTGCAATTGACCCTATAGATAGAATACCCGTCAGCGCAATAAATATACTTTTTCGTTTTTATCAGTTTGTGGTAGCCGGTTTTAGATACTTTTCCGCTTGCCGCTGCTGCCGGCATGGAAAAAAAAGCGCTTATAACTATTACCAGCATGAGGACAATAGCCATTCTTTTTTTCATAACGCAACTCCTTTTTAATAATCCATAAAACTAACATTTCCCTGTAATTATAACAGAATTTATATTATGAAAGAAACGGCGGTTATTTACCGGGATGCATAGTGTGGTTTCTACCATCACACAACTATGATGAAGATGAGGGTCTTTAACTAAATCGGTGGTTTTACCCTCCCCTATGCGATTATTGGTGGCGTTGCGTTAAAGGGTCATAATTCGCTATTGCATTTATTGGGGTAACGCTGTTAAAGCGTCGCCTTTCTCTTTTGCAAATTTCGTGGCGAGGTTAAAGCGTCACTTTTTCCTTTTGCATTATTCGTGGTCTGGTTATCGTGTCCGCGTCCCGCAAACACAGCTATTTCCCTGCACATCAAAATAGACGCACCGCCTGTTAAGGTAATGCGTCTTTTGCCTGTTCTGTGCTAATCTTTGTTTGCGACAAAACTGCTCGGAAC
>CACYHR010000008.1 GCA_902774265.1 uncultured Eubacteriales bacterium
AGCTCCTGAGAGCATCAGTGGGGGATTGTTACCCACCACTGATGGTCGAAAATGGAACCCGCCGCCTAAGAGGCGGGGGACATCCGGCGTCTGTTATTTGCTCATGCTATACGCTCAGGCAGTTTCTGCCTCTGATTCTTTCTTCTTCCTCAGCATGTTTGAAAGGATTGCTCCGAGTACAGCGCCTATCGCCATGCCGCCGAATCCGAATAATGCTGCTGTGCCGCTGTTAAGATCAGTCGCTGTCATGTTGCCTGATGATTCGTCGTATGTCTTTGGAGTATCGGATATCCCGTAGAACATATACAGAGTATTATCTGAGATCAGATTTATGGTCTTCTGGAATGTATTATAGTTCCTGAACGAGCCGCTCGCTATATTGACCGCTCCCTTTTCGCCGATGAGGTGCACGTTGCCTGTGAGGCCTGACGGTGCCTGCGATTCTTCCTTAACTGCGAAATCTGCGAGTATAGGATTGCCTGCCAGTGAATTCCTCGATACGTACAGCACCAGCCATTGCAGGCCCTCGTCCGCCATCAGATCTGCAGAGCTTCCCGTCTGCCTGCTGTATCCGCTGCCGAAATACTCCTCACGGTTACATTCGACAGCCTTGTAGTTGATGCTGAAGTCATTTCCTTCCGCGTCGCTGCGGTTGTCAACGATATACTTAGGGATAGGAAGCTGCTCAACGCTGGTGTCGCGAAGGAGATCGATGATTGTCAGAGTAGCCGAGATAAGGCCGAGCGCTATAGTCGCAAAAGCTGCATATTTCAGGAAAGCCCCGCTTCTTAATGCAGAAGCGTTGCCATCTACACCTGCTCTTACGCCTAACGTAAGCCTGTCACGGTTATACATCGAACTGGTCCACAATTCATAATTGCTGGATTTAGCTGAAATATCCATAATCCTGTTATAGTGTGCCACTCTTGCCGCATCAATGCCGACTTTAGCCGCTGCTCCAAGCATAACCACGCCACTGATCGCAGTTGCCGCCCAGCTTATCGCCGTAACCATTGAGAACGCATCCATCTGTTCGAGCGGTGTACCTGTAGTCCCGTTTGCAGTGTTCTTTTCCCTGATTGCTTTGTCTGTAAGAGCGACGGTACCATCGTCCTTGTATATGTCCCTGTCTATATTGGCGTAGACTGACATCTCCTCCAGCCCGTTTATAGCAGCTTTGGCTGAGTCAGCCTGGCTCTTCCAGCTATTCTCATCAGCAAATGCATTCCTGAGCTGCATTTCAAATGAAACGAACGGGAGTCCGTACCACTGTCCTTCCGAAAGAGATGCGACTATAGGATAGAGTCGTTCCGCATCATCCGGATCAGTTTCCTCCATGAAGAAGTCGAGCAGTTCACCTTCAGCGAAGCTGCCGCCTTCGTATGCTTTAAGATTCTCATAAAGGGCGCCCGTCGTCATCCAGTCCTGTATAGCAAGCGCACACTCAGCTGCCTCGTCTCCCTCAAGAGATTCAGGATCACCGAAGGCTTTCTTTATGTCTTCGTCTGTTGCAGTTGCTATTTCAAGACCGGATGCCTCATATGCAGTGAGCTGATCTTTTATACTCGCCATATCCGCTGCGATGATCTCTGCGATCCCGCCGTAGATATTGTCGAGATACTGCATCTGCTTTGCCTCTGTATTGAGCCTAGGCTGAGTCTCTGCAACATTATCGAGCAGATCGTCAAAGGTCAGATTTGAAAATCTGTCAAGCCATGTATCATCCGATGGATCAGTCGCCATCGCAAGAAGCAGTTCTACTGATTTCACAACCTCAGTATTGCCCTGCAGCATGATAGTGATGAGATCAGGCAGCTTTTCCTTGTTCTCAGCGGTGACGCTCTCCTGTATGCCGACCTTGTCCTGCAGAGTATCCGCAAGAAAAAGATCCCCGAGCTTCAAACCGGTATCGTCATCCGTGTATTTGTTCAGAAGGTCATGGACATATACAGCTCTTGTCTTTCCAGCTTCATAATTGGCGCGGTATTCTTTGACTACTACCATGAACTCCTCAAGGAAGCCCGCGATCTCGGATTTCTTCTCCTTGAGCATATTCTGATAGTCTTCAACACTGTAGCCGCCGCGCATGTTCATCACCGCAACATCGGTGATCGCATAGCGGATATCGTCTGTCGTCTTATATCCGAGCATGGCGTATGTATCTCCGCTGTCATTGAAGTTTCCCTCTATAGGAGTGAAGCCTTTGCTTTCCAGAGCCTGCTTTGCGGAGTCAGCATTCTTGCCGTATGCGAGATACAGATCTCCGACATATTCTTTCTTAGGTGCTGCAGCCGCCTGGAGCGGAGCTATCACAGTTATGACGAATGCGAGCACGAGGATTATCATCCTCCTGTGTCCTGTCATTTTCATCTTGTCCTCCTCGTACTTAAGAGTCTCTTTATTTACTTCCTGCTATATTATATACAATTCCGGCAAAAAGGTGGAGACAATATAGAGTTGTTTCCTTCATGAAATATTTTCAGGCAGTTATATTGCCTTATTTTTTACTATTAACGCCGGAACTTAAAAAGCCTGCGGAGATACGGCTCCGCAGACTCGTCGCTTTCCTGTCGCAGCTATAAACGCCGCTACTTAAATAACCTGCGAGGTTTTGCTTCCCTCGCAGGTTTGATCAGATCTTCGCACTTTCACCTTTGATGGATCATGCTATTTTTATCAAATAATATATTGCTCTATTGCCCGGTCTGCTACATCTCTCACAGCAACTTCTCCTATGTGTTTATGGAAATGACATATGCGTGTATCCGGTATCAGATAATCCCCGTCATCACTCATGCATTCAACCATACATCCCGCTGTACATTCAGGCCAGTGTTCGCAGTCACGGCATTCCGGATTGCGTGCAAGCACATCTGAAAGCTTAGTCTCCACAACATCGTAGTAATATCCTCCGAGAGTGATATCTCCAAGATGCTCATCAAGCACACTCGGGAAGCAGTCGCCAAGGACTGAATCGGAAAATCCCATGCACGGCGCCACGCGTCCGTCTGGCCTTATATGTATATGATATCTCATGCTTTCACAGTATGGGATATCCGTCCAGTCCGAATCAGGATCTGCATGATGCACATAGTTGACCTTGTAGTCTGTACTCCCTTTCTTACATGAAAAGTAACCATCAAGATCTATATCTATCGGCATGCCGTCCTCAAAATAGTGAGGTATGTATTCCCTGTAGACTTCCCACACCTCGTCCTGTGTAAGTGCATATTTCGCTGAATACTGTTTCCATGCACCGAGGTTCTGCGGCGCATTCAGGCCCAGATTTCGGACTCCCATACTACTCAGGTAATTCACAGTATCTCTGAGACAATCCTTGTTCTCACGGTGCAGCATCATAGCTGCCATGGCAGGGATCTCATGCTTATGCAGCAGTCTGAATGCCGCATCTGCCTGAACCTCAGACCCCGGGACACCCCTTAGCCAGTCATGATGTCCCAGCCCGTCGAACGACAGCTGAAAATTCGGCATCTGTCCGTTTTCACGGAGCATATCCAGTACTTCTTCATTCAGAAGGCTTGCGTTGGTGAACAGCACCCTTATATGCAGATCTCTCTCACTGAGTATTCTGCAGAATTCAGCGAAATCTTTCCTCATAAGAGGCTCACCGCCCGTCACATCTATGACTTTGATACCGCATCGGGCGATTTCATCCGCGACATGTATAAGATCGTTCAGAGAAAGCTGCGTTTGATGGTGATCCGGAGCAGATACCAGGCAATGCCTGCACCTCATATTGCACATTCCTGTGATAGCCCAATGCACGCCTTTCATAAAACGCGCGGGATACACTCTGTAGATCTGCCAAAGTTCCAGAGCTCCCATCGGTGACTCTGATGCCTCAAGTATACCCTTTTTCAGCATCTCTTTTATGTCAAGCTGAGTACGCCCGCTGAACGCTGAGATGTCTACATCTTCTGTTCCGTTGCAGCGAAGGAGATCCATAAACTGTTCTTTTCCGAAAAAGTACGGCTGCCCGAACATCTCTTTGCCGTACTCTGCCCTTATGGCATATGGAAGCCTCTTCCATCCCCGGAATGAATATGGTGGTTTCAGTTTATAATACATAACAGATTGCCCATTATACTGCAGACTTAATTCCATATATGGTCACAAAGGTAATATCCCAGACACTGAGTTTTCTTTGTGTCAGGTGCTTTACCCGGTCCGAACATAAGATCATGGAAGTACCATACATCGCACCAGTATTTTGAATCGCAGTGGTTCTCATCCTCGCCGTCATGAGAAACGCCGCCTGCGGCTTTTCTCAATTCGGAGTCATCCAGTTCCTGATCTTCAGCGTAATTACGGATCATATCGTTGAGATATCCGTATTTCGATGCCACTTGTCCCAGAGCTTCAAATTCACCTATCTCCCCGTTTTCAATGAGATCGGCGATTTCTGCTTTGATTTTCTCAAAAAGCTCAGGGTCACCCTTCATAGCTTTTTCGAAAGCTTCGTAGTTTTCGTTCATTTTGTTTTCTCCCATATTATTAATTATTATGTATATGCCGTGTCTTATCGCAACATCTTCCTGCTATATTATATACAATTCCAGCAAAAAGGTGGAGACAAAATAGAGTTGTTTCTCTCTATACCTCTGAATCAGCTCTCAATTCAATAACATTTCATGCGCAATCATCAGAACCTGTCCATTCCCCCTGAGATGCCAGCGTGCAGTACGCCTCGCTGTTCTCATCATTACTCATTTCCGCATACATATCGTTGATGGTCCCAATAGTCAGAAGATCCATCTCCCCTATGTGTATGCCCAGCTGCACCGCCCTCAGCAGCAGCGGAGTCGTCATTTCGCGGTCAGTCGCTCGAAGTTTTTTTTAGACTCGACCTGCGTCTGAATATTCAGGCCCCACAGCTCGATGATCTCCGGCAGCACCTGATATATAGAAAAAGTCCCGAACTGATCCAGCCACTCATCCGGCGTATCCGGAACCCCCTTCGGATCCGCGTGCTTCGCCATGATGTAGCTGATATCCTCAAACACCTCAAGCGAAAAACTGTCAAGAGCCGAACTCTCCGGATCCTCTCCGTCCACACACTTCTGCAGATCATTCAGAGCTCTTCAGTATAAGCACAACATAAAACACCTCCGAAGAGGTGTCTTACTGTCATGTTTAGTATTATTCTTTATCATTCAAGGTAATTATTCGACCTTTTTCATTTCGAATGCAGCCGTGTATGTGCTGCCATCTTCTTCGTTCTCACGAAGTGCCGTCCAGTTCATCGTATCGCCATCAATAGTGATATCCCAGCACTCGTGGCTCTCTTCTCCATTTTCTGTCCAGCGTGTGCAAAGAAGATTTCCTGCCACGAAGTACTCGTTCAGATCGTTATTGCTCGGTACCCAATTCCCGCCGTCCTTTACATAGTAAACATAGGTGCCGTCGTCTTTGTATTCCCAGCGGTGATCCTGGCCATCATCAAAAATGGAACCTTCGCTTGTGCAGTGTCCTTCCCATGTGCCTACGATATTCTCTCCATAATCTTCATTAATCTTAACAAAGGATACAGTATCTTCTTTAATTAACGGATCAGATCCTTCAAGCGTACGTGTAAACTTTCTATTTGCAGTAAATTTACTGTCATTTATGTCGGTTATACTGAATTCATGTATAAGCGATTCCTCATCGGAGATCGTGGTGGAAATGGTCACAGCATTGCCATTGATTTCTACTTTGCTCTTTTGATTATAATCAAATGGATTTCCGTCATCTGTTTTATGTGATGCACTTGTATAAGCATCAGTGATTGATACTATATCAATCACACTCTTTTCATTTGTCAGCGCTGGCTGCCCGTCAATCTCATACTTTATCCATGTTCCGATAATATTCTTCTCGATCTGTTCCTGTGTAACTTCAGCTTCGGTAGTTTCGGCAGCTTCATCAGACTGTTCCTGACTCTCTTTGGAACATGCTGTAAAAACCAAAGTGCCGCACAGAACACATGCCAGCAGCAGATATAATAACTTCTTCATTATAGCTCCCTTCATATATAAATATATTTCTCAGTCATCTCATAACGAATTAGGAGAACATTTCCTTATACAGAAGTATAGCATAAAAATCATATGCACATCGTATTCTTTCCGCGACTACCTCCTCGCCTTCCTGCATATAAACTTCATTGCCTGCTTCTCCCTGGAATTGGCCAGGCCCTAGCCCCCGATCGTCGCAAAGCACTCATAATAATAGCGAACATAGTATATAAACTGCTCCAATTCTACAGTACCGACATGTTCACGTATTGCATCCATGCATTTTTCTGCTGTCACACTCATATTATCCTTCGTTTTCATTATCCTCCATAAGGTCCATGTCATCACTTTTGCGTATGTGCTTCATCATCATGATCTCAAAACCGGATGGTGAGACCATATGCACCCCTTTCCAGTGTTCAGCTTCAATGACCACTCCTTCCCCCATAGCATTGTGGAAGCCATGATCCTGCAGGAACCGACAGCCTTCTTCAAAGTCATCTACATTCATGCGTATAAGACTTTTGTCCTGAGGGAAATGATCGGTTCTTGTGATATCGATATAAAAGCCATTGGCATCCTTTAATCTGACATTGTCGCTGGCCAATCCCTCCTTGGTTTCGTCATGATGACGTCTTTCAAAACCCAGATCTTCAAACAGTCTGGCTACATCATCAAAGTGAGAAGTAAGAATTGCTGTATTGAAAGCCGTTAGTTTCATAGTCTGAATCATCCTTTCTGCAACCGTTTTGTAAGATATATATAACCTTAGTCGATTTCGGCACCCGCTTCCTTGTGCTGTCTATAACGGACAAGATAGGCGGATACGATCGCAACACACATATTGAATTCATTGGCGTTGACCGGGTATTTCCCGGGATAGTAATCCAGGAAGCACCTGGCAAGCAGCATGATGATAGCAGCTACCAAGTAATACCTGTTTTGTTCCACTCGATTTAATCTTCCTGCCACGTATGCCAGAATCATGACAGTGAAGAAGATAATGGCATATTCAAGCGCTCTGGAATACTTGAAATCAATCAAAGACTTCTGATCTTCCGGCTCCGCGGGCTGACCATTTTTCGCCGAAAGCTCGCCTGTTGACGCAGGAGATTCTTCTCCTTCTGGCATTCCGGAAGGATCTCCCTGAGCCTCGCCGGATACTGCTTCAGATGTTGGTGGTGCACCAGCCTTTAAGTTAATAGTTGTGAGAGCCGGGTGAGTGCAGGCAATAAGGACCATGATGATCGCGACAAATATCATGACGCGCTTTAATGAATTGCCATGCGGCTTCTTATAAGCATAAAAGACATAATAGGCGATCGCAAGATATCCAAGAATAATCAAAAGATTCTTTATTAAAAATGCGGTATTGATCGGATTCCTCACCACTTGCACGACCGAATATATAAGGCCAAACAGACAAAATGCTAAGTTGACCAGAAAAATGATTTTCTCTGTTTTGTTTAATGACTTCATGTGCAAAATCCCCCTCTCTTTAAATAGACTATACTTTATTATTCTACCTGTTTTCCGGTGATAAAGCCCTCCATATTGCTTGCCCATGAGTAGCCGCTCATGTATTCGCCTCTGTACGAATTCACCGCATCCGCATCACCTGCTATGAAGCGGTACAGATCGCAGGACAGCTTTTCAGGCAGAATCCTCATCTGCCCGCTTTTTATCTCAAATATATCAGATATTCCGTATTCTCTCAACGAATCCCTCATGAACTTGGTATCGAAAGCATACGGATCCAATAAGATGATTCATAGTAAATGAAAGAGGCGGATATTCATCATCAATTGAGTTGACGGTTTCTTTACTACATCAGCATTGTTGTCAACAACCCGTCAACGAAATGTTCTTGTTGAAATATCAGTATTTTTAGGTCTTTTTATCGTAATGAGTGTCAATCTATCAACGACCCGTCAACGAAAATCACGCCCAATACGGAATATATCTCCGCATTTTAACGGCAGCCTTCGGATCAGCCAGTTTTATTTTTCCTGCACTTAATGTATCCTTAATGATCCTGGATGCCATGGCTTTGTTTACATCACTGATACCAAAACGTTCACGAAGAACTGCATTTGATACTTCCATCCCATTTACATAACAATAACATGTATAGATATAACAGGTCCTGACCTTCTCTTCCTTCGACCATTCATTTAGTGACCTATGCCAGCACAATGTCGTTCTGCAAAAGTCATCTGTCGTTTCTACCTTAGGAGCTGGAATTTTCCATTCTCTCATGCCTTCTTCGATTCGATCGAATCCACTTCCACGAGCTTCACAGATATGTACTATTCGTAAGAAATTTGCGATTCTTTCATTACGGGCATAACATAAATAAAGTCAAAAGGAAATTTGATACCAACGAGCCAAACAAAATCTGGGTAAGTGATATAACCCAATTCTTAGTAAAAGACTATTATTACTACATATGTACAATAATGGACCTGTATTCACGGAAAATCGTTGGCTACAAAATATCTACAAATGCATCTACTCAGCTAGCGACATCTACATTCAGGAAAACATTTAAAGATCGCGGCTGTCCTGCTGGTTTGATGTTTCATAGCGATAACGGCGGTCAATACACATCAAGAGCATTTCGCTCCTTGCTTGTAAACTGTGCTGTAGATCAATCATTTTCGAGACCTCATACACCTATTGACAATGCTGTTGCTGAATCTTTTTTTGCCAATTTAAAAAGAGAGGAAATCTACAGGCACGTTTATCGATCTGAACGTGAATTCAGAGACAGAATAGACAAGTATATCAAAAACTACAACTATAGCCGTCCTCACCGTCATAACAATTACAAATCACCCGATGAAAAGGAAGCAGCATACTATGCGAGAAAGTCGGAATAAGTAGTTCAAATGAAGGGACTTTTTCAGTTTTCGTATAATGAGATTCAAGTGTTTGATAACGAAAACATTATTTCATTTAGCATAAACACCTTGCAATTACTGTATAAAAGAAAAAAGCCGGAATTCCGTGGTTCAGAATTTCGACTCCTTTTCACTATTCGGTCTTCTTTTCAGCTCTCTCATTGCTTCTTTCTACCATATCATTATGCTTGTTTATACCGGTCACACTACTTGGAAAATCGTTCATCACTCCAACCGCAGGCACACTTATGGACTCCCCTTTAGATGCTTTCATCAAAGTTCTTATTAGTGCGATAACAACTATGATACCAAGTACGACGCCTATAATAGTTCCTATCTTATCGGCTATGAATTCTAATACTTCTATCATTTCAATATCAGTGGTCCTGACTTTCCTCCTTCCTGTATAGTCTCTGCTTCATTTCGAATCGCTATATATTCATCAGCAGCTGCTTCATCGTTGAAGTCATACTGAACATCAGAAGCGTATGTCACAATTATCAGTTGCCCATCTATTATACCTATTGCCTTGTATGGAACCGCTCCGTCATAAGGCTCCACGTTCAGATCATCCCATAGCTCAACAGACATCACGCGTCCGCCAAATCCTACATCGCGAGCCTTATTGCTGTATATAGTAATCCTGCCGTATTCATCCAGTTCATATCCCCATGTGTCTGAATTACTGAGCGAAAGCGAGAAATGATCAGTCTCTATGGTTCGTGTTCCAGTTGTTTCATCTATTGACTTTCTTTTTTCGCTTTATAAGGCTTTATCACCGCAACAAAAGCATCCAGGAAATTGCCTTCGCTCCAGGTATTGATCTTGAAAAACGCTGCCTGGCTGCCACCTGATGCTGTAGCTATTACTTTCACACCTTCACTGTATTCAATCAGCATAACATTAAGGCTGACTCTGTTTTCTCCTAGGACCGCATACCTCTCATAGGTACCGACCCAATATTTAACAGAATCTGCTGTTCCTGTTATCTCTTCTTCCTGTGTTATCGTAGTACCCAGCCTTGACTCGTTATGTTTAATGTATGTTACAAGTTCTTTTAAAGATCCGCCTACAGTTGTTGTATATTTTGCCATATCTGCTCACTTTCTACTTTTCAAAATCTTATCCATTTAGCTTTCCTCTAAAACCTCTGTCTCTTGCTCTCTTATCAGCAATATCGACATTGACCTTGCCAAGGCTCTGATCACTGACAGCTATGCTGCCCGAAAAACATGACTTTATCCACTCAATCAGTCATTTAATCATCATATCCTCCTAGTATCTATGGAATTATTACGTCCCTCTAGTTATAGAACCATTCAGAAGGTATCAGATATACATATGGCGCTGTGATTATAGCAAGTCTGATTGCTGATTTCTTCGCCTGGTATATATCCAGTCCTGCTTTGCCCAATATACTTTTATCCAGTTTATAGATGCACACTGCGGATATCGCTATTGCAGCGTTCACAATAATAAGTGACAGAACATTTGAAAACGGATTGAACATAAGCCCAACAGCTGCCTTGCTGATAAACGAATTCACGTCATCATTCATGCCGAACATGAGCTGATTAAGTGCAAAAAGTAAGATCGAACCTGCAAAGTCGCTCACAAACCCTGCAAGGCAGATTTTCCAGTTGTGATTCCTGCAGAACAGACCCTTTTCAGGCATGTCGCCAAGACTCCATCTGAGCACTATCCTGTCGATCAGATAGTTGGCAGGTATCAGGAGCAGCCACAGCCATGATGGAAAGAATATCAGCAACCATATTGGCAGCAGAATGTTATAAACTTTGTTATCAGATTTCATTGTATGCTTTTTATCCTCTCGATCATTCAACTTCTACTTCAACGTCGCTGCTGTGTTCTATCTCGAAACTTACATCCTCTCTTTGGCTTACGTGCCGATCAAACGATAAAAACCTTGCTCCCTGAAATGATAATGTTCCGCTGTCGCCTTCTCTTAACTTGCCATACTGGAGTCCTGTTATATGGAACTCCATTCGATCTCCGCTTTCCACCTCAAATGTAGCATAATAGGTAGTATTTGAAGAATGTGTATATCCATGTGCTCCGCTGATATCGCCTGCTACAGGCTCATCATGGTGAGTTGTGTTTGTCCGTTTGGCTACACAAGTAGCTTCCACACTTAATTTTGGCAGATGATTGTTGTTGTTCCATTATCGATCATTGCTATCCATCCTGATTGTATATCCCATACCCGCAACAGTCACGCAAGCGGAGTTTTACATGCGTTTTACATTTTGCACAAATGCTTGAAAAAGTAGCAACATTTGATTATTATAAACATAGATAAAGGCTACCGATAGACGGTTAGCCGCTAACAAATTAAGCTATTTGAAATAGCCGCCTAAGTTTACCGGACTACAGGGCGGCTATTTCTGTGGTTTATTATTATCTTTGCTTCCGATGGCATATCCGAGAGCGAAGGATGTCAAGCATAAGCTCAGTAATCCAATCATTCCTTCAATGGTCAACATTGGCTTAGCCCTCCTTTCCGCCAGATTCCACGAAGGTTTCTATGTAATCGGAGGGTCACAGTCCCTCCGGAGAGGGCTAACCGCCTACCGTGTATGGTAGCCTTTCCGAATTATAGCACAGTCATATCTACCGTTCCATTGTTCTCTGCCTTGTATCTTTTTTGATATCGATCCTTCTTCCGGCAACTTGTTCTGTCGCCATATGTACTAAATGAACCCAGATATTAATCCCCCATTTGAAATGGGGGACCAGGCAAAGCAGTAGCGTTGCCCAAAGTACCAGAATAAAAACCTCCAATGCTATAATGATGTGGGTTCGCAACCACATATTAAGGCAAAGGAGAAGATGGAATTGCACATATCACATAGTGTTTATACCGAAGTATCGTCGGAAAATGATGTATGGAGAATACAGAAAAGATATCGGTGAAATATTAAGAAAACTGTGTGAGATGAAAAACGTAACGCTGATTGAAGGCAGAGTACAATTTCTTATCTTTGTGAGTGGGTAGAGATGTTTAGTCCCAAAATGTTCCTCCACAAGAGCCACACTTGAATTCACATTCATCAAAAAAGAAAAATTTGCCTTCTCTAGTAGTTCCCCGTCTTCGTACACCATGAAAAGGTATCGCAAAGAGGACAAGTCATTCTGAATCCATTAGAGTTCTCTTCGTTAGTAGAACCGCCTCCGGAAACATTTTGCCCCCTTTCTTATACAGTTTTCATTTTATTACCGGCAGGTGTAGATTTCAAGGGATAAGGCAAAAATGATAAGTATCACCACCGAACATATACACATTACCACTATCAAAACCACTATCATACAAATAACAGATCATGATAAACATAGGTATAGATCAAGCAAGCATAATAGCACAAATCAAAAATGTGCACGATATTGGGGATTGGATTATAAAGTCCAACTCCGTTATTTCGCATGTCGAAAGTGCTCTATCGTTGGAAGCCATATTCGGATGTAAACGCGAATCAAATGCACCTGCGCCATATTCAGTAGGAATAGAGTTTGGTTATCACGACTTCTATTTTAGAATTGCTTTCCATCCTTCAAATCCAAAAACTGGCATAATGATAAAGTTCAGTGCTCACGCATTGGAGTATTACAGAGTTCGATTTAAAGAGTTATTTGCTAAAGGAATTGACTTGAACGGAATTCTTCAAGCTCTTGATGCGGTTGATGCAATAATTGATCCGTGTACTGGGCTGTTGTTCTCCGATGTGACTTACAGATGTTCCAGAATAGATGTTTATATTGACTACATTGATGCATCTCGAATAAATTTCATTCCATCAAGAAAAGAACGCAAGTGGCTAAGTGTTCATAAAGATGATCTCGCAGAGATAGCTCTTCACTTCAAGACGGAATTGAAACATGACCAAAACATGACTTTTTTGAAAAATAATTAAGGCTCCCAATCTCTGGAAGCCTTGAAAACACTGGTTGCGGGAGAGGGACTTGAACCCTCGACCTCCGGGTTATGAAATGTTGCTCTCAACTCGTTGAAAACACCACGTCTCTCTTCGTTATTTGTTCGATTTAGTACAAAATTAGTACAAATTCCAGTCATTCTCCTGTTATCTTATTTATTCCTAATCGATCTTTTTCCAGCCCACTCATTGCTTCCATCTATCGTTTCGGTCTGTTCTTCGGATTATCAATCTTCCAAATATGCCTCTAAGAATCCACCATCGTCAATCAGCTCTATCTTCTGAATAAGATCAGGATTTTTACTGTCGAAAATGACTCTCCAGTCCATATTGAAGGACAAAGTATTCCTGGATCTATCAGTTGCAGTGACTGTTATAATAGCATGTTCTATATTGTCTGAGCCCTGCGATGCATCATCCTCAATATTGAAACCAGTCATTTCCGATTCCAGTTCATAGATCCATGCCGCTCCCATTATATGGGTTCTCTCCCATTCGCTATAGAAAGTATCGAACATACCATCAGCAAAGCAGTCCCCTACTGCCTTTTGCCAGACATCTTTCTCGTTTGCTGCCTTCTTTTTTTCCTCCGCTAGTTCCCCCTCTGTCGGCGCAGATGCATCAAGGCCGATTTCAGTCATTGCAGGATAATATAATCCCTCTCCCGGATATTCAGTCATCGCTTTAAGCAGCTTTTCTTCATTTTCAGCACGCCTCAAGACATCATCTTCAACGCTCTTCGAGACATCATCGGTCTTACAAGCAGTCATTGCGAAAGACATTGCTGCAATCATTATCAAAGACATGAATATCAGAATTTTCCTTCTTGTAAACATACTTGATTCCCTTCCTTTATATGCCACTAATTATTATAAGCTTCTGTACCGATCGAGAAAACTTCCTTATCCTCATGGATCTTAATCAGAGTATCCTTCTTTGCTGTAATGGCAACGCCGTATATCTTAAGACCATTTTTCTCAATATAATCAATTGTCGATTCAAGACACTCTTCATTGAAGTTGGAGTCAAAGCCAGCGTCGCTCATCATTTTCCAAAAGGTTTTCTGATCCTGCATGTATCTGAGCATGCTCAGCATATGTTGCTGTGCATTGGCCTCATTTCTGAGTTCATCTTCTCCGTTATTTTTGTATACATCTTCATATCCAAAAAGGAATGGATATTTCTCTTTGTCAAAAGCCCTCAAGTATCCTGAAAACTCAGTATAGAACCCAATTGGGCCATTCTGAATGTCGTCACCTGTCGCAACCGCAACCCAAGGATATAATAGTCCTTCCGCTCTATGGTCATCTATCCACTTCAGCGCATCCTTATAGTCCATGGCATTATGAAAAGATATGTATGCCTCATAATATTTATCAGGGGCAAGTTCTTTTAGAGCGTCTTTTGAATCTTCAGTATCGCCCGCAATTCCCTGAGCTTCCGGGAGAGTGAATCCGTCCGCATGAGTTTCACGTTCCCATTCTTCCTGATCATTCGCAATGTTTTCCTCCAGACTTTTATGAATATCTCTTGAGTATGTGCTCCATTCAAACACATTACCATATGGTATTTTAAATACATTAGGGTCAAACAACTGCAAATGGTTTCGCTCGACTGTACCGGATACCGATTTTTCCTTGTCTCCAACGTAAGAACTTTGGTTTATTGTTACGTCATAGCAACCCATTCCCATATCGTAGCTGATGACATTGTCAAATTTATGTCCTGGTATACGGAGAGTACTGAAGACCTGCATGTCTACATCCATTCGCTTATCCTCTACCGATCCATCACTGTAGTGCTGGACTGCAACAGTTTCTTCTGGATCATAATACAGATATTTAGCTGCCTTTGGCATAGCATATAAGGTTGTGAGCACTAGCATTATTAAACCCAAAATAATAAACAGCTTTTTCCAAAGACTGGCCCTAATGCGAGTTTTGTCTATTTTATCGATCAGTTCTTCATCCCCTTTGATAAGTTCATCAAATGAGATATTGAATTTGTCGCTTATTTTTTCAAGAATGCCCATATCCGGATAATTGCGATTATGCTCCCAATGTGACACGGCCTGCCGTGTCACATGGAAAAGCTCTCCGAATTCTTCCTGACTGAGATTGCTTTCCTTTCTGATTTTCTTTATCTTCTCTCCTATTTCCATACTATGCCTCTCCTCTATACAAGAATAATAGCACTATCCGTTGTAAAGAGACACGCAAGCATTTCTTGCTAGTGAAACTGAACAAAAAACAAACCCGCTCCTTACACCCTAAATTGCAAAGAGAGGCAGATATACAAAGCATAACGCTTCCACTCAATCAACTATTTAAGCCGTATTGCGCCATTCATCTTAAATACTTGAAAATGCAGTAGCTTTTGATTATTATAAGCATAGATAAAGGCTACCGATAGACGGTTAGCCCGCATATGAATTAGTTAGATAATAACCGCATCAATGTGGCGTTGGGCGGTTATTTTCTTTTGCCAAGAGTGTACCCGGCTACGAAGAAAGCGAGCGCGAAACCCACGATCTGCATGAACTGGAACACGTCCATAGCATTGCCCTCCTTTCTATCAGATTTCCACAAGGGATTTCTATATATACGGAGGGTCACAGTCCCTCCGGAGAGGGCATCTATTGAGCGAGCTTGTCGAGCGAAATCAATGCTCCCTACCTTACGGCGAAGCCGTAAAATCAAAGGGAGCATTTACCGCCTCAAGAGTATTCCGAATTATAGCACAGTCACATCTACCGTTCCATTGTTCTGTGCCTTGTATCTTTTTTGATATCGATCCTTCTTCCGGCAATTTGTTCTGTTGCCATATCCATAAGTTTGGTCAGTGCTTTCCCCCAGGCTTCTGCCCAGGTCTCTCTTCCCTGTTTGCTCAGCAGTCTGCACATCTCCGCAACTATCGCTATCGCCCTTACAAGTATGCTGTTGTATTTTTCGGGATCGCTTTTGCCTCCGGCTTCCCTGATCGACTCTGCTGCCAGCTTGGATATCAGTTCCTTCTTCACCGTTATCAGGCTCTCTTTGGGTGCCCCATTACGGTATGCTGTCCATATTTTCCGGTTCCATTCATCCTTTAGCCTGTTGGTCTCTTCTATGAATTCAGCTTTTGGATTGTTCTTACCGATCTTCTTGGTCGGAAGGAATGGACTGTTCTTAGGGAACACCTGCATCTGATTTGGTTCAGACAACTGCCTGTTCATGAGATCTGTGAAGAAAACTTTTACATCTTCTGTGAAAGATTTCTGTTTGAAGAGCGGGTTCTTTTTATCGAATAGATGCTCTTCATACACTTCACCTTTGGGTATCATGCTGTATCCCGGCAGCAGTTTCCCATCTGCTGTCGCTTCCTTTTTCGTCCTTACATGTCTGCCTTCAGGATCAAAATACATGTTGCGAGTTGCTACCTTTCTCACCGGTTCTTCCAGCTGCTGCCGCTCCGAATAGATCAGATGGATATGATAATTCGTCTTTCTCTTGTTATGGTGTAGAGCTGCGATGCACTCCGTGCCATACTCTTTCCGATATGATTCAACAAAGTATCTGAGCAATTTATCAGGATCAAAGTAGGTCATTTCTTTTGGCAAAGCTATTATCAGTTCTCTGGCCTCGATGCAGTTTCCACTCGTTCCGCTGCGTCTGAAGTCCGACTGATTCTCCTTCGCAAGATCCCTCCAGTACTTTCTCGGCACTGTTTCATAGACCGCATACAGGTTCTCCTGTTTCTTTTCATCACTGATATATCTGATCCTGCCGACTACATTAGTCAGCTTTCCGTGCTGTATAAATGTCACATTCTTTATAGGCGTCACCCCCTTTTCCTGAGCGCTTTGTATTCATTGGTACCGCCCCGCGAGGCGAAATACCCAAGAGAACGAACCGCAAGGTTTGTGCGATGGGTGTATTTCGCTCTCAGTCGGCGAGGCCTTTATGGCTATACATTTTCATTGTTCATTTCCTTTATCTCCCCTGTCAGGAGTCAGTGTGGCTCCTCTGTATCCACAGCTGTGTGCTCCTCATTTGATCCTTCGTCCTTCAGCTCCATGGCAGTAGTTCGGATCCCTCTTGATCACATTCATGATCTCTGACTGTCATGAAGATCTGTCTGATTATTGTTCCCGGGTTATACCTTTCTCAAAAGTGTCGTATATCGGGTCACTTTTCAGAAAAAAGTCTTAGCTATCTCTACTTTTCTGTTCTCAATCTTTCTTGTCGATGTCTGTATCCTTTACAGGTCGCTTGCCCATCCTGTACGGCCACAGCGGGCACCTTTCGATCGGGCAGAGTCGTATCTCTTTCTTCTCTCCGCAGCAGCAGTCAATGCACTTTGCTCTGATCGCTTTCATAGGTGTCATGCTTCCCATGCACTCGCCTCCCTTCTGAACATATCTCTGGTGACCTCCATATCCAGTCCAAGCTCATATGTCGACGATGCATTGTACAGTGCCGTCATGATATATCCTCTGGTATTTACAATGTTTCTCGGTGCCGATCTCAGGCTGTCTATTACTTCCTTCACCACATAGCTGTTTATCTTTCTGAATCTCTCTCGTATGATCGGTGCCGGTATCCGGTATCCGTTGATCAGTTGCTGCTCCATCCCATACAGATTGTTTTCTACTATGATCTCTACTATCTCATCTATCATTCCTCTGTCTGATCCAATGTCTCTTGTCAGAGCTTCGTAATCTACCTGCTCTCTGACCCGTTCGATCTCCGCTTGATAGATAGAGTCGTAATCTATGTTTGTAATCTCTGTAGTATTCTCTGTATTTGTCATAGGTTTTTTCATACTACCTGCTTGGTTTTTTCCTATGACCTCATCGGTTTTTTCCGATACCCTGGTCGGATTTTTCCTACCAGGGGTTTCGTATCCCTCAGGGAATGTGATCTCCAGAAGCCTGTCCGAAAAGAGTTCTATATACATCACGTTATTCAGGGTGGTACTGCCTGTCTCAACAGTTCTTAATTGCCTCTTTATCAGCCCAAGCTTCTCCAGACGTTCTATCGCTCTTCTGCTCTGATCCTTAGTCAGTCCGAACTTATTCAAAAGATGCTTATAACTCATCTGCAGGAGATCACCTTTGAACCGCTTAATAAGCTTTATGTCCCCGGCATCACTCTCATCACACTCCTCTCTTGGTCTGTGCCAGTACAGGATTTCTGAGAGGATCGTTATCGCTGTCAGATCCGGCTTCCCTTTTTCTGTCCGTATGGTGCTGTACCACGAATTCGGTATTATATTGCCGGTGAAAATCACTCCATACAGAGCATCTACTGAGTTGACCCCTGTTTTGCTCACCTGCATATTTCACACCTCGCTTCAGCTCAGCCGCTCGCCGCCAAGCTGTTCCTCGAGGTACCGCTCTACCGCTTCAACAGACAGAAGTGCTTTTTTACCTGCCATCATCGCCGGTATCTTCTCTTCCTTTACAAGCTGTCTTAATTGCCATTCAGTGAGCTGGCATCCCGGATCAATCGCTCTTAATTCTTTTATCGTCTCTTTGATAGTTCTTACTTTCGTCACTTATACCTTCCTTTCCGAAAGCTCGCTTCTTTCTTCTTCTCCGCACTACTTTTTCTTTGATTCTTTTAGTCGTTTTGTAAATTTTCATCTTGATTTCCTCCTTAATATCAAGTTGTAGCTTTATCGAGTATTACAGTATAACTAAAGCTATAACTTTTGTCAAGCCTATTATTTTATAAAAATAAAGTTGAAACTTGTTTTTGTTTGGTATATACTATTACTGACAGGAGGATCAATACAATGGGAAACAAAATTAAAGAAGTAAGAAAAAGCAAGGGTATCACTCAGAAGGAACTTGCAGCGAAATTAGGTGTTACTCCTCAGGCGGTATCTCAGTTCGAAAGAAGTGATCCGGACAGATTTACAATAGCAACACTGCAGAATATAGCAACTGCGCTGGAATGCAAGGTAGATGACCTTATATCCAAGGGCTCCTCCCCTGAAATCGGTTATTATTTCGAGTCTGAAAAGATTGGAAAGAATTCCAGCAAAATAACTAAAATCGTGATCGATCTCAGTGCTGTCAACAGGATGGGAGCCGATGCACTGGAGAACTATATCGATCTAATTATGAGTAATGAGAAATACACCTCACTTGACACAGAGTTCCTTAAAGAAGTCTGGGGTGAGGAAACATACTATCGCTTTTATGCAAAGGAGACAGAATCGCAGTAAAAATGGGAGAATCAAAGGAAAAGAAAACTAAACGAAAAAAACAAACCATCAATGGTCAGCCGTATATTGTTATCAATGTCAAAGTAAGGCCCTACCTCGACAAAAATGGCAACCGAAAGGTTTACAAAAAGTTCTATGGGAAGACTTTAAAGGAATGTTATGCAAAGCGTGATAAGTTTAACGCTAATCACGGTATCAATGCTCGCGAAATGTTCTTTGGCGAACTGGCAGATGATTTTATCTGTAACACATTCCTTCCTGATCCTAATTTTAAGGAAAGTACCAAGCAGCGTTATATAGATGCGTATAACAATAACCTGGCTCCAATGGATATTACAAAAAAACTCATCACAGATGTTGATTACCGTGGATTGCAGGCTGCGTATAACGACATGACCTGTGCCCCTTCCGGAGTTAAGAACTGCCATAAGCTCATGAGACTGTTCTTTAAGCTCATGGAGCAGGAAGATATTTGTAAGGACATTACCAAGAGCCTGGTAGTGCCAAAGCCTAAAAAGAAGAATGCTCCTGGCGAGATCATAGTGTTCAATGACGAAGAGATAGAAGCTATCAAGAAATATATAGCTATAAAAGATCTCCCCTACTATGAAAACCGGAGGGTATGCAGATTGAGATTTCTAATCACACTTGCGATAAACACCGGAGCAAGAATTAGTGAACTGCTGGCTCTTACATATGATGATATACAACCAGACAAAATCACGATCAATAAACAAGTAGTAGAAAGACCTATTTTCGAGGATGGTAAGACTGTCGGCCATGAGCTCGTTATCGATGATACAAAGACAGAGAACAGCGTAAGATCAATTCCAATAACAGAAGAGACATATTCCAGGCTTGCTGAGCACAGGGAGTGGCAGAAAGAAGATATGAAAAAGAATAAATATGATACAGATCTTCTGTTCACTACAGATTCAGGTAAACTGTATGATAAACACTCACTCAGGCACACTCTGGATCGTATCCATGAGGATGCCAAAGTAAGTCAGTATGGGTTCCACGCGTATCGGCATACATTTGGTACAAAACTTGCCTCCAAGGGAGTTGCACTTCAGACACTCTCATCCCTCATGGGTCACAGCGATATATCTGTAACAGCAAAGTATTACATCAATGTACCGGCTGCGGAAAAAATAGAAGCAATCAAATCGTTAAGCGCATAAACCTCATCATGAATAATATATGATCATCGCTCGGAAGCAAAACAGCAACCGAGCGATTTTTTAGTACATATTTAGTACAAAAGATGTACTAAATTGCCTATTTTGACCCATAACCACCTGCGATTGCAAAAGATATCAATGATTATCCTGCATTACCAAAAATGGCTCTAGTGCCTGAAATTTCAACGAAAAAAGCCTCTAATCATTGTGATTAAAGGCTTAACTGGTTGCGGGAGGGGGACTTGAACCCCCGACCTCCGGGTTATGAGCCCGACGAGCTACCAACTGCTCTATCCCGCGTCATCATATTTTGTTAGCCGCATAAGGCTGATTTATAATTATTGAAGTGGTACCGGAGACCGGACTCGAACCGGTACGAGAATCGCTTCTCATAGGATTTTAAGTCCCAGGTGTCTACCAATTCCACCACTCCGGCATAAATAAGTGTCTTACTTATAAATGGCTCCGAGGGTGGGGCTCGAACCCACAACCTACCGGTTAACAGCCGGTTGCTCTGCCATTGAGCTACCTCGGAACATTTTTTGATGCCTTATTTGCGACTCGTTTAGTATAGCCTAGTATTCGTTATTTGTCAACGATTTTTCAAAACTTTTTTGAAATTTTTATTTTTTGTTTTGAAGGTGAAATCCAGCCCCGGATCAGCCATCTGCCACCTAAATGGTGTATGGTTAGAGTGAATCAGCTGTTTTTTACACCCGCAGACCGTCAAACAGCACTATTCGGTCTCATCAGGAGCCTGGGATATCTCCGGATAACCTTCGCGGACTACCTTTATCTTATTTCTGTATTTCCCAGCATTGACCTGATCGCCTATCGCCTCGTACAGAACGGCAAGTTCATCCATTACATCCGTATTGCTCGGACTGAGTGTCAGAACGCGCTTCAGATCTGCAATGGCAGCTTCGGTATTGCCGAGAGCCGACTCTGCCACGCCAAGGTAGTACCAGAGCGGCCACCAGTTTTCATATCTGCCCTCTGTGAATTTTTCCAGTATATCTTTGCCGCCGGCAAAATCACCGCCCATTATGCGGTTACAGCCCTTTTCTATCTCAACAGGCTCATCGAGATCGAGCAGCATTCCGGATATCTCATGCCTCAGATCCTCGAGCTGGTCATAGTCGAGGCCGGACTGATCATCATCAGCCGAAGAGCTCAGTCTCATGAAGTCGTCCCACGTTAGTTTGGCCTTGAGATACAGACCCATGTTGAGATATGCGTATCCGAGGAAATAATAGCCCATGGCAAAGTCGGGATGCATCATGGTCAGGACTTCGAAGGCGTCCATGGATTCAGCCTTAAAGTTACCTATGTAGCCTCCGATATAATCGTCCGCGTCCATATCGCCGCCGCTTCCGTTTTTACCGCCGCTTCCGGCACTTTCGTCACTGCGTCCGGCACTTTCGTTACTGCTGCCGGCGCCTCCATCACTCAAGCCATCAACCGGGCCATTCCTCAAATCAGCTCTCATGCCTCCTGTCTCGCCCTCTTCATAGCGAGCTGCTGCTGTCTCATAGCACGCCTTGCACGCTCTTGCATACAGATACATTGCCGCCTGCGATTTCGGATCTATCATGAGAGCCGTCCTCAGCAGCTTGCAGGCGTCCTCAAATCTGCCTTCATCAGCAGCTTTTGCACCCTCCGTAACGAGAATAGGTTCCGCATCCTCTCCGCCGACTGCCCGGATATATTCAAGATATTTGTCAGCATAAACGAAGGCAGCATCGCCTCCGATCACCTTCGCCATATCGATGAAGATGCTGCGAACAGCTATCTGCCCGTTTTCACTTTGACCGACAGGTACAGGCACGCCTTTAAGCATCTCATATCCGCCCATCATCCTGAGAAAATCATCGCTCAGCTCACCGAACACCATTTCACGGTTACCGGCAGACAGATAAGCACTTATCCTGTCAGTCTTTTTTCTTATATCATTGATATCAACGCCGTCTGCGGCAAATGTTTTATCCATTACTGCTGTTCAATCTCCCAGCCTTTTTTCTCAAAAGCCACTATCTCATCATCTGTAAGCAGCTCGTTCAGATCTCCCATAAGGCAGTCTCTCAATTCGCCCAGTTTACTTTTCTCCTCATTTGATTCATACAGATATCCTGCATATGCATAAAGGATTCTTGCCAGGCCCTCGCTTCTGCCGAGCTGTTTATCCAGTCCGTTTCTGTATATGAATTTGGTCAGCGTACGGAACAGATCATACGGCTTGATTCCTATATCCCTGAGGATACGAGGGAACGTAGATCTGAAAGCACCGCTTCCTATAAACCTGTATACGACATCTCTCATGGTCCTGATCCTGATCAGATCCTGTGGACTCATGTATTTTGTGGAAATGACATCGTACGGCGCGCTGCTCTTGTAAATATAGCCGAATCTGTCTGATTCGGTGCTGAGTACTGTTCCTCTTGCGATACTCAGCATATCGATTTTTACAGGCATTCCGTCGCTCAGTCCGTATGCCTTGTTGAAAGAATCAGCAAACATAGCTTCTGTTTCACGCGGAAGTCCTGCAGTCACGGACAGTTTTACACTTACCCTACATGACTGCATCATGCGGCTGACGTTATACATCATCTGATAAACATTGGACTTGCGTCCTATCGCCATCAGAACCTCTTCATTTACACTCGCTATATCGATATTGAACTCGAACAGTCCTTCTCTTGCTTCTGACAGCAGACGAATAGTCTCATCATCAATATTCTCTCCGCAGATGTCGAATTCAAATGTCGTTATGCCGTTATCATTGTCGATAATATATTCGAATATCTTATAGGCTCTCTCTGCGTTGTAATTGAACCATCTGTCGGTAAACACGACCTTTTCCGCCTCGCTCACGATGAAATATCTGAGTTCGGTGAATACACGCGTAAGCGGCAGAGTTCTTATCCTCGCATCAGGCATGTGCTGTGTGTAAATACTCCTGTCCGAAGAACCTCTGATAGTTTCATAGCAAATGATACCCCCGTCGAGTCCTGTTTTGTCATAAGGAAACGGCAGCTGCTCCATCTCGACAGGTTCATCAAACGGATTTACCACTATCTGGTCGCCGACCCTGTAGGCAAGTCCGTCTATTTCGTCAAACTCGAATTCATATTCGACAAGTGAGCGTATGAATTTGTACAGTACAGTCTCGCCCTCGCCTCTGATCACATAATCGATCCACGGGACTTCCTTCATCCATTTACGGGTCTCAAACGACACCTGCATACCACCGGCTGCTGTAACTATTACCGGCATGGCTTTTTTGACCAGTTCTGCAACACCGGTGATGCGCTGATCATTCATCCTGTCAGTGTGAAAATATACGATGTTATACTGGCCCTTAACGATCTCCTCATATATGTCAAGATCGGTATCACTCATATCAAAGTATTTCATATCGACTTCGATCGGTGAATCGGCAAAAATGGCGTACAGATATCTCAGCGCCAGTTCGGTTTGTCTGCATTCAGTCTTTACAGTAGTAAGCAGCAGTTTCATTGCCTGTTCCTTTCATGTCGTAAAATAATTACATTCTCTCAGGCGCTTTGATGCCGAGCAGCCCGAGGCAATTGGCGATAACTGTCCTGGATGCCAGAACGAGAGCCAGTTTTGCAAGTCTCTCATCTCTGTCCTCTACAAGAATATGTTCGTCATGATAGAATTTATTAAAGCTCTGTGCAATATCGATAAGATGTCTGGTCAGGATGGACGGCTCGTATTTATCCGCCGCCTCTATAACGACCTCAGGCACCCTGTAAAGCAGCTTGACCAGAGTATATGCGCTGTCACCCGAAAGATGACTGTAATCGAAGCCTCCGGCTCTTACAGCCGCAAGCTCCTCTTCTGTAGCATTTCTCAGAACGCTCGACGCCCTGGCGTGAGTATACTGAACATACGGGCCGGTCTCGCCGTCAAAATTCAGCACCTTGTCCCATGAAAATACATAATCCTTTATCCTGTTATTTGAAAGTTCCTGGAAGATAACAGCGCCGATACCGACCTCTTTCGATACCTCATCAATATCGACTCCATCTGTCTTCTTTTCTTTCATTATCTCTGCAGTCTTATCAACAGCAGTATTAAGAACGTCCTCGAGGAAAACGACCGTACCCTCGCGTGTAGACATCATCTTGATATCGTCGCCGTCCGAAAGGCTTACGAGGCCGAAAGGTACATGTATGCAGTCTTCCTGCCACTCGTATCCCATGAGTTCGAGCACCTTCTTCCACTGTTTGAAGTGAAGATTCTGCTGTGAAGCAACTACATAAATGCATTTGTAGAAATCATAATGCTCTTTGCGGTAAACAGCTGCTGCGATGTCACGTGTTACGTAAAGGCTCGATCCGTCGGACTTTGTGATCATAGCCGGGCTCATACCCCACTCTTCGAGATCGACGATCTGAGCGCCCTCAGATTTGATCAGCAGTCCTTTTTCCTTCAGCTCGTCAATGAATCTCGGCATTTTATCCGAATAAAAGCTCTCGCCCGCATATGAATCAAAGCTGATATCCAGCATATCATAAACTCTGTTGAATTCGGAAAGGCTCAGCTCTCTGAATTTCTTCCAGAGCGCGACCTCTTCAGGCTCACCCGCTTCAAGCTTCACAAAAGCTTCCCTAGCCTCATCTTCAAGCGACGGATCTTCTTTGGCTTCCGCATGGAAACGCGTATAGTATTTGAGCAGGGTCTTGATAGGATCCTGAGCCAGTTCCTCCTCGCTTCCCCACTTGCGGTAAGCGACGATCATCTTGCCGAACTGTGTTCCGTAGTCACCGAGGTGATTTATCCTCGTCACATCAAAACCCACAGCATCGTAAAGCTTATAGATAGCGTTGCCGATAACGGTGCTGCGTATGTGTCCGATATGGAAAGGCTTTGCGATATTCGGCGAAGAATACTCTACGATTACCTTGCGCCCTTCTCCAACATTTGATCTGCCGTATTTATCTCCGAGGCTGTTTACCTCCTCGACGACCTGGCCGGCAAAATATGCTCTGTCTATAAAGAAATTGACATATGCATTGACATTCTCGACTTTTTCGAAAAACTCGCCGCCGCTGACTCTATCAGCAATGTCTGCGGCGATCATCTGCGGTGCCTTGCGCATCGTCTTTGCCAGTCTGAAGCAAGGGAAAGCATAATCCCCCATCTTCTCATCGGAAGGGATCTCGATCAGATCCCTGATCTCGTCTGTGCTGAGGCCGAGCGCCTCGTCATATACCGCGTTTGCTATAATATCCTTAAAATCCTTCATGTGCTATTCCTTAAATTATTATTTTTATCGGGTATTTGTCCTTTTTGCGCTTTCTCTTTCGAAAAGGACCGATTCCCGTTGATCATTCGACTCTTATTGATCCTTTTCGCATCTTCTCCTTCGAAAAGGACCGGTTTATGTGCCTGCCGCCTGTCAGAAATGATTATTTCTTCTCCTCTGAGAACACGCGGGCGAAGTTATATTCATCGCATACCCTGAAATCCGGCGAAAACACCTTGTTTTCTTCACTTTTGTACGGATCGTTTCTTTCTTCGAGACAGGCGTCTATAAGCTTATCGGCAAATATTCCCAGGCCGCCTGTCAGCGTTCCCGTAAAGGTCCCGTCATAAACAGAACCTGTGCCGCAGGAAGGACTGTTTGCCTTGAGTATCGCCCCTTCTATGACGCCGCTTCCGTCATTTCTGCTTCCGGCCTCTACCAGAACAGACTCGAGTGAAAGCCTTGCCCCGTAATCGAATACTTCAGTAAGATCTATCCCGCCTCGGCTCATCACCTTTCTCACAAGCGAGCCGTCCTCTGCCACGGTATCCATATTGATCTCTGCCGGTTCACGAGGGCTTGACAGTCCTGCTGCCGTCTCAGGGCACACAGTTACGTAATCATGAGTCCTGCAGAATTCTATCAGTTCTTCGTTTCTGTTATTTCCTCCGTCGTATTTGCAGTCAAATCCGAGCAGGCATCTGCTTATTATAAACATATATGTAACAACTCCTTTGTCAGATCCGATTATCCAACGTTTCAACCAGGAGCAAAGCTCCAACAAGCTCGCTTGATTGGAGCGAGCGACGCCGTCAACAGACACCGGGAGCTTCAGCTCCTGAGAGCATCAGTGGCTGTTATTATATCAAATAGCACGCTATTTTTGAAGATAGCCGTATCCGTTGGTTTACTGAATTGTAACTAACGCTCTATTTCCTGTCTTTGAGTTCGACTATGGTGCAGCCTTCTCCGCCTTCGCTGTACGGAGCGGATTGGAAGGACTTGACATGCTTGTTTTTCTTAAGGTCGGCCCTCAGTCCGTTTCTCAGTATTCCCTCGCCTCTGCCGTGAATGACATGCACGGTCTTAAGTCCCGCGAGATAAGCATCGTCAATGTATTTTTCCAGCAGCTCTGAAGCTTCCTCAAGATTCTTTCCAATCAGGTTGATCTCGGTGCTGATCGTCTTAGCCTTGCCGAACGACATATTGCCGTATTTCCTGCGGTTCTTTTCCTTATGTCCCGGATTCTCCGATTCGGCTATCACGAGGTCTTTGATATTTACCGTCATCCTTATCGAACCGAGCCTTATATACAGATTTCCCTTAGGATCAGGCAGAGATTCCGCCTCGCCGATCTGATCAAGCTTGGTATATTTAAGGCGCATGCCGATCTTTATCATCTCAGGCTCCGGAGTCTTGCCGGTCTGCACATTCTTTGCCTCAGGCGCTGCTGCAGGCTTGTACGCGTTCTCCGCCTGTCTGAGTGCCCTTCTGCTTTTTGCAGCTCCGCCGGCTATGTGACCCTCGTTGAAATTCTTTGCCTGTTCCCTTTTCTGTATGTCGCGAAGTTCATCTGCTATATCATCTATAGTATCCTGGGCATCGCGAAGCATCGTCCGGGCTTTTGACCTTGCATCCTCGAGTATTTTGTGAGCCTCCGCCTTAGCTGCTTCGAGTTCTTTTTCCGCCTCGCTCATCGCTTCTCTCGCAGCGTCTCTTTCCTTGCCGGCTTCTTCGAGTGCAGCCTGGGCCTCTGCCTGATCGGCTTCGACTCTCGATACGGCTTCCTCAAATTCGAGCTGTTCCTCTCCGAGCAGCTCCGACGCCCTGTCAATTATGCTCTCGTCGAGACCGAGCTTGCGCGAGATCTCAAATGCGTTCGATTTGCCCGGAAGTCCGACTCTCAGTCTGTATGTCGGCGAAAGAGTCTCCACATCGAATTCCATCGATGCATTCTCGACTCCCGGCGTGGAAAGAGCATATTTTTTGAGCTCGGTATAGTGTGTGGTCGCGGCCACAAGGGCCCCGCCCTCTTTAAGTCTTTCAAGCTCTGCTATTCCGAGAGCTGCACCTTCGAGAGGGTCTGTTCCCGCGCCCAGCTCATCGAGCAGTACGAGGCTGCCTGCTCCGGCATTATCAAATATGCCTATCATGTTTTTCATATGCGATGAAAAAGTACTGAGACTCTGCTCTATGCTCTGCTCATCGCCTATGTCAGCGAATACCTCCTGCAGCACGGGCATGCTGCTTTCCTCATTCGCAGGTATGTGAAGACCGCTCTGAGTCATAAGGCAGAGCAGTCCTATTGTCTTGAGTGTAACTGTCTTTCCTCCCGTATTAGGACCGGTTATAAGAAGTGTGGTCCAGTCCCTGCCGAGCTCCACATTAGTCGGCACGACCTTATCCGCAGGTATCAGCGGATGTCTGCCCTTCTTTATATATATAAATCCTTCATCGTTGATCTGAGGTTCTCTGCCGTCCATCGTGCAGGACAGTCTGCCCTTGGCGCTGATAAAATCGAGCTCAGCCAGCAGTTTCTGGTTGTTTTCCATGCCGTGCCAGTGCTCGGCTACCCTGCCGGAGAAGGATTCCAGTATCCTTGTTATCTCTGCCTGCTCATCCATATGCAGCTGTTTGAGCTCGTTATTCAGATTGACTACCGACTGCGGTTCAACAAAAAGAGTCGCACCCGTTGACGACTGGTCGTGTACCATGCCCGGATAAAGGCTTGCGTACTCTCGTTTGACCGGGATAACGTAGCGACCGTTTCTCATAGTGACGATAGTATCCTGCAGATGAGTTTTGGCAGAGCCTGAAGTCACCATCTTCTGAAGTCTGGCTTTGATCTGTTCGTTCTTGTTGCGAATATCCCTTCTGATCGATCTGAGCTCATGCGAAGCGCTGTCCGACATCTCATCTTCGCTCAGAATCGCATTCGAAATATCCTGTTCCAGTTTCGGAACAGGTTCGAGCAGTCCTGCTATTTCCGGAATGATGTGAAGGCCCTCAGGCATCTCTGTCTGGAGAAAAGCTTTTACAGTCCTTGTTATGGAAAGGCTTCCCCTCACCTGAAGCAGTTCTCTCATGCTGAGACATCTGCCTCTTCTGGCCATGCCTAGTATTCCGCTTATGTCGCCTATCTCACCGACCGGAATATTTCCCTTACATAGAATAACGGAAACCGCCTCAGTAGTTTCCGTCAGTGCATCCCGGACCGATCTTGCATCAGTCATAGGAACCAGCTCTGCGATGCGGTCTCTAGTCAGCGCAGATCCGGCTTCCTCTGCAAGCAGATCCAGTATCTTATTGAATTCAAGTATTACAGCTATTCTAGAGTTCATCGTCGCCGCTTATTCTCTTAAGCGATTTGAGTTCATTCTTCAGGTTTACATTTTCCATCTGCAGATCAAAATAGGCATTCTCCATCTCCGCCAGTTTGTTCTGCAGTTCCTTGAACTCCTCGCTGCTCTGTGTCTGCCTGTCGACCTCAGTAGACATCTTTGCCTTAAGGTCTGTCACCTGTTTCTTTGCCTGCTCCCAGAGAGCGATGTAGTGCTTGACATCGTTGTCGAGCTGGTAATTCTCTGTCTGCAGCTTGAGCACCATATCGGTATTATCCATGAGTTTTTCGGTGATATTTAGAGCCGTCAGAACAGCAGCCTTATAATTAGGGTTCATATTAAGTGCCCTGCTGGTACGTCTCAGTTCATCATCGACAAACCTGGCTATATCCTTTATGCGTTCTTCGCTTTTTTCGCTCGACAGAACATAATTTGATCCGCAGATTACTACATCTGCTTTGTTCTTTTCCATATAAACTCCTCTTGTCCGCAATCATTTCCTTACGGCTTCGTACATCAGTATCGCCGCGGCTATGGCAGCGTTCAATGATTCTATATTACCTTTCATAGGCAGTGTTACACGCGTACGGGCAAGGTCCATGACCTCATCCGAAACGCCTCTGCCCTCATTGCCTATGATAAGAGCTGTATTTTTGCTGAGATCCTCTTCGTAGTAGGGTCTGCCTCCGTCCGGAACTGTCACTACGGCTTTTTTTCCCGATCTTCTGATCATATCGGAAAGCTCTGCAGCATCTGAAACATAAATGACCGGTATCTCAAACACCATCCCGGCTGTCGCTCTGAGGACTTTTGGCGAATAAATATCGACAGTGCCCCTGACCGCCAGTATCAGACTGTAACCGGCCGCGACGGCAGTGCGTATCATCGTACCCATATTGCCCGGATCCTGTATCCTGTCAAGCACCAGAATATTCGAATCCAGGGGAAGAGCGTCGATCAGGCCGGCGTCAGGCTCATTTTTTCTGACAACTGCAAGAACTCCTGCGCCGTATTCGGTATCGGTGACCCTGTTGAACAGGTTTTCCGCTGCTTCGCAAACCGTGATGTTTCCTGATTCCGCACAGTTTCTGACTGCTATGCGCCGTTCGTCCCTGTCGTCATCAAGCCAGCCTTCCGAAACCATGATGAAGTCAATATCAAGACCTCTCCCGATGACTTCGCTGACGAGATTGATACCCTCTACCGCGAAACGTCCTTCTTCACTGCGCCCTTTTGCTGTGCGCAGCTTTCTGATCAGGCGCAGTCTGCCGTTGTTTTCAGATTCTATCCTAACAAACATGCCCTTCTATCTCAGGAAATCAGGTATGTCAAAATTAGTACCGGTGTCATAGCTGCCGGTATCTCTGTCCTTGTCGTCAAGCAGCTGTCCGAGATCGACTTCTACGCCCTCAAGATCGCCGATTGTGACTCTCTTGCCGCTGAGAGTAGCTTTGTTCTTGACAGGAGCATTGAGTATTCCGCTGTCTACTCCGGGTGCATTGCTGTTGAAATCAGTAGCAATGATAGTTACGGAGATGCTGTCTGTCATCTCTTCGTTTATCGAAGCACCAAAAATGATGTTGGCATCAGCATCAGCCTCACCCTGTACTCTCTCTGCTATGGTGTTGATATCGAGCATTCCCATGTCATATCCGCCTGCCACGTAGAGCAGTATGGATTTAGCGCCTGCGATCGATGTTTCAAGCAGCGGGCTGTTGATAGCATTCTGTATAGCCATCTCGATCCTGTTTTCGCCGTTTCCGACGCCGACGCCCATATGAGCAACGCCTCTGCCCTCCATTACGGTCTTGACATCGGCAAAGTCGACGTTTACGAGTCCGTATTCGGAAATCAGATCGGAAATACCCTGAACGCCCTGTCTCAGCACATCATCAGCCATCGCAAAAGCTTCAAGCATGGAGGTATTCTTTTCACTTGAATCGATAAGCTTGTCATTAGGAATGATAACAAGTGAATCAACAAAGTTGCTGAGGTACTGTATTCCCTTTGCAGCCCTGTTCCAGCGCTTTTTGCCCTCAAATGTGAAAGGCTTGGTAACTACAGCTACAGTAAGCGCGCCGCAGTCCATAGATGCCTTTGCTATTACAGGAGCCGCACCGGTACCTGTTCCGCCGCCCATTCCGGCAGTTATGAATACCATATCTGCATCCTGGATATGACCGATGATCTCGTCGATGGATTCCTCAGCAGCTCTCTGACCTACTTCCGGATTAGCGCCGGCTCCTCTTCCGCCTGCGACTTTTTCGCCCAGCTGGACCTTTACCTCAGCCTTGCATTTCGCCAGTGCCTGACGGTCGGTGTTTACAGCAATGAACGTAACGCCCTGCAAACCTGCATCCACCATTCTGTTTACCGCATTGCATCCACCCCCGCCGATGCCTATAACCTTAATAATTGCGGCATTGTCCGTTTCGGATACAAAGTCAGAAACAAATTCCATAAATGTAACCCTCCTTAGGTATAAAAAACTTATACATAGTTGTACTTATCATAACATAAGACCGGGATAAATGCATTATCCAAGCCAAAAATATTTTAGACATCTCAGAATCCGCTAAATCAGAATGCCGGCTGGTAAGACGCACTTCCGCCTTCGTTGAATCTGATAGTACCGCGGCTTATCCCCAGTTCGATAAGCTTTGAAACGATGCGATGCAGTTTATCAGTCTTTACCGCATCAAGCAGTGTACCATAATCGGTCTTTACAACCAGCGTATCGTATATATATGCCTCTACATTATTGCTGCCGCCGGTCATCCCGCTGATATCTATACTGACAAAATAGAGATCGCCTTTCCTGACCTCCTTCATGAGTTCAAGCAGCTTTTCAAATACAGGCTGTTTCTCAGTACCTATGACCTGTCCGAGCTTTATCCTGTTTACTATCATTCCGGAAACAAGTGTCAGCTTTGGTCTGGTCCTGCTTTTCCTCAGCAGTATCCCGTCCTCATCCATTATCAGGTAATCGTCATCATATCTGAAAGCGAAGTTTTCGCTTCTTTCCTGTACAGTGATTACCAGAGTAGACGGAAGCTTACGACCGACTGATGCCATCCTGATATACGGATTCTGTTCAAGATATTCCGTTATCTCTTTTTTGCCCGGATCATATATCAGATTATGTCCAGGAGCTGCGTGCGCTATATTGGTGATCTCCTCCGACGTAAAATGGGAGTTTCCTCTGACTTCGATGGAATCTACGGTAAAGAAGCCCGAGAGAGAAAAGATAAATGCTGCTATGGCTGTTATGATTATGACAACAGCTGCGATCATCCTGAGCTTTGCATTCCGGGCTCTTACGACCTGTTCTTTCTTTCGTTCCAGGATCTTTTCCCTGATCTCTGCTATCTCATCAAGATCATAATAGTCCTCATCGGCAAGTCCGTATCCTGAATCTGAACCCGCATTATCTCCGCCGCCTTCATGCGTATGATTTTCTTCGGGCGGATATTCCTCATCATCTTCGGATTCCTCACCAAGAACCTCCTCCAGAGGCTGATAGGCATCGGGATCATCGGGATCATAGTCGTCAGCATCATAGCCATCGGCATCATAACCGCCGGCATCATAGCTATCAGCATCATAGCTATCAGCATCATAGCCATCGGGTTCATATCCTTGAGAACCGGTATTTTCGGGATCAAAGTCTTCTTCCGGATACTGATCTTGATCATGCAGATACTGCTCATGATCATGATCCTCAGCATCATATGGATCACCGGAGTATTCGTAGTATTCATCCGCCAGATATTGCTCAGGTCCGTATGAATCTGTATTCAGTTCCTCTTCAGGCTGTATGACCAGCTCTTTAGTCCTTCGTGCCACTATCTGCAGGTCTCCAAAACAGTGTTGTAAATTATATCTGTCGCATCAACAGGCGCAACGCTCCTGCTGAGTGTTTCCATGCGTCTTATCTGCTCTCTGTCACCGTCGAGCGTTTCGAGTATACTCTCCACCTCTTCCGTAGTTCTCTCGGATTCTCTTACGATAAAAGCTCCTCCGTTATCTGCGACCGCCTTTGCGTTGTAATACTGATGGTCCGCCGTGACATTAGGCGACGGGACGAATATCGCAGCTCTTCCGACCATGGTAGTTTCTGCAGTAGAGAGAGCTCCGCTCCTGCTGACACTTATGTCAGCTGCCGAAAGCATTTCAGGCATGTTTCTGATAAACGCGGATATCCTTACATTTGAAGGTGCAAAGCCTTCACTATCAAGTCTTTCTCTGATCTCATCATAATACATGCTGCCCGTTCCCCAGATAACGGTATAACCGGGTTTACCGGCGTATTTGCGGGCTACAGCCTCACCTATAGTGTTTGTCATTTCGGAACCCAGGCTGCCGCCGAATACCATGATCACAAGATCGTCCTGAGGTATATCCAGCGCTTCTCTGTCCGCGGCTCTGTCCCTTCCTCTGAATTCATCCCTGACCGGATTTCCGCTGTATACAAGTCTCGATTTATTCGGAAAATACTCGCGTGCCGTGTCGAATCCGAGGAATACCCTCTTTGAAAACCTCGAGAGGAAACGGTTGGATACGCCCGGGAATCCGTTCTGCTCGTGCAGATATACGGATGCGCCGAAGCTGTGTCCCGCCAGAACTACAGGTACGCTGACATAGCTGCCGGTACTGATGATCACATCAGGTCTGAATTTTTTGATTATCTTCATCGCCTGATTCCTTCCCTGCATAGTTCCCTGAACAGTTCCGGCAAGTTTGATTATATTTCTCCTGTCAAGCGGCACCGTTTTCACCTGAAACAGCTCATATCCGTGGTCAGGTATTATTTCCTTTTCGAGCTGTTTGCCGCTCGCAATATATATGATTTCGCATCCGGGATCCTTTTTCCTGAATGCATCCCCTATGGCAAGAGCCGGGTATATGTGTCCGCCCGTGGCTCCGCCGGTCAGTACTATTCTCATTTTCCTGCCATCCTTTTCTGAAATATGACAGAGTAAAGTCCCCTGTCACACTATATCATGAATTAATGTTCAGCTCCTGTATCACAGACGGACTGCGCCGCCGCGAAACATTGAGCGCTATTCCGATCGCCATCATAAACGACCAGATAGATGTTCCTCCGTAACTGATGAACGGAAGAGTGATTCCCGTCGCCGGCATTGATGATGTTACTACAGCCACATTTATTACGACCTGCAGTCCCAGCATAACGGCAACTCCTGTCGCAAGGTAGAAACCCAGCCTGTCTGCTGCCCTCATCGCTACCATTATCAGTCTGAATATAAGAAGCATGTAAACAGCCATCAGGAACAGGAATCCTATATATCCGAGTTCCTCTCCCAGAATAGCAAGTATAAAGTCATTCTGGGGCTCCGGCAGATACAGGTTTTTTGCTACGCTCCTTCCGAATCCGAGACCCTTCAGACCGCCGTTTCCGAGAGCTATCAGTCCCTGAGTCACCTGATATCCGTCTCCCTGTCTGTCAAGGAACGGATCTGCGAAACTCGTCAGTCTCTGATACCAGTGATAAGGTTTTTTGTACGTTATAATGTAGAAATATCCCGCGACTCCTGCAGCAGCCGGTACCGAAAGAAAGAACAGGTTAAGTCCGGCAACTATCATGATCGCCATCATGATCGCAACAACTACGATCGCAGTGGACAGATTAGGCTGTCTTACGATAAGCAGGAAGTGTATGACCATTACTCCCCCGAGAGCTCCGAGGCCCTTCAGAGTCCTTATATTGTCTGGATCCGCTGCGAGAAAGGTCGATGTGAAGATTATCATCAGCACTTTTGAAATCTCACTCGGTGTGATCCTGAATCCGAATATGCTTATCCACCTCTGCGCGTTGTTGACAGATGATCCGACTGCAAGAACCAGCACAAGCATCCCTATACTGACAAGCAGTGCCGGATATGTGAATTTCATATATATCCTGTAGTCGAAATTGGCGAAGAATATCATGATGACCCAGCCTGTGACCACAAAAAACAGCTGCCTGAACAGATAAAAAGTCGGATTGGGATTTGTCGAATTGATAGTCTGATAGTATCCTGCACTGAACACCATCGCCACTCCGAATAACGATAACAGCACCACAGATGCGGCAACTACACGATCAAAGCCGCTGAACCAGCCTGCTATCCTTCCGGATCGGAAACTTCCCTTGCCCGACTGCGCTTTGCGAGCCCTGCGGATCTCTTTATTCCTTTTTCTCTCTGCTCTTCTGTTTCTCCTGCCTGCCATTTACTTTCTGATAAGACTGTCACCAGTCAATTGAGTTTCAGCCGAGGAGTTCTTTAATGCACTGTTTGAAATGCTTTCCCCTCAGTTCAAAATTACCATACATATCCCAGCTTGCGCATGCCGGTGAAAGAAGCACCCTGTCTCCCGGTCTTGCCAGTTCAGCTGACTTTTTCACGCATTCAGCCATATCGCTGCAGTTATAAATTTCCGTGAATCCCGCCTTGCGCGCAGCTTCCTCAATGATCGGCGCGTCTCTGCCGAGCAGCACCAGAGCATTTACCCTGCCGCTGAGATTCTCAGCCAGCTCTGTGAAATCCTGCGATTTGCCGTCTCCGCCGGCTATAAGTATTATATTCTCCTTAAGTGCCTTGAGAGCGATTACCGCCGCATCCACATTAGTGCCCTTTGAATCATTGTAATAATCTGTATCATTGACTCTTGCGACGAACTCTATCCTGTGCTCGACTCCCGGGAACTCCCTGATCGCGCGGCCTATCGTTTCTTCGTCTATACCGGCAAAATATGATATCGCAGCAGCTGCCAGAGCATTCTCAACATTATGATCGCCGATTATTCTGAGATCTGATTTGCGGCATATGAAGTGATCTCTGCCTTCCATATCCCTTATAGTGATCCACTCTTCACCGTCCTTTTCGCTCAGGAATGCGCCGCGCTCCACAGTCTCAGTCCTGCTGAAAGGAACTATTACGGCATTGCTCTGTTTCGCAAGTTTCAGCACTCCGGCATCGTCATTGTTCACGATGAGGAATTCATTTTCGTTCTGATTGACTGCTATCCTTGCCTTGGCGTTGCCGTATGCCTCCATTGTCTTGTGGCGGTTGAGGTGGTCAGGTGTGAGATTCAGTATCGCAGAAACAACCGGGCTGAAGCATACGGTAGTTTCGAGCTGAAACGACGATACCTCGGTGACCATCCAGTGCCCATCCTCTGCATCATACGCCTCGGTGACTACGGGATTGCCTATATTCCCCACTACGGAAGTGCTGCGTCCTGCAGCCTTGAATATCTCTCCGACTAAAGTCGTAGTCGTTGTCTTGCCGTTAGTTCCCGTTATAGCAGCGAAATTGCATGCGCTTATCCTGTAGGCGAGCTCCAGTTCTCCTATTACCTCAGCTCCTGCAACGCGAGCCGCGTTGATATATGCGAGATCGGTCGGAACGCCGGGACTGAGCACCAGCATTTCATATGCTGTAATGTCTTCAGGAGTTCTGCCGAAGCACATCCCGATTCCTTCCTGCTTCATAAATGCGATGAAATCGCTGTCTATCTTATTTTCCGGCGACGAATCCTGAGCAGTCACAGCCGCTCCGAGTTCGTGCAGCACCGTAACAGCCGCCTTGCCGGATTTTCCCATGCCGACGACCAGCACATTTTTATCCTTTAATAATTCTCTGTATTCTTTTCCTCTCTGTGCAGTCATTTTGTTTTCCTCATAGCAGATATATTTTTTTAAATATTGATTCGTAACAAATTGCGTCTGTTATTTCACTGAAAGTACCGCTATTATGCAGCAGACCAGTGTAAACAGGCAGAACACTCTGACGACTTTGGTCTCGTGCCATCCGCCCAGCTCGAAATGATGGTGTATCGGCGCCATGCGGAATATCCTTTTGCCGCCTGTCTTTTTAAAATATGTCACCTGTATTATTACCGACAGGGCCTCGATCACAAAGATCAGACCGGCTATCGGAAGCAGCCATTCCATATGTCCGACTATCGCTGTCGCCGACAGGACTCCGCCAAGCGCCATCGATCCGGTATCTCCCATGAATATCCTGGCCGGATAGTGATTATATATCAGGAATCCGCATGCCGCTCCGAAGATTGCCTGTCCTGCAGCTGCCATAGGTTCATTGCCGCCCGGTACTATGAACATTCCGATAACGGCAAAGGTCGCTGCGACTATGGCTGATGTGCTTGCTGCAAGCCCGTCCAGTCCATCGGTGAGATTGACGGCATTCGCCATGGCTATCTCTATGAATACAACGAACGGAATATAAAATATCCCGAAATTCACATACACCTTTACGAACGGGATCAGGACCATAGTACCTTCTCTCAGCATCATGAAGACTGCCAGTGCCAGCCCGAAGAGAAGCTGCAGCAAGAGTTTCTGCTTAGGCGTAAGCCCCTCGTTCTGTTTTTTGGCTATCTTATTGAAATCATCGATAAACCCGATTGCACCGAACGCGAACATACTCAGCAGTATTACGAGTTTTCCGGCACCGAAGCGGCCTGTCAGGAAAGTGCTCAGAAGCAGTGCGGCAGTCACACCTGCAACAATGGCTACACCTCCCATAGTCGGGGTGCCTGCCTTGCTGAGATGCGCCTGCGGCCCATCCTCGCGGATAAACTGGCCAAACTGTTTCTTTTTTAGCACCGGTATCATGAACGCCGTCACCAGCATCGCGACCGCAAATGCGATCACTGCCGTCAGCACATATCCGTAAGTACGCATAATGTAATTCTCCCGTGTGTTTTATTCACTGTAGATATAGACGATGGATTTCTTTCTGGCCTTTGAACCCGGCTTAGGCAGCTGAGCCTGAACGACGAAACCGTTTCCGCTGTCATCAGGCACTATCCTGTATGACAGACCGCTGTTCAGCAGAACCGAGATTGCCTGGCTGCTGTTCATTCCCGTTACATCAGGGACTTTTACAAGGTCTTTTTCAGCCTCCTGCTTCTCGCCCTTCGAGTATTTGCGCTCAACACCGAGGTACTGCAGACTCTTTTCCATTATTTCCTTTATTATAGGACCCGCGGTAAAGTTACCGTACTGGGTTTTTGTCGGCTTATATACAATACAGATCATTGAAATAACCGGATCATCCATAGGAGCCATTGCGACAAATGATGTATTGGTCGCGTTTTTGGCGTATGTACTGCCTTCGACCAGATTAGCGGTACCGGTCTTGCCTCCGACCCTGAATCCCGGTACATATGCCTCTGTGCCGCCTGCATCTGAAACATAGTATTCCATGATGTCGCACATTTTTTCGGCTGTCTGTTCCGATACGACCTGTCTGACTTTTGTATCTTCGAATTCTTTGACAGTCTTGCCGTTTGAGTCGACTATCTTTTTGACGAGCTTCGGCTTCATCAGTACGCCTCCGTTGCCGAAGCAGTTGACTGCGCTCAGTATCTGAAGCGGCGTTACTGCGATTCCCTGTCCATAGCCTGTAGTAGCCAGATCAACATTTCCCATTCCCTCAGGATCCTTGACTATGGAGTTAGTCTCACCCGGCAGGTCTACGCCCGTCCTGTCATTGAAACCGAAGAGGTCTATATAATTGTAAAAAGTATCCGCTCCCATATCCAATGCGACCTGAGCCAGAGCCGGGTTGCATGAATTCCCGACAGCCTCCTTGAGGTTCTGCTTGCCGTGGACGCCGAGGCACCTCAGATTGTAGTTGTCTACGTGGATATAACCGTTGCAGTAATATTTTGATTTCTTTTTGGATGCTGCAGATTCGAGAGCTGACGCAGCAGTGATAAGTTTGAAGGTGGAACCCGGTTCATAAACATTGCTGATGCCCCTTACCGTCCACATTCTGCTCAGATATTCCGTCTGCTCCTCAGCAGTCATTTTTTGGAATTTTTTCTTTTCTTTTTCGTTATACGGCTCTGACGATTTGTTCGGATCATACTCAGGAGTCGAAGCCATGGCCAGTATGTCGCCGGTCTTCGGATTCGTCACTATACATGTGATCGCTTCTGCTCCGGTCTTCTGCATGCCGGTCTCAAGCGCATCCTCCACAAAGTGCTGTATTACGGAATCGACCGTAGTCACGATATTGTCTCCGTTCTTCGCCTTGTAGGTTCTGGATTTGCCCCCTGTCAGAGTATTGCCGTCCGGATCTGTCGTGCGTATAGTCCTGCCTTTCACGCCGGCCAATACCGAATTATACTGGTATTCCAGACCGCTCCTGCCGATGTTTTCCGCGTTCACGCCGCCGAGTATCTGTGCAGCAAACGGACCGTTCGGATAATACCTGGTCGCCTTTGTGCGGACATCGACATTTCCTTTGAAAGTTTCCTTCGCCTTTTCGACCTGTTCTCTCGTAAGACCGTCCGCAAGCAGTACCAGGTTTTCCTTGCCTGTGAGTTTTTTCTGCAGGTCGATCTTTGATTCGCCTGTGATCGCCGCAAGATCGTTTACGATCTTATGTCTCTGCGCAGGTCTTATGTTTTTGTCTTTGTAAAGGTACTGGGTATAGGCGTAAAGCTCATACTCCGTCACAGTCTCAGCCAGTGTGCTCATCCGCGAATCGTATATCACGCCTCTTACAGGATCGATCTGGGTGTCGACCTTCTGCATCTCATCCGCCATGACTTTGAGCTCATCCGCTCTGACGATCTGCCAGTATCCCATACGGTAAATCAGAGCTATCATCAAAAGAAGGATAACGCCAAAACCGCCGGCAAGTCTCCTCCTGTTCATGGAAGTAATCCTGTACGCGTGATAGTTGCCGTAAACCGGCTCATTCAGTTCTGCCCGCTCCTCCATTTTGCGGTTGATGCGCGCTCTCCTGCGGTCGGTTTTATCCGGCTTTTTCTTCTTATTATCTGTATTGCGGTAATCCCGCTCTGTTTTTTTCCATTTTGACATACCCGATGTATTATACCTCATCTAGTACCCTTTTGGAACCTGCAGTACTTTATTTAGTAAAAAACACCGACCCTGGTTCCGGTCGGTGATCCGTACATATTTTTACGCAGCGAATCAGTTATACGCCTCGCTCCGTATGGTCGCCGCAAGGTTTTCTTTCTCCTCATCATCCGCACTGAATCTAATGCAGTTATCAGAAGTAGGATATATCATGCCGTACTGCTCGGTTGCAAGGCTCTCTATGGTAGTGACCTTTGTCTTCTCTATGATCTGACTCTGAAGCGAATCTATCTCAGCCTGAATATAGCTGTTTTTCTCTTCCAGCTCGTTGTTTGCATGCTGTATCGTAGCACCGTAGCAGCGCATTCCTATCATCACAAAAAGACCCGCAACGATCATAACTGCAAGGAGCAGCATAAATCTTTTGTCATTGCGTTCATTTACTCTTCTTGCGGTACGTACCGAGCTGCGTTTTCTTTTCACAGAGCCTGCAGCAGACGCTGACGCGCCGGCAAAATTATTCATGTTAATATCAGGAGCGTAAGACGATCCTTTTTCAACAAAAACAGGACGTGGCATCCCATTATTAAGCTGTGTGCTGCCTGCTGTTCCAACATATCCTGTCATAATTGCATCCCTCTTCAGTGTTTCTTATATGCAGGCATCGACCTGCTTGGCAATAACTAAGTGTGTCTGTTATATTTTTTCCAGTACCCTCAGCTTAGCGCTTCTGGATCTCGGATTTATCTCCAGCTCATTCTCAGAAGGAATGATCGGTTTACGCGTTACCCTTCTGACGTCGGCGACTTTTCCGCATACACATACAGGAAATTCCTTTGGGCATGTGCACGGATCGAGTCTCCTCTCAAATTCCTGCTTGACTATCCTGTCTTCAAGAGAATGGAAGGTTATTATTGCGATCCGCCCTCCGCTGCTCAGAAGATCAGGCAGTTTTTCGACTGCGTCTCTCAGATGTCCCAGTTCATCATTGACCTCTATGCGAATAGCCTGAAAAGTCCTCTTCGCAGGGTGCGGGCCTGTCCTCCTTGCCTTAGCCGGGATCGCCGCCTTGATGATTTCTGTAAGCTGTCCAGTAGAAGCTATCGGAGCGTTTTTGCGTTCTCTTACGATGAACTGCGCTATTCTTGCCGCCCATCGTTCCTCTCCGTACTCTTTGATGATACGGGCAAGCTCCGCTTCACTGTATCCGTTCACCACATCATATGCGGTGAAGCTGTCGTCCTCGTTCATGCGCATATCCATCGGTGCGTCATGCATATACGAGAAGCCTCTTTCTTCGTTATCCAGCTGATATGACGAAACCCCCAGATCGAGCAGTATGCCGTTGACACCTCCGCCCGCTTCTGCCGCGACAGCTGCTATCGCTTCGGTATCGCTGTAATTGGCATGTATAAATCTCTTTTCGCAGCTGTATCCTGACAGTCTTGCCTCCGCCGCTGCCAGAGCTTCCCTGTCTCTGTCGACGGCTATAAGCGTTCCTGATCCGTTCAGCCTTTCACATATACCCGACGAGTGTCCTCCGCCTCCGACCGTTCCGTCGACATATATCCCGCCCGGTCTTATATTCAGCGCATCCATGACCTCGTCATACAGGACAGGTACGTGTTCAAATTCCATATCCGTCTCCTTCTTCCCGGTTCCTAAAGGTCATACATATCCAGCTTTCTGACGAACTCTTCGTTATCCATCATGTTCTCACCATCCGGGTCTGACAGAACCTCAGTGCTCCAGATCTCGATCTTGTCCATAGCGCCCTTGGTAACGAGGCCCTTGCTTATGCCTGCATAATCTCTCAGATGCTGCGGAATGAGTATCCTGCCCTGCGAATCCAGGTGGCATTCCTCGGTGTTGGAGAAGAATTCCCTGATGAATTTACGAACGTCTCTGTCTGACTGCGGCAGCTTGCGGATCTTATCCACCAGCACCTCGTAATCTTCCATCGCATAGATGTAAAGGCACTTGTCGAACCCTCTTGTGAGCATACAATGACCGCCCAGCATGTCCCTGTACCTTGACGGTATGATCATGCGGTTCTTACTGTCTATTGAATTCTGGTAAGTACCTGTAAACATCATTGGAAACACGGATATACCGCCTGAACAACAGGATGAGCCATTCTCGATCCATTATAAAGACCCCATCCCGCAGCCTCCTTTTGCAGATCAATTCAAAAGAACGCTGTCATACGCCCATACGCCGAATAAAAAACAGCCGGCAAAGCGGATATCACTTTACTCCTCCCCGGTGAGTAACTCCATTTTACTCCACTTCCCTCCCTTTTACAAATAACAGTCCCCATTTTTAGGATTTTTTACTCCACTTTTTCCACTCAGCCCCACCATAACGTTTTAAGAATTGGTCAACAAATCGGTCATCACCCTATATGTAGTGGCTGCAGTTTTTAATCATCCAAGATTTAGATTCCCACTCAAAAAGCCATCATAACCATTCAGTGAACAGCCGGGACTCATACCGGGCCTCCGGGACGGAAGTCCGCAGGTGCGTAATGTATGAAACTGGCAGTTCACTGGATTTACCCATTCTTCCCAAATAGAAAGCGCCAAAGGCAGCAGATTCTGCTATACTATTAGAAGCAACTGATTATTGAGGCGCTGATTGCGCCCGGAAGAAAGGATTACAGAAAATGTTCAGGAAAAATTCAGAGATAAAACTGCAAAATAAAAAAGGCTCTGCGATGCTGTATGCTGTGCTCATCGGGCTGCTTGTAGTCGTCATTCTGGTAATATGGTTCTATCTGAGTATGAATATGAAGCGCGTCAAGGCCGAGACAGGTTTTGCGTTCAAAATAGTCTTGCTCATCCTCATACTGATACTGATCATCGTATTAGTCATAAGACACAAGATTAAAAAAGCCCTTAAGGAAAGAGAAAAGGAAAAAGAGGCTAAGGAAAAAGCTGCAGCAGAGCAGGAAAAAGCTGCAATAGAGCAGGCAAAAACCACAGACGAAGAGGCTAAAGAGCAGGCCGGGAATCAGGCAGCTAAGCAGATCAAAGAGACTGAGGATAAATAGTATGGGCAATGTTTTTATTATAGGCGGCTCACGCGGTATTGGCGCTGAAGCTGTCAGAATCTTTGCGGCAAACGGCGACAGAGTCGTTTTTACATATCACAGATCCGAGCTGGAAGCGGATTATCTCAGGCAGGAAACCGGTGCATTGCCCGTAAGATGCGATGTCAGGTTCAGCAATTCGGTACGGATCTCCGCAGACAAGGCGCTCAAAACGCTTGGCCATATTGATGTTCTGATATGCAACGCTGCAGTTTCCGATTTTCATCTGATCACGGATATAGATGAGACAAGATGGGAAGAGATAATCGATACAAATCTGAACGGTGTATTTTACAGCATCAGAAACATCCTGCCTTCGATGATAAGCCGCAAGAGCGGCAGCATAATAACAGTTTCTTCGATGTGGGGACAAGTGGGGGCTTCATGTGAAGTTGCATATTCTGCAGCAAAGGCCGGTGTCATCGGTCTGACCAAAGCCCTCGCAAAAGAAGTCGGCCCGTCAGGGATAAGAGTAAACTGCATCGCTCCGGGAATGATAGATACCGATATGAATGCAGCAGTCGATCCCGAAATAGTCAGGGAGATAGCCGAGGAAACGCCTCTTTGCAGGACGGGCAAACCGTCAGAAGTCGCAAAAACCATGCTCTTTCTGGCATCCGAAGACTCATCTTTCATCACCGGACAGATCATAGGCGTCAGCGGAGGTCTTATAATCTGAATACTCAGGCATCAGAAAAGACCGCAGCGACGGCAATTGTTCAGCCAGTCGGCGCGGTCTTTTTTATTATCTTCATTTCGGATTACAGATACATACTGCGATCCACATCATCACATACATTCAGCTGAAGGCCGTCGTAAGCACATTCCGCCATATGCCTGCCATGATGCTTTGATGTTTCTGTTGAAACTTATACCAGTTCTCCGGCATCGGCTCTTGCCTGTTCTTCCGGAGTCATCTTTGTTACTGTAATGCCTGCGAGCGCCATTATGAAGCAGACGATAGGCATTGTGTAGTTGAATACTGCCCAAGGAGCATAAGTCATAGTCGAAACTCCGAGTGTGTTCTTGATGAACATACCGCATGTATTCCAAGGAACGAGACACGATGTAACTGTTCCCGAGGATTCCAGAGCGTTGGACAGACTCTTAGGATGGATACCTCTCTCTCTGTATGCCGGTGCGAACATTCTGCCCGGAACTAGGATAGAGATGTACTGTTCAGGCATAACTACATTTGAAAGTACGCATGTGACTTCTGTTGCTCCGACCATGCCTGCATCGCTCTTGATGTGCTTAATGATAGCCTGGATGATAACAGCCAGCTGTCCCGAACCTTCCATGATTCCGCCGAACATCATCGCGATCATAGTCATGAGGATAGAACTCGACATATTCATAAGTCCGCCTGTGGAAAGAAGATCGTTGAGCGCTTCTATATCGGTATTGCAGATAAAGCCGTTAAGCGAAGCATTCAGTATATCTCCCAGATTGACGCCGGTGTGTACCATTTCAAGATCATCATTGAAAATTGCGAGATCCCCCTGGAATATAGGAGCCATTACAGCAGCAACCAGGAGACCGAGTGTGATTCCCGGGATAGCCGGTACCTTGAATGCGATAGCAAGGATAACGACCAGCGGAGGGAGCAGCAGCAGCGGATTTACGTTGAAAGTGTTTTCGATTCCATCGATAAGGATTTCAGCCTGGGATGTATCGACAGCTCCGCTTGAAGCATGCATGAATCCGTATACTCCGAAAAATACGAGCGATATAACATAGGCCACTATCGTAGCCTTGAGCATGTACTTAACATGTGTGAATACATCAGTACCGGCCATAGCAGGTGCCAGATTGGTCGTATCGGAAAGCGGAGAAAGCTTGTCCCCGAAATATGCTCCGCAGATAGCAGCGCCGGCAGTAGGACCGATAGGCATTCCGAGCCCGCTTCCGATACCTATCAGAGCAAGCCCCATTGTTCCCATAGTTCCCCATGATGTACCTGTCGCGAGTGATGTGATCGAGCAGATCAGTACGGATGCAACCAGGAATATGGATGGTGAAAGCAGCTTGAGTCCGTAATAGATCATTGTCGGAATAGTTCCCGAAAGGAGCCATGTTCCGACCATCATACCTACGATAGCAAGGATCAGGATCGACTGCATAGCCTTTGAGATACCGTCGACCATCATCTTTTCAACATCACTCCACTTATGTCCGAGCACCATAGCCATAACAGCAGCAATGATAACTCCGACGAACATAGGAATATGAGGATCTACCTCAAAAACCTTGATTCCTACCATCATGACGATTACAAGACCGCCAAATGATATCAGAGCCTGATATAGCTTCGGCTCTTTGATTTCCCTTTCTTCAGTAAAAATATTCTTCATTATTACCTTTCTTTATTATTCCTTTCTTCTCGTCTGAGCATGAGAGATATGTGCGGATGTCCGCAGTTAAATCTCTCTCAACAACGTATAAAAAATAACTATATACACACCGATTGTGAATTATATAACATTTACAGCAGGTTACGCAACACCAACCTGATGATTTTATTTCTGCCGTTTACCGATAAACTCCCTGATAAGCGATTCATCCGGCACTGCATCGGACGATTCTATTCCGACGAAATACTTCATAACTCCGAGTATCCTCTGTGCCTCGATGTACTGAGGGCTTGACTCATCTATCGCAAGGAGCAGCGGCTCCGCATAAGTTTTGAGGAGATTGGTCTCATAAACAGTACTAGAGTTGAATACTACATCCGCAGATGAACTGTACGGGAAGATATTAACACTCTCTCCCGCTCTTACCTTAGGCCATGTATCCAGGGTCTTCTCCGCATCGGCATTTCTGAACTGATTGTCACGGACCATACGTCTGAGCAGTCTGGCATCAGTCGTTGAAAGTCTGTTATGCCTGTCAATACTTAGCAGAGTCAGCGGGCTTATGTATATTTTGAATTTCTGAGCCGCAGGAATATGTTCGGTAAGGATGTTATTAAGGCTGTGTATTCCCTCGATAACGATTATCTGTCCTTCTCTGAGCTTTGTAACTCTGCTGCCGAACAGCTTTCTGCCTTCGATGAAATCGAAGGTCGGTATATCAACCTCTTTTCCGTCCAGAAGATCCTCCATATTTCTGTTGAAAAGATCCATATCCAGGCAGTCAAGGCCTTCGTAATCCGGTTTCCCGTCAGGACCTATAGGGCTCTGATCACGCTCTACAAAATAGTCATCCGTTCCCAGATACAGAGGTTCCCCTGTTCTCTCCGCAATTGCAGCGCAAAGCCTTTTTGCTGTCGTGGTCTTGCCGCTTGATGAAGGGCCGGCGATAAGAACAATACGCTTGTCTTCTTTCACGATCCTGTCAGCTATCCCCGACAGGACTTTGTTGTGGTTCCATTCACTCGCCCTTATCAGATCGTCTGCCCTTCCTTCAAGAATCAGTCTGTTTACATCAGCAAGGTACTTTACGCCGTTGTTTTTACTCATTTTTTTGCTTTCGGCAAACGCATCATAAAGCTTATTGTCATCCCTGTATTCAGGAACGGACGGGCTCAGAGCAGTCGGCAGTCTCAGCAGCATGCCGGTTCTGTATGATCTGAGCTCAAATCTGTCTATATATCCGGTCGAAGGGAGCACTTTGGTATACAGACAGTTGCGGTAACCATCCAGATTCAGTATCTCCACGATTTCATCCGGGTCGCGTGTTTCGATCAGACCTGATTTTTCGTAATATCCCAGACTCTTCCATTTTGCAGTCGCGTGGCGCACGGTATCCTGCTCGCAGATGATCTCTATATCCTTATCGATTATGCGCTGCATCCTGTCTCTTATCTTGTTTATCACGGTTGTAGAGAGACCGGATTTTTCCGCTGAATAATAAGTGAAATATCCCTGATTAAGCGAATTGCCTATCGAAATATTTGCGTCTCCTCCGAGTATTTCCGAAGCAGCTTTCAGATAAATCAGTATAGCGGTATTATGATATGCACGCTCATCAGCTATACTCCTGATCTCAAATCCATAATCCACTGTGTTCACCTCTCATTTCACTAACTATTACTCTGAATACCGGGCTGCCGGGCAGCAGTCATCATGCCGCTCTGTGTTTATTTCTTATTCCAGATCGTCCTGTACTGATTATACTTTTCAAGATCAGACAATGCATTCCAAGGAATAAAGCCTCCTTTGAGTCCCGCATCCCTGAGAGCTCTGATCTGAGCCTTCATCTCTTTTGTGCCGTAGTTGACAGTCGGCTCCCAGTAAGGTGTGTTGTATCCGGTGATCCATGTTCTGGCCGCTGCCGGATGCTGTATTCTCTTCTGTTTCTTCGCTGCGCTCTTTGCCCATTTCTTCACTGAGTCATACGGGTGCGCCCATGGCTCTTCACCGGAGAAATGGTCTGTATACGGCATCGCGCTGATTGCATCTACGATATTCGAAATCGAAGCCCAGTACTGTCCGTACGCCGTCACATAGGAGTACGCACTTTCACCGAATACGTCGACAGATGTATATACGCCGGACTCACGAAGCTGGTCGCAGGCATAGAAACAGAAATTCTGCACGGCCTGAGCCTTTTCTTCGTCGAATTTGTTGCGGAAATTCGCCTTGCCTGATTTCGACATTTCGTATGAAGTCTCAGGGAATCTCACATAGTCGAACTGTATCTCGTTGAAACCGAATTTCTCGACAGCTTCCTGTGCCAGCCTGATATTGTACTCCCACACATTACGGGAATATGCGCTCGGCCAGCTTGTATCGCTGCCGTATTTGATGCAGTCCTCAGGATGATCCTTTGCGTAGTATTTATCATTGAACACGACTATCCTGCCAATCAGATATACTCCTGCATCTCTGTATTTATCGATCCCTTCCTTTAGCTTTTCTTCAGAAACATATGCGTTCTTGTACGAAGTCGGCGACAGCTCTTTTGCCGTTTCAGCCTCAAAGGTAAGCGGACCGTCCTTAATATCTATAACAACTGCATTGCAGTCTGTTTTGTTTATTATCTTGACCCATGAACCCGGATGCACTGCAGCATACGAATTGATGTACATGGCTCTGGCGTTTTTGCAGAATTTATTGCCCGGGATACTAGTCTTTTCATACGGGTACCAATCCAGATTCTCGCCTTTGCCTCCGTATAATTCAAAACCGAACTTTTCTTTTTTTGCTTTGTCGGTCTCACCGTGCTCATTGTACGGAGCTTCAGCCTCTTCCTTTGTTCCGGCCATGTATTTACCGTATACATAGCCTGTAGCCGTATCCTCTTCTTTTGTATCCACAGGGTCATACTCAACCTTGTATTTGTTGATATAACCGTTATCAAGCAGTTTATCAAAACCTACGACCCTGAGGTGCATTCCCTTAGGTGCGAATGAAGCTATATCCGGTCCGTATTCCCTCTCATAGATGGTCGCAGCTGTCCTCACCCAAACCTCGGTCTCCTGAACTACATTTTCATATTTGTCAGTCAGATTTTCCTCGCTGATATAGTAATTTGTATCAGCAGCCGGGTTCTCAGGATCATTGATTTTTATCTTGCACAGCTTTTCCTCATTCAGGGATTCACTGATTTTATATCTGCTTACTTCTGTTCCCCTGACCAGCGTTCCGGCATCAACAAGGACCATTCCGCTGTCGGCAGTCACAGTTTCGGGTTTTTCCGAAGCTTCATCGGATTCCCCGTTCTCGTTCGCGGCCTCTTCAGCTGCTTCTATTTCTTCTCCTTCCGGAAGATCTTCAGCCGCTACATAAACCTGTACCGCATTTGAATTGCCGGCAACATATTCCTTCTGGAAACTGGTAATTCCAAGCCAGTATAGCAGAGCCGCTCCGGCACTGACTACAAGCAGCAGGCCGAGTAAAACTGCAGCCACCCTGCGCGCAGGTCCTTCGCCTTTATATGCCTTTTTCTGTCTTTTCTTCTCTTCCTTCCATTCAGCTTTTTCAGCCTTTTTCGCAGCTATTTCAGCTTGTCTTGCAGCTTTTGCGGCTGCTTTTCTTTCAGCTTCTTCCGCCTTTTTCGCAGCTATTTCAGCTTGTCTTGCTTCTATCTCAGCCTGTCTTGCTGCTTTTGCGGCTGCTTTTCTTTCAGCTTCTTCCGCCTTTTTCGCAGCTATTTCAGCTTGTCTTGCTTCTATCTCAGCCTGCCTTGCTGCTTTGGCGGCTGCTTTTCTTTCAGCTTCTTCAGCCTTTTTCGCAGCTATCTCAGCCTGCCTTGCTGCTTCGGCGGCTGCCTTTCTTTCAGCTTCTTCCGCCTTTTTCGCAGCTATCTCGGCCTGTCTTGCTGCTTCCGCGGCGGCCTCTCTTTCAGCTTCTTCTGCCTGCGATGAAACCGCCGCATCAATAGCTGATCTTTCATATATTATAGTTTTTGCAGTTACAGACTCCGGCTCAGGCTTCTCCTCGGCCGGCTCCGGTTTTTCATCAGCCACTTTCGGCTTCTCAGTAATCAGCGCAGCCTTTAGAACCTCTTCTGATTCTATGGATACCGGTTCAGCCTTGTCCTTTACCTTCTCCGGCGTTGGCTTTCTTTTGGCACTGAGATCCTCAGTTATAATTTTTCCAGCAAAATCAAGCGAACTTAAACCCGGACTGCCGTCCGCATTTTCGCCGCCCGCATTTTTGACACCGACAAACCATTCAGTCTCGTCAATTCCTGTATTTTTGTCTTTATTTATCCTGTCTATATCTGCCGGACTAAAGAAAAAACCTGTCGCATCAGCTGTATTCTTCTCGTTCATTATTCTTGCTAACCTCTCAGGTAGTGATTCTGAATATTGATTTATCTATAAATGTTCAAGCATATCTAAGACTAAATTATAACACAGCCTGTTAATCTCTTATATAGATATAAAGAAAACAGCTCTATTTTTATATGCCTGAAATAATGACTTCAGTCTGTTTTTCTCGAAGCCATTATCTCTTCAAGCTCATCGATGCCGAATTTATACGCCGAATTGCAGAAATAGCATTTCACCTCTATTTCCTCTCCGTCGTTAATGATCTCGCGAAGATCTTTTTCACTTATAGTCGATAATGCTCCGGCGACTCTGTCCTTTGTGCAGCCGCAGTGATATCTCACCGGCAGAGTTTCTGTTATCTTAAGATCCAGATCTCCGAGGAAATGCGTCAGTATATCTTCCGGGCTCATCCCCTGCTCCATCATTGTCGTGACAGGTTCGGACGACGCAACCTTTTCCTCTATAGCGCTTATCGTCTCTTCCGCCGCATCAGGCATGACCTGTATTATAAATCCTCCTGATTGTTTGACGGTGTTATCTGTATCAACCATGACTCCGAGACCAACCGCCGAAGGCGTCTGTTCAGATACCGTAAAATAATAAGCGATGTCATCACCTATTTCTCCGGTCTGAATCTCGACCTGACCGTTATAAGGCTCTCTGAGGCCGAGGTCCATACTGACGCTGAACAATCCTTTGCCGACTGCTGCTCCGACATCGAGCTTGCCTGGTCTCTTGTCGGGAACAACAACAGCAGGATTCGCCGGAAAGCCTTTGACATTTCCATGACTGTCTACGGTCACGGTCATAGATCCGATCGGACCGTCGCCCTTCATCGTCAGGGTAAGCATGTCCTTTTCACCCTTCATCATAGATCCCATCATCGCAGCTGCACTCAGCAGTCTGCCGAGAGCCGCAGTAACGACCGGGAAAGTGTGATGAGTTTCTCTCGATACTTCAGCCAGATCCGTTGATTTGATCGCGAAAGCTCTGATAGTCTCACCGGCAGCAGTCGCTCTGACAATATAATCACTCATTTATGTATTTCCTCCTGATACCTACAATAATTCTATTTCTTTAATCTCATCACAGTTAATGGACATCCTTTAGCGAGACATCCGGCGCCTGCACTTTCATTCAAGTGTTCAGTTGAAATCTGATACAGGCCCGCTGCATGATGTACCCCGGCGGACAGCCTGTCATACCCTGAAGAGTTACGCGTTGCTCATGTACCTCTGATGGACAGCCCGCCATATGCTAAAGAGGTACGCGAAACACTCACGTACCTCTTTATTTTTCTGTGATGCTGTTTGACTGTTATGCCATAGCGGCCGTCCTTTTTTACTGATACCGGCCGGTCCGCAAGCTGTTATCTACAGAGCTGCTGTAATGATGGACATTCTGTATACTTCCTCTGCATCGCAGCCGCGGGAGAGGTCATTGATAGGAGCATTCAGTCCAAGCAGAATAGGTCCGTATGCAGCATATCCGCCCAGTCTCTGAGCGATTTTGTATCCGATGTTTCCTGCCTCGATCAGCGGGAATACGAATGTGTTGGCATAGCCAGCAACCTCTGATCCCGGGAATTTGAGCTGTCCTACTGTAGGAGAAACAGCCGCGTCGAACTGCATTTCACCGTCGATCTTCATCTCAGGATTGAGTTCCTTTGCGATTTTTACAGCCTCTGCCGAGAGAGCTACTGTGCCGCCCTTACCGGATCCCTTTGTCGAGAAGCTGAGCATTGCCACCTTAGGATCGATACCGAAAGTCTTAGCGCATTTCTCGATTTCAACAGCAACTTCTGCAAGCTTCTGAGCGCCTGTGAAGGTTACATTTCCTTCCTTGTCTACGCTGTCAGTGTAGTCGAGGTTTACAGCGCAGTCTCCCATAGCGATAGTGCGCAGGTTCTCATCGCCGCCCTCTCTGTTCAGGATAAAGCAGGAGCTTACAAGATGTGCACCCGGCTTTGTCTTAACGAGCTGGAGTGCAGGACGGATTGTATCAGCAGTTGAATATGTAGCGCCGCCGAGCAGGCAGTCAGCCTTGCCCATCTTTACCAGCATTGTGCCGAAATAATTGCCCTTGAGAAGGTTTGCTCTGCACTCTTCGGCAGTCATCTTGCCCTTACGCAGTTCAACCATCTTTTCGACCATTTCTTCCATACCATCATAGTTTTCCGGATCCACGATCTCAGCCTTGCTGATGTCGAAGCCCTTATCAGCAGCAGCCTTCTTTACTTCTTCTGCATTTCCTACAAGAACAACACCCATGAGGCCCTCTGAGAGCAGTCTTGCAGCTGCTTCCTGGATACGCGCATCAGTACCCTCTGTGAATACGATTTTCTTAGGTTCAGCTTTGACTTTTTCGATCAGTTTATCAAACATATCTGTTCTCCGTTCAATCAATACATAACTTGCAATAATATTGGGTATGGTGAATCTTTATCCGCTGCATTCACCGAAATGATTATAAATCACCGCAGGCGGGATTTCAACACCCGCCTGACGCTCTGTAATTCATTCTATCTCGTCTTTGAATCCGGTCCAGACCGGAATGCCTGTGTATTCGAGGGGCTGTTCTTCGCCGCGCAGGATGCGGAGGGCGCCGGCAGCCATGGCCTCGTGTTCTACTTCACCAGGGTAAAAGCTGACCGGCGCGATCCACTCGCAGCGCGAGCGGATCTGCTGCTGCAGGTCGGAGAACCGCAGCAGTCCCCCGCCGCATACGATCCCGTCCACCTTGCCGTACAGCACAGTAGCCATTTCCCCGATGGATTTGCATATATTATAGATCATGGCATTCCAGACTCTTACTGCCTTAGGATCCCCTGCTTCCACCATTTCATGGATGACATCCGAATTCGAAGTTCCGAAATGCCCTGTAAGGCCGGCATTGTGAGTCAATACCTCACGGGCCGCGCGCACGGACGCATCGGGATCCCCGAAAGCCGTCTCATCGATCCCGATGCGGCTGCGGTGGACATTATCGAACCAATAGTCCACCACAGCGCTCACCGGCAGTGAGCCCGTGCGCGTCGGCGTAAAAGGCCCCTCGCCCGCCGCATTATTTGTAGCATCTATCATCCTGCCGTGATCATGAGCGGAAACAGTCATTCCCCCGTCAATATGACAGACAATATAATTACCGTCCTCATATCTCACACCATTATTTTTACAGTGCATGCGGACAGTACCCTTGATATTCAGAGCATGAGTGCTTGAAGTCCTGTAGATTCCCGGCACCCCTGTCACCCTTGCCAGATCGCAGAACTCATCCGTCTTAGGACTGTCCACCATAAAAACGCGGCCGCCGAACCGCTCCTGCAGGGCGGCCGCGAGCGGCAGCCCCAGATTGGCAGGATGATCGACCCCCGTGACCGCATTCAGATTATCATTTATAAGCAGTTCATTTGCCTCATAAGTCCCGCCGGTTACCGGCATATTTGCACCGCCCCGTCCCACAATGGCATCCACTCCTTCGAGATCGATACCGTTATCATCAATAAACTTTCTGATAAGATCCAGCCTGTAATCAAGCTGATTCGACACCGGCCCCAGCTTCTCCAGTTCAGGTGCATCGTGGAACACATTAGTCTCAAACAGCTTGTTCTCATCTTCAAAATATGCCAGCTTGGTCGAAGTCGACCCGGGATTTATTACAAATATTTTATAACTCATTCTTATCTTTCTTACGACTGTCTTCTGTTCTTCTCAGGATGGTTGATATAAAAGGACCTTTTGTTCTCATACATTATGGTGTCGGCCTTCTTATATACGGATTCAAAATCATCGGCATCTGAATCAGCCCAGAACGAGCCTATGGCCGTGCTGAAATCAGGATCTTCCCTTTCGGCATCGAGGACTCGGCTGATCATATCATCGAATTCCGCCTTCGTAACGCCTTTGACGACGGCAATGAATTCATCACCGCCTATCCTGTACACATCATTTCCTCCGAATATCCCTGTCAGGACTTCTCCGGCGTGTTTTATCATTGCATCGCCTGCATCATGACCCATCATGTCATTGACTTCCTTGAGACCGTTCAGATCAAAAGTCACGAGTCCGAACGGGACAACCTCCTTCAGACTGACCGCTTTATCCATACGGGCTTTAAGAGCATGCCGGTTCAGCAGTCCCGTCAGCTCATCTGTATGCCCCAGTTTTTCAAGTCTTCCCATCAGCTGGTGATTGAATATCTCGGCGCCGAGGAAAAACGCCATCATCTCGACCATCTCTTTGATCTCGATAGTCTTGTCGATGTTAAAATTGATAACATACATAAATCCCAGGATCTTTTCATTCCTCCTGAGCGGCAGCATCAGCAGGCTGTGGACCTGGTTCATTCTCATCATGCGCGCAAGATTAGGATTGAAGCGGCCGAGCCTTTCTATCTCATCATCGTTTGTAAGGATCGCGCTTTCACGCCTGCCAAGCATCTTTTCCCAGCCCTTTACTACAGGGTAAGGGATCACACCGTCTCCCGGCATTGATCTGATGTCGAGTCCTTCGGCAAGCATATCACAGAGCACGGGAGCCTGATGCTTCTCTTCATCCAGCAGCACGATACGACCGTTTCTTGCCTCAGCCTTTTTCAGTATATCCCCCAGCACCTTTCTGACACTCAGCTCAAAGTTCTCTGTCTCCATCAGTGTTATGACATTCCTGATGACAGCAGTCGCTGTTTCGAGTGAAACAGGAGCCGTGCTTAATTCGCTGTCAAGCTCCGGTTCCGGCTCGAACAGCATCTGGCACAGTCCGGTCTCCGGATCATCCGAGGTCAGAGGAATGATCATAAGATCAGCCCAGGATACCCCGTTTTCCGGTTTGACATAGGTATGGACTTTTTTGCCGAGAAGAGCAGCTCTGCGGCAGTATTCCTCAAAGCTGTCCTCCTGAGGTGCATATTCAGTATAGATCATGCCGTCATAATAACGGCCTTTGTCTCCTGTGTATTCGAGAAATAACTTATTGACCTTTTCGATGCGGATCACGAATTCTCCGTTTTTGAAGCTTACGCCGTCAACAGAACTTTTCGGTCCATCTTCCCTGTTTCTCACCGATATCACAGCGCATGGCATATTGATATTATCGACAAAAACCTGAAGATCCATATTGTGCTACCTGCCTTTCTTCATGGTCAATGAGATTTTTCCCCTCTTCTCATCGACAGAAAGCACCCTTACATCAACGATATCTCCAACCTTGACTACATCAAGCGGATGTTTTACATATTTGTCCGACAGCTGCGAAATATGCACCAGTCCGTCCTGATGTACACCAATATCCACAAATGCGCCGAAATCCACGATGTTTCTTACTGTACCCTTTAGTTCCATATCAGGTTTCAGATCCGATAGCTCCATAACATCGCTTCTCAGCACCGGCGCGGGAGCCTCGTCTCTCGGATCCCTTCCCGGCTTTGCAAGTTCTTCGCAAATATCACTGAAAGTATATTTTCCTATTCCGAGCTCGTCTGCCATTCTGCTGCCGAGCCCGCTTACATCAACACCTTTTCCCGTTATATCATCCTTGCTGAAGCCTGCGGCATCAAGTATCCTGCGCGCCGCTTCGTAACTCTCCGGATGTACGGCAGTAGCATCGAGAGGTTCGCTGCCTCCCGTTATCCTCAGAAATCCCGCGCACTGCTCAAAAGCCTTTGGTCCCAGCTTAGGGACTTTAAGCAGTTCCTTACGGCTGTCGAATCTGCCGTGTTCGTTTCTGTATGCCGCTATATTCGAAGCGATCTGTTTGCTTATCCCCGAAACATAGCCGAGCAGCGAAGGCGACGCTGTATTTACATCGACGCCGACTCTGTTAACGCAGTCCTCGACAACAGCCCCGAGAGCTTCCCCGAGCCTCTTCTGGTTCATATCATGCTGATACTGGCCGACTCCTATCGCCTTGGGATCGATCTTTACAAGCTCGGACAGCGGGTCCTGCAGCCTGCGCGCTATAGACGCGGAGCTTCTCTCTCCCACATCGAGATCCGGGTATTCCTCGGTAGCCAGCTTGCTTGCCGAATATACCGAAGCCCCGGCCTCATTGACTATCACATACTGCAGCTTCCTTCCGCGCCTTCCGTCTGTGCAGTATTCTTTGATAAAGTCTGCGATTATCCTTTCCGACTCTCTCGAAGCGGTTCCGTTTCCGACAGAAATAACATCTACGCCGTATTTGTCGCACAGCGCGGTCAGCACCTTTTTAGCCTCTGCCACCTTATTCTGCGGAGCAGTCGGGAATATAACGGTAGTATCAAGTATCTTGCCCGTCGGATCGCAGACAGCCAGCTTGCATCCGGTACGGAAAGCCGGGTCCCAGCCGAGAACAGTCTTGCCGTGTACCGGCGGCTGCATCAAAAGCTGCTGCAGATTGGAGCCGAACACCTTTATCGCTCCCTCTTCCGCCGCTTCTGTAAGGCTTCCCCTTATCTCCGTCTCTATCGAAGGTGCGATAAGCCTCTTGTAGGCATCGGCGATAGCCGCATCCACATAAGGCAGACTCTCATCAGAGACCCTCCGTGTGACCTTGCGTTCGAGGTAATCCAGTATGTCATCGACCGGCGCCTCTATCGACACCGACAGCACCTTTTCCTTTTCGCCTCTGTTTATCGCGAGCACTCTGTGACCCGGTATGCTGCGGATCGCCTCGCGGAAATCGTAGTAATTCTCATAGACCGTACGCTCTTCTGCGGCAACAGCCTTCTTTCCCTCTGTGCCGAGCGAGCAGACTATCTCGCCGGCCTTCGACGTACGGTTTCTGATAAATGAACGGTAGTCGGCGTTGTCCGAAATATCGCCTGCAATGATATCCTGTGCAAGCTGCATGGCAGTCTTCGCATCCGCGACTTCTTTTTCTGCAGAAATGTATTTCTCAGCCTCGGCCATCGGATCTCCGCTGCTGCCTTTCAGCATAAATTCGGCAAGACCGGCGAGACCCTTCTCCCTTGCGATATCGGCACGTGTCTTGCGCTTCGGCTTGTAGGGTCTGTACAGATCCTCGAGCACGGCAGAAGTTTCCGCAGCCACGATCTTAGCCTTTAATTCATCCGTCAGCTTGCCCTGTTCCCCGATTGTTGCAAGTATGGTCGCTTTGCGGTCCTCGAGATTCCTGAGGTATTTGAGTCTTTCGTCAAGCGTTCTCAGTATCTCGTCATCGAGAGCGCCAGTAGCCTCCTTACGGTAACGGGCGATAAACGGGATCGTAGCGCCGCTGTCGATCAGCTCCATAACCGCCTCGACCTGTCCGGTCCTGATGCCAAGCTCCGAGGCGATAGTTCTGACAATCCTCGCATCAGCCTCAGGATCCGCGCTTTTTTTAACAGCTGCGCTCTCAAGCGGCAAATCTTTTGATACCGTTTCCTCAGCTGTGCCTGCTGACGATGCAGCAGGCGACTTGACCGGTTCTTCAATTGCTTTTTTTCTATATACTTTCAAATATCATTCTCCTTTTTATTCAGCCATATATTAAGCCGTTCACAAACTGATAATCTTTATTCTCCAAGATCCGAGCGCACTACTTTGCCGCGGTTCCACAGCGAAGCCGCGATTTCCGCAGCCTCTCTGCGTTTTTCCGGTGTCTTGTAATCTATCGGCGCCGTCTGCGATCCGCAGTCCATGCATGTCACATACCAGCTCCAGCCGTTTTCCTCTTCGAGCAGTCCCGCGCCGCCGCAGTACGGGCAGTCCTCAAGTATTATTTCCTTATGAATATCCAAAGTCTCAACCTCCTGATCTATCTTTATTATTGCTGCCAATCAGCATGTAATATCTTCAATACTTTCCGAGACGCCGCAGCACATGCAGTATCCAGCCCGCATTTTCACGCAGCTGTTCCTGTGTTACCGTGCCGTCCTCAAGTCCTCTCAGCATTTCCTTATGATCCCTTCGTCTGCCTGGCATGAACAGGCTCGAACCGGCCGCCGCGACCTTTGCCGCATCCGGATCACCGTATTTCGCTCCGGACAGAAGCTGATTTCCGTCTGTGATCCAGTCTGTCATTATCAGTCCTCTGAATCCGAATTCACCCCGGGCGATATCTGTAAGCGCTCTGCTCTCCGAAGTGTGGACTCCGTTCAGCAGATTGTATGATGTCATCAGTGCCACAGGATCGGATTCTCTTATGCAGATACCGAATCCCTTCAGGTATATCTCGCGAAGAGCTCTCTCGCTTATGATGCTGTTACTGGCATAACGGTTTGTCTCCTGATTGTTTGCGGTGAAATGCTTGACAGTCGCACCTCTTCCGGGATGCTTCTGGACTCCCCGCGTTATCGCTGCCGCGAATCTGCCGCTGACGACAGGATCTTCCGAAAAGTATTCAAAATTGCGTCCGCAGAGCACATTCCTGTGTATATTCAGTGCCGGTGCCAGCCAGAGATCTATACCGAAAATATCCATTTCGCTTCCGACAATATCACCGCAGACCTCTGCAAATCCGGTATTGAAGCTCTGCGCGACAGCTGTCGCGATCGGGATAGCCGTGCAGCACTGTTCTTTTATTGCGGCGCCGCGCCCCGGTCTGCCGGCTTTTTCGATCAGCTTCATCGCCTTAGAAAGCACAGAACCGGATTTTTCTCCCGGCAAAGGCAGTTCAACTGCATGCCTGCCTTTTTTATCCTCGTAATAATACCGCGCTATCCTTACACCGGCCGGACCATCCGCCATAATGATGTTATCTATGCCGAAATGCCTGAACATCGAAGTGGTCTCTCCGGCAGCTCCTGCAACTGAAGTCGATGAATCACCTATTACAGTCGAAAGCATCTTCTTCGAATCAAAAGCCCCGATGTTGAGATATGCCAGTTCTGTCCCGGAAAGATACGAAATGGCCGCATCGCAGGCTCTTTCCCTGCCGCAGTCAGGAAATTCAGCCTGTGATGTAGAGCAGCACGAAAGTTCAAGTTCTGTTACATCGAGACCGTCTGTATCGTAATTTCTGCCGTTTCTGTCCTTCAGATCCTCAAAATCCGGCGCAGGAAAGAGAGCTTTTGCCTCCCTTGTGATAAACTCACTGCCGAGACGGAGTACGGCTGCAGGCTCCGCATTCGCACTGCACGTTCCGGCCAGCACTATATAGTCGCCCTCTTCAAGGACATAGCATCCGTTTGCGCTGTCATATGCTGCAAAATCTCGAATATCGAAATTGACAGTTATTGTCTCCGATCCGCCCGGTACGAGTTCTGCGGTCTTCGCAAACCCGGCAAGACTCTTTCTCTCCCGGTCCAGCCTTCCCGACGGACATGAGAGGTAAACCTGCAAAGTCTCCTTTCCCTTGAAGCTGCCTGTATTCTTTATCTCAGCCGAAACGGATATCTCCGGGTCTTTGGCCCTTACCGCAGCATTACTCAATTCAAAATCCGTATATCCGAGTCCGAATCCGAACGGAAACAGCGGTTCCGGACCGAAGGCGTCGAAATATCTGTAACCGACATAAATGCCTTCTCTGTATCTCGTGTCGTCACGTTCGCCGAATTCACCTGTGCTGCAGTAATCCTCATACGCAGACCAGGTAGTCGTAAGCTTTCCGGACGGATAGCTTTTTCCGAGCAGAATGTCAGCAAGAACACAGCCTGTCTCCACTCCGAGCTGCGATAATATCAGAATGTTTCCGACATCCGCTACCGGACTGAGATCGACCGGGCCGCCGGTGTTAAGCACCAGCATGAATTTTTCATAGCGCTGATCGAGGTCGAGTATATCCCTCACCTCGCTGTCCGTCAGCCTGAAATCTCCTTTTACTGGAAGTCTGTCACTGCCCTCACCCGATATGCGCGAAACGACATAAACAGCAGCATCGCAGCTGTAATCGAGGCGTATCCTGTATTCCGGCTCCGGCATCACGGCGCCCATTGAAGCAGCATGGATACTCAGCTTTTCTTCTTTTGCGCGCGCCTTTATCTTTTCCTGATGTCTGCGTTTGGCCTCATCAAGATAGTATTCATACATTGTCGACCAGTCATTGGTCTCTGCTTTAAATCCGGCTTCCCTGAGTCCCTGCTCGATATTGATAAAAAATCTTGAGTTGACCTCGCCTGAACCGGTGCCGCCCTTGACCGTATGCCTTACACCGTTTCCGCAGGCAAATATCCTGCACGGCCCTTCCAGCGGAAAAGCCCCGTTCCTTTTGAGAAGCACAGTGCACTCAGGCAAATACGGCCTGAGTTTTAAAAGATTATCTTTTTCGTATTCGTTCATATTATCCTGTATATATTTATCATAAATTATTGCTTTCAGATTCATGCGCCGCCGGCATGGTGTAAACTGCCATGATACAGTCTCGCGCTGCGTGACACATTACCGGGTCCGGCGAAGCTATTCGGCTTTATTGTACCACCCGTATGGTCTGTAAAGCATTATTTTTTGCAGTGCATATTGTTGTATTCTTTTCGATTTAGTATAATTTCAATAATCAGGGTTTTACAAACCTTGTGTTTACATACAGTTTTTCAGATCTATCCGTATTTACCCCTGAATGTATCACGCGAATCCGCCATCTGCATTTGGGTCTTTTTTTAAATACGGCATAAACGGAACAAAGCATGACGTCGATAAAAGAAAAATATAAAGAAAAACGAAAAAACGTAAAACCGCGCAGCGTGACCGCCCAGTATGTCGTACTGTTCAGTTCTCTTCTGCTGCTTACGAACATCATACTCGGGATCGTCATGTACAACCAGTCCAGAGCCACCGTTCTTGAACTGGTACGAAAGAACATGCTCTCGATCTCGAATACGGCTGCCGAGCTGATGGAGGGCGATATTATCGGTTCATTTACTGCGGAGGATGTCGGTTCGCCTGAATGGCAGGAGGTCATCAAAAGCCTTTCCGTATTCCAGAAGAACAACGACATCGAGTACATCTATACCGTTCGTCCGACCGGTAACGGGAACTTCGAATTTCTCGTAGATCCGGATCCGGTCAATCCGGGTGAAATAGGCGAAGAAGTGGTCGTGACTGATGCCCTTCTTAAGGCAGGTTCAGGGACAGCCAGTGTAGATAGGGAACCTGCACAGGACGAGTGGGGCAATTTTTACAGCTCATACAGTCCGGTCTTTGATTCCGAAGGTAATGTCGCAGCCATTGTAGGTGTCGATTTCGACGCTAACTGGTATGAAGCTCAGGTAAGAGAGCATATGAAACCGGCGATAATCATCATTCTGTTCTTCGTCTTCCTTTGCTCTCTCATCGTATTCACATTCTCGCGCAGAATGCTTTTGCGTGTGCGCCTGCTCAACTCACAGCTGTCCGAAATGGCTGTCAACGTCGACGAACTGATAACCCAGCTTTCCACCGAGGAACACATCATGCTTGATGCCAATCCCGGGATGTACGCTGAGATCAATGAATATCACAGCGAGTTTTCCGGTGAAGGCGATGAGATCGAGATGCTCAGCAGTCGTCTTCAGGATATGCAGGAAGAAATATCCCTCTATAAATCATTTGCACACGCAAGAGCATGTACGGATGCACTGACGGGAGTCAGAAACACCACAGCATATACAGAAGTAAAGGAAAATATCAATCAGAAGATATCGGCGGGAAAAGCTGATTTCGCGATTATCTTATTCGACATCAATTATCTTAAGAAGATAAACGACCATTACGGTCATGCTGCAGGCGACGAAGTCATTCGCGGCGCCGGTCACCTGATAGCAGAAGCATTCGGTCATTTCGCCACATTCCGTGTCGGCGGCGACGAATTCCTTGTGCTGGAGGAGTCTATAAGTGAAGATGAGATAAAATCAAAACTGGCATTGCTGGAGAGTGGTGTAAGTCAGTTCAATTCCGGCAGCAGCTTCGGGACCTTATCGCTCTCAACAGGCTACGCATTCTTCCTGCCGGAACAGGACAGCTCGGTGCGCGAGGTATTCATACGCGCTGATGAAGCCATGTATAGCAACAAGGAGATCATGCACCGCAGTTTAAATCTGCAGCAGCTCTGATCCGGCTTTATTAATCAATCGTTTAATTTCATCTGAAAAAAGGCTTTTATTTATATGCAGGAAATACTTACAGATTCATTACTTGATACCATAAAAGATACCGTAACACTGATTCCCTTCCTCTTTATCACCTATCTTGCAATGGAATGGCTTGAACGGAGAACAGAGGATCAGTCTGTTGCTCTGCTTTCACGCATCGGCAGATTCGGCCCGGTCATCGGTGCAGGCATAGGCATAATACCGCAGTGCGGTTTTTCCGCTGCTGCAGCCAGCCTTTATTCGGGAGGCGTAATCACTGTCGGAACAGTGCTTGCCGTCTTCCTGTCGACTTCTGATGAAATGGTTCCGATCTTTCTTTCGGCTGCTGTCAGCCCTGCCGTAATCGGCAGACTGCTCGTGACCAAATTTCTGATAGCACTTATTACCGGCATTACCGTCGACATAGTTATCAGACTCGTCCACTATACCTTCCGTACGCACAAACACATACATGATCTGTGCGAGCAGGATGAGTGCGGCTGTGAAGACGAAGAAGGCGGAATATTTCATTCCGCCCTCGTTCATACAGTAAAGATAACCGTATTTATATTCATAATATCTCTTGCGATCAGTCTGCTTGTCGGTTCGATTGGAGAAAAAACTATCGCCTCATTCCTTACCGGTATTCCTGTATTGGGAGTCTTCCTCGCAGGACTGATCGGCCTTATCCCGAACTGCGCTGCTTCCGTTGTGATCGCTCAGCTCTATCTTGAAGGTCTGCTCACAGCAGGACAGATGATGGCCGGTCTTCTTGTCAGCGCCGGCGTCGGGATACTTGTTCTTGTCCGGACCAACAGACATCAGTGGGAAAATCTCCGCGTCATCGGTGTGCTCTACGCTTCCGGAGTTGCGTGGGGACTTCTTATAGATGCAGCAGGAATTACTTTCTGATTTCCAATCTTAACTCACAGCTGTTCCGAAATCTTCCGGATTTCAATGGTTCTGTATTCACCGATATACGGCGTCTGTAAAATTATTCCGCTTTTTCGGCGTCTTCGGCTTCTTCTGCGGCTGCAAGCTCCTTCTCTGCATCCACTCCGAAATCCTTGAGTATGGATCTCGCCTTTTTGCAGGCGTCACAGTCACAGAATTTCTCACCCTTTTCCCTGAGATCCTCTGCGTGGGATTTGAGTTTAGATGCCATATCCTCTCCGAATTTTTCGGCCGCATCCTTAGCACCGAATGTGCTGATCAGATCACCAACCGAGCAGATTCCTTCTTTGAGCTGCTTAACAAGCTCTGTCTCCGCCAGTTTTTCAGCCGCATCGCCTGCCTTTTCGCCTGCACCTGCCAGTGCGTCTGCTGCGCCGGCGGTTTTTTCCGTCAGTTTTTCAGCATAATCGCCGATCTTATCGAAAGCAGGGCCGGCATTGTCAGTGATCTTATCAGCAAGATCTGCAGCCTTATCGCTGACATCCGCCATCTTCTCATTGAATTTTATAGAAGCATCGGAAACCTTCACTGCAGCATCGTTGACAGCTTCCCATGCCTTTCCCGCTTTATCTTTAACGGCATATCTTTCATCAGCCACTTCAAGCCATTCTTCCGCAGCATCTCTAAGAGGCCCGTAGCAGTGACCTTCAAGCAGCGATTTTACCTTTTTAACGGTTTCATTATTTGCCATAATATCTGCCTCCTTTGTTATATGATATGATCAATATATATGTTCATATTCTAACACAGTTTTCAAGATTCTGACACCCGCCGGAGTTATCAATTCAGTAAACAGCCAGGAGCCATAACTGAAGCGAAATGCTCTGCTTATCATCAGTCAGTATATCAGCGTCTTGTCTCCTGATGCTGATCTTTCCACTCTGTGCGGTTCTCCCTTGCGGTCTGTCAGTATCTCGGCCTGCACTTCGTGCTCTGTGACCATAAGAGGGATTCCCCTCTCATCACAAATACCGGTCTCATGGGAAAGCATAAACATATCCACGCCAAGCTCCGCGAAGGCTCTTCTTGCCTGCTCGTTGTACACATTGAGTCCATAGTCGCCATATACCTTGACTCCTGCATCCAGGAACTGCTTTATCCATCCGAGATTTCCAATCAGTATCCCTGTCTCTCTGACCGCTTCAACTATCTCCTCAAAATGAGATTCTATGTAATTATCGAGTCTGCCTTTTGAGATGTTGAGTATATACGGTATTTCTCTGATCGACCTCTTCTCTGATCTGCTGATATCTTCATTATTTTCCGCATCGTCTGCTGATTTTATATCTGCCCGCTTACGCATAAATATCTCAAGAGGCACCGGTCTGAAAGATTTCTTCGCAGCCTTCGCAGCAAAACTTTCTGTATCGAGCTTTACAGCACCGAGCATTTCTCCCGATTCGGCAACATCCAGAGCACCCCTCTCCAGCTTCGGAGCGCGTCCGCTGATAACGGCATTTCTCCGCCTGCTGACAAGTTCATCTGCTGCCTCGCGCCTCATTCTGTTCACGATGGAAACAGGCATCATTATATCATCATCAATCTGTATATCTATTCCTGTCAGTCCGACTGTAAAAGGAGTATCCCCCAGTCTCGACAGATTGTCTGCAAGCCTTTCCGGATCTGTCGCAGCCTTGCGCGCCTTTTCCACTATATGATCAGCCGTGATCTCAACGCTCTCACCTGCGCGCACATCAGTCATTACAAGGCTCGGATACTGTCCTGATCTTGCAGTGAACACCATCGTCGCGCTTATCTTTCTGTCCGGAACGTTCAGCGCACGCTCCATAAGCTCCCTGTCGGTCACCCGGTATGCCAGATCACCGATATCCACGCCTCTGTCGAAATCGCCTACCATCACGATGCCGTTACCGATATCCTTTATGTATGTGGTGACATTCCCCACAGGTGAGTTGATCAGATAATCGTCTTCGTCATGCCTGAACTCAAGCCCGTCGCCCGGAGAAACAGCATCCCCCTCATTTCCCGGTCTCAAAGCTGCGCCCCTGTCCACTGCTACACAGACAAGAACCTTGCCACGCCTCAGTGCACCGCGCACAGCCGATTTCTCATCTCTGTCTGTCACCTTGTGCTCACTGTCAATAACCGCGACCACACGGCCGAGGAATATCCCCTGATTCTTTGGACTGTGGCCGGATAGCAGCGCTTCCCCAGGATCGCCGTACAGATATCCGCTGGTAAAATCCCCCCTGTTGAATATCTGCCTCAGCTCGAACATGTCATTTTCATCCACCTTATATTTTGCTTTGGCTTCCTCAGGTCCGTATTTGCGGCAGAGTGAAGCAAAGCGGTCAAGGTATTTCCTGTAAATACGCGTAACAGTGGCTACGTATTCAGGCGATTTCATGCGGCCCTCTATCTTGAAGGAAGCAGCTCCGCTCATTACCAGGTCAGGAATGCTTTCTATCAGGCACAGATCCTTGGGGCTAAGAGCATAGTAAGTATGCCCTTTCTCATCAGTATATGCCTGCCTGCATGGCTGGGCACATGTTCCGCGGTTACCCGTGCGCCCGCTTCCCTTGCCGATAATGCGGCTCATCTGGCACTGTCCCGAATAACACATACAAAGCGCGCCGTGAACGAATATTTCCACCTCCACAGGATCCTGCGGCGAAATGCGTCTGCCTTCTTCTGCGAGGCGGCGTATTTCCCCGAGACTCAGTTCTCTGGCAGGAACGACTCTTGTAAATCCAAGTTCTTTTGCAAGTTCCATTGCCTGAGGATTGTAAAGAGTCCCCTGTGTCGACAGATGAAGCGGCATATCCGGAATGTATTTGCGGATCAGCCGGGCCAGCCCAAGATCCTGCACGATCAGTCCGTCCACACCTGCTCCGTAAATAAAATTCGCATACTCAAAAGCCCTCACCAGCTCTTCGTCCTTAACAAGAGTGTTGAGAGTCATGTACACCTTTACACCGTGCATATGTGCATAGTTTATTGCATCAGGTAATTCTTCATCACTGAAATTGTCAGCGAAAATCCTCGCATTGAACGCCATTCCGCCCATATACACGGCATCAGCGCCATTATTTACCGCAGCAATAAGATGCTGCTTGCCTCCCACAGGGGACAGCAGTTCGGGCATTTTCATCCGGCACCTCCATTATTAAATATATCCGATAAAACGGTTGAAACCGTCAGCAATCTCTTAACACGTAAACAATCATGCGCGGCGATTTTGTCAATCCGAACGCGCAGAGCTCTGCAGTTCGCTGAATTGCAGCGAAGAGCTGATATATATGCAATATATCTTTGCACATTTAAAAATACATTTTTTATAGTATATCATCTATCCGGTAAAAGTATGAGTCAAAAATCGCAGGCAGCTATGATTGTTATTTATTTCCTCAAATCGTAACCCTGCTATAAAGTTTAGAGGTTGACAATTCCAGCTGAAATCTGTACTGTTGTATGGCAGACGTACAAATCACGAAACGGAGGTTGACCTGAATATGAACGGAAATTCAACCAGGAGCAAAGCTCCAACAAGCTCGCATCTGTTTCAAATACTTGAAGAAAATCGCGATCGCTACATATCCGGAGCCGAAGTGTCCGAACAACTCGGTATATCCAGGACATCTGTATGGAAAGCCGTAAACAAGCTGCGGAATGAAGGTCACCTTATCGAAGCAGTGACTCACAGAGGTTACAGACTACACCGCAAAACCGACGCTCTCAGTGAAACCGGGATAAAAGAATTTCTCAGCGAAGAGTCGCGTGCCTTTCTCCGCGTAAATGTTTTCGACTCCGTGAATTCGACAAATGACATCTGTCTTGAGCATGCCTCAGCAGGTGAAACCGGCGGCTATGCCGCTGTTGCCGGCACGCAGACAGGCGGCAGAGGCAGGCGCGGCAGAAGCTTTTTCTCCCCTTCTGATACAGGATTGTATATTTCCCTGCTGCTTCGGCCTCAGGCATGCACCGCGGACAAGGCTCTCCGCTTCACCACAGCAGCTGCCGTTTCAGTATGCGAAGCAATAGAAAAAGTATATGAAGCTGCAGAGCCGGCGATAAAGTGGGTCAATGACATATACATGCGCGGCCGCAAAGTCTGCGGCATACTCACAGAAGCATCATTCAATATCGAGGACGGCACGCTCGACTACGCCGTGATAGGAATAGGAATAAATGTCTATACACCTGAGAGCGGCTTTCCTGAGGAAATAAGGGAAATAGCAGGATCCGTGTTCCCGCCTGAAAAAGCCGCTGAACAGAAGGGATCTGATCGTGATTCGTCAGATCGTGAGGCATCAGACCGTAAGACATCAGATCGTAATTTGTCAGGCGGTGGCGCGGAAGAGGCGGTGAGAAACAGACTTGCCGCAGAAGTACTTAACGGTCTTGTCAGCCACTGTGTCCTGTCAGATGCAGACTGCATTTCCGAATACCGCAAGAGATGTATGGTTCCGGGCAGAGAAATAGATGTGATCACTCATTCCGGCGCAAAACGCGCAAAGGCTCTCGGACTCGATGATGAATGCCGGCTCCTTGTGAGATATGAAGACGGAAGCGAGGAATACCTTAGCAGCGGCGAAATCAGTATAAGGGTTTAAGGATATTTGAATAAAAGAAAAAAGATGAAGGATAAAAATGATCAAACAGATAACAGTATCAATGCTTCAGGAGTGACGCAGGACAGCTTTCAGACATCCGGGCAAAGCTCTTCAGGGATGAGTTCGGCCGGACAACAGGGTTCGACTCAGATGCGGCCGGCGAGGATGGGCTCGGCGCGGGTGAGCTCTAAACGCATGAGCGCTTCGCATGTGCAGGATCTGACTCTGATCTCACTATGCGCTTCACTCATGGCTGTCTGTTCGTGGATCTCTGTCCCTGCAGCAGTCCCTTTTACACTGCAGACATTCGGGGTCTTTCTCACAGTCGGACTGCTCGGCGGCAGGCGCGGAAGTATGGCAATTGCCCTTTATCTGGCTCTTGGCGCTGCCGGACTGCCTGTGTTTGCCGGTTTTGCAGGCGGGATCGCATATATGATGGGACCGACCGGCGGATATATAGTCGGTTTTCTGCTGTCAGCTTTACTGATGTGGTTAATTGAATCGCTTCTGGGAAAAAGCATGCCCGTACTGATCGCTTCGATGGCGGCAGGGCTCATCATCTGCTATGCATTCGGTACCGCCTGGTTCATGACAGTATATACAGGAAACACAGGAGAAGCAGGACTTGCAGCAGCGTTTGGCTGGTGCGTTCTGCCGTATGTCATTCCGGATCTGATCAAGATCCTGCTTGCTGCAGCTGCCTGCAGAAGGCTCAGACCGGTGCTGGCTTTTTTATAACCCTTCAGTTTATTATAAAGAAACACTATGGCAGCGCTCTTCTATTATGCTTTCCACATCGCTGATATCGCGGTCGCGCATCAGTATTTCAAGTTCATCTCCGCCTCTCAGTATGGTGTGCCCGTCGGGAATGATCTCAGTGCCGTCACGTATGACTGATATTATAAGAGTTCCAAGCGGCAGGCCGAAATCCATAACGCTTCGTCCGTCCATGTAAGAACCTGTATGGATATCTGCCTCAATAATGGTCTTGCGGTCCTTAATAAATGCTGATGGTCTCATGCGCCGTAATTCTTCCTTTCTGTTATCAGCTCCGCCGGATCCGCCTGCAGGCTTCATTCTATCCTTTTTATCTTTTTTGAAATGGATCGATTGTGAATCGACCGGGTGTGAACCGACGGGTTGTGTTGAGCGTGATTTGCGTCTTATCCTGTTCAGGAGCTGTTCGTATATCGGCTCTGTTCCGTAGTATTCTGCTATAAGATATGAAATAAGTGATGCAATTACAAGAGGAAGCAGGCAGGTAAAATCTCCGGTCATTTCCGTGATCAGTATTATTCCGGTAACAGGAGCCCGCACTATGGCAGAGAATAATCCCGCCATTCCTATAACGACCATCGCCATTATGTAGCTCTCAGCAAATCCGAACAGTCCGAGGAATCTGCCGGTCAGTCCTCCGGCAACTGCACCCAGGACAAGGAGAGGCAGAAATATTCCTCCCGGTGAACCGGAACCGAAGGATGCTGTGGAGAATATGAACTTTACTATCAGCAGGATCATAAGTGCCTGAAGTGTATATCCTCCTTTTCCTATCTCCCCGACCAGGCTGCTCCCGCTTCCTAATGCGGTCGGGTAAATAAACATCATTATAAAGGCGGATGCAAATACAACCAGGAGGCGCGTAAAGCGGGAAGCGCGCTCGCCCGCCTGGTTCAGGCGGGCGCTGTCCGTCAGCGCCCTGACGGACAGGCCTGGCAGCATGCCTGCCAGGCGCGCGCCGCCCATCCCTATCCTGTCAAACAGATCCTGCATAAAAGCAATCGTCTTATTATACAAAATCCCGAAATACCCTGTTATTATCCCAAGCAATATAACCGTCCAGTAATATCTGAGAGGCAGGCCGTGCCAGATATCAAATCCGAAAACCGGAGTAAGCCCGAATATATTTGCCGCAACGAAATCGCTTGCCGTCGATGCAGCCAGAGTTGACAAAAGAACTTCCGCAGAAAAATTATGGTGAAGCTCCTCGAGACTGAATATGGCTCCCGCCAGAGGCGCCCCGAAAGCAGCTGACAATCCTGCCCCTGCTCCGCAGGTGATAAGAAGACGCTCCTCCGTAAGCAGCCTTTTTGAGCCGCGGGCAAATCCCTTGCCTACCATCGCCCCGAGCTGAATGCTCGGTCCCTCTCTGCCGAGCGCAAGACCTCCTCCTATCGCAAGAGCGCAGCCCGTCATCTTTGCAGGAATAATGCGCCACCAGCACATATCCTTCTGCCCTTTCAGCTCAGCCTCTACCTGAGGAATACCGGAACCTGCAATATCCGGCTCGTATCCAAGCAGCATTGTAATAACAAGAGCCAGCAGAATAAGCAGTAACGCAGCGAGAACGGCAGTTCCTGCCCCGCTGCAAGCAGCCTCCACCATCCTCCCCCTCAGCTGGTCCGCATATATAAGCATCAATCTGAACACAGAAATAAGAGCGCCCGTTATAACTCCTATAAGGACGCCCTCGGCAACAAGATGATATTTAAAACTATCCCTCCTGCGGAGGTTCTCAAGCACACTGCTTTTCATTTTTGTAATATAATGCAGCCGTCAGTATCCGATCATCCGGCAGATCAAACCTCCATCAATTTTCCTTCTGTTCCACTATTATCTCTCTGCCGCCTGTACCGCCTTCAAGTATTCCCTTAAATATGACACCGGCACGTTTATCAGCCTCTTCAAGCAGCCCCTTGTCATTTGCATGCTCTTCAGCCGATTTCTGAGCCTGGATCTGTACCTGCTTTGTAGCTTCCTTACGGTCTGTCTTTTTGATCAGTGAGAACTTGGTATCGTAATACTCAATAGAATTCGGATCTATAGCAACTGACAGTACCCTGGCCTTTGGCACCTGAACTATCACCTGTTCATCAGTGACATCGATATCCACATCCTCCATATCAAATCCGGCGTTGATGACAGCCTCATATTTCATAAAGAAGCTGTTCTTTGTGATCAGTGGAACTGTTCCCTCTTCGAATTTCTCAATACCGGTATAGTACATCTTTTCAACTGTCAGTTCTGAAGCATCCTGCAGCCTCTCGATCAGCTGTGATGAAGTGATGACAGGCTTTGCCTTTTGCTGCTGGTAAAACCATCCTCCGGCCAGAACAGCGGCCAGAACTACCACGCCTATTACTGTCCCTATTATCCTGCTTTTCATAGTGCTCTTCCTTTCTGTTCTCTCCGCCTTTTCTTTCCGCTCTGTTTTTGCTCATTGCATACTCAGACGGTAATACGTACAGCATCACGCAGTGCTTCTACCGGCTTCAGTCAGTGCTTTGCGCCGCCGAGATCGGCATTCGCCAGAATATTTGTCTCAAAAGAGAATGTAACAGCTTCTTCCGTCCTCATCCTCTTGAACGCCAGCTGTATCATTCTGTCCAGAAGATCGCCGTAAGGCACTCCCACAGGTTCCCACAGATAGAACGCAAGCGATCCCGGAATAGGATTTATCTCATTGAAATACAGCTCTCCCGTTTCCTCATCTATCATAAAGTCTATCCTCGATACGCCGCAGCATCCGAGAGCCCTGAATGATCTGACGGCAAGCTCCCTCACTTTTTCACGCATCTCAGGACTCAGTTCAGCCGGTATCTTCCTCGCGACGCTTGCCATTCCGGCTCCCTTTGCGCCGCCTCCGCTCTTGCCGCCCTTGCTTCCGGCATTGTTTACATACTTATCCTCATAGCTCAGTATCTCTGCAGTATGCAGAGGCTCCTCGCATTCGGAAGCCGTAGCATCGGTATCGTCGCCGAGCACCGCACAGTTTATCTCCCTCAGTTTGCTTATCGCATGTTCTGCCATCAGCCTCGTCGAGTATCTGAAAGCATCATCGACAGCTCCGATCAGCTCCGTCCTGTTCCTTGCGATGCCTATGCCGACACTCGAACCGAGATTAACAGGCTTGATGATCACCGGGTAGCCGAATACCGATTCAATATCATCGAGTATCTTCTCGATATCCACATAATCAGCCAGCGTATAAACTCTTGCATCCAGAACCGGCACTCCGTACTCCTTCAGTATGGCCTTTGTAACGAATTTGTCCATGCTGACAGCCGAAGCAGTCACATCCGGTCCGACAAAAGGAACCCCAAGAGTCTTGAGATATCCCTGCAGAGCTCCGTCCTCAACATTAGTCCCGTGCACAACAGGAAAAGCCACATCAAACTCCACCGGTTTCGCTCCGCCGAAACGTTTCATCGGATATGGCGTCAGCAGCTTGTGTCCTCCCTCATTTATGAGAATCACGCGCTGCGACTTTGCCAGCAGAGCCGGGATATCCCTGTATGCCCTTATGCTGCCTATATCATCCCCAATGTACATATCGTTTTCCTTGGTCAGATAGACCGGAATCACATCATATTTATCAAGGTCCATCGCCATGCAGGCCTGTATGCCCGAAATAACCGAAACCTCGTGTTCGACAGTTTTGCCGCCAAACATGACAGCCACTCTCGTCTTCATCTGTACCTCCTGATATTCTTCCTAATAATTGTCCGGAAGGTCATTCTCCAGCAGTATATATTTATGCTCGCCTGTCCTGATCTGATAAGCGTACGCAATTGCATCCTCGACCTTGTCGAATACCATAAGATTCTTAGCATCAAATCCTTTGCCCAGCGCACCCTCTTTGATCGGCTCTGTATGTTTGCGTCCAACCAGAAGTATGCGGTCGCAGCAATCAGCCGCATAAGTTCCGAACTTCCTGTTGTATTCATCCTCTTCCTCTCCGAGCTCGACCATGCCCGGAGTTATCAGTATCCTCATACCGTCAAACAACGACAGAGTCTCCACAGCCGCCCTCGATCCAATCGGATTTGAGTTGAACGCATCATCGATTATCGTCACACTGCCGTTGTCCTTTATCTCCATCCTGTGCTTTACAGGTCTCAGACGGCGCACCGGGATCTTGAGCTCATGCAGAGAAATGCCGAATCTGTGGGCGACAGCAACCGCAGCCATAACATTTATAACATTGTATGAGCCTATCAGCTTCATCTGATATCTCTCGCTCTCACCATTCGGAGCGGTCACGGTGAACTCAGTTCCCAGATTCGATACCTTTACATCCGAAGCGGTATAGCCTTCGCCGCTTCCCTCAGAGTAATAATAAATCTTCTCCCTGCTGTCATATCTGTTGCCGTTCTCACGGATAAAATCGTTTATGTACCCGTTGTCGCCGTTCATAAACAGCATGCCGCCGTCAGGCACGGCATCCGCAAGCTCGAACTTGGTCAGCTTGACATTCTCTATCCCGCCGAAAGTATCGAGATGCTGCGGTCCGATAGATGTGATAACGCCGTGGTGCGGATGCACGATATCGCAAATCTCCTTGATCTCGCCTACATATCTCGCGCCCATTTCGCACACGAAGATCTGGTGAGTCGCCTTCATCTGTCCCCTGATGGTCTTGACTATGCCCATCGGAGTGTTGTAGCTCTCAGGCGTCACCAGAACACTGTATCGCTGCTGCAGCAGGGTCTGCAGAAAGAATTTCACACTCGTCTTGCCGTAACTGCCTGTTACACCGATTATGGTAAGATCCGGCATACCGGCGAGAATGCGCTTCGCATCATTTATATAATGATTGTTAACGCCCTTTTCGATTGGCCTGTTGATCAGATTGGCCAGCATATTCATGAAAAGCTGCGCGCCGACCAGTATCATAACGGCGCCGCTCACACTCTGAAGTCCCAGGGCGAACCAGCTTAGCGCTGTCAGCAGTACGGACAGCACCGTAATAGTCGCGACCATTCTCTTCACCCTGGCAGTGAAAACAAGCTTCTTTTTCTGATTCATCTCGCGCATCACCCTGTACACAAGTATGATGACGATCAGAGTCAGCCAGCAAAGCACATCAAGCGCCGTCAGCGGCAGAAACAGCCTGATAACGCCCAGTCCCATCGCAAACCACAGTATCCACTGCAGTCTCATATTCTTCTTTATCCATGCTCTCTGCTCACCGTTCATATATACATTGAGCTGGAACATATGCATGTTATATCTCATCGTGAGCCATCCGGCCCAGATCCCAAGCAGCACCGTCGCCGCAGTCCTTATGGCCATTGCAGGCACAGAAGTCATCAAATTCATGCTTCCGCACCTCCCTTCACCTCATCCGCATCGAGATATGTCCTGATAACAGTCCTGAACAGCACCGGCTGCTCGAGATATGAATAATGCCCTGCGCCTTCAAAAATAGCAAGACCTGCATCAGGCATCATTTCCTCCATGATATGCGCATCGCTTATCGGCGTATCCAAATCTGCATCGCCCCACACCAGCAGAGTCTCCTGCTTAACGGACGGGAACAGATGCCTCAGATCCTCATTTACAGCCATTACCAGACATTTCTTCATTATCGGGCTCGCATTCCTGTAATCCGCCGAGCCCTGATTGCTTATCCAGAAATCTATGACCTCAGGGAACATGGCGTGAATGGGCGGACTGGTCAGGAATTTTCTCAGCGCCCTGAACCTTTTTACTTTTAATTTTTGCTGCCAGCTCCTCTCAGGAACGATTCCCGCGCTGTCTATCAGCATTATTTTATCGATCTCAAAAGGCAGCGCGTCTCCTGACCCTGCATCCCTTGCAGCCAGTTTGATTATGACCCTGCCGCCGTACGAATGCCCTATCAGCACGCTCTTTCTTATCCCCAGCTTCTCCATGAACCTGCAGAAAAAGTCCGCATACGCGTCTACATTCCATGCTTCAGGCGGTTCATCGCTGTCACCGAATCCCGGCAGATCAAGCTGCACCACGCGGTAAACATCATTTATCGCTGCAGCCACGGAATCATACATATCCAAAGTCGTACCCCAGCCCTGGAGCACAACTGCAGTCTTTACATCAGACTTTGCGTCAGCTGTCACAGCACTGTCCGCTGCTTTGGCCTTGCCCGGCTTATTCGATTTTTCAGCCGCAGCAGAAACCACGCCCGCTTCAATCAATGCTTCGGACCCCGGTCCCGTGACCTTGTACGCAATATTCAATCCATTTATTACTATATTACTCATGTCACAATGTTATCACATTACGTGAAATAATAAAAGGATGCGCGGCCGTTTTACCGGCGCGCATCCTGATTAAGTTGCAATTCCATAAACAGCCGGAATCATTAAAAGCGAAATATTTTGCTTATCATCATGGCTGCATTCAGTGCAATGTTTCCTGTGGCTTTTTATCTGATTACCAGTTCCCCGTTCTCTGCATCGCATACCGCCTTCTGTCCATCGGTGATATCTCCGCGAATTATCGCAGCGGCCAGCGCAGTTTCAAGATGTTTCTGCAGATATCTCTTCACAGGTCTTGCACCATAGTGCGGATCATACGATTCATCAGCTATCAGCTCAAGTGCCTCATCGGTGACTTCGAGTTCTATTTCTCTGTCCTCAAGTCTCTCACGGATATCATCCAGAGACAGGAGTATTATATCCTTTATCTGGTCTTTAGTGAGAGGGCTGAAGAGGATTATGTCATCGATACGGTTGAGGAATTCCGGTTTGAAACACGATTTCAGCTCATCGAGTACTCCTTCCTCGACATCCGGATCGATGGTTCCGTCTTCATTCATGTTATCGAGCAGATCGTCACTGCCTACATTTGATGTCATTATTATCAGCGTATTCTTGAAATCTACTGTCCTGCCCTGGTTGTCAGTCAGGCGTCCGTCGTCGAGCAGTTGCAGAAGTATATTGAATACATCCGGATGCGCCTTCTCGATCTCATCAAACAGTATTACGCTGTATGGTTTGCGGCGAACTGCCTCTGTCAGCTGGCCTCCTTCATCATATCCTACATACCCCGGAGGCGCTCCTACCAGCCTTGATACGGAGTGTTTCTCCATGTATTCTGACATATCGATTCTGATGATGTTTCGTTCGCTGTCAAACAGAGCCTCCGAAAGAGCCTTGCCGAGCTCAGTCTTTCCGACACCCGTAGGTCCGAGGAAGATGAACGAACCGATAGGTCTGTTTTCGTTCTTAAGTCCTGCTCTTGCGCGGAGAATAGCCTCTGAAACAGCCTGCACTGCCTCATCCTGTCCGATGACTCTCTTGTGAAGTATATCCGGCAGTCTTATCAGTTTATCACGCTCCGTTTCAACCAGCTTGCTGACAGGGATGCCCGTCCAGCCGGAAACGACCTCCGCGATCTCATCCTCGGTAACGACCTTCGTGAGCAGCTTTTCCTCATCGTCAGATGCCATCCTCGCCTTTATCTCCTCCATCTCCTTCTGGAGTTCAGGAACAGTGCCGTATTCGAGCTGCGCCGCCTTTTCGTAATCGTAATTTCTCTTGGCATCCTCGATCTCGTTTTTCAGATCGTCCAGCTGTTTCTTTATCTCTGTTTCAGCCTGTAAGTCCTTCTTCTCGTTCTCCCACTGAGCGGTCATTACATCTTTTTCTATATTGAGTTCGGCCAGCTCCTTTTCAAGCGCCTCCAGTCTCTGCTTAGCGCCTTTATCGTTCTCATCTTTGATAAGCGACTGCTTCTCGATCTCAAGCTGCATAATCTTACGCGAAATCTCATCGAGCTCCGAAGGTTTGCTGTCGATTTCGGTCTTTATCCTTGCGGCAGCCTCATCCATAAGGTCGATGGCTTTATCCGGCAGAAATCTGTCCGTAATGTATCTGTCTGAAAGTGTTGCGCATGCGATCAGCGCGCTGTCCGTGATATGTACGCCGTGATGGATCTCGAATTTCTCCTTGATTCCCCTGAGTATAGAAATGGTATCCTCTACATCCGGCTGGTCTATCAGAACCTTCTGGAATCTTCTTTCGAGTGCAGCATCCTTTTCGATATATTTTCTGTATTCGTCAAGTGTTGTTGCTCCGATGCAGTGGAGTTCGCCTCTTGCAAGCATCGGTTTGAGCAGATTGCCCGCATCCATTGAACCCTCGGTTCTGCCGGCGCCGACTATGTTATGTATCTCATCGATAAACAGTATGATCTGTCCGTCGGACTTCTGAATCTCGTTCAGTACAGCCTTGAGCCTCTCTTCGAACTCGCCCCTGAATTTGGCACCGGCTATCAGCGAACCCATATCCAGCGCATAAATGGTCTTTCCCTTGAGTCCCTCAGGCACATCTTCATTAACTATTCTCTGCGCCAATCCTTCAACTACCGCAGTCTTGCCGACGCCCGGTTCACCTATCAGAACAGGATTGTTCTTGGTGCGCCTCGAAAGTATCTCTATCGTATGTCTTATCTCGGAATCCCTGCCTATAACAGGATCAAGTTTACCGTCTCTCGCCATCTCGACAAGGTCCCTGCCGTATTTCTGCAGAGCGTCGTAATTGTCCTCCTGATTCTGGCTGGTAACACGCTGATTTCCGCGTACGGTCGAAAGAGCTTCAAGGAATCTCTCTTTTGTTATCCCGTATCTGTTGATGATCTTTGCGCTCGGTGTTCCCGTTTCATCAAGCAGAGCAAGATAAATATGCTCCACGGTCACATATTCATCCTTGAACTGTTCCGCAATGGATTCCGCACCATCAAATATCCTATCAAAGCTTCTTGAACGGTACATCATATCGCCTGAATCTCCGGTAACCTTTGGTACCCTGTTGACTGCGGCTTTGACATCAGCCGTATATGATAACACATCAACATTCATTTTTTTGAGAAGCTTCGGGATAAGACCATCCTTTTGCTGCAGCAATGCCAGATGAATATGCTCGCTATTGACCGTCTGATTGCCCTCGCTTCTAGCTATGCTCTGACAGTCTATCACTATCTGCTGAGCGTTCTGTGTGTATTTTTCTACGTTCATTCGTATACCTCCTTTATGAAGTATTTATCATATATTGGCGAGAAGACCCCGTCCTCTGCATGGCGGAGATGAATCGCCTCTTACATATATACAAGTCCGCAGTTCTTTCTTAGTATCTTGCAGTCTCTTGAAGGAACACGTCCCTGTATGCCGGTGATTATATAGT
>CACYHR010000009.1 GCA_902774265.1 uncultured Eubacteriales bacterium
TGCAGAGATGCACCTTGCATAGCGGCAATAGGCGGCGCACGATGTCCGTTGCGGTTTCCTTTACTGGAAGCACGCGACTTCAGTCGTGTGAGGCTTCACGGATATCCCATCTGATTTATTGCATAATGAAAAGCACCTCCGCATTAAGCAGAGATGCTTCGGAAAGGGTGCGGAAGGTCCGCTTTACTTATAGTTGAGCATTTTTACCTTGACGCTGTTGACCGGTTCAGGTGTTTCCTGCCGGCTGAGTTCTTCCTGTATGTGTTCAAGAGCAGGAAGAAGATCTGCGTACCTGCTGTCTATGGCATTGGAGACAGGAGCTTCCTTCTGGGCAACGCTCACTGAGTATTTTGCTTTGTTGAGCGGCAGCATAGTTCCCGCGCCGGCAATGCAGCCTCCCGGGCAGGCCATTCCTTCGAGCAGATATCCGTCATATTCTCCCGCAGCAGCTTTTTTCATCATTTTCATGCATTCATCAAGACCTTCAGCATGAACTATCCTGACCTCACGGTCCGGATCCACACGCTTGATGTGGTTGGCTACCGCCTGGGCAACGCCTCCGCTGATTGCAAAGCCGAAACCATCGCTGCTGGCTTTTCTCAGAGGTTTCGACTCCTCTATTTCCGCAAAATCGACGCCCTTAGCATCGAACATTCCCGCAAGTTCTTCAAATGTCAGGACAAAGTCGACATAGCTTTTTACGGTACGCCTGCTCGCTTCATGTTTTTTGGACAGACACGGACCGATAAAGGCAATTTTGCACTCAGGAGACTTCATTTTAACGAGACGGGCGGTGAGCACCATCGGAGTCAGTGCCATCGATACAGTATCCGCATATTCCGGGAAATTGGTCTTAGCCATAATCGACCATGCAGGGCAGCAGCTCGTACACATGAACGGAAGCTTATCAGGAACATCTCTCAGGAAATGCTCCGCTTCCTCGATCGTGCAAAGATCCGCACCTATAGCCACCTCCATTACGTCCTCGAATCCGAGCGCTCTGAAGGCTGACTTCATTTTTGTATCCGTTAGATTCCTGCCGAACTGACCGGCTATGGCCGGCGCAAGGATCGCAACTACCGGTGTGCCGGACTGCATGGCCTTTATCGTCTGATATATCTGCCCCTTGTCTACGATAGCCGCAAACGGACAGCTGTTCAGGCACATGCCGCATGATACACACTTATCCTGATCTATCACTGCATTTCCATGCTCGTCCTCCCCGATAGCACCGAGGCCGCAGGCCTTGACACACGGTCTTTCCTGCCTGATTATCGCATTATACTGGCAGGCCTTCATGCACATACCGCATTTTATGCATTTTTCCGTATCTATTACAGCACGCCCGTTCCTCCGGTCCGAAGAAATACATTTTTTCGGACACACCTCTCTGCACGGATGTTCGAGACATCCCTGACAGCCATCAGTTATATACACCCTCGTATCCGGACAGCGATTGCACGCGAAACGGATAATATCTATCAAAGGCGGTTCGTAATACTTCTCTTCTATCATGCTCTGATCAACGCCTTTGGATGTAGGAGTATGCTCGTTGACCGGCCTTATCGCCATGCCCATCGCGACTCTTAAGCGTTCTCCGGCGATAGCTCTTTCGAGAAACAGTGTGCTTCTGTACGGATCATCTTCACCTGAGACCATCTTATATGGCAATTCATCCAGTTCCTCCGGTCCGCTTCCTTCATATGCGAACCTCGCTACCTCCGTAAAAACCTTGTGACGCAGACGGTTTTTTTCCGAATTAATACCTTTCATATTGAACCTCCCGATTTCTGAAAACCAGTAAATCATGTGTTGTTAAGACTATACTAATCCGGTCGTCCGCTCAATCATTTTTTGCAACTATTAAACTTTTGAATAACATACGGTGTCTGTTATTCTCCGAGGTATGCCTGCTGGACTCTCGGGTCGTTGAGGAGAGCCTTTCCCGGGCCTGCCATCGTGATGACTCCGGTCTCCATTACATATGCATAATCGGAAATATCGAGCGCGGCCTTGGCATTCTGCTCTATCAGCATGATGTTCACTCCGTCCTCTTTGATCTTCTGTATTACCGCGAAGATGTCCTTTATGACCAGCGGCGCCAGACCAAGCGACGGTTCATCAAGCATCAGCAGCTTAGGCTTGCTCATCAGAGAGCGGGCTACCGCCAGCATCTGCTGCTCACCGCCTGAGAGAGTCGCTCCCAGCTGCCATGTTCTTTCGGACAGCCTCGGGAAAAGTGAATATACCCACTCCCTGTCCTTTGCGATCTCCGCCTTGTCCTTGCGAAGATACGCGCCGGCGGCGATGTTTTCGTCAACGGTCAGGTCAGGGAATATGCGTCTTCCCTCCGGGCAGAGTATTATACCCTCTCCCACTATGTCTTTTGTCCTCAGCGAAGTGATCTCGGTATCATCCCAGTAAATGCGTCCGTCCGATTTCGGGACCAGTCCCATTACAGACTTGAGCGTAGTCGATTTGCCTGCGCCGTTTGCGCCGATCAGAGAAATGATCTTGCCGTCAGGAACGTCTATATCGATGCCTCTGAGAGCGTGTATGCCGCCGTAATGTACATTAAGATTTCTTATAGCTAACATTATTCATCGCCTCCCAGATATGCTTCTATTACTGCAGGATTCGACTGTATCTCTTCAGGTGTACCGTCAGCGATCTGACCGCCGTAGTTGAGTACATATATGTGTTCACATATACCCATGATGACCTGCATGTGATGCTCGATCATCAGTATGGACAGATCGAATTCATCTCTTATCCTGCCGATAAAATTCATCAGATCGTCTGATTCCTGCGGGTTCATTCCGGCTGCCGGCTCGTCCAGCAGCAGTATCGACGGATGTGTAGCCAGAGCGCGCGCGATCTCCAGATGTCTCTGTTTGCCGTAAGGAAGAGATGTAGAAAGATCGTCTCTGTTCTCATAAAGATCTACCTTCTTCAGAAGTTTCAGAGCCTCTTCGCGCATGCTATGTTCCTCCGTACGCGCCTTGCGGCTCCTGAACGTAGCCCCGAAAACAGACTCGCTCTGGTTCATGTGCATCGCGACCATTACATTTTCCAGAACAGTCATGCCCTTGAAGAGCCTGATATTCTGGAATGTACGCGCAACGCCGAGCTTTGTGACTTTATCCGGCAGCATCGTCAGAGTATTTGTATATTTACCCTGATTGCGGCCTTTGTATGTATCCTTCATCTTGCCCTGAGGATGGTTCTCGATCACGACATTGCCGTTGATCTCTATCGAACCGTTTGTAGGCTCATATACTCCGGTTATACAGTTGAATGCAGTCGTTTTGCCGGCTCCGTTAGGGCCGATCAGACCGACTATCTCGTTCTTATGCACCTCAAGGTTGAGATTGTCTACAGCAACTACCCCGCCGAACTGCATTGTGATATCGGAGAGCTTCAGTACAGTTTTTCTTTCGTCCATTATTTGCCCTCCTTATCAAATACAACTACATGATCAGCAACAGGCAGAGGTGTGAACAGAGCCTCTCCCGAAGCCTTGCGTGCCTCGCTGTCCGCTTTCGCCTGCTTAGCCTTTGCCTTTGCAGCAGCCTTGGCCGCTCTGGCTTCTTTTCTTGCAGCGCTCTTAGCCTTGTGCTTCTCAGGCCATGCCTTTATATTGGCAGGCAGATTCCTGCACCATGTGAGGAAGCCGTCCCAGCTGAATTCCCTGTCTCCCATGATACCGCGCGAATAGAAGAGCACGATCAGCATGATGAGAACTGCGAATACTACCTTACGGAAACCCGGTCTCATAAAGCTTGCGGATATTCCGAGCCATCTTCCTGCGTCAAGACCTCTCAGCCACCATTCAGAAGCGGCAGTAAACAGGAATGCGCCGATTATCGAACCGGTGATCGAACCTATTCCTCCGATTACGACTATGAGAAGTATCTCGTATGTCATAACGGTATTGAACGGCGTAGCGTTGATAGTCGTCTGGAACATAGCCAGCAGCGCACCGCTTATTCCGGCGAAGAATGACGAGATGATGAAAGATGTCTGCTTATGTCTGAAGAGATTGATACCCATAGCCTCTGCCGCGATCTCATCATCACGTATCGAGCGGAACGCCCTTCCGTAGGTCGAATTGATCAGAAGCACGATTATAGCTATGCATATCCCCGACACGAGCACCGGAAAAACAGCATTATTGTATGTCGTGTATTTACGCAGAACATTCGAACCGTTCGTGACAGGTCCGAGTGTATTCCACTGGAAAAACGCTCTGAGTATCTCCGCGAATCCGAGAGTCGCGATTGCGAGGTAGTCGGATTTGAGTCTCAGTACCGGTATACCTATCAGGAACGCGATGACAGCGACCAGAAGACCGGCTCCTATCATAGGAATGAACATTCCCAGATAATGTCCGAGCACGCCCATCTTTCCTTCGAGAATCTCAACGATGGACCACTTGATGAGTCCGCCGTCAAAATACTGATATACCTTATCGTGCGAGTCTGCAGGGATGGTGAAAATCGCGTAGGTATACGCGCCGATCAGCATGAATCCGGCCTGTCCGAGTGAGAACAGTCCCGTAAAACCGTTGAGCAGGTTCATGGATGCTGCTACGAGCGCATATATCGATCCCTTCTCTATTACCGTGATAAGCATTTTCCAGCTTGATCCCGGAGAGATCATTATGTCCCCGAAATATACAAAGATAAGGAACAGTGCGATGCATACTGCAGAAAGGACCGATTTGGTTTTTTTGTTCAGTCTTACTTCCATAGCACCCTCCTATACCTTGTCGATATCCTTCTCGCCGAACAGTCCTGTCGGTTTGACCATCAGGATGACGATGAGCAGTACGAATGTGAAAGCATCAGAGAATGTAGTCCAGCCGGCGCCTTTGATAAGGTTCTCGCAGATACCTATTACAAAAGCTCCGACGACAGCGCCCGGTACAGAACCGATACCGCCGAACACCGCAGCTACGAAGGCTTTGAGTCCCGGCATAGCGCCTGACATCGGGTTGATGCCCGTATAATTTGAGAAATAGAGTATTGATCCTATTGCGGCAAGGGCGCAGCCTATAACGAAGGTCACGGTTATGACCCTGTTGATATCTATACCCATAAGAGAGCTCGTCTCAAAGTCACGTGATACGGCGCGCATCGCCATACCGATCTTGGTGTGTTTGATCAGCATGACCAGCAGCACGACCAGTACGATAGTCAGCACAGGCGTGATGATCGTGACCATTTTGGTCGTCGCCGAGCCTATTCTGACAGTCTTCTGCAGCCAACCGATTGCAGGATATGTCTTGGTCAGACCGCCCGTGATGTAGAGAGCAAAGTTCTGCAGCAGATAGGATACGCCGATAGCTGAGATCATTATTGACATACGAGGCGCTGATCTGAGCGGTCTGTATGCAACCTTCTCAATCGTAGTACCGAGAACAACAGCAAAGATTATGACAAGAATGATCGACAGCCACAGAGGCAGGACTGTAATCAGATAAACCATGATCAGTCCGGACCACATGAAAACATCACCGTGTGCAAAGTTGATAAGCCTTAGTATACCGTAAACCATGGTATATCCTATGGCTATCAGAGCATATTGCCCGCCTACGGCGATTCCCGCAAGTATATACGGCAGCCATGTTTGTATTAATCCCATAATTTTTCCTTTCAACCAGGAGCAAAGCTACAACAAGCTCGCTTGATTGTAGCGAGCGACGCCGTCAACAGACGACGGGAGCTTCAGCTCCTGAGAAGATCAGTGGGAGATTGTGACCCTCCACTGATCTTCGAAAATGTTCCCCGCCCCTTAGAGGCAGGGAACATCCGGCGTCTGTTATAAAAGTGCGGGAAGCCGCGAGGCTTCCCGCTGAGTGATTTAGCTTATCTGTGCTTATTCTGCAGACTGTTTCTTGAGGAATTCCCATGCTCCGGTCTCAGTGTTGCATTTCTTTACGAATGCCTCGGTCTTGTTGGCATCACCTGTCTCGTTGAACGAAACATCTCCGCAAACAAGTCCGCTGACCTCGAGTGACGGCAGTGCGCCGAGTACATCTGCAGGATCAGTCGAGCCGGCTGCCTTCAGAGCCTCAAGAGCTACGAAGTATGCATCATATCCCATTGCTGTAACAGCAGCAAGATCTGTGTTGCCGCCGTTGTTAGTCATAGCATCAGCATCCTCTTCGAACCATGCCTTGATACCCTCGTCAAAGTCAGGGTTGCCGCCCTCCTGATAGAAGGTTGTTACTACGATCTCAACATTCTTGCCCTTTGCAGCGCTTGTGATTACGTTGGAATCCCATGTGTCGCCTGCGAGTATAGGCATTCCGAGGGACTGAGCCTCAGCCTGGTCTATGATCAGAGCAGCAGCTTCTGTCGATACAGGGCTGAAGAATACGTCGCAGCCTGCCTTCTTGGCGTTTGCTACATAAGATGTGAAATCAGAGTTCTTATCCGGGAACTGCTCTTCCACTACCTCACCACCGAGATTCTTGAATGCCTCAACGAAGTAGTTAACAAGACCTACAGAGTAGTCATCGCCGAGCTTGGAGAGGCAGTAAGCCTTTCTCATGCCGTTCTCATATGCGTAGTTCGCAAGAACTGTACCCTGGAAAGGATCCAGGAAGCAGATCCTGAAATACTGCTCGCAGTCAGCAGTTACCTGAGGATTGGTGCAGGTAACACCTATAGCAGGAACGTTTGCATCTGCGAAAACGTCAGCAGCAGCGATCGAAACGCCGGAACCGTATGATCCGAGAACGATGGAAACGTTCTGGCTGACGAGGTTCTGAGCTGCAGTAACAGCCTTGGAGTTGTCGGACTCATTATCTACGATAGCGAGTTCTACATTGTACTCCTTGTCGCCGATAGTAACAGTCGGCTGCATCTTGTTAGCATACTGGATACCGAGAGTCTCCTGTTTGCCGCCCGCGCCGTTATCTCCGGAAGCAGGCTCAAATACGCCGATCTTGATTACATCACCACCGGAAGAGGAACCGCCTCCGCCTCCGCAGCCCGCACAAAATGTCAGAACGAGCAGAAGACTTAATGTAAGAGCAATAAATTTCTTCATAATATCCTCCTATATCCTCCTATAACATCAACATTACCTTATAGTTAATGAGCGTCATCTGCGTGACGCTCACCATTCACTGACTCCAATTGTACACTATTTGTCGAAAAAATAATATATTTTCGAAAATAAATTGGTTCAATTCATAATTCCACATAATCACCATAGCCGGTTCCGTACGAAAATTCAGTTCGCAATACATCTGCGTCACTATTCCTACTGCCTGTCCGGTCCGAAATACTTGAGTGAAAGCATGGTCAGGTCATCGAACTGCTCCGCTCCCTTTACGAATTCGTTGACTCCATCCACTACATTATTCAGTACCTGTTCCGGCATGGCGTTCGGATCCCTGTTGAGAGCCTCCAGCATGCGGTCTGTACCGAACATCTCATTCTTTGAATCTGTCGCTTCCGCTACTCCGTCGGTATAAACGAACAGTGTATCTCCCGGCCTCATCTGGAATTCGTGTTCACGGAACTTCAGTCCCTCCATGGTTGCAACCGCAGGAGAGTGTTTGTAGATCACAAGAGAAAAATCCTCTCCGGCTCTGCGCAGAACAGGATGCTCATGTCCTGCGTTCGCCGCCAGTCCTTTTCCGGTGGATATCTCAAGGATGCCCAGCCATACGGTCACGAACAGCTCCGCAACATTTCCCTCGCAGAGCTGATTGTTTACATCATAAAGTATCTCTCCCGGTGTTCCTCCCATCATAGCTCTGTTCTTGATAAGAGTGCGCGCTACCATCATAAACAGCGCTGCAGGTATGCCCTTGCCCGAAACATCAGCCATAACAAGAGCAATATGATCGTCATCCACAAAGAAGAAATCGTAAAAGTCTCCGCCTACCTCTTTTGCTGCCGTCATCGAAGCATAGAGATTGAACTCCTTCCTGTCCGGATATACCGGAAAGATATTAGGCAGGACATTGGTCTGTATATCGCTTGCGAGATTGAGCTCTGTCGCGAGCCTCTCGGTCTTTTCCGTCTCTGCCTTCTGCGCGTATATAGCCATGCGGCCGCGCTCTGCGATCAGCGAACAGATTATCGCTATCATGGAAAAGAGTATCAGCTTAGGCAGAAAGCTGTGCTGCAGGAAACGCATGAACAGTCTGTCATAGTCTATCATCGCAGGATCAATGGCGCTCCGAAGCACAGCGTTTTCCGGGAATTCCAGAACGGTACCCGCAGGGAGTTCCACCATGTTAAGATCTATTCTGGTTATCTGACGAGTGATGCCGTAATAACTGGACAACAGATATGTAACAATAGTCAGAACCGACACCATGGATGTAAGAGAGCGCGAGTAATACCTTACCGAAAGTGCAACCGGGAAAACAAGGCACAGGACGATATTATGCCCAAGTACCATGTGAAGCCTTGCGAGGACCACTACATATGCAACCATCAGAAGGACCTTGAGCCACGGCTTCTCCCCTTTGAGATAGATGCATACAGCAGCCGGTATCAGCAGCTCCGCGATGGTTAAGGTCAGGTATCTGGTCATTACAGCACTGTTTATTGAAAAGATATGCAGCATCGACAGCACCAGTATAATGATCGCTATCATAGCAGTATAGATCAGTATCCTCGCAACAAACAGATTTGCCTGGATCTCATTGTTCCAAAGAGTTTCCGTAGTGGAAAAGAACTCCTCCCTCATTTTTCCGATAAAGCCTTTTCTTTTTTTCATTATCCTTTTTTATTTCCTTTCGGCAGTAGATTTTCTGTTCTCCTGTCTTACCCCTATTACTACATGGTGATGATCGCTTTCACGCGTTTTGATTGTCTCCAGCGAATAAGGTGTCGCTGTGCCGTTTACCTCTCTGCAGAATGTTAACGACATATCATCTTCATGTTCAGCCAGCTGTATCAGATTTGCCTTGCTGATCGCCTCTCTCACCTTCTGTGCATCGGCATCGCTTACATCCTCCAGAAGCTTTTCCCCCGCATCCTTAAAGAAATCCGTTCCGGCAGGACGTATCTCAAGATCGCCGTCCTTACTCATGTAAAACTCAAGATAGTAATCCGTTACAACATCCACATAGAAGATGCTCTCAAAATCACTTGTCAGAGCCTTGGATATACTCATGTACGTTTTCTTGACCGTCGGAGTGAATTCAATATTTATTTTCGAACGTTCAATAATAAACTTATCGAATTCTTCATGAGGCACCGGCTTCGAGAAGTAGTAACCCTGTACATAATCGCAACCCATGGCCTTCAGAACCATATACTGTTCTTCTGTTTCGACACCCTCAGCCACGACAGGCACATGCAGATAATCCGCGATATCGATTATCAGTTCTATCATGCGCACATCTCTTGTTTCTCCGAATGCGCTGCGAATAAAGCTCATATCCAGCTTCAGCGCGTCTATCGGGAGATGAGTCAGCATTCCCAGAGACGAATATCCTGTTCCGAAATCGTCCATCTCTATACGGAATCCCATGCCCATGCCTCGCAGATCCTTGGCTGTGGAAATTACCTGATCCGAATCCCCCGTATAAGCGGACTCGGTGATCTCCAGCATCATATCGTCCGGAGTGAGATTATAATCGTCCAGTATCTCTCTGAATATGCCCTTGAGATTAGGTGTCAGCATATCTATGCGGGACACATTAACTGAAACAGGTACCGAGAAACCGAAGCGGTCCTTCCAGTCTCTTATCCTTGCCGCAGACTCACGCCATACGTACTGATCCAGATCAAGGATAAGTCCGTTATCCTCAAGCAGCGGAATGAATATTCCCGGACTGATCAGACCGAGCTCCGGATGATCCCAGCGCACCAGAGCCTCCGCACTGGCCAGGATCGGATCTTCCGGACGTATATCATATTTAGGCTGGAAGTATACCGTGAAGCGGCTGTTTTCCAGAGACGGTTTGAAGTCCTCAAGCAGGCGTTCTCTGAACAGCTCTGCTTCATGCATCTCATTATCATATATGCCGATAGCTTTGCGGAAACCGCTCTTTACTGTATTTGCGGCGATCTTCGCATAATCGAAACGGCGCTCGATCTGCAGCGTCTTATCGACAGCTGAGTACACGCCCATACGCAGGCGGACACGGTTCTTCGATACATCTTCATCAACAAGGTCTTCGGACGCCATATCCAGTACTCTCTCATAGTCTTCCATGTGAGGGCAGTAGATAAGGAAGGTATCCGCTCCGCGGCGGCAGCATACGCCGCCGATCTCACGGGATATCTGACGAATGCGCTTACCTATGCGCGCCAGCACGCTGTCGCCGTACTGCTTTCCATAGCGCTCGTTAAGCATGTGGAAATTATTGACGTCAACAACGATGGCATCCATCGGCATATTGTTGTAATGCTGGTCATACATCCTGACATAGCGCAGGAAGTAGTCGAGGTTAAGCAGATTCGTCAGGCTGTCGCGCTCTGTGGAGTTTATGATATTACGCTTTTCGGTAAGCTCTATACAGCGGTTGACACGGACATTAACGATCTCTGCAGACGGATAAGGCTTAGGGATAAAGTCTATCGCTCCTATCTTGAGACAGTCGACCTCGGCGCTCTGGTCAGAAGTCATTACGATGACCGGGATATCTCTGAGCTCCTGCTCTTCCTTCATCACTTTAAGCACTTCCATACCGCCCATCTGCGGCATCTGCAGATCCAGCAGTACCATCGCAAGCTCGTCAGTATGTTTTTTGACCTGCTCCAGCGCCTCTACTCCGTCAGAGGCATACAGTATGTCATAATCATCCTGGAGCATATTCCCCAATATCATCTGATTGATATGCTCATCCTCGACGATAAGTATATGACGCTTAAGGTGCATGATCTCCGCGTCTTCATCTGCCGGGAATATCGGCTTTGCAGCCACCTCGGCGTCCTCCCTCGAGATAGAGCCCATGCCTTTAAGCAGTTCCTTTTCTTCATACATCAATGCGTCTGCACGCTCAAAAGCATCATGGAAACACGTATCCTCTCCGGCCCGGTAATCCGAGAAGCCGCCAGAAACCACTACCTCATTTGTACTGATATGATCCACGGAGCGGTCATGCAGCGCCAGCAGCAGTTCGTTCCTGATAAGATAATCGCGTCCGCGCAGGATCACAACGAATTCGTCACCGCCGGTGCGGTAAACCGGGCTGTGCTGGAAAATGTCGCATATCATCCTGCATGCGCTGACAATATATTCATCGCCTGCTTTGTGACCGAGAGTATCATTGATGACTTTCAGGCCGTTCACATCGCAGACTGCAACAGCAAATTCATCTGCCGTCCCGGTTCCGATCGACTCATCGATTTCCTTCTGTGCCAAAAGGAAAGCGTGCTTGCTCTTTACTCCGGTCAGAGGATCGGTAAGAGCGACTGTCCTGGCCTCATCACGCTCATCGTTAGCCTTCTTCTCCCACTTCTGCTGAGAAGAATAATTAAAGAACATGATTATAAGAGACAGGCCGAACAGACCGACGATCACGAATACACTGGTATTATTCGCGTCATGAAGGCGCTGTAGCTGCATTTCAAGATATTCATCCTGGTCCTGCGCGAGGATTTCGCTGCTGGCTGTACCGTTCATGTATTCGCCGATTTCCGACATTATGACGCGCTCTCTGCTTTCATTCAGTCTTTCCGCCCAGGTCATTGCCATCAACACGATAAATACAAGCAGAGCAAGCCAGACAATGATAGCTTTACCGAATTTTCTGTCATTATCATTGCGTATGACTCTGTGGAAATAGATCAGCCCGAGCAGCGACCATATGGCCATAAGCACATAAGTCTCTGTTTCTATCGTATAGTCGGAGAAAGCGCTCGGGAAAAGCAGGAACACTGCGAAAGCGACCAGAATAGGCAGGCAGATCCCGCTGATTATCCTGTTTATCCTGCTTTCGCTGCCCTCCTGTCCCGACACCTTGAATACAGCTACGGATGCAAAGCCGTAGATCATTGTTGCGCCCATAGTGGTTGCATCCACGATCCACCCTATCGCCGTTCTTCCGACGAACGCAATAGGAATGGAGACGATCAGCACAAGCAATATGGCATTTACCGGTATCTGCTTATCATTGAGTCTGGAGAAACGCTCAGGCAGAATGCCATCCTCAGCCACCGCGTAGCAAAGGCGGCTCAGCACCCGCAGCATACCGATCAGGCTGGTAAGTACCAGCGATATCAGTGACAGCATCAGGATATTTACACCGACACCGCCGAGATAATGGTTTGCCGCATAGAATGCCGGAAGTCCGGCGATTCCGTCAAATTCGTCCAGACGGCTGATATAATCGAGCCATCCGGAGCAGTTCTCCGGATAAGCCGTGACGCTCATCAGTACAATAAAGATGTACAATGCTGTCGTGACAATAACCGAAATAACAAGGATGCGGAAGATCCTGCTGTGTTTGAAGTTATATTCCTCGGCTGAATGGGAAACGGTTTCAAATCCTATAAAAGCCCACGGCGAGATAAAGGCTATACGTATGATCTGCCGGAATACATTGGCGTCCGGGATAAAAGCCGGACTCATCGTCATTTCCGTGCGGCTGAACCCCGTCAGGGAGATAGCGAAGCAGACAGTGATTCCGACCGTAAAGATCAGCACCATGACTACCATGCTCCGCGCAACAAATCTCTTGCTCTTCATGCAGATCAGGCCGATAATCCACATCCCGGCCAGTGAGACCAGAGATTCCCCGAGGTATACGTCATAGCCGAATAAGGTATAGAGATATCCTCTTTTAAAAACTGCGTTCAGAAAATACCGCGCAAACAGAGGGATACTTGTGGCATTGGCCCAGAAGATCGATATGTAGATCAGAAACATGAACCACGCTATCAGAAAGGCGCGGTCATAACCGAAAATACATTTTACATAGTTATACAGACCTCCTGACCCCGGATAACGGTTAGCCAGGAAATGATAGTGGCTTGACACCATGAGCATCATGGCAAATCCTATCAGCAGACCAATGACAGAACCCAGCGGTCCCGCCTGTGAAAGATAGGATTTGCTGGTGACAACAAGAGATCCCCAGCCTATGGCCGAGCCGACCGACAATGCCCATGCGGCAAGCGGCGTAATATAGGGCCGGAATTTACTCTCATTACTGGCAGCAGATGTTTGTTCATTCATATTATTAACTCCTCTGCACGGCGCATGTAATCAAAAAGTTAGTTCAGCTTATGATAACACAGATCAGCGGATTCTTCTATCCCGCAAATGAACAAAAGAATCCTCAACCAGCTAAAAAAAGAGTGGCCGACGATGGCCGCTCAATACAGATAACCGTGCATTATCCGTGATCTTATTCAAATTCAGCAGAAACTTTTTTGAGCAGTTCCCTTATCTCGAGATGCTGCGGACATACGCTTTCGCACATTCCGCACTCTATGCAGTCACCGGCTTTGCCGTGATCCTTGACCACTGTATTCATGTAATACATCTTCTGGTTCCAGTCATTGAAGAGCTTCAACTTGTTATAGCACATGAACGCCTCCGGGATCACGATATCCTGCGGGCAGTGATTCTCCTCGATGCAGTATCTGCAGGCTGTGCACGGGATAGATCCCATCGAGTTGAATACTTCGGCAACCTTCATGACGGCCTCTGTTTCCTTCTCGCTGAGCGGCTCAAAATCCTTCATTGCACTGATATTGTCGTTCATCTGATCGATATTGCTCATACCCGAAAGCACGACCTCCATGCCCTCGAAACCGGCCGCAAATCTTACGGCATAAGCCGCATTGCTGCAATCGCTGCCCGTCTCGCTGCGGAGATCATCAAGCACCTTCTGAGCCTTATCAGGCAGATTCACAAGATTGCCGCCCTTGACCGGCTCCATAACCAGAACAGGTTTGCCGTGTTTGCGGCACACTTCGTAGACCTTACGGCTCTCGACAGAAACATCTTCGTAATCGAGGTAATTGAACTGTATCTGAACTACCTCGACCTGCGGATACTCTGTCAGTATGCGGTCGAGGACCCCGGCTCTGTCATGGAAGGAAATACCCACATGGCGGACCTTCCCCTCTTCCTTCAGCTCGAATGCTGTCTCGTAAGCCCTGCACTGCTTGAAAAATTCGAAGTTTCTGGCATTCTGCGCATGCATCAGCAAAAAGTCGAAATATTCAACGCCGCAGGTCGCAAGCTGCAGGTCGATCAGCGGTTTGATATCTTCCTGTTTTTTGAAATACTCATCCGTAAGCTTGTCTGTCAGCAGGTATTCGCTGCGATCATGCCTCGATGTGAGGCAATCCTTTACGGCTATCTCGCTCAGCCCGTCATGATAGCCGTGAGCGGTATCAAAATAATTGAAGCCGTTTTCAATAAATGTATCTACCATTTTCGATACATGCTCGTTATCGATTTTGCCGTCTGTCATCGGCATACGCATCATGCCGAATCCCAGATGTTTTTTTATCTCCGGAAATGCTCTGTTGTCCATTATATAATCCCCCTGTTCTCAGTCTTTTATCTGTCAGAAAATCAATATCTCGCAATCATGATAGCACAAAGGCCGCACAAAATACAGTTTCAAACTCCTCGTGAGAACAGAGCGGCGCAGTAGCAGTGCACTGAACGCAGCTCATGATGATAAGCAGAGTATTTCGCTTTGTAACATAGCTGCAATGTAATATTTCTGTGAATACTTGCCCGGCGGTATTGATTTCAGAACGCGTGTTCTGTATTATTATATTGTCGGGATGAGAAAGGAATCGCTTGCATCTGTCACAAGCGTAAATGTGAATGAAATGAGACAGGCTGTCGATGTTCTCGCAGTTTTTGATATAGGTGCAATGTCGCCCCGCCCGATAAGATTCAAGGTCCTTGAGCACGGAATCAAGACCACTGTTAAAGTGACCGATATAAACAGGATAGAGTGGATGGGCGCAGGCGGCACAACGCGCATAGAATACGACTGCGTTACTGTATCGGACGGCCGCCGCGTCACCTATAAGCTGCTGTATTATTACCATGAGTGCAAGTGGGAACTCAGCACTGCATAAAAGGGATCGCTCATCTGCCATAAATGAGCGATCCCGTCTTTTTGAATATACTTATGATTTCAATTCAGTCTCCGGCCGGTTCCGGTCACAGTTCCTCTCTGAATGCGTCCTGTCCTGCATATCTGAAGTTCTCGAAACCGCCGCATACAAGCAGTTCATAGAATGTGCATCTGCCGAGATCTATCATCCCGTACGCCATAAACAACGGCAGCTCCAGAGCCATCAATGCAGCAGTGTATGCCGTGTTCCCGAATGTATCAGCGGATACGAAATACGAAAAGGCCATTGCAGGCAGATATGCCGCGAAATAATACGGCAGGAATGTCAGCAGAACGCGCAGATATGCAATACGGTTTCCTATCATCATGATCTTGCTCTCGGCAAGCACCTGAGTGATGCCCTTCGACGGATCATCGGCCAGCAGATAGAAGCTCTGCGAGAAATTAAATGCAGCCACTATTCCCGGGATGATAAAGAACAACGCCCAGAATCCGATGATCAGAGTCTGCATAATAAACAGACCGAAAACCTTTCCGTATATGGCAAAACCCTCAAACAGCGCCCTGCAGTCCGCCTTTTTATTTCTTATATATGTCAGCGTATAAAGGCATTCCCCCATTCTGAACGCACCGTTGAGCATCAAAGCGTAAATGATCATCACCAGAGGCGTACCCGGCATCTTTTCGAGCATTTCCCTGTTCGCCGATGTATCGAAATGCAGCAAAAGGTCTATATTAGTCTGCGGTATGAATATGCCCAGTATCTCAGGCACCCAGTTCATGAAAAAATAAAGCAGACAAATACCGGCAAGGAAACCCGCGAGGGTCCCCTTGCTGTGGCGTCTGCATCTGCGGAGGATATCAAATGGTTCCTCCTTGATTTTGTAATATTCTCTGTCCAACATTTACTATCCGGTTCTGTCAGGTATCAGCTTTAAGGGCTTTCTTTATCTGAGCTCTGCTCCGCATTTCTTGCCGAGCACCTTGATGATACCGTTCATCTTCTTGTCTATCTGTTTAGATGTCATGGTCGAATCATCATTGCCTATCCTGAGGCTGAGCATGACTGACTTCTTGCCCTTAGGGATCTGCTTGCCGCGGTATTCCTCAACGAATTTAAGATCCTTGACCATGTATTTGATTGATTCTTTGATCTCTTTCCATGTCATGGACTCATCTACCAGCAGCGAGAGATCCTGGTCTACAAGCGGATACTGCGGCAGAGGCTTGAACTCATTTGTTCTTGAAGGATATGGAACAAGCAGGTCTGTGTCAAGTTCGAATACCGCAGCGTTCACGAGCTTAATGCCGGATTCAGCAAGTGCGGATACCGAAACGAGACCGATCGAACCGATTATGTTCTTTCCGGACATGATATTGAGCCATACCTTTGCATCAGCCCATGTCGGCTGCTCTTTCTGCTCAAATGTCAGAGGCTCGGTGTGGCAGTAACCCGCCAGTCCTTCGATAACTCCCTTCACCTGGAAGAAGATCTCAACCGCATCCTTGCCGACTATGGCTCCGGACAGCAGATTTCTGTGTACCGGCAGCACCTCTTCCTCTGTAGACGGTCTGTATTCTCCCTTTTCGAATACCTGCGCAGCTTCAAACACGCTGAATCTGTCGAAATTCCTGTAGTTCTTGTCGATAGTTTCGAGCAGTCCCGGCACGAGGGATGATCTGAGTATACCGAGTTCAGGAGCAGGCGGCGTAGCGAGCCTTACTGCTTTATCAGTATCTATCTTTGCTGCTTTGATGAATCTTTCATCTATCCAAGGATAGGTGAATATCTCATTGAAGCCGCATCTGAACGCAAGATATTCTCTGAGTCTTCTTGCCAGATCGACCTTCACCTGATTGACCGAATGCTCAAAGCTGACTTTGAGCGGCTGTTTTTTGAAATACTCATAGCCTATCAGTCTCGCGATGTCACCGAGTATATCATCGTGTATCGAAACATCACCTGTCGATCTCCATGTAGGAACGATGCAGTGATATGTTCCGTCGTTAAATGTCACTTCATAGCCGAGTCTTGTGAGTATATCCTCGATCTCGGATCTTTCGAGAACCTCGCCGAGTCTCTCGTCAAGGAACTGCTGAGTGATGTCTATGACAGCATTCTCTGTCTTTACAGGGTAGCAGTCTGTAAATGCCTTGATCTCGCATTCAGGATAGATCTCTTTGAAGAGTTCAAGGGCAAGAGCAACGCCCAGGTCTGCTCTCTGTGTATCGATGCCCTTCTCATATCTGAGAGCGGCATCAGTCTTTTCGTTGAAATAATTAGTAGTCCTTCTGATTCCGGGAGCAGTGAATACAGCAGTCTCAAGAACGATGGATGTCGTTGTATCGAGTACGGAGTCCTTCTTGCCGCCCTTAATGCCGGCCAGGTTCATAGGTTCAACTGTATCACAGATCACAAGGTGATCAGGTGTAAGATCGAGATCCTTTTCATCGAGCAGAACCAGCTTTTCGCCTTCATGAGCAAGCCTTACGACTACCTTACCGCCCTCTACATGCGTGCTGTCATACGCATGCTGCGGCTGTCCGACAGCCATCAGAACGAAGTTCGTAATATCGACCAGCGCATTGATAGGTCTCATTCCGCCGTTCGTGATCAGAGTCTTCATCCATGCAGGCGATTCCTTGACATAGACATTGTCTATGATAGTTGCAGTGAATCTCGGGCATCTGTCCGGTTCCTGTATCTCAACAGGGTATTCAGGGAGTCCCTTAGGAAGCTCTGTCGGATAATCCTTGAGAGGCAGCTTGTAAATAGCTGCCAGCTCTCTGGCCATTCCGAGGTGTCCCCAGAGATCAGGTCTGTTGCTGAGCGACTTGTTATCGATCTCGAGGATGACATCGTCAAGTCCTGCTACCTCAGCCACACACTGTCCTACTTCGCAGTCTACGCCGAGGTCAGTGAAATCGACTATCTCTCTCTCATCCTTCGGAGGGAAGATGTCGCCCAGGAATACTTCGGTCGCACCGCAGATCATTCCGTAGGATTTCTCTCCTCTGAGCTTTGATTCTTTAATAAGTACAGGCTCTCCCTCACCGTGCCATACTACCTCGGCACCCGGCTTCGAAACACATACCCTGTGTCCCGCCTGCAGATTCGAGCCTCCGCATACGATCTGCTTGAGCTCGTCTTCGCCCACATCAACGATGCATATCTTAAGGGCGTCTGCATTAGGATGTGCTTTTATCTCTTTGATCTCGCCGACAACGATATCGTGGAACTTGTCGGCAGTATTGATTATCTTCTCGACCTCAACAGTTCTCATAGTGAGGTCGTAAGCGATCTGCTCATAACTAAGATCTTCCGGCAGATCGACATATCTCTCTAAGAATTTAAACGATATATTCATGTCCGTCCTCCTGTCTATTTGAACTGCTCAAGGAATCTGAGGTCAGCGCTGTGGAAAAGTCTGACATCATCTACTCCGTAACGCATCATTACCAGTCTGTCAAGACCGATATTTGTGTAGAAGCCTGTCCATTCATCCGGATCGAGGTTTGCAGCTCTGAGAACGTTAGGATGAATGACACCGCCCGGCATTACTTCTATCCAGCCGGCCTGGTTGCACGCCTTGCAGCCCTTGCCGCCGCAGAGCAGACACTCCATGTCGATCTCATAGCCCGGCTCTGTGAACGGGAAGAAGCCCTCTCTCATCCTGACATTGACCTTGCGCCCGAACACCTTCTCGAGTATGGTCTCTATCATTACTCTGCCTGAGCTGAAGGAAATGTTCCTGTCTACAATAAGAGCCTCATACTGGAAAAATGCTCTCTCATGTCTCGCATCCGTAGTCTCGTTGCGGTATACGCGGCCCGGATAAACGAATCTTGCCGGAGCGCCGTGCTCGAGCAGATATCTGACTGAACCTCCGGTCAGGTGCGGTCTGAGGCACAGTCTCTCGTTTCCGCGCTTATTTTCTGTACCCTCCAGCCAGTAAGTATCCATCGACGCTCTGGCCGGATGGTCTGCTGCAAAATTGAGGTTGTCGAACGCGAATTTTTCGCTGCTTATATCGTCTTCGCTGTATATTTCAAAACCAAGGGATCTAAAGGCATCATTGAGGTCATAGCACATCTGTGTTATAGGATGAAGCGCGCCTCGAGGCACTTCAATACCCGGCAGCGTCAGGTCTATCTCTCCATCTACAACAGAAGCTTTTGCTACCAGCTCCTCTTCTTTTTCACGGATCTTTTCGGCAAAGATATTCTTTACTTCGTTTGCCTTCATTCCGACTGTCTTCCTCATCTCGGGATCGATTCCGCCGAGACTCTTGAGAACCTCCTGCAGGGCACTCTTCTTGCCCGTGAGTTCCTTACGTATCGCTTCAAGCTTTTCAGCGTCAGCTGCATTGGCGATGCTTGCGAAACCCTCTTCACGGATCTTTTCGAGTTTTTCTAACATCTTATTCCTCCTTAGTTCTGAAAAAAATATCAACACATATAGTATCACTACCATTTAGTGGATATCAACAATTTATATATGAATTACTGTATAAATGCACAAACAATGTTGCTGCGCGTTATCGTTCACGATAGATCTTATCTGTAATGGAGTGCCATCCAGAGAAGGCTTCCGTCACCGAGAGTGTTTTACCATATCCTTACCTGTGTATATTTTCGGCTGCTCTGTGCCGCGCAGTACTCTCAGTGCGCCTGCAGCCATGGCTTCCTGTTCTACCTCGTTCTCATATATGAAGACCGGTGCTATCCAGCCGGCGTATTCGCGTATGCCCTCTATAAGGGTCTCAAATCTGGTGTAGCGGCCTGTGATGAGTATTCCGTCGACCTGTCCTTTGAGGACGACTGCCATAGAGCCTATGTATTTTACTATGTTGTAACCCATTGCATCCCACAGCAGTCTGGCTTTTTCGTCGCCTGATCTTACCATTTCGTAAACTTCGTCCGCGTCGGATGTGCCGAAATGCGAAACAAAGCCGCCGGTTCCCGAACACAGATGACGCATCTCATCTATGCTGTGTGTCTCGAGATAGTCGAGCACCTCCATGAGAGGCAGGGAGCCTGTCCTTGTAGCGGTGAAAGGTCCTTCGCCGCCTGCGCCTTCGTTGCAGTCGACCTGCTTGCCGCAGTCATGTGCGGCGATGGTGATGCCTCCGTCTATATGAGCGACAACAAGCCTGGTCTTATTATAATCAAGCCCGTGTATCTTGCAGTGCTTCATCGCAGTTCCTCTCAGATTGAGAGCATGCGATTCCGTCTTTCTTTCTATTCCTTTTACTCCGGTTATCCTTGCAACATCAGTGTATTCGTCAACACAGATAGGATCGACCATAAACAGTCTTCCGCCGTACTCGCACTGCATCAGATAAGCCAGCTGCACACCGAGTACCGAAGGATGCATTGTGCAGCCTACATTATTTCTGATATCCTCGAGCAGTCTGTCATTGACCTCGTAAGTTCCCGAAGGAACAGGATAGCATCCGCCTCCCCTGCCGACAAAAGCATCGATGTCTGACAGATCTATATCATTATCTCTGACAAATTTGCGTATCACACCCATTCTGTAATCGAGCTGATCGTTGGCCGTTTTGAAGGAATTCAGCACCGAAGCATCATGAGATACCGATGTTTCAAGCACCTTGCGGTTGTCCTCAAACAGGGCCAGTTTAGTGGATGTCGATCCCGGGTTGATCGTGAATATCTTGAATCTGTATGTTTTCATAATGGTCACCTTGATTTATTCTAAAAAACGGCGGCATCCGTGTGCCGCCGCAAAATGATCCGTGATACAGCGCAGCAGCGGTATTTGTCATCAGAACAGGAAACCGTTCAGCTGCGTAAAGACAGGCATGAAAACAAGTGAAATAGCAAGTGCCAGTTTGATTACGGTAGTAAGCGTTTCGGCAGCGATGCTTTCGTAATACCTGCCTGAGTTATTTAAAGCCATGACCAGTATCGTCCCGGTCACGGAAAGGCTTGTCAGAAATCCCGCCAGAGCATTTATCCCTCCGACAGAACCGATCACTACCGGCACCAGTAATGCTGCTATGCTCGGTATGATCGCGCCTCTGAGTGAATTCGACGCTCCGTTCTCCTCGCTGTAATCCCTTCTCTCCCTTATTACCCTTGCAGTAACGGCTGTTGATGTGATTATCATTCCTGCAAATACGAATACCATAACAACGCCTGCGGCCGTGCCGGCAAGGACAGCCATATTAAGCAGATTGACCGTCTCTATATCCGCAGAATAGATATAAGCTGTTATCAGAGCGAAAGATGCAAGCATAGCCGATACTGCGGAATATGTCCTCCCTGCCGCATCAGCTCTGACAGCGGAAGAATACATTATATCAGCATATGTGTCCTTATTTTCCTTCAGCGATACTTCTATGATCTCTGATGAGCTGCGGGCATTTATTGCAAATCCCCTGACCGAGGAATTAATGCATACCACTGATCCCATTCCGACAGCACTGAGAGCGATGCCGTAGTAGCTTGCGAAATTATATGACGCAACTACTGCCGCGACTATCAGTATCACCGGTACGAGTGTAGATATCATTCCCGCGGCGAACGAATCAATCACGGCCTGTCCGTTTCTTATATTGCGCTCAGCTGATGATATCCGCCTGAAAACAGCTGCGTCAGACGCATACATCTTGTTGAATTCACCCGTGATAAAGCCTGCGGCTATACCGGAAGCAACGCACCACGCATATACATAGGACTGCAGCATTTCTTTGCTGAAATATGCCGTAGCACCGATCACTATGACAGCGCTGAAGAAATTACCGAGAGTCGTTCCGCGGCCCGGATTCTTTTTGAGATTGGCACGGTAAAACATCATGCCAACGACCGATGCAGCTATGCCTATGGCATATATTAGAAGCGGGAACTTCGATGCGGATGAAAGCGTAAATGTTGAAGTAACACCTGATGTATTGACTCCGACTTCTGCGAGTACAGCGGCTGCTGCTGCAGCCAGCAGATATGTCTCTATATAATCAGCTCCGCTGCCTGCGAAGGCTCCCGAATAATCAGCAAATTCGCCGCTTTTTGCAGCGAGATTCGAAGCACCGGAATACACCATGCCCGATATTCTGAGGAATACCGCTGTGACTGATGCGCCGAGAGCAATGCAGCCGACTACCTTCGGCAGCGTTTCGGGATCGAGAATAAGATATACTGATCCGAGTGCAAGCAGACCGAGGCAGGTTATAAGAAGACCCATTACAGACGCAGATCTGTAATCGGCCTTAAGAGCCGTCCTGAGATCCCTGTTCTCTGCCTGTGATAAAGCTGCGGTATTTCCGGATCTGAATGAGGCCGATCCGAAAAACACAGAAATAAAGGATACGCCCGCTCCTATAAGATAGACAGCGGTACATATCCGTCTGATCCCCATGCCAACCGCCACGGAAATCACGGCGGTGGCAATGATTACAGGCAGGTATTGAGTTGCCCAGAACTTCCTGCTTCTGTCGTGTATCCTGTCCGTCGCTTCAGCAGATGCATCCGAATTGATGATCTTCTTTCTGACCCACGCTTCAAGACTTACACAAATCAGCAGTCCAAGCAGAGCACATACAAGTGTGATTACTTTAAGCATTTGATTAATCCGTCAGTGAATCAGTTGAAAATAGCAACGATCGCAAGTGATACTACGATATATATGATCGCACAGACCGTTGTAACTCTTGCAAGCAGAGCGTCATATCCCTTGCTCTTGCGCTTTCCGAAAAGCTGCTCAGCTCCGCCTGCGATGGATCCCGAAAGGCCGTCACTGTTGCCGGACTGCAGCAGAATGCTGACGATAAGAACGATACTTGCGATAAGCAGTATTACCATTAAAGCTGTATGCATTATTTATCCTCCAAAAGTAAATTTTAACATAACTAAAGCGTCCGATGTGAAAATCGAACGCTTTATAATAACATCCTTTGATGCCGCTGTCAATGAATCATATGCTAATTATTATGCTTATGCAAGAGCAGCTTATGCAAGAGCAGCGGCTGCGTCTACGATCGCTGCGAAATCATCGACCTTGAGGCTGGCTCCGCCGATGAGTCCTCCGTTGATGTCAGGTTTTGCAAGCAGTTCTGCTGCGTTGGACGGCTTCATGCTTCCGCCGTAGAGGATGAGCATCGAGTCAGCTGTGCCGTTGTCATATGTTCCGCCCATGACGCCTCTGATGAATGCGCACATTTCTTCCGCCTGATCAGGCGTGGCTGTCTTGCCTGTTCCTATAGCCCAGATCGGCTCATAAGCGATGACTATCTTAGCTGCGTCGGCAGCGCTGATGCCTTCAAAATCTGCGATGAGCTGACCTGCTACGAATGTCTGCTCGCCCTTTCCTTCTCTGACCTCAAGGGATTCTCCTACACAGAGTATAGGCGTGATTCCTGCCTGCAGCAGAGCCTTGAGCTTTGCATTGACAGTCTGATCTGTCTCTCCGAAATACTCTCTTCTTTCGGAGTGTCCTACGATGCAGTATCCAACGCCTATTTCCTGCAGCATCGGTACGGAGATCTCTCCGGTAAAAGCTCCGGACGGCTCGAAATGCACGTTCTGTGCGCCGAATCCGATACCGCTTCCCTCAAGTGCCTTTCCGAGCTCTGTGAGCTGTGTGAAAGGTGCGAGGATAGCTACGTCCTTAGCATTGCTGAATCCTTTTGCCTTTATCTCATTGCCGAATTCGATTGCCTCGGCTGTAGTTTTGTTCATTTTCCAGTTGCCTGCGATGAGAAACTTTTTCATAATGTTTTTTCCTTTCGTGAATTTTTTTATTTATCCTCAATTACTGCGATGCCCGGAAGCTCTCTTCCCTCGAGGAATTCGAGGCTTGCGCCGCCGCCTGTGCTGATATGGGTCATTTTATCTGCAAGTCCGAACTGTGCAACTGCTGCTGCGCTGTCTCCTCCGCCGATAACCGTAGTAGCGTCGAGCTCTGCGAGGCATTCGGCAATAGCCTTAGTTCCGACTGCGAAATTCTCCATTTCGAATACGCCTACAGGTCCGTTCCATACAACGGTCTTTGCCTCTTTGAGAGTCGATGTGAACAGTTTGATGGTTTCAGGTCCGATATCCAGTCCCATTCTGTTGTCAGGAATAGAATCAACAGCATATACATCGTGCGGCGAATCGTTTGCGAATTCGTCAGCTGCGACCACATCCACAGGAAGCAGGAAATTTACGCCTTTTTCCTCAGCCAGTTTGAGTATATCTCCGGCAAGGCCGAGTCCTTCTTCATCGAGCAGGGATTTGCCGATGGAATATCCCTGAGCCTTGAAGAATGTATAAGCCATTCCGCCGCCGATAATGAGGATGTCGACTTTGTCGAGCAGGCTTGTGATAACTGCGATCTTGTCCTTGACCTTAGCTCCGCCCATGATTGCAGCAAACGGTCTTACAGGATCATTGACTGCATCGCCGAGGAATTTGAGTTCCTTTTCGATGAGGAATCCCGATACTGCAGGTATGTATTCTGCGATAACTGTAGTCGAAGCGTGTGCTCTGTGTGAAGTACCGAAAGCTTCCTGCACGAAGATATCACCGAGAGAAGCGAGCTCGCGTGCGAACTCAGGATCGCCCTTTTCCTCTTCGCTGCGGTATCTGACGTTCTCGATCAGCATGACTTCGCCGGCCTTGAGCTCAGCAGCTGCAGCTTTGACAGTGTCATCCACAACAACATCCGAAGATACGAATTTTACTTCTTTTCCGAGATACTCACTGAGTCTTGCAGCAACAGGCGCCAGACTCATTTCAGGCACAGCCTTTCCCTTAGGTCTGCCGAGATGCGACATGAGCACTATTGAAGCACCGTTCTCAAGCAGATACTCGATGGAAGGAAGAGCAGCTTTGATCCTGGTGTCATCCGTGATAGCACCTTCCTTAAGAGGCACGTTGAAATCACATCTCATCACGGCTCTCTTGCCTTCCCAGTTAACATCTTTGATTGTTTTTTTCATGGTTTGTTCCCCCCTTTGCTAAATGTGCCGCGCTACTCTGCACGGCACATAATAGTATCATATAAAAGATTTCACCGAATTATACCGGATAATTCTCGTTATCGGTTTCGTACATGTGCTTTACGAACCTGAGCATGTTCGATGTGTATCCGAATTCGTTGTCATAATATCCAACTACCTTGAAGAACTTGTCATTTACTTCTATGCCCATCTTGGCATCATATACCGAAGGTGCGCTGCATCCGAGGAAGTCAAGCGAAGTTACTTCTTCATCAGTGTAAAGCAGTACATCCTTGAGGTATGTTTCGGAAGCCTCCTTCATAGCTGCGTTGATCTTATCATAGGAAGCAGCATTTCTGAGTACTACGTCTAGGTCTACAGCGGATACATCTACTGCAGGGATTCTGAACGCCATACCTGTGATAGCTCCCTCAAGTTCAGGGATAACAAGGGCTACAGCCTTTGCGGCACCTGTCGTTGTAGGGATGATGTTATTGAATACCGAGCGTCCCATTCTCCAGTTGTACTTGGTTCTTCCGTCGTTGGTCTTCTGTTTTCCGGTAGTAGCATGGATAGTTGTCAGAAGTCCCTCATAGATGCCCCAGTTGTCGTTGATGACTTTGCATATAGGAGCGAGACAGTTGGTCGTGCAGGAAGCAGTGGATACTACGTCCATATTCTTCTTGTACCAGCCGTGGTTTACGCCGTAAACAAATGTAGGTGTGACCTTATCCTTTGCAGGTGCGGAAATAATGACTTTTTTGGCTCCGGCTGCGAGGTGAGGCGCTGATTTTTCTGTTGTCGTAAGTGTTCCTGTACCGTCGATGATGTACTCAGCTCCGCACTCAGCCCACGGGATATTTGCAGGATCCGACTCAAAGTAAACAGGAATCTTCTTACCACCCACTACAATACCTTTATCATAAGTAGATACTTCCTCAGGAAATCTTCCGAACGCGGAATCGTACTTGAGCATATATGCTACATAGTCATAATCCGCATTACGCCAGTTGATTCCGGCAACTTCCATTTCAGGAAAATTGCGTATAGCTCTCATGACGCATGTAGAGATTCTTCCCCAACCATTGATACCGATTTTTATCATATCTTTCCTCCAGATAAACATACACAGTTATAAAAATGAGCAATAGTATTCTCTGCCCTATGTAATTTTAACAAATGCCGGCATCGCATACAAGGCTAAGTTCCGCAAAAGCGCATGCGCTGCATCGCAACTTATGAATTGCTATGCAGACAGAGTTCTTTGAGACCGCATTCTTCGCAGTGCGGTTTGCGCGCCGTGCAGCATCTGCGTCCGTGAAATATCAGCATGTGATGCATAAGTATCCACTTGTCGCGCGGTATCCGCTCCATGAGCATCTCCTCCACCTCCGTGACATCCCTGCCGTCGGTCAGGCCTATGCGGCTGGATACTCTGAAGACATGTGTGTCGACGGCGATGCGCGGCACCCCGAAGCCCTCTGCGAGTACAACATTAGCGGTTTTGCGGCCAACGCCTGGAAGGCTGACGAGGTCTTCGAAATTACCGGGCACGATGCCGCTGAAATCTTTCACCAGCCTGTCGGAAAGCTTTATGATGTTGGCGGATTTGTTTCGGTAGAGTCCGATCGTGCGTATCAGTTCTTCGACCCGCTTTCTGTCAGCTGCGGCCAGCGACTCAGGATCGGGGTATTCCGCAAAGAGCGCAGGGGTTACCTTGTTTACGCTTACATCCGTAGTCTGTGCAGAAAGAACTACCGAGATAAGCAGCTCAAACTCGTTTCCATGGTCAAGAGCACATGCCGCTTCGGGATACATTCGTTCCAGGTTTGAAATGACTTCGTTAATTTTTGTATCGGATAATATATTGTCCATTTTTGCGTATCCCCTTTATAATTGTATTCATTTAACTCTATTTTTATCTTTTGTATACATTAAAATGAATTTAATTCAAAATTAATACAAATATTATAACAAAAGAGCAACAACTTACATTGACAAAAAACAAATTTGAACTATATTTAAAGTAGGTTACGATTGCCAAACGGTAAATGTTCGTAAGTTTATTGTTGGCAATATTATTTATCAGTAGGAGCAAAGTGACGATGGACAATATGGCAAATGAAAAAAACAACCAGCCTTTATCAGCAGGACTGTATCAGGAGATACAGAAAGACATCCTGTCGGGAGTTATCCCTTCTGATACAAAGCTTACAGAGCAGGCAGTTTGTAAAAAGTATAATGTCAGCAGAACTCCGGTCAGAGAAGCTTTTCGCCAGCTGGAGGCAGATGGTCTTATCGAAAACATTCCGAACAGAGGCGCATTTGTAACAGGATTGACCAAACGCGATATCTCCGATCTCTTCGATCTGCGCGCACTGTTTGAAATTCAGGCTGTAGAGTGGGCGATCAAGCGCATGACAGAAGAGGACATCGAATCGCTGAGAGAGACTGTGGATTTTATGGAATTCTACACTCTCAAGGATGATATCGATAAAGTCCTGAGCTTCAATTCACAGTTCCACAGCATAATCTATGCAGGGACAAAGGACAGAATGATTCAGAAGACGCTGTCCACCTATCAGACATATCTCAGACACTCTGCACCTGCCAGCAATTATACCGGTGATTACCTGAAAACCTTGCTCGAGGAACACCGGGCTATATTCGATGCGGTCGAATCCCGCAACACAGCTGCAGGGCGCAAAGCCATGGAATACCATATGGAGCAGTCGAAGCTGCGCCGTATCTCCACATATTTCTAAACAAATATTACTAAACAACACCTCAATACATACACAAAAATGAGCCTTTCGCAGGCTCATTTTTGTGCTATACTATTTTGCTATACTATTTTGCTTTACTCTTTTGCTATAGTCCGAGCAGTCTCATCAGCGCCGAGACTCCCGGGGTAATGATCATATCCGTAACATTGAGCAGTATCAGTGCAAGCAGTATCCATGTTCCGTACTGATACACCTTGTACCACCAGTCGTATTTGTCCAGTTTGAATAACTGTGTCACTATGTTCCAGCCATCCAGCGGCGGACATGGTATCAGGTTGAATATCATGAGGACAAGATTGATCATGACTGCATAGTAAAATATATATGTTATATTCTCAAGCAGTGCCGAACCGGATGAATAATAGGCCTTCATCAGCGCTTTTGTCGGGAATGACAGCACAACTGCGATCAGCAGATTCATGGTGACGCCCGCTATTGCTACAAGAAACTCGTCTCTTCTCTTATTCTTGTAGTATGAGGTATTGATTTCTACAGGTTTGCCCCATCCGAAACCAACCAGTACGAGAGCCGCAAATCCGATCCAGTCGATATGAGCAAGAGGATTGACTGTAAGCCTGCCCTGCCTCCTCGGTGTCGGATCGCCCAGCTTGTCCGACATCCAGGCGTGAGCGAATTCGTGCAGGCTCAGTCCCAGAATGATGCCCGGCAGCATTATTATCTTGGTTAAAATCATATTCATTTTATATTCTCCGTCCTTCCGTCTTCAGTTATTCATCTGACAGCTTCCGGTCTTTAAGTTCTTCGTCTGTCAGTTCTCTGCCCTCAAGGCTGAATGTCTTGCTCTCTGTTATGAGCACTCTGACGGTTTTTCCGATCATCTCCTCTTCAGGCCTGTCGGAGCTGAAATTGACAAGTTTGAATCCGTCTGTCCTGCCTGCATATGTGTCAGCTTCGTTTTTGCTGCGTCCTTCGACCATTACATCGCATACCCTGCCCTTATACTCGAGATTCTTCTCAAGACTGATAGTATTCATTACATCTACCAGTCTGTCGAACCTCTCGTGGCACACATTATCAGGTATCATATCATTGAACAGTTTTGCTGCAGGAGTCCCCTCTCTCGGCGAATAGATGAATGTGAATGCGGAATCGTATCTGACTTTTCTCGCTGCATCCAGAGTTTTTTCAAAATCCGCCTCCGTCTCGCCCGGAAAACCTACGATGATATCCGTGGAAATAGTTATATCCGGCGCGGCAGCTCTCAGCTTATCGATGATCTCATAATATCTCGCCATATCGTAATGTCTGTTCATGCGTTTGAGCACTATGTCACTTCCCGACTGCAAAGGCAGATGGATGTTTCTGCACAGCTTATCGCATTCTGTAAAGCAGGCGATCATTTTATCCGAAATATCCTTAGGATGGGATGTCATGAACCTGATGCGCTCTATCCCGTCTATATCATTTACGGCATGGATGAGATCAGCAAAATCGTTTCCGGCTGCATCCCTGTACGAATCTACGTTCTGGCCCAGCAGCATGACTTCCTTAACGCCGTCCAAAGCCAGACCTTCTATCTCTCTTACGACATCGCAAAGCATCCTGCTCTTTTCCCTGCCCCTCGTATAAGGTACTATGCAGTAGGTGCAGAAATTATTGCAGCCGTATGTGATATTGACGAGCGCCTTGTGGCGGTACATGCGCTTAGGCTTCATCTCATCCTCATCTATCACAGGATTGTTGTCGATGATCTGACGCTGCTTCTGTCCTGTCTTCAGCCGTTTTTCGAGCATCTCCGGAAATCTCGCTATGTTCTGAGTCCCGAATACTATGTCGACCCATGAGAACTGTTTGTTTATCCTCTCAACTATCCTCGGCTGCTGCGGCATGCATCCGCAGACACAGAGAACAAAGTCAGGATTGTTTTTCCTGACTTTTTTGAATTGCCCGAGCACTCCGAAAAATCTCTTATCCGCATTCTCACGGACACTGCATGTATTGATGACGACAACATCCGCGTCATATGGATCATCCGAATGTTCATATCCCATGGCTTCGAGCAGACCCGCGATGTTTTCCGAGTCATGCTCGTTCATCTGACATCCGTATGTGATTATATTGTATTGTTTCATTGCAATTCGTCTTTTTTGCCGCGTGACATCAGCAAGCCGACAGCTTCCTTAGGCGGTATCTCTCCTTTCAGAACAAGATTGGTGACCTTACATACAGGCATTTCCACGCTGTATCTTTCGGCGAGGTCAGCTACTGCCTCAGATGTATAATAGCCCTCTACTACCGAACCGACTTTCTCTACAGCCTCCTCAGGACTCAGACCCTGTCCTATATAAAGGCCGCATCGTCTGTTCCTCGACAGATTGGTCGAACATGTTACCATCAGGTCTCCTATGCCGGACAGACCTGAAAAAGTATCTCCGTTCGCTCCGAGAGCGCTTCCTAGTCTCTTGATCTCATGAACGGCTCTTGTCATAAGAGCTGCTCTGGCGTTGTTTCCGAGCTTCATTCCGTCGGCAATACCGGTCGCAATAGCTATGACATTCTTGACTGCGCCCGCTATCTCGACACCAATCATGTCATCCTGAGTATATACTCTGAAATTTTCCGACATGAAAATATCCTGTACTACCTCAGCCGCAGCCTTGTTCCTGCTGACTGCAACTACTCCTGCCGGCAGATTCCTCACTATCTCCTCGGCGTGTGTCGGTCCGGAAAGAGCAACATATGTAGCAGCCGGTATAGTCTCGGAAGCTACTTCGCTCATCCTCAGCAGAGTTTTCTGCTCTATGCCCTTGGCGAGATTTACGACTATAGCGCCGTCCTCAAGATACTTGCTGACTTTTTCGGAAACGCTCCTGAACTGCTGTGCAGGAACAGCAAATACTATGATGTTCTTGCCTATGACCGCATGTCTCAGACTGCTTACATACTTGATCTTTTCACTGAGCATCACACCTGGCAGATAACGCTCATTTATCCTCGACTTGCTCATATGGTGCAGAGCCTCTGTGTTCCTGCCGTACAGAGTCACATCATGGCCGTTATGTACGAGCAGGTTGGCTATAGCCGTACCGAATGAACCGCTGCCTATTACCGCGATCCTTTTTCTTTTATCTCCGAGCATGGGTATTATTGTATCGATATAATAATCTACCGGTTTCTGCTGCGGATCCAGAGCTTCTTCATCCTCTTCATCATATGCCGTAATCGCTTCAGCGATCTCCGGATTCCCCTGCACCGACGCAGGTATATTTATCTTATCTTCTTTCATATCCTCTCCGGAGTCTTTTATACTGCCGCTTTCCGCTTCAATGACGTTTTCTGCACCGTCGTTGCCGTCATCACCAGACTGTGTATCCTCCTGCCCCTCTTCGGCTTCGTCATCCGACCCTTCACTTTTGTGTCCGATAGTAAGCGGTTTTTCCTCGCCTTTAATAAGCCTTATGATATTCGGAACATGCATGATAACAATGAAACCGGCTACAGCTATCGCAAAATACAGACAGTACGGCTCGAATATTTTGATAAAAATCGGATACGATACGGCTGCTCCGATCGAAGCCACAGACATCCTGCGGCTCAGGCCGAACAGTACAGCTGCAACGATAAGAACTGCTGCAGCGCTCATCCAGTTGAGTGCGATCGCCGCTCCGAGAGATGCTGCAACACCTTTCCCCCCTTTGAACTTGTACAAAGCCGGGAAGCAGTGCCCGAGCACTACAGCTGCAAAGGCTATCATTGCGCCGTTGAGCTCATACAGATTGTAGCCTGCTCTGACCGCGATGAACGCTTTCAGGAAGTCGATCACAAATACAGCGATACCGGCTTTGAGACCGATGACCCTGATAGTGTTGGTCATTCCCGGGTTGCCGCTGCCCTCCTTGCGTATATCGATGTGATGCAGTCTGCCTATTATGATCGCCGGATTGATATTTCCGACAAGATAGGCGCAGACAGCCAGAATGATATAGTTTGTCATCGGTACTGTTTCAGTCATTAACGTTCACCCCTTTTTTCATTCCATACGAACTTGATCGAAGTACCTTCAAAATCGAAATGCTCTCTGATCTTGTTCTCTATATATCTCGAGTACGAGAAATGCATAAGTTCCCTGTCGTTGATGCTGAACGAGAAGAGCGGCGGTCTGGTGCCGATCTGCGTCCCGTAGTAGATCTTGAGTCTGCGGCCCTTGTCTGAAGGCGGCTGCCTCATCATCACAGCATCCTCTATGATGCTGTTGAGCTTTCCTGTGGTGATGCGCTGTGATCTCGCATCCTCGATGCGTGCAACTCTGTCGATTATTTCAAATATCCTCACCTTATTGAGTACGGATACGAAGAGGACAGGCGCATATGAAGCAAAGAGCAGTTCCCCCTTTATCCTGCGATCGTAGTCTCTCATGGTATTGGTCTCTTTTTCGATAAGATCCCATTTATTGACCACGATCATCATGCCCTTGCCTGCCTCATGAGCGTAACCGGCTATCTTCTTATCCTGCTCTGTCAGTCCCTCGACTGCATCTATCATCAGGATACATACATCGCATCGTTCAATCGCTGCTATCGCCCTTACGACACTGTATTTTTCGATTGTGTCACTGACCTTGCTTTTTTTGCGAAGTCCCGCTGTGTCAATCAGAGTATATTCCCTGTCCTTATATGTGAACGGAGTGTCTATGGTATCTCTGGTCGTGCCTGCGATCGGTGAAACGATGACACGGTTCTGCTTAGTCAGAGCGTTGACCAGCGATGACTTTCCGACATTAGGTTTGCCTATGATCGCAATATTTACGCTCTCATCATGCAGACCGTATTCATCATCCGGGAAACCCTCGACTATTCGGTCGAGCAGATCGCCTATATTCGTCATATTAGCCGAACTGATAGGTACCGGTTCGCCGAATCCCAGTTCGTAGAAATCGTAGACCAGCTCGTACGCTTTTTTCGGCGAGTCAACCTTATTGACCACAAGTATGACCTCCTTGCCGGTCCTCCTCAGCATCTCTGCGACCTCGCTGTCGGCAGTTGTCAGACCTTCTTTGCCGTCCACCATAAAGATGATGACATCAGCCATATCCATAGCCATAACAGCCTGATCCCTCATCTGGGATCTGATGGTGTCATCTGTCTTGACCTCTATGCCGCCGGTATCGATAACGGCAAATTCCTTGCCGTTCCATTCAGCCTCGGCATAGATCCTGTCTCTGGTAACTCCCGGCACGTCCTCAACGATGGCGCGCCTCTCACCTATTATTCTGTTGAAAAAAGTCGATTTGCCTACATTCGGCCTGCCGACTATTGCCAGTATCGGCTTACTCATCGAATATTCCCTCCGCGAATTCGTGTGCATTGAACGGGATAAGATCATCCAGACCCTCACCCATTCCTATGAATTTGATCGGCATATCGAACTGATCTGTGATCGTGATCGAAATACCACCTCTTGCCGTGCCGTCCATTTTGGTGAGTATGATACCTGTGATATCCGAAATTCCGGAGAATTCCTCAGCCTGACTGACAGCATTCTTGCCCGTCGTAGCATCCAGCACCAGAATATTTTCTCTTGCTGCTTCAGGATACTCTCTCGAAATGACCTTGCTCATCTTTTCGAGTTCCTTCATCAGATTGACCTTGTTCTGCAGTCTTCCGGCCGTATCACAGATGAGAACATCTATATTATTGGCCTTGGCAGACTGTATGGCATCATAGATGACAGCTGTCGGATCAGTACCCTCTTCATGCCTTATGACCCTGACGCCTACTCTGTCGCCCCAGGTCTGAAGCTGTTCTGCAGCAGCCGCACGGAAAGTGTCTGCAGCAGCCAGCATTACGGATTTGCCCTGCTTCTTATACATATTGGCGAGCTTTGCGATCGAGGTCGTCTTGCCGCCTCCGTTTATGCCTATCATAAGGATTATCAGCGGATATTCCTTAGACATCTTGTTGCGCTCGCCCTTATCGATCATCTTTTCGATGATCTGCCTGAGCTCCTTCTTGATAGCATGAGCTCTCGTGATATGCTTGTTGTTGATCACAGTGTTGAGTTCGTCCATGATCCTGTCAGAAGTCTCTATCCCTATATCGGACATGACAAGACCTTCCTGAAGCTCCTCAAGGAACTCCGGTCCGAGCTCAGGATTATCGTAGACAGCCATGGTGATACTGTCTATGAATTTACGGAATGCGGATTTTTTTTCAAAAAGTGCCATGTGGCCCTCCTTCTCTGAATATATTAAACTGCATTGTTTCAGCATGCGCAGGCATTCGCGGCCGAGCCGATGCAGTGCACAAGCGAACGTCGATGCAATGCACGGCGAGTGTCGCATGACTGCAAATGCTGAACAAATGCCTATTTTATTATCAAGTCAATCGCATAGCTTCAGCATGCGCAGGCATTCGCGGCCGGGCGAACGCCGATGCAGTGCATCTGCTGATTACTCGAGGCCCTCTGCGTCGAACTCGTCTCCGAGCTTGAGGGATAGCATGCGCGAGATGCCCTGCTCCGGCATCGTCACGCCGTAGAGTACGTCTGCGTGCTCCATAGTCGCCTTCTGGTGAGTTATCAGAGCGAACTGTATATCCTTGAAATTCGACAGATAACCCGAGAATCTCTCGATATTGACCTCGTCCAGCGCTGCCTCGACCTCGTCGAGTATTACGAAAGGCGTCGGTTTTGCCTTGAGTACGGCAAACATCAGCGCGATGGCAGTCAGCGTCTTCTCTCCGCCGGAAAGCAGGTTGATGTTCTTGAGCTTTTTACCCGGCGGCTGAGCCGTTATCTCTATACCCGATTCGAGTGGTCTGTTCTCATCCTCGAGTCTTAGCTCTGCGTATCCTCCTCCGAACAGTTCTTTGAAGGACTGTTCAAAATTGACAACGACCTTGTCGAAGTTCTCTTTGAATCTCGTCCTCATGGTCCTGTCCATATTGACAATGATCTCATCGAGTTCCTTCATTGCTCTTGTAATATCGGCTTCCTGGGCAGTCATGAATTCGTATCTCTTGCTGACTGCCTTGTACTCCTCGATAGCACCGACATTGACATCGCCGAGTTCTGCGAGTCTTAAGCGTATCGCTCTCGAATCCCTGTTACCTGCAGTGATGGCAAAATCAGGATCCCTCATATCCAGAGCCTCGGCATATGAAACCTCGAATTCGTCCCAGAGCTTATCCTTCTGTGTATCGAAGAGCGTCTCATTCCTTGCTGTCTTGACCTCGAGCTTGTACTTGTCGTCGCGCATTTTTTCAAGAGAATCGCGGGCAGTCTTCTGCTCTTTGAGAAGTCCCTCGTTACCGGTCCGGTTCTCTTCGATAGCCGCCGCAAGCTCTTTGATCCTGACTTCCAGTTTTTCCCTGCCTTCACGGAGCGATTTCTCTCTGTCGCTCGAATCTGCTCCGCTCTCGGTCAGCATCTGCTTTGTTTTTTCGAGTTCGGCTCTGGATTCATCGTAGTCTTCGATGGACGCCTCGAGCCCTGTCACGGTATCCCTTACCCTTTCAATGATCTCATTCCGGGCAAGTACCTTAGATTCGTTCTCTCCGAGCCTTACCCTGAGCGCAACTATCCTTTCGTTGTCCTGCTCGATCACCGGTTTGAGAGATTCCGATTCGTCCATGAGATTCTCAGCTGTCTCTTCGGCTTCATTGTATTCCTTCACGGCAGCTTCGATCTTCTGACGGTAATCATCTATCATCTTATCCGCACGCTCTATATCGGCGGCGATGATATCGATTTCTTTTTTGTACCTCTCAGCGGCTCCTATATCGTTGTTAACGGCTTCCTCGGCATGTTCTCTGTCCGTCCTGAGAACGTTGCAGGCGATCTCTATATCAGTTAGTATGCTGCGGACATCCTCGAGCTCGTCCTGCAGTGATTCCTGTCTTGAAAGCTCATCTTCTTTCTTCTGTACAAGTTCTTCGGCTTTTTTTGCGTATCCCTCGATGGTCTCCGTCAGAGTCGAGATTTCTTTTTTACGGTCAAGCAGATTTGCGGTCTTATTGGCAAAACGTCCGCCTGTGATGGCACCGAAGGCATTAACGACTTCACCCTCGAGTGTGACTATCCTGAATCCGCCTGTCTCCATCTTTGACATGGCTATGGCGTCCTCCATAGTCTCTGCTATGATGACCCTGCAGAGCAGATAGTCGACTATATCGCGGTATCTGTCATCACAGTCTACCATATCTGATGCTATACCGCGGAATCCCTCAGAGCTTTTTACTCTGCTGCTGAGACTGATCCTGTCTGCTGTGACAGATGCAACAGGGAGGAAAGTAGCTCTTCCTGCTTTCGCGGATTTGAGCCAGTTGATGGCTGCTTTTGCGGCATCGTCATCGTCGCAGACGATGTGCTGCAGAGAGCCGCCGAGAGCTGTCTCGACGGCGGTCTCGAGGCCGCCCGGGACCCGGATTATGTCTGAAACGGTCCCGGTGATGCCGCGCATCGATCTGCTCATAAGCAGCCTGACCGTGTTATTGTAACCCTCGTAATTTGCCTCCATCTCCTCGATAGTGCTGCGTCTTGCGATCGCTCTGTTCGAAAGAACGGAAAGCTGCTCGGATTCTTCGGCGATCTTTTTTATGTTTTCCGCTGCGGATAAGAGATTATCGTTTATCTCTTTCAGCCTGGATTTTTCCTTCTCAAGCTCCGCCTCGCGCTCTTCTATCTCGCGGTTCAGTCTCTCAAGATTAGCTCTGTTCTCGGATCCGGCATTGCCCTGACCTTCGAATTCTTCTTTAAGTGTTTCTCTCCTGTCATCAAGAGTCTGCTTATAATTGCTGAGCGTATTTATCTCGGCTTTTCTCGAAATATTCTGATTATTGATCTGTATCATACGGTCACGCAGATTCTCGATATCCGCGCCGAGCTTTACAGATTTTTGGCTGTGCTCGTTGTATATTCCTATTGCCTCTTCAAGCTCCGCACGCATGCTCTCTGTCTCTGAATTCAGAGCACGGTCATTTTCTTCAAGCTTTGCAAGCTCTGCTGATTCCTGACCGAGCTTTTCGCGTGCGGATTCGGTCTCAGCCGACAGCCTCTCAAGTTCACGCTCGATATTGGCAAGCTTTTCCAGATTGAGCCTTCCTCCGCTTTTTATAGTATTCAGTTCTTCCGATGTGCGCAGGAGTTCTGTGCTGGCATTGTTGTATTCCTCGCTCAGGTTCAGTTCATTGTCCCTGTGCTGCTGCAGTTCTTCATCTATCTGTTCCATTCTGAGTGAAGCATTGTCAATATCCTGCTGCAGAGAATCGAGAGATGACCTGCCTTCATTCACACTTCTCTCGAGGCTGTCGAGATTGTGAAGTATGATGTTGATGCTGAGCTTTCTGTATTTGTCTTTGAGGTCTAAATATTCGGCCGCTTTCTCCGAATCCTCTCTCAGTCCGTCTATACGGCCGTCGATCTCGGAAATTATGTCTCTGACTCTGTCGAGATCTATGGATGCTGCCTTCAGCTTACTCTCCGCTTCGCTCTTACGGCTTTTGTACAGAACAACACCGGCCGCTTCTTCGAATATCTGCCTGCGGTTTTCAGGTCTGGTACTGACTATGTCGGCTATCTTACCCTGACCGATGATCGAATACCCCTCTACTCCTATCCCCGTATCCATGAAGAGTTCGCGGATATCTCTGAGTCTGCACTGATTGCCGTTTATCAGGTATTCGCTCTCACCTGACCTGAACATCCTCCTGGTGACAGCCACTTCGCTGTATTCGAGAGGCAGTATGCCCGTGCTGTTATCGATGACCAGAGTAACCTCCGCCATTCCCTTAGGCCTTCTGGTAGCAGTACCTGCAAAAATAACATCCTGCATCCTGGAGCCTCTCAGCTGTCTGGAACTCTGTTCTCCGAGCACCCATCTGAGCGCATCCGAGATGTTGCTCTTGCCGCTGCCGTTCGGCCCTATTATACACGTGACTCCGTCATTCAGTTCTATATTTACAGGATCTGCAAAGGATTTGAAACCCTGCATTTCTATACGTTTAAAGTACAATTATCATACTCCTTTAAGTCAGGCCTTTCGAAAGAGCATCCTCTGCAGCAGCCTGTTCCGCTTTGGCTTTGCTGCGGCCTCTGCCGCTTCCGATGACCTTGTCATTTACTCTCAGTTCGACTGTAAATGTCTTGTTGTGATCCGGTCCTTCTTCTTTTACTATCGTATATTTTATCCTGGACCTGTGATCTGCCTCCTGGAGTTTTTCCTGCAGTCTGGTCTTGAAATCCTTGTCGAGCTTGCCCTTTACTGCAAGATCAATCTTCGCGTCAAGCATTTCAAGAATGACTTTTCTGCCGGCATCATAGCCTCCATCCAGTATTATAGCTCCCATCAAAGCCTCAAAAGCATCGGCAAGAATGGAATCCTTGTCGCGTCCTCCGCTTGAATCCTCGCCTTTCCCCAGATAAATATAATCTCCAAGCCCGATTCTCCTGGCTGCCTCGGCAAGCGATTCCTCGCAGACCACATCGGCGCGGTTTCTGGACAGGATGCCCTCATGAGCTTTGCTCATTATTTCGAACAGCCTGGCACCGACTACCGCGTCGACATAAGCATCACCTATGAATTCAAGTCTTTCGTTGTTGAATTCATATCCGAGTCTGTGTTCAGAAGCATATGAACTGTGAGTCAGTGCTATGGTCAGAAGATCCCTGTCTCTGAACTCATATCCGATAGTCTCGAGCAGTTTATTTATCTTCTTCATCCCCGCCTGTCTCCTTTTTTGCCGACAGCACGTTGTTGCGGCTGACTGCTTCGGCGATCATTCCCGTAACATCATTATTGACATAAGGGATCGCCTTCTTGATGGCATAATACACCTCTGTTTCCGTTGAATTGCCGTGCATCTTAAGCACAGCCCCCTTCAGTCCGAGTATAGGTGCAGCTCCGACATCCGAATAGTCGAAAACCTTTTTGATTTCTTTGATCTTACTGTATGCAAGCATCGCACCGGCCTTGGCCACTACGCCTTCAGTCAGCTTTTTCTTAAACTGTCCCATTATAGCAAGCGACATGCCTTCACTGCTCTTGAGGAATATATTTCCTGAGAATCCGTCGGTAACTACGATATCGCAGCCGCCGAATATTACATCGCGGCCCTCTATATTGCCAACGAAATTGATATCCGCATCGCTCAGCATCCTGAACGCCTCTTTATGAAGCTCATCACCTTTTCCGGCCTCTGCTCCTATATTGAGCAGTTTTACAGACGGCTCCTCAATACCCTTGATCGCCCTGACAAAAATGCTTCCCATGATACCGTTCTGATAAACATATTCCGGCTTGGCCTCAACATTGGCTCCGCAGTCGAGCAGCAGTGTGCTTCCTCCCTCGGCCAGTGCAGGGAACCAGGCCGCGATAGCAGGTCTCTTTATCCCCTTGAGCCTTCCCAGCACAACAAGTCCCGCAGCGAGCAGAGCGCCCGTGCTTCCCCCTGAAATAAGCACGTCTCCTTCGCCGTTTTTGATCATGTTCATTCCCTTGACGATAGTGGAGTCCTTCTTTTTGCGGACTGACATTGCCGGAGTCTCATCGTTGCTGATGACTTCGGTCGCATTCATGATTTCGATATTGCTGCCCTTCCACCTGCATACATCGAGCTGTTCGCGTATTAAATCCTCAGGTCCGAGTATGACAATGATATCATCTATTTCAGCTGCAGCCTTTACCGCACCTTTTACGATCTCCTGCGGAGCATAATCTCCGCCCATTCCATCAATCAGAATTCTCATTTCAGTTTTTCTCCTGTCCTCCGCTGTCTGAGCTGTCCGCATGCAGCATCAATATCGCTTCCGAGAGTGCGCCTTACCGTAACGGCTATGCCGTTATTCTCAAGCACTCTCCTGAATGATCTGACATTCTCTTCCGTTACCGTTCTGTAGTCCCTCCCGTCAACCTCGTTCAGAGGAATGAGATTGACATGTGTAAGCCATCCTCTGAGCCGTGACGAAAGTTCCTCCGCATCTCTTTTACTGTCGTTAACTCCTCTTATCAGAGCATATTCAAAGGTGATCCGCCTGTGTGTCTTCTCCGTATACTGCCTGCAGGCTTTCATAAGATCGTCATAGGCGTATGCCTTTGCCACCGGCATAGTCCTTCGCCGTATCTCATCATTCGGAGCGTGCAGAGATACCGCAAGATTTACCTGCGGGAAATCCTCCGCAAAACGCCCTATGGCAGGGATTATGCCGCAGGTTGAAACCGTAATATTCCTGAGGCTGAGATTCACGCCTTTAGGCGAATTGATAAGTCTCAGGAAACCGGAAACCTGTTCGTAATTGTCAAACGGTTCACCCATCCCCATTATGACGACATGGTTTATGGATTCGCCCGTATGGTTTCTCATGGCCAGGACCTCGCCCAGCATCTCGCCGGCCGTCAGGTCCCTCTCTTTGCCGTCCATAGTAGATGCGCAGAAAGTGCAGCCCATACGGCACCCCACCTGCGACGATATGCAGATGGAATTGCCGTAGCTGTATTTCATGAAAACCGACTCGACTCTTGCTCCGTCGGCAAATTCAAAAAGACATTTTTCGGTGCCGTCAGACGATCTCTGTCCGGTAACGACCGCAGGCTGCCCGATATACCATTCCCGGGAAAGCTTTTCCCGGAGATCTGCCGGCACATTGCTCATTTCGTCAAATGAAGTGATGCCCTTTGCCAGCCATCCGAATATCTGGCCCGCTCTGAATTTTTTCTCCCCGAACCCCGTGACGAGCTCTTCGAGCCCGCCGGGTTCAAGATCAAGTATGTTGTTCATTGTAAAAACACTATTATAACTATAATTATTACTATCTTAGGCTCAAAAGTACCTTTACGGGAGTACGGCTCGCGCCTCGCTGCGGCTTTACGCAGCGGTACTAAGCTCTGTCTACGCGGCTTTTTGACTGTAGTGCCGCTTGCCACTCACTAAGTACCGGCTGCCGCAGAGCCTCCCGCGCAGGCATTTTGAGCCTGCTTAATAGTTATTTACTTATTAATACGCTCTACCGCGATGCCTGTCTTGTGACCATTGATGTCAAATTCGTTCAGGCCGTCTTTATAGATAATATCAGCGGCGATGGTCTCGTCCTTGATGAAGTCCTTAGCGTTCTCTATAGCGGCTTTGATCTCATCGTCCGCGCAGAGGTAGATGCTGATCTCATCCATCATCTCGAAATCGGCCTGCTTACGCAGCTGCTGTATCTTGGAGATGACTTCTCTGACATAACCCTGTTCGATGAGTTCAGGTGTGAGCGTAGTGTCGAGTATGACGAAGACATTGTTGTCCATGCCGACTACGAATCCTTCCTTGGACTGTATCCTGACATCGAGCAGCTCTTCACCGATCTCGTATTTCTCTCCGCCGATCTCCATCTCTGCAGGACCGTTTGCGAGCTTAGCTATCATTTCCTTGGCGTCTGCCTGAGCGAGCATAGCGCCGAATGCCTTGACGTTCTTTCCGAGTACAGGGCCGGCAGCTCTGAAATTAGGCTTGACCTGGAAATCCATGTATTTGTCGAGATCATCCTCGTACTGGACTTCTTTAACATTCAGTTCCTCAAGGATAAGATCCGAAAGATCTCCGATTATGTCTTTGTATCTTCCGTCTACGATTACCTTGCTGAGAGGCTGTCTTACCTTGAGTTTTTCGTGCTCTCTGGTGCTGCGTCCGAGGTTTACAAGGGTTTTGACAAGATCCATTCTCTCCTCGACCTTTTCGTCTATGAGATCTTCTCTGACCTCAGGATAGAATGCTGTATGTACGGTCTTTTCTCCTGTCAGCTTGGTATAGATCTCGTCGGAAATGAACGGTGCTACAGGAGCCATCATCTTTGCAAGTCCGACAAGCACTTCGTATGTAGTCGCATAAGCCGACTGCTTATCGAGAGACATTCCTTCTGTGAAGAATCTTCTTCTCGCTCTTCTGATATACCAGTTCGAGAGATCGCTGTCGATGAATTCTCCGATAGCTCTTACAGTCTTCATGTGGTCAAATGAATCCATGGATTCGATTGTCGACCTGATCAGCCTGTTGTATTTGGAGATGATCCATCTGTCAAGCTCAGGTCTTTCAGCATAAGGCACATCCAGCTTGTCTGCCTCAACGTTGTCTATATTTGCATAGAGGCAGAAGAAATTGTATGTGTTTCTCAGTGTGCTGAATACCTTGCTGATAACTTCCTTGATACCGTCCTCGTCGAACTTGGTCGGCGTCCATGCAGGAGAACCGTATACGAGATACCATCTGACAGCATCTGCGCCGTATTTATCCATCATTTCAAACGGATTTACGGTATTTCCGACATGCTTGGACATCTTCTTGCCGTTCTTATCGAGTATCAGGTCATTTACGAGAACGTTCCTGTAAGGAGCGCAGCCCTTAACGATGGTAGAAATAGCCATCAGTGAATAGAACCATCCTCTTGTCTGGTCGATTCCCTCGCAGATGAAATCAGCCGGGAAGAGCTCGGTGTCGAATCTGTCAGTATTCTCGAACGGGTAATGCCACTGTGCGAAAGGCATAGCGCCCGAATCGAACCAGCAGTCCATTACCTCAGGGATCCTGTGCATGCTCTTGCCGCATTCCGGACATTTGATGGTTACATCGTCAACATACGGTCTGTGCAGCTCGATAGTTTCATCGATATCCTGTTCTGCATCCTTTACAAGCTGAGCGCGTGAACCGACGCAGTGCAGATGTCCGCATTCGCACTTCCAGATAGGTATAGGTGTTCCCCAGTATCTCGATCTGGAGATAGCCCAGTCCTTGACATCCTCGAGCCAGTTTCCGAATCTCTTTTCTCCTACATAAGGAGGATACCAGTTTACCGTATTGTTGTTGGCAACGAGCTCATCTCTGAGCTTTGTCATCTCTATGTACCAGGATTTGTTTGCGTAGTAAACGAGCGGTGTGCCGCATCTCCAGCAGTGCGGATAAGCGTGCTCGAGTTTCTGCTTCGCATAGATTTTATCGTCCTGAGCCAGATATTTGATGATATCGACATCAAGACCGTCCTCCATAACGAATCTGCCCTTCCACGGAGTCTCCGTATAGCAGCCTCTCTCGTCTACCGGCTGCAGCACTGCGAGATTATACTTGCGTCCGCAGTTGTAGTCGTCTTCACCGAAAGCAGGAGCAGTATGAACGATACCCGTACCATCCTCTGTGCTGACATAATCCATGCATGTCACTATGAATGCCGCCTTGCCTTTTTCAGGCACGCAGAACGGCTCGATCTGCTCGTAAGTCCAGTATTCCATATCGGAGCCCTTGACTTTTTCGACCACCTCGTATTCATCCTTGCCGAATGTCTTTTCGGCGAGAGCCTCTGCGACCCACAGAAGGTTGCCATCGTTTTCGCCTGATTTCATGAGACATTTTACATAATCCACATCTGGGCCTACTGTCAGAGCTATATTGGAAGCGAGTGTCCACGGTGTTGTCGTCCATGCGAGGAAATACTCGTTGTCGTGATCTACGCCTGTACGTCTGAATTTGCATGTCAGGGTGTTGACCTTGATATCCTTGTAGCCCTGAGCTACCTCGTGTGAAGCGAGTCCTGTTCCGCAGCGCGGACAGTAAGGCAGGATCTTATATCCTTCATAAACGAGACCCTTTTCGAATGCATTGTTTATTATCCACCAACCGGTCTCGATATAGTCATTCTTATATGTGATGTAAGGATCTTCCATGTCTGCAAGATAAGCCATCTTGTCTGACATATCGGTCCACATCTGAGTATAGGTGAATACCGACTCACGGCACTTCTCATTAAACTCTTTGATACCGTATTTCTCGATATTCTGCTTGCCGCTGAAACCCAGCTGCTTCTCAACTTCGATCTCTACAGGCAGTCCGTGCGTATCCCAGCCGCCTTTTCTCTTGACCTGGAATCCCTTCATGGTCTTATACCTGTTGACCGAATCCTTCAGAGTCCTTGCCATCATGTGATGGATGCCCGGCTTTCCGTTGGCTGTCGGAGGTCCCTCATAGAATACGAACGAAGGCGCACCCTCCCTCTCTCTGACACAAAGGTCGAGGAGGTCGATGTCTGCCCAGTGCTTTGCCTGTTCTCCCTGATACTCAGCAACCGGCTTGTCAGATAAATTTTCAAACATTGCTACTCTCCCTACTCTTTAATTTATATTATGTTTGTCTTGCGACGTTTTTGTCATAGTTCAGACTCAGACCCGTGAATTTTTTTTGCACGCAAAAAGCCTCTTTGACATATCAATGCATTTTACCACAAGTGCAAGGCGTTTGCACCTTTTTTATCCGAATTAAATTAATAGCTGTATTCCTGGGTTACAATTCAATAAACAGCCAGAACCATATAATCAAGGCTGAATTGTAATCAGCAGCCGCTATTTCCTGCCCATTGACCTGATGAAATATTGACTGGATGTTTTTATAAGTATACAATTGCCTTAAATCAAAACTTACTCAGAGGTGAATGATGCGTCTGGATAAATTTCTGGCGGATATGGGATGCGGCACGCGTTCCGAGCTGAAAAAAGAAATACGCAAAGGCAACGCATGTGTCAACGGAATTCCGGTGAATGATCCCGGTTCTCAGGTGTCCTCTTCAGACACTGTCACTTTTAAAGGATATCCTGTAGGATATGAGGAATTCGTATACTATATGCTCAACAAACCGGCCGGCGTAATAAGTGCCTCTGAGGACTCAAGAGAGACTACTGTAGTTGATCTCATAACGGAGCAGAAACGCAGAGATCTCTTCCCTGTCGGCAGACTCGACCGCGATACGGAAGGGCTCCTCATCATCACAAACGACGGAGAAATGGCACACAGGCTGCTTTCGCCCAGGCACCATGTAGATAAGCTGTACAGAGCAGTCGTGAGCGGCAGGGTAAGTGATGCCGATGTCAGAGCATTTGCAGAAGGGCTCATACTCCCTGACGGACTCAAATGCCTCCCTGCCGATCTGAAGATACTGTCATCCGATAATCCGGCAGACAGTCTGCCGGATCTCCTCTCCGATGATGCAGATGACGCGCTCTGCGATACAGAGGGCGTTAGCTCTGCAGTAGAGATCATTATACGCGAAGGCAAATTTCATCAGATAAAAAGGATGTTCCGCGCAGTCGGAAAGGAAGTTCTGTATCTCGAACGTCTGAGCATGGGGCCAATAAGACTCGATCCGGATCTCGCAAGAGGCGCGTACCGCAGGCTGAGCGATAAAGAGCTCCGGGTACTTAAGGAAATATAAAAGAAAAAAAGAGGTAGAATCATGCCACTTATAGTATTGGGACTGATACTTTTACTCGGTATCATAGTGTATTCGATAATAAAATACATGAACAGCGGAGAAACTGACACACGCACTGTCCGCGAGCGCTATCCGCACGCCTTCCCGCCTAAGAGAGGTAGCGGCGATGCCCGTAACGATTTCTCAGATGAAGCAAGCAATATAAAACATACGGAAGACGGCAATATAATCTTTCCGTCCGACAATGTTGAGAACGAAAAGCTCAAACGCAACATCCACTGAAGCGTAATATCGGATTACTGTATGATTACTGTATGATTACTGTATGATTGAAAAAATGTCTTTTGTCCGCCCCATTTTCTTTTCTGACGGCGGCAGCTCCTTTGCAAAGCCGGTTCCGTCGATCATAAAACCTCTGACATTTCCTGCCAGAACCTCTTCATCTGCTTTTCTGCAGAATTCAATGAGACTGCTTCCCTCGTGGACCGGTCCGTCATCGGTATTAAGATAAGTACCTTGTTCATCATCATGCCTCATATCATAATACTTCAGGCTGTCCGGATCGGCGAATATATCTATGAGCCTGCCGTGAAAACTTATATCGAACCAGTCCGTACCGAAAGAGTAGGCACCGCCTGTGAGAGCCCCGTCTTTGAGTATGCACACCCTTGCATACAAAAGTTCCCCTGCTTCTGACTTTCCTATTTTGATATAACAGTTTTCCCTCGTGGTGAACCATGCCCCGCCTTCATTGATCGCATTTATCATTTCCGCTTTCAAAGCATCATTATCGCGTCCCATAATCATTCTCCTTTCGATCCACCCGTCAGCAAAAAGAAACAGGTCAATACCTGCTGATACTGACCTGATTATTATATCATATTTTAATATTTCCTGCCTACTGCCGGAACCTCGATCGTTTTATCAAAGACCTCAGTCCTTAGCTGCTCCGGCAGAGATCTCAGCATAGCGTTATAGTACAGTACATCAAAAGCATAATCGTCGGCAACTCCGTACGCATGATACCACTGAGGCATCCTGATATCTATATTTTCCATTCTGGACGGAAGCTTTGTAGTAACGGCAAAAGCATATGCGTAAGGCAGCACCTTGAAAAGGTAGTCTTCATCACTATTTGCAGCTTCTTCAAGCCTGTCTGTATCCGCATTCAGCAGAGTCTCTATAAAACCGTTTACCCTGCCGGTCATTTCAGCGATCGATCTGTTTTTTCGAATATTGATCTGTTTGAAAGCACTGATCTTGACCTTAGGGATTATCTTTATCAGCCGGTCCGCAGCATCCGTAAGACGAACGCTGTGGCCTTCGCCGCCTGAAGCATGTCCATGCTGATGATCTATGTCAAATATCGCATAAAAGAGCATTTTGATCGCGTTGCTTTCGTTGCGGGGAAATTCTTTGAATCCGAATTCGAAGCAGCCCCTCTCGTATTCGCTGATATCCATGTAACCCTTCTGGGCCATGTAGTAGAATGCGGCCGCGATACCTCTGTTACTGACAGAGCCATCGACTACACAGTCCGCCATGATCGGATCTATGCCGTCAGGCGGATAGAAAGACTCCACATTTTTTACAGTGGCTTCACGTCCTATTGTCAGCGAAAAACCGGAATAAGACAGAGCTGCTGCTATCATCAGAGCCAATATAAAAAACGGTCTTCCGTGCATACCGCGCCTGTAAAATACCAGATACATGACAGCGATGGCAAACACGAAAGCAGCCATCATGATAACTATGACATGAGTTGTATTGTGTCTCTTCTTTAACATTTCATCAAACACCAAACGTCTTTCGTAATGACGCCGCACGGGGCTACATTAGCAGCTTTCCCCCGACATCATTATCGAAAGACGCTTCTAATCGATAATTTATTCTTTAGATTTCAGTTTCGGTATTATCAGTCTCTGACCAGTTCTTTTCTGCTCAGGTTGATCCTGTTCTGATTATCGATCTCGGTAACAACAACAGTTACCTTATCCCCGATATTCATAACATCCTCAACTCTTGCAACTCTGTGGTTGGCCATCTTGGAAATATGCAGCAGACCTTCCTTGCCCGGCAGTATCTCGATGAATGCACCGAATGCCATGACTCTCTTGACAACACCTTCGTATGTCTTACCGACCTCGACATCTGCTGTGATAAGCTCGATCTCCCTCTTTGCAGCCTCAGCGCTCTCCTGATCAACTGCATAGATAGCGATGAATCCGATATCATCATCAGAGATATCGATCTTGGCTCCGGTCTCCTCTACTATCCTGTTGACAGTCTTTCCTCCCGGTCCGATGACCAGTCTGATCTTGTCAGGATCTATCCTCATGCTGATAAATCTAGGAGCATACGGGCTCAGCTCTGCGCGAGGTTCCGCAATCTCTTCAAGCATGCTTTCGAGGATGTGCGCTCTGCCCACCTTTGCCTGATCAAGAGCCTGCTTGAGTATTTCTCTGTTCAGACCGTGGACCTTGATATCCATCTGAAGCGCTGTTACACCGTCAGGAGTACCTGTGACCTTAAAGTCCATGTCTCCGAGGAAGTCCTCCATGCCCTGGATATCGGAGAGGATGGCAAATTTGCTTGATCCGTCCTCATTGAATCCTTCAATAAGTCCCATAGCGATACCGCTTACAGGCTTTTTGATAGGTACACCGGCATCCATCAGAGCCAGTGTCGATCCGCATGTAGAAGCCATCGAAGAGGAACCGTTGGATGAAAGAACCTCGGATACGACTCTGATAGCATAAGGGAACTCCTCTTCAGAAGGAAGAACCGGGATAAGGGCTCTCTCTGCAAGAGCTCCGTGTCCGATCTCTCTTCTTCCAGGTGATCTGCTCGGTTTTGCCTCGCCTGTGCAGTATCCTGGGAAATTATACTGATGCATATATCTCTTGCGTGTCTGGTCTGCATCTATACCGTCGAGGTACTGTGCCTCGCTGAGAGGTGCCAGTGTGCAGACAGACAGGACCTGAGTCTGTCCTCTCTTGAAGAGTCCGGATCCGTGTGTTCTCGGAAGCAGTCCGGTCTCGTTCCAGAGAGGTCTGATCTCTGTTACGGCTCTGTTGTCAGGACGTACGCCCTCTTCGAGGATGCGGCGTCTGATCTCTTCCTTCTTGATATTGTAGAGTACTTCGTCGACCTCTGACATTCTGCCTTCAAATTCCTCTGCAAAATGCTCTTTGGCATCTGCAGCTACAGCGTCCATATTTGCGATACGCTCAAGCTTGTCGACTGTGTAGATAGCGTCTACCATCTTCTGTGTAGCATATTCTCTGACAGCAGCATCAACATCCTCGCCTGCCTTGAATACTACATATTCCTGCTTTTCTTTTCCTACCTCTTTGACGATCTCCTTGAAAAATCTGCAGAGGTTCTTGATCTCTTCGTGTCCGAACAGTATAGCCTCGAGCATCTCGTCCTCAGGGACTTCCTTAGCTCCGGCCTCTACCATCATGATAGCTTCCTCTGTTCCGCAGACTGTCAGGTTGATATCCGAAACCTGTCTCTGCTCAAAATCAGGGTTGATGACGAATTCTCCGTCAACTCTTCCTACAACAACACCTGCTGTAGGGCCGTCCCATGGAATATCCGATGTAGCGATGGCTACCGATGTTCCAAGCAGTGCAGCGACCTCAGGCTGGCAGTCATAGTCTACCGACATTGCAGTTGCTGTAACGACTACGTCATTCCTGTATCCCTTCGGGAAAAGAGGTCTGAGCGGTCTGTCGATCAGTCTCGAAATAAGTGTGGCTTTGTCGCTCGGACGTCCCTCTCTCTTGATGTAACCGCCCGGGATCTTACCTACTGCATACATTTTCTCTTCGAAATTGCATGTCAGAGGGAAGAAATCAACGTCCTGCTTTGGCTCTTTGCTTGCGCATACGGTGCAGTTTACGACTGTATCACCGTATCTGACCATGACCTGACCGTTAGCCTGTTCACAGACTTTACCGATCTCGAACTGCAGCAGTCTGCCGCCGAGAGCGGTCTTGAATGTTCTGTAATCTTCAAATCTACCCATTATTATTAACAACTCCTTCCTGTTAATTATTCTCACTTCACTTCTATGGGCATTAACATAGCGTGCGGACATAATGCAGAATGTATACATCTGTCCGTATTATACACAAAGCGGGGGACTGATGTCTCCCGCTTCATTGTCAGATTATTTTCTCAGGCCGAGACGAGCGATAAGACTTCTGTATCTCTCGATATCAGTCTCTCTCAGATACTTGAGGAGGCTTCTTCTCTGACCTACCATCTTGAGCAGACCTCTTCTTGAGTGGAAATCCTTGTGGTGCTCTTTGAGGTGCTCATTCAGATCGTTGATCCTGTAAGTGAGGATAGGATAGCAACCTGTACCTCAGGGGAACCTGTATCTCCCTCTTTGATAGCGTACTCTTTGATGATCTCAGTCTTTTTTTCTTTTGTAAGCATTTCTGTTTCTCCTTTTCTTTTCATTCACCCCGGCTGCGGGATCGTCAGATGACTCTTCCGGCCATCCAGGAGTTATCGCGTCTCTGCGGCCAGGGTACGATTAATATTTTCAGCAGTTTTTACTGCAACATTCATATATTAACACGAAAATCATTTCATGTCTATCGGTTTTCAATCTTTTTCTGTGTTTTCTCTGTAATACTGCCGCGCGTTTTCGCAGTCGCAGTTTATCTGCGCAAAAAGCTCATCTCTGTCTGCAAATTTCCTCTCACCTCTCGAGAAATGATCGAAATATACAGTGACATCACTGCCGTATATATCGCTGTCAAAATCGAAAATATTTGTCTCTATTCTTTTCTCCGGAATCATGCCGGAACATGCCGCATGATTTACGGTCGGGTTGACGCCTATATTCGATACGCTGCTGTATATCCTGTCTGCTATTTTTATGCGGCTGAAATATACTCCGTTCGGCGGCAGCATCTGCCGTGCGGGAGCATCTATGTTCGCGGTCGGAATGCCCATCTTTGATCCGAGCCTGCGGCCGTGTGATACAGTACCTTCAAAGGAATACGGTCTGCCGAGATATCTCGCGGTCATTTCCATATTGCCCTCTGCTATCATTTTTCGTATAAGAGTCGAACTTACTGTCACGCCGTCAATGCTGACCTCATCGTGTATGCATAGGCCTATACCTGCAGTCTCGCATTGCTTTGTGAGAAGAGACGGCCTGCCTTCGGCTCTGGCACCGTAGGTATAATTGAATCCCACGCTGACATATCCGGCATTCAGTCTGCCTTTGATGATATCTTCAAAGAAAGCATCCGCTCTCATAGTCATTACCGTCTCATCGAAAGGCACATTGACAAGGATATCGAATCCCATATCCTCCACCATCTGCACTTTTTCAGTCTCGGTGCAGATCAGCTTTACGGCATCCGGATCGTCATCTGTCCTCTGCAGTATGAAATTGAACGGGTGGTTGGAAAAAGTAAAACACAGTGAATTGTAACCCTTTTCCTTTGCTGTCCTTACCGCATCATCCATAACGACACGGTGCCCGATATGCAGTCCGTCAAAATTGCCCAGTGCAACTGCGGTTTTTTCTTTAAGCTCAAGTTGTTCGAGCGAAGTATATATTTTCATAATCTGTATTTATATTGCAACGGCTCATAATTGCCTTTGCGGGAGTACGGCTCTCGCCTCGCTGCGGCTTAACGCAGCGGTACTAAGCTCTGTCTTCGCGGCTTTTTGACTGTAATGCCGCTCGCCAGTCGCTAAGTGCCGGCTACCGCAGAGCCTCCCGCGCAGGCATTGTGAGCCGTTTTGTGATTTCATATATATAAATCTTTAGACAATTACTTTCTGCGGAGTGAGCGTATTATCGGCAGCCTTTCCTATCCCGAGAAATGATCCGCTGCCGCGTTCATACACACGGTAGAGATCGTCAAACTCTGTCTGCTGCTTTACCCTCCAGCTCCACGCATCAGAGGAATTACCGTTTCTGAAAGCCTTTGTCCTGCGGCTGTCGAGTTCTATACATCCCAGCTTTTCAAGAGTCACATCCATGGGGATAATGAGCGCTTCGATCTCATCATCTGTCATCTCAATCAGTTCCATAAGATCTGCGGCATCTTCTATCCTGAAAAAACCGCTGCCGGTCCTCTCAAGAGCAGTCATTACAGCACCGCAGCCAAGTGATCTGCCTATGTCATCGCAGATAGTCCGGATATATGTACCCTTGGAACAGACCACATCGAATTCAACGACGCCGTACTCTGTGTCTATACTGCTGACGACATTCGAAGGAATCATCACCTTCCTCGCCTTCAGTTCAAAATCCCTGCCGTCTCTGGCAAGATCATAAGCCCTCCTGCCGTTGACCATGAGCGCCGAATATCTGGGAGGTATCTGTGATATCTCACCGGTATAGTTTTCAAAAGCTTTTTTTATATCTTCCGTTGAAAAGGAAACGAGCTCAGCGTCATCCGCATCAATGTCAGGAGCAGAGTTTTTGTCTTCACAGGATGAATCCGCATCAGTTATTCTGAAAGCAGTACGGCTCAGCACATCACCCGTACTGTCCAATGTATCAGTCGTCAGCCCGAGCTTCATCGCAGCATGATAGGATTTCATATCCTTATCATAATACTCGATTATCCGGGTCGCTTTTCCTATACATACAGGCAAAACGCCCGTAGCCATAGGGTCGAGCGTTCCTGTGTGTCCTGTTTTTTTGATATGAAGCCTGCTTCTGAGCTTTGCGCATACATCCTGGGATGTCCATCCTGCAGGCTTATTTATGTTCAGTATTCCGTCAATAGTTTTCATCAAGCTTTTTTTATTTCTCAGTGGCCTTTATAAGTAGCGGCAGAATCATCTGCTCGGCCTCATCCACAGATACATCAAAGGTGCATCCGGATGCCAGCATATGTCCGCCTCCGCCAAACGATTTTGCAACCTGTTCAACATTAGCATAAGTCCTGCCTCTGAGGCTGGTTCTCACATTGTCCTTTGTTTCCTTGAAGAGGCATCCTGCCTCAACTCCATCGATGCTCATTATCCTCTGGACAATGCCATCGGCTTCATCCATCGTACAGCCGCATTCGCTGAGAAGCTGCTGCGTGACTTTGCCGACAGCGACCTTACCGTCAGCATAGAACGAAAGGTTCGAAAGGACATGGCTCTCAAGATGCATAGCTTCCTTGGACTTTCTGTCATATATAAGTGATGAGATCGCCTTGGAATTGAATCCTTCGACCTTATAAAGATGTCCCACTATCTCATGTGATCTGCTTGTGGTATTTGTATGCTGGAAATTCCCGGTGTCTGTGGTAATAGCTGCAAAAATAGCATTCGCTATATCCAGCGTGATCTCCGCGCCGAGATCCTTGATCAGCCTGTATACTATCTCTGCAGTAGCAGCTGATTTAGGTTCGATCCTCGAAAAATCAAAGCGTATATCCTTGGATTTTGTCGCATGATGATCTATACAGCCCTTAAGACGTCCTCTTTCCCATGCCTTTTCCCTGCCCGGGATCCTGTTGTAACCACTGCAGTCAAGCATAAGCGAAAGCTGTACATCTTCAAGAATGCTGTCATCTTCTATCGTGCATCCGCATTCCAGAAAATCCAGATTCTTCGGAACCGGTTCACTTCTCATTATATATGCCTTTTTGCCGAGAGATCTCAGAGCCAGGCAAAGAGCGGTAGCCGATCCCAGCGCATCACCGTCCATATTGATGTGCGGAAAAAGGAGTATCCCGTCCAGATCGCTCATTATTGTAGCTATGCTTCTGATGGTGTCATTCAATTTATATGTCCCCTTACTGTTCCTGTCCGTCTTCTTCATCCATGTCTCTTATATCCAGAGTCTCAAGAATGGAATCGATATGCCTGCCGTAATCCATTGATGAATCCAGTTTGAAGATGAGTTCAGGCGTATATCTGAGCTTTATATCCTTCGCTACCTTTGATCTGAGCGCCCCCTTTGCCCTCTCAAAACCTTCCAGCACCTGGGCATAAACCTCCTGCCTGTCCTCATCCGACAGACATACAGGCGAAACATATACGGTAGCATAACTGCCGTCTCTGGTTACATCGACACCTGTGATGCTTATTATTCTCGATGTAAGTCTTGGATCCTTGGCCCCGTTGATGAGAAATGAGCTTATGCTCTTTTTGATTTCTTCACCGAGCCTGCCCTGTCTGTGTTTAGCCATAATAACCCTCTGTAAATCAGTTTAACGTTTGATCTCGACCATGTTGAAGCACTCGATCACATCATCAGGCTTGATGTCATTGTATTTCTCGATACCGAGACCGCACTCGTAACCCTGTGCGACCTCTCTGACATCATCCTTGAATCTTCTGAGCGATGAAATAACTCCCTCATGGATAACGATACCGTCTCTTACGAGTCTGATCTGTGCATTTCTCTTGACTATGCCCTCTGTGATATAACATCCGGCAACGATACCGAGGTTCGGAACCTTGAATGTATCTCTTACCTCTGCCTTTCCGAGTACTTCCTCCTTGAATTCCGGATCAAGCATACCCTTCATGGCATCCTGTATCTCGTCGATTATATCGTAGATGACTCTGTAAAGTCTGATCTCGACATCCGCAGCAGCTGCCTGGTTAGTAACTGCTGTAGTAGGTCTTACATTGAAGCCTATGATGATGGCATTGGATGTTTCCGCCAGCATTACATCGGATTCATTGATTGTACCTACGCCGGAGTGTATAACATTGATCTTGACTTCCGGTGTTTCGAGTTTTTCGAGCGATGAAATGATCGCTCCGACAGATCCCTGTACATCGGCCTTGACGATAAGGTTGAGTTCCTTCGCCTCGCCTTCCTGTATCTGTGAGAAGAGCTTGTCAAGAGTCATGCTGGCATTCTTTGCCAGTACTTCCTCTCTCATCTTTTCTTTACGGTTGTTTGCTATCTCTCTTGCCGTCTTATCATCTCTTACAGCGTTGAAAACGTCACCGGCAGCAGGGACATCCGACAGACCCAGAATCTCAACTGCGGTAGCAGGTCCGGCCTTGCGGATCGGCTTGCCCTTATAATCTGTCATTACTCTGATCTTGCCTGATGTGGTTCCGGCTACGACGCTCTGTCCTGTCTTCAGAGTTCCGTTGTTTACGAGCAGTGTAGCGACAGGGCCCTTGGCCTTGTCGAGTCTTGCCTCGATGACTGTACCCATGGCCAGTCTGTCAGGATTGGCTCTGAGTTCAAGCACTTCCGCCTGCAGGAGTATCATTTCGAGCAGGTCTGTGATGCCTTCGCCCTTCTTTGCCGAAACAGGTACGGATATAACATCGCCGCCCCAGTCCTCGACAAGAATGCCGTGCTCGGTGAGTTCCTGTTTTACTCTGTCAGGATTAGCGCCCGCCTTATCCATCTTGTTTATCGCAACGATGATAGGAACGCCGGCTGCCTTTGCGTGACTTATCGATTCGATAGTCTGCGGCATTACGCCGTCGTCAGCAGCTACGACCAGCACAGCGATATCCGTTACCTGCGCACCTCTCGCACGCATAGTGGTAAACGCTTCGTGTCCCGGTGTATCGAGGAATACGATCTTCTTTCCGTTGATCTCGACCTCGGATGCACCGATGTGCTGTGTGATTCCGCCGGACTCGCCTGCAGTAACATTAGTGTTTCTGATAGCATCCAGCAGTGATGTCTTACCATGGTCTACGTGACCCATAACAGTGATGATAGGAGGACGAGGTTTTAGTTCGCTCTCGGCATCCTCATGTGTATCAATGCCCGGCTCCTCAGCCTCCGCAGTTTCCTCTGTGACAATTATCTGCAGTCCGAGATCCTCTGCAAGCATCTCCACCGCATCCTTGTCGAGAGACTGATTGATAGTAGCCATAACACCCATCTGCATCATGGACATGATGATCTTGCTGACGCTGATCTCAGCCTGTTCGCTGAGTCCGGCAACAGTGATAGGTACCGTAACAGCGATAGTGCCTTCCGGCAGCATTTCCTCAACTGTAGGTTCCTCGACCTGCTTTGTCTTGTATTTCTTCTTATGACGTTCCTGCTTTTCGAGAGCTCTCTCATCATAAATATTGTTATTGTTGTTGCGGCGTCCGCCAGGACCGTCTTCTCTTCTGTCGAATCTGGACTGTCTGTCCTTATCCTTATTATCAAAGAATTTCTTGCTCTTGCCCTTGCCCTTCGCAGGTGCAGCAGCTGCAGACGGTGCAGGCTGACCGCCCTGGGACCTTCTCTGATTCTGCCCCCTGTCGTCAGACCTTCCGGCAGATCTTCCGTCTCTGCGGTTGTCTCTGCGTTCATCTCTGCCTTTGCCCTGCTTTTTATCCCTTGATTCGCTCTGAGCCTTGGCTCTTCTCTCCTGCTGGCGCTTTTTGAGTTCCTCAGCCTTTTTCTTTTCGGTAGCGGCGTCAGAAATCTTCTTGAACCTCATAGGCTTATTAGGAGCATTGACATATTCCTCTTCTTCCTTTTCAGGTTCAGCCTTTGATTCAGACTTTGTATCAGCCGTTGCGTCAGCTTTTGTTTCGGTCTTTCCGCTCTTTGCCGCAGGTTTTTCAGATTCTGCAGCAGTCTTTTCTTCCTTTGCGGCAGTTTTTTCTTTTTTATCCGCATCGGAAGCTGCAGCTTCTGCTTTTACGGCAGCAGCTTTATCCTTTTTCCCGGCTTTTTCAGCCTTTTCCTTCTTTTCGGATTTCTCAGCTTTTTCTTCCGGCTTGACTGTCCCGGCAGCTGTCTTCGCCTCTGCCTTTACATCGCATTTTGTATCAGCCTTTGTTTCAGGCGCTTCATCTGCAGGCGCAGCAGCTTTTTCTTCCGGCTTTGATGGAGCATCAGGCTCAGCTTCTTCTTTGTCGTCTGCCTTCTTTGGAATGACCGGCTTTCCGACAGGTGGTTTAGCCTTGGCTTTGTCCTTAGGCATAACCGGTACTGCCTTGATCTTAGGCTTATTTCCGCCTGATTTTCCGCTGCCGGCATCGCCCCTGAGCATGCTGATCGATCTCACCAGTCTTTCTGCAGCGACATCATCTACGCTCGAACCCGCATCGTTGATCTCTATGCTCATCTTTGCAGCATAATCCATGAGTTCCTGTAATGTTATGTCAAGCTCTTTTGTCAGTTCACTAACTTTCTTTGACATCCATATCCTCCTTAGTTGGAATTGAGAGCTTCTTCCGCTACTCTCATGATCTTTTCTGTATCGACCGCCGACCTCAGTATCCTGTTGAAAGCCTTGCCTTTTATCGCTTTCTCCAGGCAGCTGCGGTCCCTGCACAGATAGAAGCCTCGTCCGTCATTTCTCTGATCTCTGTCGGCGATTATTTCACCGTCTCTGAGTGTAAATCTCATCAGTGTATCCTGAGGCAGTGACTGTCTGCATCCAATACATCTGCGCATCGGTCTTTCTGTCAGTTTTCTTCTCAATTTCAGGCCTCTTCTGCGGTTTCCGGTGTTTCACCGGCTGCTTCTGCGGAAATATCCGCGCTTTCATCTGAAGCATTCTCAACGGCCGGAGCATCTGCTGCAGCCTCTGAAATCTCTGCATCTGCACTGACCGAGGTATCTGATGTTGCTGCTGTTTCGGATGCTGCAGCCTCATCCTCCGAATCCTCGTATTCGTCAAAAGCAAATCCCATTTCCTTAAGCTGATCATTGCTCTTGATATCTATCTTCCATCCGGATACCCTTGCTGCAAGCCTGACATTCTGGCCCTCTCTGCCTATTGCGAGTGAGAGCTGCTGTTCAGGTACCACTGCAGTTGCGGATTTATCCTCTTCGTTTATATAAACGCCTTCTACGATGGCCGGTCTGAGAACATTGCTGATAAGTACTGCAGGATCCTCATCCCATACGATGATATCTATCTTTTCACCGAAGAGTTCATCAGCTATATTCTGTACTCTTGTACCTCTGTTTCCTACGCAGGCTCCGACCGGATCGACATTCTCATCGTGAGAATAAACTGCGATCTTGGTTCTCGATCCTGCCTCTCTGGCAATACCCTTTACCTCGACGGTTCCGTCTGCGATTTCAGGGATCTCCAGCTCGAACAGACCTCTGACCAGTCCCGGATGTGATCTTGAGAGCAGGACCTGCGGACCTTTGTTCTCTTTTTTGACATCCATTACATAGACCTTGATCCTGTCGCCCGGTTTGAAGGATTCCGATCTTACCTGCTCTGAAGTAGGTACGCGTCCCTCCGTCCTTCCGAGAGAAATAAGCATCGTGCCGTTATTGATTCTCTCAACCTTGCCTGTAACGATCTGGCCTTTCTTTTCAATAAATTCATTATATGAATTGTTTCTTTCAGCCTCTCTGTTCTTCTGTACAAATACCTGTTTTGCTCCCTGTGCAGCGATTCTGTTGAAATCCTTCGGATCGATCTGATATTCAACTATATCGCCGACCTCATAGCCTTCATATATCTCTTTCGCTTCCTCGAGCGAGATCTGAGTGAGATCATCCTCGACTTCCTCGACGACCTCCATCTCCATCATTACGGAGACCTCACCGATCTCCATATCGACCTCAACCCTTACATTGGATGCGCCGTAATTCTTCTTGTATGCATTCTCAATCGAATCCTTGATAGCGCCGATTATCTCCTCCTGTGAGAGATTCTTCTCTTTCTTGAGATCCGCGAACGCATCCAGAAAATCCTTATTCATCTTTTCCTCCTTAGAAAACTACTGCTAAATTTATCTTGGATATTTTGTCCTCGGGAATCTCCAGTCTGCCGGCCGCTGTGTCTACAGATACGACACCATCAGCCTTTCCTGCCAGGATTCCCTCAAAATACTTGCTCCCGTTTATCTGTCCGTAAGTCTTTATCTCGACTTCTCTGCCTGCGAATCTGGTAAAATCAGATTCGTGTATGAGTTCTCTGTCGAGTCCCGGAGAACTGACCTCGAGATTATATGCCCTGTCTATCAGATCGGTCTCATCCAGTCTGTCACTGAGATATCTAGTAGTCTCTTCGCATTCGTCTATACTGACATATTCAGTCTCAGCATCGGCAGGCTTGTCAAGGATCACTCTCAGCACCCAGCCTGATCCTTCTTTTTTATAAGTTACCCTGTACAGCTCGAGACCGTGCTGCTCAAGATATTCAGACAGCAGTTCACCGACGCCCGCAGCGATATCCGCTTTTGCCATTTCTCCTCCGTACAAAAAAATTCTCTACATAAGTGAAAGAGTGGGGTGACCCACTCTTTCGCAGTTACAACTTACCAATAATTTATACCATTAAAGTATTGCGATTGCAAGGATTTTTTATATCAGTCCTTCTTATCTCCGGACTTATCCGATTTGCTGTCGGATTTTTTGCCGCCCTTCTTCTTTTTTTCCTTTTCGACTTTTATCTCCGGAGGAGCAGTACCATCCGTGAAATATTCGCCGTTTCTGATAGTGATGTTCCAAGGCATGGATCTGTAATATCCTTCCCTTGCCCTGTCCATCCTGCCGACTATACGGCTCCACATCGAAGATGCCGCTTCGGAGCCGGCTGTCATCTGGACATTATCATCTGTACCGATCCACAGAGAAGCAGAATACGAAGGTGTGAATCCGTCGAACCAGATATCATATCTGTCATCGGTAGTACCTGTTTTACCTCCTACCCTTACTCCGTAGATCTGAGCCGGATAAGCAATACCATTTGAAACGACACTCTGCAGAACATTCGTCATGATCCAGGCAACGCCTTCATCCATGACTCTCTTTTCTTTACTCTTGCCCTTGAGTATAACGTTTCCTTCGCTGTCCTCTACTTTGGTGTAACAGATAGGTGTATTTCGTACTCCTCCGTTAGGGAATGCAGCATATGCACACGACATTTCGAGCGGAGTGACGCCCTCCGACATAGCACCGAGGCCGAGTGCAGCGTAGTTCAGGTCATTAACCGGCTCGTCACTGTCGTCAATCGCAGTTGTGATACCGAAATCCTTGAGCATGTCCATCGAATACTGCACGCCTACCTGTACAAGGATCTTTACAGCGCAGGTGTTTATGGACTTCTGAAGAGCAGTCCTGAATGTATTGTAGCCTGAATAACTGCGGGTGACATTTTGCGGCCATACCTGACCGTCGACTGTCATTCTTTCATCGATTACCTTTGATGCTACCGTCAGATAGTCGCCCCATCCGCTGGCTCCCTGGCTGTCATATCCCTTGTTTATGAACGGAAATCTCATGCCGTTCTTCTGGCATTCATAGCTTTTCTGCAGTGCTGCAGAATAAACGCTGAGCGGTTTGATCGAGGATCCGGGCTGTCTCGGATTTGTCGCTCTGTTAAACAGCATCTGTCCCTTGGCGCTTCTTGTCCCGGCCATTGCCTTTATCTTTCCTGTGCCGATCTCGGTGACAACCATTGCCGCCTCAACACTTGAGCCCTCTTTGACCGCAGACGGGAATCCCTCTTTCTTTTTGAATTCTTCTGTAATGACTTTCTGAGCCTGCCGGTCCATAGTCGAATAAATGTTAAGACCCTTTGTATATACGATGTTGGCAGCTGTCTCTTCGCTTATATCGTATTTTTTCATCAGATCCTTTGTAACGGTCAGAATAAGGTAGTCCTTGAACGCGGACTGAGTCTTGTTTCCCGTCGAACCTGGATCGATGAAATCCTCTATTGGCTTCTTCGCTTTTTTTGCCTGCTTTGCAGTAATGTAACCCTGTTCCTCCATAAGGTCGAGTACAAGATATCTTCTTTCCTGCGAAGCATCATTGGCGTAGACACCTTTTTTGACTTTTTTGGTATTTTCGCCCTTCTCGCTCACTAGCAGAGCATATGATCCCGGAGCCTGAGGCAGGGCTGCAAGCGCAGCGCTTTCTTTAAGATTCAGTTCATCAACATCTTTTGAAAAATAGACTTTGGCGGCCGTATCCACGCCATAACAGCCGTAGCCGAGATAAATAGTATTGAGATATGCCGTAAGTATCTCTTTCTTGCTCAGTACCTGCTCTATCTCATACGCATAATACATTTCTATGATCTTACGCTTGACAGACCTGATGCTCTTTTCATCAGGCAGGAATATATTCCTGGCGAGCTGCTGCGTTATAGTACTGGTACCGCTGATTCTTTCACCCTTGAATGATTCCACGATTGCACCGAATATCCTCCTGAAATTGAATCCCTTATGTGTCCAGAACGTCTTGTCTTCAATCGCGATAAAAGCATTCTTAAGATTGTCCGGGAGCTGTTCATATGTTGTGATCTCACGATTCTCTGCATAGTATATCTCATCAACCAGCTTACCCTTATCATCGTAGATATGTGTACTTACATCCAGCATTTCATATATCCTGTCAGGATGAATAACAGGCGCTTCGCTTATTGTCTTCGCAATATATGCGGAAATACCTATGCCGCCGAATATCACGACGATTATGAGCAGTCTGAATAAGCCCCTCAGACAGCCGACTCTCTTTTTAGGAGCGGCGGGATCCGCTGATTTTTTCTTCTTTTTGCCGGCAGCCATCTTGTTCACAGGCACCGCTTTGGAGGATGCTGTTTTTTGATCTGCTTCGGCCGGTTTCTTCGCCGGCGGCGCAGGCTTTTGCTGTGATCCGGCCGGTCTCTTTGCTGACGGCGCAGGTTTCTGCTGTGACCCGGCCGGTCTCTTCGCTGACGGCGCAGGTTTCTGCTGTGCTTCGGCAGACCTTTTCGGTGCAGAAGCAGGCTTTTTCAGAGGCTGTGACTTTGCAGAACCGGCCGTTTTGCTGTCAATGAGCTGCTGCAATTCAGCAGAGTCGATTTCAGACCATGTAAAAGTACCAGCATGCTGATGCTGGCTGCCTGCTTTTCCGTTAACGATAAATTCCATGCCGTTATCTGAAACCGTCTTGTTTCCCAGCGCGGCATCCTCGTTTCTGGTATCGGCCGTTATTATCCTTGGAAGCGCATCACGCGATGCAGGATCTTTAGAATTATTGCTCTTGTCCGACAAATCTGTCACCCTTTTATTTATTCATAGATTGCGGCCACGGTAGTTCCCGTCATGCCCGCGGCATTCCCTTCATCAGTATCGATGTGCATGATAGTATCGGAATCCTCGGGATTAGTTCTGACGATAACGTCATCGAATATAAGTGAACGTTCTTCAGTCTCTATCCTGACCTTTACGACGTCATCTCTTTTTACTCCCCATTCCGCTGCGGTCTTCTCGCATATATGTATGTGCCTTTTTGCTATAATTGCACCTTCTTCCGCCTCATGCTCACCGCAGTCTCCGATGATCTTTATAGGTGCACTGCCGGAGGTATCCCCCGATATCCTTACCGGCGCCTCTACTCCCAGCTTGCGGGCATCAGTCATCGAAAGTTCCACCTGAAGAGGTCTGTATGGTCCAAGTATAGCTACCTTTTTCATTTGTCCTCTCGGTCCCTCGAGTACTACCCTTCTCGAATCGACAAAAGCACCGCCGCCTGTAAGATCCTTGACCGAAGTCATTTCAGCATCTTCGCCGAAAAGTTTTTTGTACACATCCTGCGGCAGATGCACATGTCTTGCCGAAATCTCCACGCTGAGTTTCTTTTCCATTTAATTCAACTTCCTTTCATGAAACAATAAACACTTTATCTACAGGCTTGTAGAAGCCGGCATATCCTTGTAGACAGGAATAATAAAGGTCAGTGCCTCCTTTGTTATACCATATGCTTTATATGCTGTTTTTGTAGAAGTCGCCTCGAAGAAAGGCGCCCTTATATTTGTCATATATACATGAGTACCGACCTTCGAAATGCCGTGTGTAACATCGAAACGCTGGAAGTATATGGTATTCTGTCCGTTATTTATATATCCGCTTGATATGAATTTTGCTCCTCCGTTAACGGATTTTTGCGGTGTCGTCCATCCCTTGTTCCGGGCATATGTTATTCCCTGAGTCACCGAACTGTACGCACCGATATTGAACGGATTGTATACTCCCTTTGAACCGTTGATCGCTATGCTGCCTCCGCCGGTCTCCTGTCTGGCACGCGACGCCAGATGTACAGGACTGACATCATATTTCTTTCCGGCATTGACAAATACCTTAGCCGTAAATCCGTATCCCGGAAGCTTTGTCGGCTCAAGTATCTTTCCGACTGCACTTTTTGTCTGATAATCCGGATCATATGAAAGATCCTCAAACATATATATTCTGTTTTCTGTAAGGAAATTACGCGGATCCATAAAGAATGCTGCGGTATTACTGCTTGCCTTTACCCAGCTTTCTGCCTGTGCCGATCCTATAATAATAAGACCGGATCCGCTCATCCATGCATTCTCGGCATCCGCCGAATTACTGTAAGCGGAAGAAAATTCTCTGTAATACTCTTCAACATCCTTCGCGGTCCCCTGTTCGATCTCTCCGGATGCAGTCTCATATATTATTGCTTCCGAATCACCATCATCCGGCCATAGAGACGATGTATATGAACCGCTGTTCATGCTTGCGCCTGACTCTATCTGTGCGCTTCCTGCTATCTTCGAAACAGCTTCCTTCCACTTGATTCCCGTATTAAAAGCACGGAATCTCCAGTTCGGATGCTTTTTGTGAAGAGCTTTAAGTTTGCTTCTGTAAGCTTTTGGAAATCCCTGTTCCTTAAGATACGAATCAAACTCCTTATCAGTCATCGAAACAAAAGGATTGTCATCTTTTTTATTTCCCGCAGCTTTCTTTGATTCTGCAGATTTATCAGCGGAACTGTCTTTTTTCGGAGCTTCGGATATCGAATTGTCTTCAAGATCAGCTCTTCTGCCTGTTTCAATTTCTCCCGCTGACACATAATAGTATTCAGAACCGAGTTTTATCCTGTACCATTTCGGACTGCTTCCTGCAGTTGATTTAACAGGCTTGGCAAGAAGGCAAATACTGACATCAGTACCCTTTTTAAGAGTACCCGCTTTGCTCATAGCCGTACCTGCACCTTTTCTGTATGCAGTATTTTGGGTTACAACTCCCTTATCACAGTCATATGATGTTATTTTGACAAGATCGGATCTGATATAGCCTTTTGAACCATTCACCGAAACATAATACCATCTGTCCGTTCTTTTGGTACTTGTTCTGCTCCTGAAGACTTCTTTATTGATGATGACACTTGTTCCTTTATCAAGTCTCGCAAGTTCTTTTGAATCAACCGTTGATGACTTGCGAAGAGCCGCATAATCTCCGGCAGTGATCTTTCCCGCAGCAGAAGCCGTGTAAGCAAATGTTTCCGCTTGCAGAATAACAAAAGAACAAAGCAAAATAAGAACAGTGACGATGAAAATCACCGGCACTCTCCTGAATGCATCTGTATTTACCGCTGTATTATCGTTTACAGCCTGTCTGCAATATCTGTCAGTTCTGAGCTGTCTGATAAAATCCGTTTTCATAAATATATCTTTGAATATCTGTATCTCAGCAAAAATTAGATATCCGTCGCCGGCGAACCGGTACGATCAGCCGGAGCAATATCATTCTAACACCATATATATTGATGTCAAGCGGCCGGCTCATAACGGTATATGATAATATGTTACAATTCATCATCATGGAACCGGCCTCAGGTTGAATTGTAGCAATAATATTGCATATTAAGAAAAGAAGCCTTGAGTCTGTTCTCAAGGCTTCGTGTGGTGCCCAGACTCGGAATTGAACCAAGGACACGGAGATTTTCAGTCTCCTGCTCTACCAACTGAGCTATCTGGGCAAGATGGTGGGCCATCTTGGGGTCGAACCAAGGACCGACCGGTTATGAGCCGGTTGCTCTAACCTCTGAGCTAATGGCCCATCTTATATCTACTATTGATTAATATACTATCTTATCAAGGGTTGGTCGGGGTGGCAGGATTTGAACCCGCGGCCCACTGGTCCCAAACCAGTTGCGCTACCAAACTGCGCTACACCCCGATCGTTTTATCTATAATTCCCCTGATAGTGGTCGGGGTGGCAGGATTTGAACCCGCGGCCCACTGGTCCCAAACCAGTTGCGCTACCAAACTGCGCTACACCCCGTAGTATATAAATAATGATCTAATTGGCAGGGGCAGTAGGACTTGAACCCACGGCACGCGGTTTTGGAGACCGCTGCTCTACCAACTGAGCTATACCCCTAAATCATACTTGCTGATTCCATGAACTGCACTGTTGTTGCTAAATCACCGCTCAGTCACGTACACACTTACGAAAGTACGCCCCTTCACTCTGTATTCACGCGCCTAGTATTTCACATAATCAGCCGGGTAATGTATAAATGGCGGAGAAGATGGGATTCGAACCCATGCGGCCCTATACGAACCCTAACGGTTTAGCAAACCGTCCTCTTCAGCCTCTTGAGTACTTCTCCTTACAATAATCCGTCTTGGCGGAGAGGGTGGGATTCGAACCCACGGTCCCTTGCGGGATCACTGGTTTTCAAGACCAGCTCCTTAAACCACTCGGACACCTCTCCAGATATTGCCGGGACAAGGTGTATTGGTGACCCATCGGAGATTCGAACTCCGGACACCTTGATTAAAAGTCAAGTGCTCTACCGCCTGAGCTAATGGGTCGTAATATGGCTGGGGTAGCAGGACTCGAACCTACGAATGACAGAGTCAAAGTCTGTTGCCTTACCGCTTGGCTATACCCCAGTAACAGCTACAGGGCAAACCGTGAAAAAAAGTATTGGTGAGCCCACAGGGATTCGAACCCCGGACACACGGCTTAGAAGGCCGTTGCTCTATCCAACTGAGCTATGGACCCACGATGCCCAACTTTTGTCTTAAAAAAAGAATGGAGCGGATGATGAGAATCGAACTCACGCTATCAGCTTGGAAGGCTGAAGTTCTACCATTGAACTACATCCGCAAAAGATGGAGCGGAAGACGAGATTCGAACTCGCGACCCTCGCCTTGGCAAGGCGATGCTCTACCCCTGAGCCACTTCCGCACACTTGGTCGAGGGAGATGGATTCGAACCATCGAAAGCTGAGCTAACGGATTTACAGTCCGCCCCCTTTGGCCACTCGGGAATCCCTCGACATCCAGGTTTAAATTTCGTTCCCGTCTATTATAGCACAGTTTTCAGAAATGTCCACCTGTTTTTTTATTTAATTTGGAGCTGATGGAGGGAATCGAACCCCCAACCTGCTGATTACAAATCAGCTGCTCTACCGTTGAGCCACATCAGCGAAATGGCGACCGGGAACGGGCTCGAACCGTCGACCTCCAGCGTGACAGGCTGGCATTCTAACCAGCTGAACTACCCGGCCATTTAACTCGTTGATTTTGACAGCTGCGTTGTTGCCGCTCAACTATGATACAACAGTTTGCTGTCTTTGTCAACCCCTTTTTTAAAAGGTTGGTGGGCGCAATAGGGCTCGAACCTATGACCCCCTGCTTGTAAGGCAGGTGCTCTCCCAGCTGAGCTATGCGCCCGTCGTTTTTGACGCTCCGTTATATTAGCACGGCTTTGGAGGTCTGTCAACGACTTTTTTTAATTTTTCTCAAATCTTTTCTTTCTTCAATAAGCACAGCCTGTCCGTTTGTAAGATTGTTCATCAGTCCGATGATCTCATCGGCGTCCTCTTCAAAACACTTCAGTCCGGCTTTGACGGCGTCCGAATACTCGGGGTCGCTTATCTCAAAGCGACCCTCTCCTGCCAGATTCTGCAGTTTGGTAAGATATGAATAATCAAAGCGATATACAAGGAGTCTGCTTTCCATTACTTCGCATATCCCCGCCGCTTCTATGCCGAGTCTGGCAGCTGCCGTATAAGCGCGCGCCAGTCCGCCGGTACCCAGTTTTATCCCGCCGAAATAACGTGTTACGACCACCGCCAGATTCGTAAGTCCTTCAGAAGCAATAAGCTTTAAAACAGGCATGCCCGACGTGCCTGACGGCTCTCCGTCATCACTCGCCCACTGGTATTCCTGGCCCGGCCCGCAGACTATCGCGGGTACATTATGCGTGGCATCCCTGTATTCGGCCTTTATTTCGGCTGTAAACGCCTTTGCTTCATCAAAAGAACTCACGGGCATGGCATGTGCAATAAACCGCGATTTTTCCACGATATACTCTGCCTCGCCGTATTCAAAAATCGTGTCATATAAGCGCATAATCGTCTTTACAGAATATACTTGTCCACATCAACTTCTCTGACCTTTTCATGCAGCTTTTCGAGCACGTACTGTCTGTCTATGACTACGTCAGATGCATCCGGGTCAGGCAGGCTGAACGAGATATCCTCAAGGAGTATCTCGATTATGGTATGCAGCCTTCTCGCACCGATATTCTCTGTCTGCTCGTTCATGAGATATGCAAGGTTCGCGATCTCATCTATGGCATCATCGCTGAAATCGATTTTTACGCCCTCTGTCTCGAGCAGGGCTTTCTGCTGCTTGATAACCGCATTCTGAGGCACTGTAAGGATCTTTTTGAAATCCTCTTTGTCAAGATTCTTCAGTTCAACGTTTATAGGGAATCTGCCCTGCAGCTCAGGAATCAGATCCGAAGGTTTTGATACATGAAAAGCTCCTGCTCCGATGAACAGCATATGATCCGTCTTGACCGGACCGTATTTGGTATTTACGACGCTGCCCTCGACTATAGGCAGGATATCTCTCTGGACTCCCTCTCTGGAAACATCCGCGCCCGACCTCATGCTGTTTCCCGATGCGATTTTGTCTATCTCATCGATAAATATGATGCCGTTCTGCTCGGCATTCTCCAGAGCCTCATCGGTCACCTGATCCATATCGATCATCTTCTGGGCTTCCTGCTCCCTCAGTATCCTCCTGGCATCGCTGACCTTACATTTCTTGTGCTTTGTCTTCTTAGGCATCATATTCTCAAAAATATTGCCTATGGCAATCATGCCGTCGTTGAGGTCAAGCTGGTTCGCCTTTGGCACGTCATCAACCTCGATCTCGATGATCTGATCCTCGAGCTTGCCTGCCCTGAGCTGTTCCCTCACCTGATCTCTGGCCATCTTGATATCCGAATACTCCTGGCTCGATTCATACTCTTTCTGACGGTTTTCCTCGTATTCCTGTCTCTGCGACTTATATCCGAGATTTCCGAAGATATTGCCCAGCTGAACTCCTCCGGTCTGCTTTGTTTCAGTCTCGCCCGGAATGATAGCTTTGACGATTATGTCCTCTGCGATCTTATCAGCCATTTCGATGTTTTCGTCCATCCTCTTCTGCTTGCTCAGCCTCATAGAAGCCTCTACAAGATCCCTGATCATGGAATCAACGTCTCTTCCGACATAGCCCACCTCGGTGAACTTGGTCGCCTCGACCTTGACAAACGGCGCATCCATAAGCTTTGCCAGTCTGCGCGCGATCTCTGTCTTACCTACACCTGTTGGCCCCATCATCAGGATATTTTTCGGAGAAACCTCCTCTCTCATCTGCTCGCTCAGCTGACTGCGTCTGTAACGGTTTCTGAGAGCGATAGCGACATATTTCTTCGCCTCGTCCTGCCCTATAATGTATTTATCAAGCTCCGCAACTATCTGTTTAGGAGTCATATTCTTGATATTATCTGCCATATCCCTGCCTCCTATAATGTCTCTACTGTAATGTGATCATTCGTATAAACGCAGATGTTCGATGCTATCTCAAGCGATTTGCGAACTATTGTCGCCGCATCGAGATCGGTATTCTCATAAAGAGCAACCGCAGCGGAATACGCATAGTTTCCGCCGGATCCGATAGCAACAACATCCTTGTCAGGCACGATGACCTCTCCGTTTCCGGATATAACGAGCAGATCCTCTTCATCCGCTACGATCATAAGCGCCTCGAGATTTCTCATGGCCTTATCGCTTCTCCAGTACTGGGCGAGATCGACGGCCGCTCTTTTTAAATTGCCCGCATGTTCGCCCAGCTTGTTTTCGAATTTTTCCGTAAGCGAAAAAGCATCAGCCACCGATCCGGCAAAACCTGTGAGCACTTTGTCCTTATAGATTTTTTTGACTTTTTTGGCGCCGTTTTTCATTATCGTGGTTTCACCCATCGTAACCTGGCCGTCACCACCGATAGCGATGTCGCCATTCGGTCTTCTTACCGCGCAAATAGTAGTTGCATGGAATTTTATCATTTCCCGTTCTCCTTCTTCTCTTTATATCTGCACTCCGGATTGGAGCACTTTGCCGCAATGGTCTTACCCTTCGATTCCACAAGCATGGATCCGCAGTCCGGACACATGCGTCCTGTCGGCTTATCCCAGTAAGAGATATCGCATTCAGGGTATCCGCTGCAGCCATAGAATACTTTTCCTGTCTTTCTGCTGCGCTTCTCCACAATATCCCTGCCGCATTTCGGGCATTTTACGCCTGTCGATATGACGATAGGCTTCGTGTTTTTACACTCCGGATATCCGGTGCATGCAAGGAAGCTGCCGAACCTGCCTTCTTTTATTGCCATAGGCCTGCCGCACAGCTCGCACACTTCATTCGAAAGCACGACTTCCTTTTCGATACGCTCGACTTCGCGGTCGGCGATCTTCAGTTCCTCGCTGAAGCCTTTATAGAAATCAGCGATAACTTTTTTCCATTCCTTTTCTCCCAGTTCGACGCCGTCAAGATTATCCTCCATCTCTCCGGTGAACGCCACATCGACTATATCCGCAAAATAATCCTGCAGTATCCCGATCACGTCAAAACCCAGTTTCGTCGGCTCGAGAGTTTTCTTGACGCGCTTTATATAGCGTCTGTTCACCAGCACAGCGATAATAGCAGCATAGGTACTCGGTCTTCCGATGTTTTTCTCCTCCATCTCTTTGACCAGACCAGCCTCAGTATATCTTGCCGGCGGCTGTGTGAATTTCTGCTCTGTTATAAGTTTTGATAATTCAAGCATCTGCCCTTCAGCAAGAGCAGGGATATTAACTTCATTGTCCTCTGAGGATGCCTTGTAGACCTTGCGCCAGCCGTCAAATACCATTCTCGAACCGCTTGCTCTGAATTCATACTTTCCGTTTTCAATTCCAACTGCCAGCGTATCGTATTTTGCTGCAGCCATCTGCGAAGCGGTGAATCTCTTCCAGATTAGCTCATAGAGTTTGAACTGGTCAGGCGTGAGCGAGTCTCTGATCAGATCAGGTTCAAGATTGATATCCGAAGGTCTGATCGCTTCGTGAGCATCCTGCATTGCCTTGTTTTTGTTGGCAAACACATTGTTTCCGCAGTATTCTCTGCCGAATTTCTCCTCAATATACGAAGCAGCGGCAGCTCTTGCCTGTGAAGAGACCCTGACTGAATCCGTTCTGATATATGTTACAAGACCTCTTGCACCTATGCCCTTGAGATTGACTCCCTCGTACAGCTGCTGGGCAACCTGCATAGTCCTGCTCGTCTGGAACCCCAGCTTGATGGAAGCATCCTGCTGCATGCTCGAAGTAGTGAAAGGCGCATAAGGCTTAGTATTTCTTTTGCCTTCCTTTATCGATTTAACCAGATAACTGCCCTGTCCGAGTTCTTCTTTTATTCCTTCCGTCTGTTCCCGGGATTTTACCTGAGCTTTTTTGCCGGATATCTTACTTAGCTCCGCTATGAATCCGTCTCCGAAATCTGCGGCTATGCGCCAGTATTCCTCCGGTATGAACGCCTTTATCTCATTCTCCCTGTCACATATCAGCTTAAGAGCCGCAGACTGGACTCTGCCTGCCGAGAGACCTCTCGAAACTTTTTTCCATAGAAGCGGGCTGATCTGATATCCTACCAGCCTGTCGAGAACTCTTCTTGCCTGCTGTGCGTCAACCAGATCCTTATTGATCGGCTTAGGCTCTTTTATGGCATCCTGAACGGTCTGCTTGTTGATCTCGTTAAACATGACCCTGCAGTCAGTATCGGGATCGATGCCAAGCAGATATGCCAGATGCCACGAAATAGCCTCTCCCTCACGGTCAGGGTCGGTAGCCAGCATGACCTTTGAAGCAGCGGAGGCTTCACTCTTAAGCTCCTTGATAGTATCTCCCTTGCCCCTGATATTTATGTATTCAGGTTCAAAATTATTCTCAATATCGACACCCAGTCTGCTCTTAGGCAGATCTCTGACATGTCCGACCGAAGCGACCACCCTGTATTTTGACCCGAGGTATTTACCTATGATCTTAGCCTTCGAAGGCGACTCCACTACAAGCAGAGTCTTTCCCGCCGCCGGCTTTTTAGCAGTTTTCCTTGTGGTCTTTTTTGCCGCATTCCCGGTCTTTTTTGCTGTTGCTGAGGTCTTCTTTGCCGCAGCTCCTGTTTTAACAGTTCCTGTAGTCTTAGTTTTCGTTGCAGTATTAACAGCCATAAATTCTTCCTGTTGGATCAGATATATCTTACGAAAATGTAATTTACTCTACTCTTCTTCATTTTGCAAGATAAATTTTGCCGCCGTACGATTGCAATACGCCTTTTATCTCCATTACGGTTATGATCGCATTGACTTTTGCAGCCGTCATTCCGCATTCCAGGCACAGTTTATCTGCACTTATCCCGTTGTACGCCGCAACTGAATCGTACACTTTCCGCTCATCAGCATCCAGGTTTTCCGCCACCTCTCTCTGAGGTTCGTATTCAATACCGAGATCCCGTATTATATCATCTATTATTATAAGCGGATATGCTCCGTCTCTTATCAGGAGATTGCTGCCTATGCTGAACTGGCTGTTTATATTTCCCGGTACAGCGTAGACAGACCGTCCCTGCTCGGCTGCAAACTGAGCTGTTATGAGAGAGCCGCTGCTCACTCTCGCTTCTACCACAGCGACAGACTGCGCAAGTCCGCTTATTATCCTGTTCCTCTGCGGAAACTGATGTGGTGCAGCCGGCATGTCCGGTTCGTACTCACTCACGACCAGACCTCCCGCCGCGAGGCCTTTCATCATCAGATCATAGTTGCATCTCGGTCCCATATGCAGTATTCCGCCTCCGAGAACGCCTATGACTTTTCCCGGCACCTCAAGAGCTCCTTTATGTGCAAATGCGTCGATTCCTATGGCAAGTCCGGACACAACTGTGACGCCGCACTCTGCGAGCCTCCTGCCTATCATCATAGCTACCGTCCTGCCGTACATAGTGAATTTGCGCGAACCGACCACCGCAACCGATCTGTCGTGAAGCAGGGAAATATCGCCGCTGCAGTAAAGCTGCGCCGGCGGATCCTTTATTTCCCTGAGCTGCGGAGGATATTCCGCCGAATCCTTGTCTATCCTTACAATATCGAGTGATATGCCCATTCTGCCGACCTCCGTTCATGCCCTTTCATTCGTTTATCCGTTCAAGCGTCCTGTAACTGAGAGCTTCCGCAAGATGCTGCTCGTGTATATCTTCGCTCTTATCCATATCAGCTATGGTCCGCGCCACCTTCAGCGTCTTTTTGTAAGACCTCGGAGACATTCCCAAAGCTTCATACGCCTGTTTCATAAAGCGCTTTTCACCCGGACCCAGCCGGCATATCTTCTCGATATCATGGTCATTCAGAAGAGCATTGTATTTGCTTCGTCCGCACTCTTTCGCAAAATCAAGAGCCGCCAGCACGCTCGCTCTCATCTCCGCCGATGAAATACTGCTTCCTTCCTCATGGTTCTGCAGCTCGTCAAACTTCACTTTTTCCATGCTTATTCGCATATCCACTCTGTCGATGATAGGCCCGCTCAGCTTGCGTCTGTAGTATTCGAGCTGAGTCTGCGAGCATTTGCATTCGTGGTCGGGATCCCCGTAAAATCCGCACGGACAGGGATTGGCCGCCATCACCAGCTGAAAATCGCAAGGAAATCTGTATGCTTCGCCTTTGCGGAAATGCGTTATGCTGTGTTCTTCCATTGGTATTCTCAAAGTCTCTATGATCGCTTTGTCGAACTCACATATCTCATCAAGAAACAATACTCCGTTATGTGCCAGTGTTATCTCGCCCGGAACAGGTATATTGCCTCCGCCTACGAGTCCTGCACGACCTATGGTGTGATGAGGATTCCTAAAAGGTCTCATGATGAGAGGCCTTCCGTCCCGGTCCTTCGAAAAATCCTTGCCGGTCACAGACAGCACCATGGCCGTTTCCAGTATCTCATTGCGGTCCATAGGAGGCATCACGGTCGGTATCCTGCTTGCAAGCATGCTTTTGCCGCAGCCCGGGCTTCCGAGCATCAGCAGCCCGTGTCTCCCGGCTGCCGCAATGCTTATGGCTCTTTTTGCATTTTCCTGTCCGGCTATATCGCTGAAATCAACTGCGGGTCCTCCGCTGCATGGAGCGTCTCCAAAAGCATCTGCGCTTCGCACGGAGTACACTGCGCCGGGTTCGGCCATTTTTCCGTTGAGCAGATCTATACATGCAGCCAGATCACTCACAGGGTAGATCTTAACTCCGTTAACGAGGCAGGCTTCATCAGCATTTGCAGCGGGTACGATAAGCTCGGTTGATCCGATTTCTTTCAGTTTCATCATCATCGGCAGTATGCCGTTTACCCTGAGCAGCCTTCCGTCCAGAGCAAGCTCACCGATGATTCCCGGTTTCTGTGCGGTAGCAGAATCTATTTCCATTCCCGCAGCCAGTATGCCGACCGCGATCGGCAGATCAAGACAGCTGCCGCTCTTACGCAGACTTGCCGGAGTCAGGTTGACCGTTATCCTTCCATGCGGGAAATCGCGTCCTGTATTGACTATTGCGCTCTTTATGCGGTCTCTCGATTCCATTATCATAGTTGAAGCCATGCCGACTATGCTTACACCCGGCAGCCCGCGTGCAATGTCAGTTTCAACGAACACCTCCCGACCCTCCATCCCCGAACAGACCGCTGATCTTATCCTGCTGAACATATTTACCTCCTGTCAGTCCGTCATATGCAGTTATCTATAAGATTCGCCGTGATCTCAAATACATCAAAAGATACATTTCTCCAGAACAGCCTCCTGCCCTGAATATACTGTTCTGCAGCTCTCTTCATTCTCTGCTGCTTGATCCTTGTGACAGACTCAGACGGAGATCCGTACTCATCGCTTGTCCTTGTCTTGACCTCAATGAAATGAAGCACCCCGTCTCTCAGAGCGATGATATCTATTTCTCCCCTCTTGGTCATGTAATTGCGTCCGATAATCTCATATCCGCAATTAGTCAGCATCTCTGCAGCAAACTGTTCGCCTATGTTTCCCACATTCTTCAAATATCTCATGTCATTTCCTCCCATCCGCCTGCTTTTAACCAGCTTTTCACAGATCAGCAGGCACTGCCACGCCTGTATTCATACAGAAATGCTAGCACTGTTTGCTTCTGCAGTCGAACAATCGGTGAATGAAATCCTGCAATCCGTCCACTTTTGTCAGAAAAAACAAAGAAATACAATAAAAAAAGGGCCGAAAGCCCGTTATTAAAGTTAATATTATTTAAGATGCGGCTCATAATTGCCTGTCAGCAAGCACGAATTTTTCGATAGCCTGCGCTACGCCGTCCTCGTCATTGGTGCCGGTGATGTAATCCGCGTGTTCCTTTGTTCCGCCCCAGGCGTTGCCTACTGCAACGCCGAGTCCGGCATATTCTATCATTTCTATATCGTTTGGCGCATCGCCGCAGCACATAAGCTGCTCGCGGCGGAGACCGAGCATTCCGAGCAGTCTCGCCAGAGCTTTCTTTTTACTGGTATCAGGTCCTCCCACCTCAAGATTATTGATAAAGGACGAAGTGACCGTTGATTCCGGAATGGCCATAACTGCCGCTTTGTTCCGCTCAAGTTCATCCAGGCTCTTAAAGCAGAAATTTACATTTTCTATCCTGTCACTGTTGCTGAGTAAAAGATCGAGTATATCTTTAACCGGTTTCCGGCTCCACAGTACATATTCCGCACTGCGGTATTCCAGTCCGTGCTCCTTTATCTGATTGTAATAATCCTCTGCGATGAATGCCCTGCCATCAAAAAACACCTCGATCTCCGCGTCGAGTTCCCTGTACAGCCTTGCAACTTCCTTAACGGCCGCTTCAGACAGGTAGTCGTCGTAAATACTCCTTCCTGTCGCTATCTCATTGATATGCGCTCCGTTGGATGTAACGGCATATTCTATGGCATCCACATTCTTCACGTCATCAGGAAGCGCAGTAAAAACGCGCCCTGTAGAAACAACTACATGCACACCTTTTTCCCTGCATCCGGCAAAAGCCCTTTTCGTTCTTTCGCTGATCCTCCGCTCGCTGTTCAGCGTGGTGCCGTCTAGATCGAGGGCTACCATCCGTATATCGTATTGCTTGATGTTGTTTTCCATGTTGATCAACTCAGATCCGATTAACGGATCCGCCTGTTTGCTCAATAAATCATTTTCACTGAGACTTATCACTTAGCCTTATCTTCTATAAAGGCTTTTTTGAGTTCTAAAGATTTCATTTCCAGTGAATGATCAGGTTCGGCTCCGCTTATCTCCTTCCCCGATGCCGCTGCAGCGCATTTTATCATTTCCGCAGTAAGCCACGGGTTACCGACAAGCAGAGGTCCTGTCAGGTTCGTAAATACCGAATTGCGGTAAACCAACCCCTCCAGGCCGTCAGATCCGTTGTTTCCATGTCCGTATCTGACCTTCCCGAGGCTGCTGAATCCGTCCTGCCTGTCCGTAAATACATCCATCATCTGTATCTGATTTCCGAGCAGTTCCATTTCCCTGCCGTTATATACGGCATCCACAAGCTCATCATCGCCGTATACATACTCTCTTTCAAGCGCTTCTGCCGGTATGATGCCGAGCCCTTTTACGCTGCAGCTCCCATCAGCTGCCCGTCCGTCGCCGAACAGGCCGATCGATCTGCAGAACAGCCCGAAGGATGAGCCGACCGCAAGCAGTACCCTGCCCGAATCCATGAATTCTCTGAGTCTTTCACGATAAGCAGATATCTCCGATATGACAGTCTCAAACGAAGGCAGTTCCCCCGGCCCGAAGAATATGATGTCATAATCCATCGGATCAAAGTATCCCGAACCGAGATCTATACGGTCCGTTTCCGCTTCGATGCCCATCGCTGCAGCCGTCCTCTCAAGAGCCATGACAGTACCCCTCTCGCCGTGCAGATAAAGGGTGTCAGGATACATCCATGCTATTCTGATCATAGTGCACCTCCCTTTTCGGCAAATGCCTTCATGCGTTCGAATCTGTGAAGCTCTATGGTGAGATACACATTGTCACATCCTGTCGATGTGATAGCCTTCAATATCTCCTCCTCATCGCTCGTAGGCAGTATCTCGACCTTTTCAGGATCGACGCCGCCGTAAATAAAGCTGTTCGCTGCATCATATGCTATAGTATCCGTAACAAAGATGTATTTCGATACATTCGAACCGATCAGACCGGAATAGTCGCAGTCAAATGCATAGAAAGAATTTATATAGTGCGGATCGAAATCGTTCACCGTACCAAATCCTATCACGACAACTTTTTCCTTCGGATCGTCCGCTATCATGTTGATGAAATTCTGCAGCGTTTCAGGGTTTTCCTGCTTAAATCTCATGTAATTGATATGCTGGCCGTTGTAATCTATCGAATCGACTCTGCCGCCGACGTTTCTGAAATCACGGAGAGCTTCAGCGCATTCCTCTTCGCTCATGCCGGCGAGTTCCTTTGCAACAGCAACAGCCGATGCGTAGTTGTACAGCATGTACGGCAATCTGTGATGCATACTGAAATCAGCATCTCCGATGCTGAATGTACCATTGTCGAAATCGACATTGCTGACCTTATAATCAGGCTCAGAAGTCGCGTATCCGCAGTTGTCGCAGTGATAGCTTCCCAGTCCGTCATTATTATAGTAGTCGAAAACTATCCTGTGATGGCATTTCGGACACGGCATGGTCAGAAATGATTCATCTTTTGTGAAAGAAAGACTGTTTTTTTCGACACCGTAAAGCACGGTTTCACGTCCAAACGATGCAAACGACGCGGATCTTGGCTCGTCTGCATTCAGAAAGAGCCTGAAACCGAAATCTTTTATGACTTTTGAAATCTTTCTTGAGATATAGCTCGGATCGCCGTTTCTCTGCACCTGATCCTTTTGCAGATTGGTTATCAGCATGTTTGCAGCAGGCAGCTGCTCTCTTATCCTGTACAGATATCTCTCATCAGTCTCAAAAACGTAAAAATCAGCATCCACCCGGCCTGCAGGTGTTGACGCCTTGATAAGTGCTGTAGCAATACCCGTTATAAGATTGGCACCCTCGATATTGGATACAACCTTATAGCCTTTGCTCCTCAGCAGATGATTGATCATATTATTGGTAGTGGATTTGCCGTTCGTCCCCGTTATAAACAGAACCTTTTCAGGATCTATGCCGCTGAAATGGCTGAGCATCTGAGGATCTATCTTCATCGCGGCTGCTCCCGCAAGATTCGTGCCTCTGCTCTTATCGATCAATCCGGCTGCAAATCCGGCAGCCTTTCCGGTTATCAATGCAGGTAAAAATCTCATAATAATCCTTACTAAAGCGTACAAAGACCGAGTTCGGTAAGAACCCGGTCTTTTGTTGATATGGATAATCAGTATATGATTATTCTTCGTCCTTTGCCTCTTCCTCAGCAACAGGAGCCTCTTCTGCAGGTGCTTCTTCAGCAGGTGCAGGAGCAGCTTCTTCTTCAGGGAGAGTAGCCTTGATGCTCAGGCTGATCCTTCTCTTGTCCGGATCGATCTCCATGATCTTGACATTGACAGTCTCGCCAACCTTGAGTTCATCAAATACATTCTCAACTCTCTTGTTAGCGATCTCTGAAATATGAACGAGTCCGTCGAGTCCTGCTTCGAGCTCAACAAATGCGCCGTATTCCTTGATCTGTACTACTTTACCCTCAAGAACATCTCCTACCTGATACTTCTCACCTACGAGTGACCATGGTTCAGGCTGAGTCTGCTTGAGACCGAGTGAGATCTTGCCCTTCTCCTCATTGAGTGAAAGGATCTTGACGTTGATGATATCTCCGATATTGAGAACTTCCTGCGGGTGTTTGAGCTTGCCCCAGGAAATCTCCGAGATATGAAGAAGTCCGTCTACTCCGCCGATATCTACGAATGCGCCGTAGTCGGTGAATCTCATGACCTTACCTTCAACAACGTCGCCTACATTCAGGTTGCTCCAGATCTCGGAAACAGCTTTGCGCTTTTCTTCGACCATAACAGCCTTTCTGGAGAATACAGCTCTGTTACGCTTGGTATCAACTCTGATTACTCTTACATCGACTGTCTGTCCGAGGAACTCATCAGCGTTATCGACATATCTGTCAGACAGCTGGGACATAGGTACGAAGCCTGTGATCTCTTTATATGCTGCGATAACTCCGCCGTTAACGGCTCTTACCAGTTTAACAGTGATAACTTCCTTGTTCTCCATTGCCTCTTCGAGCTCTGTATAGTTCTCAACAGCAACGAGTCTCTTCTTGGAGAGGAGGATACCACCCTCACCCTCATCAGACTTGATGACCTTAGCCTGGATATCATCGCCTACCTTGAAAAGATCTGTAAGCTTCTGTCCTTCTTCGAGGACCACTTCATCTGCTCTCAGGATGCCGTCTTTTTTGCATCCCATGTTGACGATAACTGCATCATCCATTACCTGATCGATCTTTCCGTCAATAATATCTCCCGGCTTAGGTAAACGTAAAGATTTCTCAATGTCATCCATGAAATCCATCATTGGATTCTGTTCCATATTTGTAGTGACATTTTCGCTCATGCTAGAAATAACCTCCTTAATAATCCACTCGGGCGTGGACGCGCCCGCTATGCATCCTATTGTATTATATTTTGACGCTTCATTCAACAATAAATTGTATGCATTCTCAATAAAAATTGAATTATTGCAGATTTTTTTGGCTATTTCGTAAAGTTTGCACGAATTTGAACTATGTTTGTCACCTATAACCACCATCATATCGACTTTTGAGGCCAGTTCGGCACAGCTTTCCTGGCGAAGCCGCGTCGCATTGCATATGGTGTTATGTATATCATATTTTACGCCTTTATCATCAAATACATCCAATATTGACTGAAGCAGTCCGGCCTTTATCGTAGTCTGGCAGACTATAAGAGGCCTGAAATCTTTCAGTTCCTCAGCCGCCTCTGCGGCTTCTTCCGAACTACCGATTACAATCGCTTCATAACCGCACCATCCGTTTGTCGCTCTGACCTCCTGATGGTTTCTGTCGCCTATAAGCACGACTTTCTGTGATTTCCCGTGAGCCTCGGCTACAAGCTCATGTATCTTTTTTACGAAAACACATGTAGTATCGATCAGCCTGATACCTCTCCTCTGCGCCTCGTCATAGAATTCCTTTGGCTCGCCATGAGATCTCACTATCACCGTATCGCCCGGCTGTGCCTCGTTCAGTGACTCTATCATTCCGACGCCTTTTTCCGCCAGTCTGTCCACAACAGCACTGTTATGGATCAGATGACCGCAGGTATACAGTTTACCGACGCGGTCCTCCCTGTCCGCCTCCGAAAACGCCAGATTGATAGCTCTGTCTACACCGAAACAAAAACCGGAATGCTTAGCCCTGATTATTTCCACGGGAAATCTCCTTCATAATTCGGCCGGCGGGATCGCCGCCGGCCGCTTTGCTCAGATACGATCAGTATTTGTGATCGTTAAGTACTGTCTGTTATACTTAGAACTTACCTGCAGTCGCTGCTTCCTCAACGGAAACCGCTACGGATACAGTCATTCCCACCATAGGGTTGTTGCCTGCTCCGATGAGACCCATCATCTCTACGTGTGCAGGTACCGAGGACGAACCGGCGAACTGAGCATCAGAGTGCATACGTCCCATAGTATCTGTCATGCCATAGGATGCAGGACCTGCAGCCATATTGTCCGGATGCAGTGTACGTCCTGTACCGCCGCCGGAAGCTACCGAGAAGTACTTCTTGCCTGCTTCAAGTCTCTCTTTCTTGTATGTTCCCGCTACCGGATGCTGGAATCTTGTAGGGTTGGTCGAGTTACCTGTGATGGATACATCGACATTCTCTTTCCACAGTATCGCTACGCCTTCCTGTACATCATTGGCGCCGTAGCAGTTTACCTTGGCTCTTGGGCTCTCAGGATCCTTGGAGTAGCACTTTCTGAATACCTCCTTGAGCTCGCCGGTGAAGTAATCATACTCCGTCTCAACATATGTGAATCCGTTGATTCTGGAGATGATCTGAGCTGCGTCTTTACCGAGACCGTTCAGGATAACTCTGAGCGGTTTCTGGCGTACCTTGTTAGCCTTGGAAGCGATACCTATAGCTCCCTCAGCAGCAGCGAACGACTCATGTCCCGCGAGGAACGCGAAGCACTCAGTGTCCTCTTCAAGAAGCATCTTGCCGAGGTTGCCGTGTCCGAGGCCTACCTTACGGCGGTCAGCTACGGAACCCGGGATGCAGAACGCCTGAAGGCCTTCGCCGATGGCAGCAGCTGCGTCAGCAGCCTTGCGGCAGTTTTTCTTAATGGCGATAGCAGCGCCTACTGTATATGCCCACTTTGCGTTTTCGAAGCAGATCGGCTGGATGTTCTCGATCATGTGATAAACGTCGAGTCCTGCATCCTTTGTGATCTGTTCCGCTTCTTCGATAGATCCGATACCATACTCAGCCAGCTTGGAAAGGATCTGTTTTTCTCTTCTGTCGTAAGATTCAAATGTAATCATTTCGCTTCCCTCCCTGTACTATTCTTTGCGCGGATCAATAAGTTTTGCAGCATCAGCTACACGGCCGTACTGACCGGATGCTTTCTCGATAGCCTTGACCGGGTCATCGCCTGCCTTGATGAAATCCATCATCTTGCCGAAGTTAAGATACTTGTAGCCGATGATCTCATCATCTTCGTCAAGAGCAAGCTGTGTGATATAGCCTTCTGTGAGGTCGAGATATCTTGGTCCCTTATCGAGAGTTCCGTAAGTTGTGCCGACCATGGATCTTGTTCCCTTGCCGAGGTCTTCAAGGCCTGCTCCGATCTGGAGGCCTCCTTCTGAGAAAGCGCTCTGAGAACGTCCGTAAACGATCTGCAGGAATATCTCTCTCATTGCCGTGTTGATAGCATCACATACAAGGTCCGTATTGAGGGCTTCAAGTATAGTCAGTCCCGGAAGGATCTCTGCTGCCATAGCTGCGGAATGTGTCATTCCGGAGCAGCCGATAGTCTCTACCAGAGCTTCCTGGATGATGCCGTCCTTAACGTTGAGTGAAAGCTTGCAGGCTCCCTGCTGAGGTGCACACCAGCCTATGCCGTGGGTGTATCCTGAAATATCGGATATCTGCTGAGGCTTTACCCATTTCCCTTCTTCAGGGATCGGAGCTGAGCCATGGTGTACTCCCTGATGGACAGGGCACATGCCTTTCACTTCTGCTGAATAAATCATAATAGTAACCTCCTGATATTCAGTGAACTTGAATTCTAGCTTATACACATCTATTGTATCTCATACACAAAAATACAACAAGATGTATTATCTGAATGTTGTGTGATTCCTGTTAAAGCTGTTAAACCTCAAAATCGCAGGCTACCGAGCCGCTGCGGACCTCATGCATGCGCTTTTTGACCGGCATATGTACCGGATGTGTCTGGTATGCATCAAATGCTTCTCTGTTCTCGAACAGTGTGACCAGCGCCAGATCATAGGATCTTTCGCTGTGCAGTATGTCTGCTCCTGCCTCAAGCTCAAGCATTCCCTCTATCCTTCCCTTCATACCGTAGAAATTCTCTACGAGCTGAGGTATCTCATCCTTGTACTCATTCTTTATCCTGAACATTACGATATGTCTTATCATGGATCAGACCTCCCTTTTCAAACCGCAATAACGCCTGACTAATTATAGATTGTACGGGTCAGTGTTTGCAATAAAATGCATCTCCTATGCCGCGCTGCGGTTTTCTATTCTCTGTATGTTCTTGTCAAGAAAGAGTTTGAGCCTGTTTATATCACCGTTTTCTCCTGCAGCTCTGAACTGCTCAAACAGTTCCCTTTCCGCCCTGTTGTTCACATCACAGATACGCTCTGCAAAGAGCAGCAGTTTATATCTGAGCTCCAGTTTTTTTGCATCGGGATAGAACATCATTTTTATGCTGTCCGATGACACTCTTCCGCCTGCAATATATATGAGTTCAGGTTCGATCAGATAAGTCTCAGGCCTTATCATATATTCCCTGGCCGTCTCTGCAAGTGTTATCACCGACCTTATCAGAACAAGTTTTTCGTATGTGTTCAGCGATGATTTATCCAGCTTCCGGTATTGATCCGGTCTGTAATTAAACAAATACGCCTCGTTTTCTCTGACCATGCTCATCCTCATGAAATACGGGCAGTAGTTTCCCGTAAGTATCTCCTCCATGTATTCGGGTATCCTGTAACCCGACATGCCCTGTTTTATCCTCTCCATCTCTCCGTCCTCTCTGTCCTCCTATCCTCCGCATTTTGCGCAGGCGGTATAGCCTCTCTCCTTTGCAACCTGCCTGTCTATCTCTATATAGTTCCTCTGAAGAGCCTGGCATCCGGCCAGATGGTAGTCTTCGCCTGCCGCAGGGAAATAGTAAATCTTCGTCCCGTCTGCTGCAGTTATGCTGCCGCAAATAGGACACGGCTTGTATTTTTTCCTTATGGCAGCGTTCAGAGTTCCTGATTCCGATGCCGCCTTCAGAAAGCCGCAGCCCTTTGAATGATATTTTTCACCTCTTTTCGGAAAAATAAATACGGGGTCTCCTCCGCCGGCCATTTCCTCATCGGACATAGCTTTCATATTTCTGATTTTTCCCACATATGCCCTGGTGACCATAGGAAGATCGTACTTCACTTTATTGTCAAGGCCGAGCGGCTTCCCTGTCTCAAAATACAGTCTCATATTCATGATGATGAGCTCATCCTGCCCCCATCTCGATGTCCTGTATCCGAAATCCGTGACTCTCATGTCATCTATACTTCCGCTTCCGGCCATGGAGTCCCTCTTGATGCGGTAAGGCATGTTCAGCGATGCGGCTGCGCCGACAGCAGTGCCCGCTCCGCCGGATCCGGCAAGATCAGCGCCTATAGCCTCATAAGCACAGCGCCGCATCTCATTGGCCGTAATAAAACTGCTATTTTCTATTCCCGCATACATCAGTATGATTCCGCTCAATATTATTACAGTCAGCATGAATATCGGCAGAGTGATCGCCGCATCCACCAGATATGTGCCTTTTTTATTTGCGGCGATCCTTATTTTGAAATTTCTAATTATACGCGTCTTCAAAAGCATAGTCCCTACCATTTACTTCCATCACATATCTGACGCCCGTGTAATACTCCATCATATTGAAGTCTTTGTAATATCTCGACTTCATATTGATCTGGACCAGGTCCATCATCCTGAGCGTCCTTTCGTTTTCGCTCATCATAACCATAAAATAGAGTAAATATTCATCATAATTCAGCCCGTCCTTGAAAGGTATGTTTATATCGGCTGCCGGATGGCTGCCGCCTGCAGCTTCCTGCATTTCCTCGCTGTTTTCCTCTACGGCTTCTTTTTCTTCTTTGCTCATTTTGCTTCCGGCTTCTTTTTTGAATTTATCGCTTTTGAGCACAGCTCCGAGATCAGTCTTCCACTGTTTATCTGTCTTGACTACAGGTACTCTTTTGCCCTTATACAGATCTCTCATGTCAAAAGCTGTCTCCAGTCCGGCCCATGCAACAGGAAGCAATATGAGCATTACCGGTGCCGCGAGGTTGGACACTTCCGCTACGGTTTGTATCAGCTCGACTTTTTCCTTGTCCAGCAGCAGCGATATCAGATTCAGCCCCTCTCTCAGCACTATAAGATTTATCCTGCATTCGATAAAATTTCTCTTATCACTCGGATGCCCGCAGATGATATATTCCCATTCGTTTTCCAGATATCCCGCTTTTCCTTTTGCCTTTGTCACATGGTTGCTGAAATACTGTTCTATAAATACGAATTCGGCTCCCGATTCCGTTATCACAGACCTGACAGCATCGGCACAGCCCAGATTTCTTATCCTGTCAGACATCCTTTTAATATCTTCTTCACCGTAATAGCTTTCTCTGCCTCTCGAAGGAAGAGTATCGAGAACGACACGGTTGCCTATTATTCTGTCTTTTTTATTCCCGTCATTTTCTTCATCAGCATCATCTTCTGATGCATCGCTTCGTATATCCCTGCCTGAAGCCAGCTGTGCCGTCATTTCAGCGGCTTCATACGGCAGATTTTTTATTATGGCTTCCCTGAAATTTTCAGGATTACCAAGCTCATATCCCGCCAGCTCTGATTGCGATCCCCCGAGCCTGGCTGTCATCTTACCCTTGAGTGAATAATTCATATAGGAATCTATCTTTTTCTTTACATCTGATTCTCCGCCGAAATATGCCATTATGCCGTAATCCTCCATCAGATGCACATCGTACTCCGACAGCACGGCTCTTGCCCATACACGGCCGTAAGACTCGCACTCACTTCTGACGACGATCGACCTGCAGACCCATATGGCCGTCACCAGGCTGACCGAAAAAGCTACAAGGCAGATCGCCAGAAAGACTGACGAATAGCCCTTCTTATTGATAAAATGATTAATTACTGAAATCTTTAAATTTTTCACTGAGCCTCACCGCCGCGTCTTCATTTATCAGATATTGCTTTATCTTTATCTCTTTGCTGAGGTCGAATTTCAGCAAACCGCCCCTCAGCATCATAATTTCCGCACTGTCATTGTATGTATTAAAAGATATCCTTCCCTTGTATCTGTCATTGCTCCGCAGGACAGATATGTGTTCGCAGACGCTGGTATCGATTATGTTCAGGTAAAAAACAAACAGCCTGATCAGCAGCATCACTGCCAGTATCACGAGCGGAAGTGATATTGCGCCTTCCACCGTCTGCGAACCCTTTTTGCACGATAAACGTCTTTTGCACAATATCAGTTTCTGCATCACTCATTTCCTCTCATAATCAGAAGTTCGTAGTCAGTCCATCGAATATGCTGTTGACATAATTTTTGGCCAGACCGCTGAATAACAATCCAATTGCCACCGCTATAGCAACCAGTATCGCAACCTGAACCAGCTCCATGCCCTGTTTGCTGTACATGGTTCTGAACATCGCATATCTGATCCTGTCAGCTGCTTTTGATTTCTTTAACATCTTCATCTCTCTTACCTCCCTTTTCTTTCTGACGGTATCCTTTCCGGATCACGATCCGGTTTTACATACCGAGCAGCACCGGTGAAACGGTTATTATTATCAATAAAATGAGCAGCATGCTCAGGGGATACGTCATCTTTGTATCTATCAGTTTTCCGCCTTCTCTCGCCCTTATCTTCCTGTTATCCCAGAGATATTTGCTCTCCCTGCTGAGATTCTCGACAATACCGCTGCCTCTTTTCTCATTTTCAGTCAGTATTGCAGCTATTCTTACAAATTCCTTTACATTGTGTTTTTCGGCGAAACTGCTCAGCAGAGCGGCTGTACTGATGCGATGATCCCTGTTTTCATCGCAAATGCTCACAAGTTCTCTTTCAAATACCGACAAGTCTTCTTCTCCGAATGCTTTATAGCTGCCGCATATCATCTCGAATGAGTCACTCAGTATCATTCCGGCATTCATCATCAGGAAAAGCTGATTGCAGAATCTCGGCAAACCTCTCAATATCTCCTTCTGCATAAGCTGTTCGTCCTTTTCCTCATCGCCCATACCGGATCTGACGATCAGTACGATAAGCAGAATATATACAAACGGTATTATGATCAGCTTAGACCGGTTTCCGCTTTTCCCCCTTGACCATTTTACAGCTGTGCCGTTTTCAAGTTTTTCAGGCAGTCTGATCTTCTTTTTATCCGAGTACTCAATATCATTCAGCATTTTATCTATTTCATAATCCAGTTCAGCCTTTCTTTCTTCTTCATCGGTTTTTTCCGTTCCGGCTTTAGCGTCCGATGATTTCACTGCCTGCAGAGTCAGTGATACATCCCTTTCTATTGCCTCACCGCCTTCTTCAATGCTGAGCTTAAGATTATAAATCTCTGACCGGGATACCGATTTTCTCACTATTCCTTTGACACTGCCATCATCCGAAACCATCAGCTTGCCCTTTTGTTCAGGTCCTGCCACTGTCAGCACCAGCACTAACAGTGTTGCGGCAAGAGTCACAAAATACAGTTTTTTTGTGACTGACCGGTCCGATAATGCGCACTTTAATCTTTCTGCAAATCTCTCCATATCCTTCCCCCGTCTCAGATCTCGACTTTAGTTATTTTCTGTATGATCGAATATATGACGATTACCGATACAGCCACGAAAGTCATTATTATCCTTCCCGCAAGTGTCTCATACAACGGAGCAATATAATCAGGAGCAACTATATTCAGAAACAGTATGATCAGCACCGGCATAACAAAAATTACCATACCTTCGCTTTTTTTACGTTTCACAAGCTCATCTATCTCTCTTTCTATGGTCATTTTGTCCATGATCACATTTGCCGCCTTGTTAAGAGCATTAACAAGACTCGCCCCCGTAGCTTTGCATATTGTGTATATGGTCACAAAATCATATACATCCTCAAGACCGCTTGCCACCGCAAGATCCGCAAGCACTCTTACGTCGTTTTCTCTGCCTACCTCCATTCGTTCATAAGCCTTTGTCAATTCACCTGCAAGAATAGATGAACCGCCGTATATAGATTTCAGAGATGGTATGGACTCCCTTATCGCATCCTTCATCGATCTCCCTGCGCCTATAGCCGTAGAAGCCATAAACAGGAAATCCTTGAATTCGGAAACATACTTTCTGCGGCGTCTGTCTATCATCGCATCTCTTACGAATTCTCTGAGCTTTGGAGTGAACGGTATGATAACAACAGCAAATAACAAATTGCGGTATATGAGATACGAAACTGCCAGTCCTGTCAGCGCTGCACCAATATAAAAGAGTATGTTTTCCTTTCTGCTGAATCTGTATTCACGAAGATCAGTCATGTACATCACGTCCTCTCAATACAGCCCGGTATCCGGCCCTTATGAGCCTCTCCCGGTCTATCAGTCCGTTGCCTGTCGGCTGCAGAATTCTGTTGCTGTCTGCTTTATACAGATAATTGATACTGTAATTCTCGCCATCATATGAAACCAGCTCAGCTACTTCTTCAACGCCTCTTCTGCCGTTCGCATCACGCTTCAGATGTACGAAAATATCTATTGCATTCGCGATCTGATTTCTCACTGAATCCACCGAAGCCTGCGCATCCATCAGATACATGGTCTCAAGTCTGTTCAGCATTCCTTTTATGGAGTTACCGTGTCCCGTAGACATGCTGCCGTCATGTCCCGTATTCATTGCCTGTATCATGTCAACGACTTCCTTACCTCTGACCTCGCCGACTATGATCCTGTCAGGCCTCATTCTTAAACTGGTTCGTATAAGGCGTTCCATCGTTACCTCTCCTTTTCCTATGGAATTGGCAGCTCTGCACTCCATCTGCACCTTGTTATCGAGATGTGTGATCATTAATTCAGCCGAATCTTCTATGATTATCACCCTCTCATCGGAACCTATATATGCTGTCAGTGCGTTGAGAAATGTCGTTTTTCCTGAGGAAGTGCCTCCGCTTATAAAAATATTGTATCCGCTTCTGACCAGAGCCGAGAGATCATCCGCACACTGTCCGGAAAGGCTGCCCGTCTCTACCAGCTCCTCCATACTTATTTCTTTTTCCCTGAACTTTCTGATAGTAAGTATCGGTCCGTTCAAAGCCACAGTCTTAAGAACGCCGTTAACTCTGAATCCGCTCGGCAGCCTCGCATCGACTATGGGATTTGCTTCGTTGATTTCTCTGTGCACATCCGAGGCAAACATCCTTATTACTTCTTCGAGCTCAGTATCCGAAATGAACGCATCATCCACTCTCACCAGCTCTCTGTTCTGCTCGACAAATATCGTCTGAGGTCCGTTGACCATTATCTCGTTTATTGATCCGTCTTCGAGCAATCTGCTGAGTATCCCGTATTTGCTGCTGACCCTGTCATAAATGCTGTCGATTATTATCCTGACATCGCGCACATCCATTTCAGGCGGCACCTCAGCTTTAAAAAACTCATCCTCTACACGCTCTCTTATACCGTCTGCATCAGGTGTTTCATCCTGCTCCGTTATCCACCGCCTTACACGTACAGACAGAGTCTCAATAGTATCAGCATACTTTTTTACTGTATCGGATCTCGGTATTTTCTTCGTTCTTGATTCCATATATATCCCTCACAAAATCATCTATCCTGAGATTTTCATCATCTGCACCGCTGATCCTGATCCCTGTACAAATGCATCTGCTGTCCTTTCCCAGCAGACTCTCAATATCTATCAGTTTCCGCGCTGTCTCAAAGCACAGTACATTGTCAGCATCTCTCATAACCTGAAGGTTTTCATTCCTGAATCCCGTTCCTATATCCATAACCAGAGTGTCAAATTTAGCTGCAAGACTCCTGATCAGCATCGCCAGATCCTCCGCATCCAGATAAGCTACAGGGTTTCGCCCGGAAGGCATCATCAGGTAGCTGATACCATAACTGTCAGTATTTGTAAATGCATCCGGCGGAAAATCCCTCTTTGCATCCAGCATGTACATGAGTCTTGCGAAATAATTGCAGTCCGATCCGTCACCATGATCGTATGCATTGATAAAGCCAAGTGGAAGTACGAGGACCGAACCTCCTCTCCTGTAAATGATCTGCCTGGCAAGTGAAAGACATCGCTCGCTGCAGTCCGATCCGGATCCGGAACACACTGCTATTGTCCGGGTCAGGATGCTGCTTCCTCCGCTGTCTCCCGTCCAGCTGCAGTAGACCATGGAGAGTTCCGACATAATGCTGCTGATCCTGCTGTATTTGAACACCCTGTGAATTGAAAAAATATCATCATTTTCATAATTGCTTTCGTTATCAGCGTATTTGGAGGGAACCATGTCTTTTTTTGCACAGGATATAAATACAGTACGGTCTCTGAGACGCTTAAGTGCATCGCTCTTTATCTCCTCCGGGCGGACGTCTGTCAGAATGACACAGTTTTTTCCCATGCCCTGCTCGCCCGCGATCTCCACGAAGATCTCCTTGTCAAATTCGGATATCATTTCGATGAGTGCGTCTCTGTATTCAACATCTCTTATCAGCAGTCCGATCCTCATATTCTTCCTCCTCGTAACAAAACTATACGAAAAATAAAAACCGAATTCAGTACACTTTTTGGCATCAAAAAAATGACGGAATTCATGCGAATTCCGTCAGATATCATGTTTCACTGCGAAAAATGCGAAAAAACAGCCTGTTTTGTATACGATTTTCGAGCATATATTTTAATGAAAAACTGACTCACATAACAACTGCCGGAAGACTGTTTATCTTCCGGCAGTTACTGATCTTATTCTTTCTGCTTATTTCCTGAAAATACCTTTTATTATATTCGTCAGCGTGTCACGCACATTACTGATCTGTTCTCTGAACAGTCCTGCTTTCCCGGAATCCGGTCTGGTATCGGTAGTGCCCGGGTTTTCGGCCTTCTGTTCCTCCGTTTCTTCAACGGCTTCCTTATCCTTTATCGACGCTTTTTTATCTTTTTTCTTTAGAAGGGATTTAGTAACACAACCGATCTTACGTGCAGATTTGTTAAGCTTTACAATTACACATTCCGGTTCTGTATCCAGATGGAACTCATTCGCTTTGACCTTATACCAGACATAATAGGTCCCGGCTTTTTTACCTGTAGGGATGAGCCTGCTCCAGCCGTCTGCAGGAGCGGTATACTTATCATTTCCGAGCGCATACATCATCGTGCCGCCGACAGCCTTACCATTCTTCACCAGCTTCTGAGTCTTGCCGTTTGCAGTCATCTTTTTTGCAGCAGGTACAGGCACCTTTGTAACTGTCGCCGATGCTTTGAATGAGAACGGAACAACTTTTCCTCCGCTTACGATCCAGAAATTTTTGCCAGTTTCTCTATCCTTCAACACCTCTCTCAATTGATCAGGCGTCATATCTCCTATCGGATTGCCCTGGACTTCGCCGTATGGTGTTTTATAGTAGCAATTATATATAGTAACATTGCCTTCATATTTAGGAACAATACGCGAAAAAGTTCCGCATCCGTGTGTGGATGTTTCAAATGTTCCGTTATTTAAGCAGTTTCTGAATTCAACGCTCCCATGCACCGGCCAGCCCACGAAGCCGCCGCAGTTGGCTGTCGTACTCCCTGAAATGACCCCGTCAAACAGTGAGTCCTTAATGGTGACTTTCCCCTTTCCTTCTAAATGTGCAATAAATCCTCCATGTGTGCCGTCATATTCGCCAGAGTCTCCCATTCTACTGTTAATGTTGACATGACTGTAACAGCAGTCAATTACTGTATTTCCAGCCGACCTTGCTATAAAGCCTCCTGCAAACTGTTTTGAAGTATTGATATTACCGCTTACCTTCAAATCGTAAAATCCTGCGCCATCGACAAATCTGAATGGAGCAACATGTTCTTCATCAACTGTATAATCAACGGTAATCGTATGGCCGTTTCCTTCAAAAGTACCACTGAATTTAGCACCTTCAGTTCCGATCATCATCTCGGTAACGGTGATGTCATCCAAAAGCACAACCTTTTGATCCTTGTAATTATATCCGCCGTTAACCGCATTGCCGAACTCGTTCCAGTCCGCTTCGCTTGCTATCTCTGTAATATGATTATTCTCTGCATTTGCTGCTGTACCCATCATCGGGATGAACGACAGCACCAGTGCGATGCATAACATCAGATGCAGTACTTTTGTATATAACCTGTGTTCCATGAATCGTACCTCCTTAGTCTTTTTTAATATAACACAAGTTATATCTTTTGTCGATTTTAAGCAGCAAAAACGCACATCCTGATGCACCGGGTATCTTAGGATACGCGGGTGCACGGATGTGCGCTGACAATCCTATGCGGATAATAATTCGACGTTTAGAGGAGACTTGCCGAAGCAATCAATCCCGCAAATACGATCGAAACCATGGAAACCAGCTTGATCAGAATGTTGATCGAAGGTCCGGATGTATCCTTGAACGGGTCGCCGATAGTGTCGCCGACGACAGCAGCCTTGTGATTCTCGCTGCCCTTGCCGCCGAAGTGACCTGCCTCGATATATTTCTTGGCGTTATCCCAGGCACCGCCGGAGTTGGCCATGAATATAGCCATGATGAATCCGGATACTGTTGCACCGCAGAGCATTCCGACTACTCCGAGTCCGCCGAGAATGAGACCGGTGATGATCGGAGCTGCGATACCTACGCATGCAGGAAGTACCATTTCCTTGAGTGAAGCCTTTGAGCAGAGGTCTACGCATCTTGCGTAATCCGCTTCTGCCTTTCCTTCCATGAGGCCAGGGATCTCTTTGAACTGACGTCTTACTTCGAGCACTACGCTCTGAGCGGCTCTGTTTACAGCGCCCATTGTCAGAGCTGAGAAGATGAACGGCAGGCATGCTCCGATGAAGAGTCCTACCAGTACCTTAGGATCGAGCAGATTGAGTGTCAGATCCTGTCCATCAGGTGTATAAATGAGCAGCTTTTCTCTGAAGTTAGCGATAAGAGCGAGGGCTGTCATTCCTGCGGAACCGATAGCGAAGCCCTTTCCTGTAGCTGCTGTTGTGTTGCCGAGGGAGTCGAGAGCGTCTGTTCTCTCACGTACTTCAGGAGGAAGTCCTGCCATCTCAGCAATACCGCCGGCATTGTCGGCTACAGGGCCGTATGCGTCTGTAGCAAGTGTGATACCGAGCGTCGAAAGCATTCCGACAGCTGCGAGCGAGATGCCGTAGAGTCCGATACCGGATGCCGAAGCATCTACAGGGCAGAGTCCCGAGCAGTAGTACGCGATCAGGATAGCTGCGCCGACGATCAGGATAGGAAGACCTGTCGAGAACATTCCCGTTCCGAGACCGCTGATGATCAGAGTAGCGGTACCTGTCTCTGACGATGCGGCTATCTTCTGTGTAGGTTTATATGTATCTGATGTGAAATACTCTGTGCAGAGTCCGATCAGAACGCCTGCAGCGAGACCCGCGATGATAGCGAGATAGAGTCCGTAGAACTCCATACCGAAGAGCCACCATACGAGAATGAATGAGAATACTGCAGTTGCGATAGCCGAGAAATTGGTTCCGCGGCGGAGCGCTGCGAGCAGGTTTTTCTGGCTCGCGCCTTCCTTAGTCTGTACAAAGAAAGATCCTATTACGGAGAATACAACTCCGACAGCTGCCATCAGCAGTGGCAGAGCAACGGATTTTACTCCAAGTCCGGATTGGAGGAACGCGATAGCTCCGAGAGCGCATGTCGATACCATTGAGCCTACATACGACTCGTAGAGGTCAGCTCCCATTCCGGCTACGTCACCAACGTTGTCGCCTACGTTATCAGCGATAACAGCCGGATTACGAGGGTCGTCCTCAGGAATGCCGGCTTCGACCTTACCTACCAGGTCAGCGCCGACGTCTGCAGCCTTTGTAAAGATACCGCCGCCTACACGGGCGAAGAGAGCCATCGAAGAAGCACCCATTCCGAATGTTACCATTGCGGCAGTGATGTTCTCGAGACTTTCATGGAATACCAGGTCAAGCAGAGCATACCATAGAGAAATGTCGAGCAGTCCGAGACCTACTACAGTAAATCCCATTACGGAACCTGCCGAGAAAGCTACACGCAGTCCGCTGTTCAGACTCTTCTGAGCAGCACATGCTGTACGGTTATTCGCTCTTGTAGCGATGCTCATTCCGATGTAACCGGAAAGTCCGGAGAAGAAGCCTCCCGTGATGAACGCGAAAGGTACATACCATGTCAGCTTGTGAGCTGCTGCCATTCCGCAGAGCACACAGAACATCACGGCAAAGAATATGATTACGGTGCGGTACTGGCGTTTAAGAAAAGCGCTGGCTCCGGTACGAACGAAGCGGGAAATCTGCTTCATCCTGTCTGTTCCCTCATCGGAATTCAGGACCTTTTTTGCCTGAAAATAAGCGAACAGCAGAGCAATTATCGAAGCTATCAGGCTTATCCAGTACAGATGCGATAACAAATAGTCTTGCATAATACGATTGCCTCCTTACAATTACATCTCCGAAATGTATTATGTGTTTAACGTATAATACATTTGCGTAACAACAATTTTCCCTATACATAAAAATTATAGACATAAATGCTATAACTGACAATATAAATAACAAAAGTATTTCAACTTTCAATAAAACGGGAAATTATTCGTACAAATATAAGAAGTTGCAATCCAGTGAACAGCCAGGCATACATAAACGAAATACTCTGCTTATCATCATGGCCGCGCTTAGTATACACTGAACAGCCGCGCGGCCTTATTATTAAGGATTTTTGAACAGCAGAACTTGATTATAGGCCGAACATTTACTAAAATAACTCTGTATGAATCAGAACAATTCACAGGAGACTACTATGGAACAGAAAAAAAGATTAGTTACACGAAGCGACTTTGACGGACTGGTTTGCGCCATGCTCCTCAAGGAACTCGATCTTATTGATGATATCAAATTTGTACACCCTAAGGATGTACAGGACGGCAAGGTAGACATCACTGAAAATGACATCACCACCAACCTTCCTTTTGATCCGCGTGTAGGTCTTGCATTCGACCACCACGAATCCGAGCTGATCAGAAACAATCCCGAGCAGACAAAGGGAAAGTATTACATCGATCCGGATGCAAGATCAGCAGCACGAGTTGTATATGACTATTACGGCGGAGCAGATACCTTCCACCGCATCAGCGAAGAGATCATGACAGCAGTCGATAAGGGCGACAGTGCTGATTTCACTCTCGAGGAAATACTGAATCCTGAAGGCTGGGTGCTACTCAACTACCTTATGGACCCTCGTACAGGTCTCGGCCGTTTCAGACAGTTCCGAATTTCAAACTACGATCTTATGATGGAGCTGATCGATTACTGCATGAACCACAGCATCGATGAGATACTCGAACTTCCTGATGTCAAGGAAAGAGTTGATCTGTATTTCGATCAGGCCGAGCAGTTCAAGCAGCAGCTGCAGCGCATAGCGAAGGTCTATGACAAGGTTGTAGTTCTGGATCTTCGCGATGAGGAAGTCATCCATGCCGGCAACAGATTCATGATCTATGCACTCTATCCTGAGACAGAGATATCAGTTCATGTTGCATGGGGCTTCAGGAAGCAGAATACAGCTGTAATGATAGGAAAATCTATCGTAAACAGAGCATCCAATGTTGATATCGGCGCTATCTGTCTCAGCTACGGCGGCGGCGGTCACCGCAATGCAGGTACCTGCCAGCTCGAAAACGACGCAGTTGATAATGAGCTTCCGAACATCATAGCCAAGCTCAACGCGTAACACCATTAAATACTTCAGGCGGGACACAGCGTCCCGCCCTTTTTTTATTCTTCTCTGCTGTTTTTTATCGCCGGCAGTAACAGTTTGTTGACAGACAAATCATAATCTTTGATTTCCGTTACATCGGACATGCGCTTTCAGCGCCCTGATAATTCATCATAAATATAACAGACACCGCTGCACGCAGATATACAGCACGCGCCGTTATGCGGGCACACAGAAAGAGACCGTCACACCGGTTTACAGTGTAACGGCCTCTATTTTTATTTATGCGGCTCTACGCGATTCTGCTGTTATGCGTTCTTCTCTGCGATTGCAGCCTGTGCAGCAGCAAGTCTTGCGATAGGAACTCTGAATGGTGAGCAGGATACATAGTTGAGTCCTACTGCGTGGCAGAAATGTACGGTTGTAGGATCTCCGCCGTGCTCTCCGCAGATTCCCAGCTTGATGTTAGGTCTGGTCTTTCTGCCGCCTTCTACAGCGATCTTGACGAGCTTGCCGATTCCTGCCTGGTCAAGTGACTGGAACGGATCTGCCTCGAGGATTCCCTTGTTGACGTATTCCTTGATGATAGCGCCTGTGTCATCTCTGGAGAATCCGAATCCCATCTGTGTCAGGTCGTTTGTACCGAATGAGAAGAATTCAGCCTCTTCTGCGATCTCATCAGCTGTAAGTGCAGCTCTTGGGATCTCGATCATTGTACCAACCATGTACTTCATGTCGGAGCCTGCTTCAGCGATCAGTCTGTCAGCTACCTCAACGATAGTCTTCTTGACGAACTTGAGCTCGTTTACATGTCCTACCAGCGGAACCATGATCTCAGGAACGATGTCAAGTCCATCTTCCTTGCTTACCTCGAGAGCAGCCGAGATGATAGCTTCTGTCTGCATCTCTGCGATCTCAGGATATGTGACAGCAAGTCTGCAGCCACGGTGACCCAGCATAGGGTTGAACTCGTGGAGCTCGAGAGTCTTGTTTACGATCTGCTCATATGGGATGCCGAACTGCTCGGATACCTGCTTGATGTCCTCATCTGTCTTAGGCAGGAACTCGTGCAGAGGCGGGTCAAGGAGTCTGATTGTAACAGGTCTCTCGCCCATTGTCTTGTAAATGCCCTTGAAGTCTTCCTTCTGATATGGCAGGAGGCCTGCAAGTGCTTCTCTTCTCTCCTCTTCTGTATCAGCGAGGATCATTCTTCTGATCTTAGGGATTCTCTCATCCTCGAAGAACATGTGCTCTGTTCTGCAGAGTCCGATACCTTCAGCGCCGAATTCAACAGCCTGCTTAGCATCTCTTGGGTTATCAGCGTTTGTTCTTACCTTGAGTGTTCTTGCCTCATCTGCCCACTCCATGATCTGACCGAAATCTCCGGAGAGCTCAGGTGCGAGTGTCTTGATAGCTTCAACATAAACGTTTCCGTCTGTACCGTTGAGGGAGATGCTGTCTCCTTCGTGATATACCTTGCCGCCTACTGTCATAGTCTTGGCAGCTTCGTCAACTGTGATTTCCTTGCAGCCTGCTACGCAGCACTTGCCCATTCCTCTTGCTACTACAGCAGCGTGGGATGTCATTCCGCCGCGGGCTGTCAGGATACCCTGTGCAGCTACCATACCTGCGAGGTCCTCAGGGCTTGTCTCTTCTCTTACGAGGATTACCTTCTTGCCTTCTTCAGCGAATGCAGCAGCATCGTCAGCTGAGAATGCGATCTGTCCTGTAGCAGCACCAGGTGATGCAGGGAGTCCCTTAGCTACAGGTGTAGCCTTTGCGAGTTCATCTGCGTCGAATACAGGGTGGAGCAGCTGATTGATCTGATCAGGCTCAACTCTCATTACAGCAGTTTCCTTGTCGATAAGACCTTCCTTAACGAGGTCTACGGCTACCTTTACAGCAGCTGCTGCTGTTCTCTTACCGTTACGTGTCTGCAGCATGAAGAGTTTACGGTCTTCTACTGTGAACTCCATGTCCTGCATGTCTTTGTAGTGGTTCTCGAGTGTGTCAGCGATCTTCTCGAACTGAGCGTATACTTCAGGGAAAGCATCTGCCATCTCGGAGATAGGCTGAGGTGTTCTGATACCTGCTACTACGTCCTCACCCTGAGCGTTTACGAGGAACTCACCGAAGAGCTTGTTCTCGCCGTTAGCCGGGTTACGTGTGAAGGCAACACCTGTACCGGAATTATTTCCGCTGTTTCCGAATACCATGGACTGTACGTTTACAGCTGTTCCGAGTGAATCAGGAATGTCGTACATCTTTCTGTACAGGATAGCTCTGTCATTGTTCCATGATCTGAATACAGCCTTGATAGCCTCAAGGAGCTGATCCTTTGGTTCCTGAGGGAATTCTCTTCCGAGTTCTCTCTTAACAACTTCCTTGTAGCCTGCGATGACTTCCTTGAGATCATCTGTTGTGAGCTCTACGTCAAACTCAACGCCGGCTTTTTTCTTCTGTCCTTCGAACACTTCGTCGAAATTGGATTTTTTGATTTCCATTACGACATCACCGAACATCTGGATGAATCTTCTGTAGCTGTCGTAAGCAAATCTCTCATTGCTTGTCTTCTTTGCAAGACCTTCAACTGCAACATCATTGAGACCGAGGTTGAGGATGGTGTCCATCATACCAGGCATCGAGATAGG
>CACYHR010000010.1 GCA_902774265.1 uncultured Eubacteriales bacterium
TGCTCAACTACTCCTTTTCGGATGACTGAGATCTTGAAACGAAGGCTCTTTCAAGCCCCCGCTTCAAGATGCATCAGCATCTAAGCGGGGGTAGTTGACACTCGATCATCGTCCCCATAAATCATCAACTTTAATATTCTTGCTGTCAGTCCCCATATGCCGTGACCTTCATATTCGATATAGTCTGTTTCTCCGGTATTGCGAAAGTCACCGTAATGCGACAGATATCCGCGTAATTTCTGCGGCAGCTCTTCATCCGTCGTATCAGCAAGATCATAGTGCATCATTTCGTTCTCTTCGAGCCATACGATCGGCAGCAGAAAGACTTCTTCGACTTCAGCATCTGAAATCGTGAGTTCCTATCAACATGTATTCTGCTGTTACCGATAAATATCTGATCGAAATCCGGATCGTAGACTACTATGTTCAGAAGTGCCGCTCTGTCATCTTGTATGCTGAAACCGTATTCGCTCCATATGCGTCCGAACACTGCCGATGGTTCTTCCACTTCCGCGTCCTCTGTCTCAGTAAATCAGCAAAACAATTATCATTCGGCTTTATCAGCAATCAAACATGTGTTAGGATTATACCATAATTAAAATATGAACAGCATAAAAGAAAAGGACAGTAATCCATGGCAAAGGTTTTTACCACTACAGGAATATGCAATCCTGATGAAAACTATATGGTCAATCTTGATGAGCGTGTCAGTCAGATCAGAGCGATGGTAGATGCCGGACATTACTTCACCATCAACCGTGCCCGCCAGTATGGCAAGACTACCACACTCAGTCTTCTTGCTGCTTCTTTACGCGATGAATACTGCGTACTCAGTCTGGATTTCCAGGCAATCAGCAACGCTAATTTCACCACGGAAGAAAGATTCGTAAAGGCTTTTTGCAGGCAGCTCAGGAAAAAAGGGCCAAAAGCAGGAATGCCGGACATAATACTCGAACAAATAAACGAGCTGATTGACCGCAAAGAAGAGCAGGCTGCTCTGGACGAACTGTTTGATGTGCTGAACGAATGGTGCAGTATTTCGGATCTGCCGATAGTCATGCTGATAGATGAAGTAGATTCAGCTACCAATAATCAGGTATTTCTTGATTTTCTGGCACAGCTGCGCCTGCAGTATATAGAAAGAAAAGCCGATCCTGAATACCATGCATTCCGGTCCGTGATACTAGCCGGAGTAACAGATATCAAAAATCTCAGACGAAAGATCAGACCCGATGAGAGCCATAAAACCAACAGTCCGTGGAACATTGCTGCAGATTTCAACATAGATATGAGCCTGTCTGAATCAGGCATAAAAGAAATGCTCGATGAGTACGAAGCGGACCATCATAAAGGAATGCAGACCGCTGACATTGCCCGTGAAATACGCGATTACACCGGCGGATACCCTTTCCTCGTCAGCCGTATCTGCCAGATAATAGACAATGGCCTGATAAGCACACAGACAAGCATTCAGACAAATACTCAAGGGAATGATTCCGGCAGCAGTATCGAAAATGCCTGGACAATTTCAGGTGTAAGCGAGGCAGTCAGGATCCTCCTTTCGGAGAGCAACACCCTGTTCGACTCACTCATGGGAAAAGTCCGTGACAACGCCGGGCTCAGCAGTATCCTCAAAAAAATACTGTTCTCAGGTGAAGTCGTTACTTATAATGCATACAATACCGATATTGCTGATGCAGCGATGTATGGATTCGTCTTCAATGACAACGGCCGGGTTTCCATATCCAACAGGATATTTGAGACTTTGCTGTATAACTACTATCTGAGTATCAGTGAACTTGAAGGTTCTGAATTATTCAGGCAAGGCACCACTCAAAGGTCAAAGCTGATCAGCGGCGGCCGCCTGAACATGGACGAAGTCATGCGCCAATACATGAGAGTATTCGATGATATATACGTTGATCAGGACACCGTTTTCGATGAAGCAGAAGGCAGACGAAGATTCCTTCTCTTCCTGAGGCCAATAATAAACGGAACCGGCAACTACTATATAGAATCACATACACGAAATGACAGACGCATGGATCTGGTAGTTGACTACCTCGGAGAGCGCCATGTTGTAGAACTCAAGATATGGAGAGGCAGCAGATACCACGCAGACGGAGAAATACAGCTCTCCGATTACCTCAGCTATCTGCACCTCGACAAAGGCTATCTCCTCACCTACAGCTTTAACAAAAACAAACAGCAGCAAATCATAAACACCACAGTAAACGACAAAACAATCGCAGAAGTGACGGTATAGACTCTATACACCTTAAACTATATTATCGTGATGTATCATTTCATCCGTATATCTGCATATACACACACCCTTGTCAGTAATACTTCCATGTTATTCACTCTGCTTCCGGCAATGGATTGATTCTCATATCTATACATTATTGCAGTCATTATTGCTGTCGTTATCGAGATCATCTGTTTCCGACAGGAAGTCATACAGCGCATCCTGTGACAGGACTCCTCTTTTAATATCATCAGGCAGTTTTCCCTGCTCATCAGCTTCATAGTCTTCACGCCACTGCCCGGAGCTGTAGTATTCATCCAGCATTCTGCGCTTCTGATCGAAATCGGCTGTATGAGAATCTCCGGCAGATCTTATCTCATCAAACAGTCTTTCATAAAACGCAACTCTATCTATCAGATCCATCTCTAGATGACTAAACTCCTCCGGATCCGGATCTAAATGACTCAACTCAGTCGGATCCATCTCCAAATGATCAGTCTCTGTCTGACTTAACTCTGCCTGATCCAAGCGCTCTATTCTTATCCTCCGAAGATCGAGGCTGCCGGTCCCCCTATATGTGAGATATAGCGCATGAATACCGTCAGGTATCGGCGCATTGCCGCTGAATTCTTCCCATTCATTGCCTCTGCACGCTACACTAATCTCTGCAATGACTTCACCGGACAGCGAATTTCTGATCTGCATGACACCTTCTGCATTTCCCCTAATCTCCACACAAAGCACACTGGTATTTTTAAAGTCAAAATACTTATATCCAGCAGTGCTGCCATCCCGCATATTGCAGATATACTGCACGGGTTCCTCACGATCGTATATCATTCTCTCAGCAGAAGGTTCTATATCGCCCGTATCCTGTGTCAGAAACGGATAGTCCATCTGCATTATATACGGGAGCGAGAATGCAGCGCCCTCCGCTGAAGTCAGATGGCAGCAGATGTTCGCAGGATATGTGCCCTCTCCTTCAAGCGCTCCGTAATTAAGGCCGCAGGATGTAACTTCCGCCTGTGCTATCCTGCCGTTTTCATCGAAAAATATCTTTTCCGCGCAGCTTTGTCTGCTGAAATTGCTCCTGTTAGTCTGGCGGTGGTAAAACACATACCATTGCCCGTTGCAGCACTCAATACCTCCGTGCGTATTACCGAGAGCATTGACGGACTCAGCCTCAGTCCTGCCATCAAGATAAATATCGCCTATATCCACAATCGTCCCGCCGAACTCATATCCTCCATCCGGCCTGTCACTTATGCAGTAGCAAAGTTCGTGACTGTTTACAGAACTGTATACGAAGTAGTACTTGTCGCCAATATGGCGGATCGAACTCGCTTCATAGAATTCGTGGCCTTCAAATCCGCTGCCTTTGCTCTCGGATAATGCCGGCAGCAGCTGCCTCGGTTCTTCCCTGAGTGTGAGCATATCCTCTTCAAGCGTCATCACCTGCGATCTGTGACGGCCATCGTCAACTTCGTCCTCTCGCGGTGAATTGCCAGAATACAGGTATATCGTTCCGTCTGTATCTATGAAAACTCCAGGATCGAACTGAATATAATCGTCCTCGCTCTGCCCAAGCGGCGTCCCGTCCTTATGACAGACCATGCCGAGATACTCATATCTGCCTGCCGGAGTATCGCATACGGCCACTCTTATCTCAGGCAGAAAGTCCATACAATAGTACAGATAATATTTCCCGTCCGGCCCGCATACAGTATCCGGCGCCCACATCGCATGCATGCCTTTAGGATTGCCGTCTTCCGGCTTTTCCGGATATATCCCGTATATTGCCGGCAGCTCCGGTGCATCTTCAGGTATATTCTGATTCACCGGATCCTGCTCCTTGCGAAATATAACGCCCTCATATCTCCATTCGGTCAGGTCATTCACATCAGCTGACCAGCACACATAGTCGTTGAGACAGAATCCTGCCCCGTTAAAGCGGTCATGACTGCCATACAGATACAGCCTGTCTCCGAACACATGCGCTTCACCATCCGGTACGTATTCATATGAAGGTAAATACGGATTAAACGCCTGTTTTATGCTCTTCATTTCATTAACCTCTAACCCTTCTCATACTATTACTACGAAATTGCTCGGATCAGAGTGACAGACGGGGCATTGATCCGGAGGCATTTCTCCTTCGCCGATATAGCCGCAAATGGTGCATCTCCATTTCTTTGATGCGGAATCAGACAAATACTGCTCATTTTCTTCTTCGGTCCCAAACACCGAAGCGATGTCCGCAGTGATTGATCCGTCTATTTTCCCTTCCTCAACCATGCTGTTCATGATAGACATGGTTTTAGTATGGCTCAGGCCGGCCTTGTATGGCCATGACGGAATACTCCCATTCATTCAGTTTCCCCGGTTTCTCCAGGATCTGATTCCCGACCACTACTTTCCCGATATCATGCAACGAACCTGCGATATAGAAACGGATCGCCTTATCAGCATTCCACCCATCCGTATATCTGCGTATGCTCCGCCTCGTAATCATCACTTCCATCAGTTCCATATCAACACTTTTTCTTTCGCAAATTCATCATGTAATCTTGCAGCTTTCTCATTACAAAGCCAGCAGCCATGTCACTATGTATGCTAACGAAAAGCCCCCTGACGGGAGCATTCGTGATCAATCATCATAATGGCCTTTACAGGAGACGATATATAATCTATCGTCCTCCAAATGATAGACGAGCCGATCCTTTTCATTGATCCTGCGGCTGAATTCACCATGAAGATTGTTCTTCAGAGGCTCCGGTTCTCCAATCCCGGTCAATGGACCGTTCCGCTCGATGTCTTTAATCAACAGATTAATGCGCTTAAGGGTCTTCTTGTCCTGCTTCTGCCAGTACAGGTAATCCTCCCACGCGTCATCTGACCATATCTTCTCACTCATCATAATCCTCAATCAACTCATGAGGCGTACCGTTCCCATCCCTAAGTTGCTGAATAGATTTCATGAGGTGCTGTTGGTTTGATGCGCTATAGAACGGATCATCCAGTCTGATTTCAAACGGAATACGTCTTTCACGGACAACAGTTTTCACAAACAAGTTAATGGCGGCAGAAGTCGTGAGTCCTACAGAATCACAAAACGATATGAAAGAGGCTTTATCCCCTTCATCAACACGCGATGTTAATGTTGCAAGAGCCATATTATACTCCTCCTTTCCTTAGTATGGCTACATTATATCGCTATATGCACACGATTACAAGCTGTAAGAACACCTTTAACTACATATTGTCATTTATTGAATCAAAATATGGAGTCACCATCACCGGTAGCTTCCATTCAAAGCGTCCATCCTCTGCGCAATAATCCTAGAACTTATAGTCGCTCTATCCGATACTCCATCATTTTATCCTTCTTGCACATCCCTCCTCTACACAAACAGTCCTTCACCGGATGCTATCAGCTTTACAAGTTCCAGCAGCTCGTCATCCGGATTAAATAATGTCATATATGTATCATCAGGCTCGGATAAAATCATGGAATCTCCCATGGTATCAGCACTGCATACACTACTCTTCACTCTCATTCTGCAGTTCACACAGATACTCACCATTTCTGTATACGAATGGTCCCGCTTTGCCTTCTTCTCCGAAATACTCAGATCTCTTGGCAAGTACACCCAGCAATTGTTCCATATCCCTCGCTTTAGTAGCTTGATACGGCTGTTCAAATGCCAGTTTCTCTACGAACAGCAAGCCCTGATCTGTCTCTACGAGAATTCCGCTGTGGCCAACAAATATCTGATCAAAGTCCGGATCATAGAATACTATGTTCAGAAGCGATGCTTTGTCATTTTGTATACTGAAACCGTATTCACCCCATATGCTCCCGAACACTGCCGATGGTTCTTCTCCTTCTGCCGGTGTCCTTTCGCCAAATAGTGTCGTGAAAAGATCAATGTTCTTTTTGATCACATCATATTTGCTAACATTATTAAACGCATCAACATCGAACATAAGTTGCGTTCCGTCATATTCTGTATCTTTCTTTGCAGAAGTAATCAGCCCATCCATCAGCAGGAATGCTGTCATCCGGCAGTCTGCATCGGAATAATCGTAGTGTCGTTCCCAGCCATCCATGCACTTTGAAATATCAGGCTGCAGCGATCCTGAAGGGATCCATTCATCAGAAAGCCCGGCTTCAGTTCCGGCTGCCCCTGCAAAATCGAGTACCCAGTCGTTGAATACGACTACATTTGAAAGACCTGCTTCCGCAAGTGTATTACACACCTCCGATGAAGTCACATTTCCGGACATATTTGCGGATAACGGCAGTTCAGCTGATGCACTCGGTGAGTCATCCGTATCATGTCCGCATCCGCTCACTATCATGCTGATCCAGATCAGCATCAGTATTATTATCGCATTAGAAAGATATACTACTGATCTGCAATTCTTTAATATTCTATTCATATTTCCTGTTGCAACAATTATTTCGATAAATCGTTGACTACTTCGCTATCAGTTTATTTTCCCACATTTGACCTGCAATAATCATGCACGGAAAGGCACACGAAAGTGTGATGCCTGTATCCGCGCCATTCAGGTTGCGCCGCCTTGATCATGGTATCCTGATAGCTTTCCTTTATGAATCTTTTACATGTTACTCCTAAGATACCTGCGGCTATAATTATCCCTGACGTCAATGACCACACCGGTCCGTAACCGTGTTTCTGCATCAGGATCCCGTCCCCTTATTCTATTTCTCATTCGTTTTCACGGATTTGTTTTCCCGTCCTGATCGTAGCCGCGTATGCGCTGTTGCACAGTCCCAGAATCGCCGAAAAAGTAAACAAGGTCTCGATACCCAGCACCTTCCATATCCATCCGCCGAAAAGCGCGACAAGTATCGTTATAAAGTGGTTTACGGACACTCCTGTGGATATCGTCGCACGTACTTCATCAGTATTATCTGCCAGATCCTGCACATATACATTGGATGCCATTGAGGCAAGTGAAATCACTGAGTCCAGTACATAATTCGCACAGCATACCAGAAAAGCTGTATGCATCGGAAAGATGTGATGTGCAAATCCGTAGAAGAAACAAACTATCACTAAAATCAGGGTATCGCTTATCATTACTATCTTATAGCCGAATCTGTCTATGATGCGTCCGATAATCGGTGATGCGAAATACGAACAGATCGAAGATATCGCGAACAGTATGCTTATATCCATCGCACTTGCGCCGTAGAACAGCACCAGTACATACGGGCCGAATGTAAAGAATATCTGCTTTCTCGCTCCGTAGAAAAGCTCCAGCATATAGTACTTGGTATATTTCTTATGAAAGAAGAATCTCCTTTTCGACGGATCCGGTCTGCTTTCTCCCCTGATCCTAAGAGAAGACAGAAAGCCGAGGAATATTATCGCCGCGCTCAGCAGAAATACAGGTCTGTACAGCGTCTGCTTGTTACCCAGAAAGTAGAACAGCCCTATGACCACAAAGTATCCCGCCAGCATACCTATCTGATATACCGCACTCTGTCTGCCCAGAGCTACACCGCTCTTGCCTTCTCTCGCATAATTCAGCGTCAGCGTATTTCTCATTCCGAGCTGAATATGTTCGCCGAGTGAGTAAATGAATATGGCTATTATAACGAGAACTTTGGTCGATGGGATGACAGCCTGCATACTCATACCAGCCAGCATGATCAATGCTCCTATCTGATAGATCCTCTCTGCCGTGAATTCATAAAGTGCAGCCAGAACAAATATAAGCGCAAGCCCCGGCAACTCCCTGAAAAATTCCGAAACACCTTTATCAAACTCTGACATACCGGCAACTTCAGCCAGATAATTGTCAATTATTCCCTTATACAGACCGTAAGCTAATGCAAACGTGATTATAGACAGAAAAAACGCTCTGTAGCTCGAATCCGGTCTGAACGCCTCCCTAATACTCTTCATTATCCCTCGCTTTTGCAATCAATTCTCATTATCTATTCTAAGGATTTTAGAGTAGTCGAGTTCTTCAGGCTTCTTGCCTGATTTGCTTTCTGCAGGGATACCAAGTGAAAGAATCCCCAGTATCCTATATCGATCCGGAAGTGAAAGGATATTGCGAGTATTTTCCTCGGCATCAACCCCGTCTGCAGACTGTCTCATATGAAGCTGTATCCAGCAAGAACCCATGCCCTGATCTGCAACCATAAGGTGAATGTAAGTCAGTGCGATCGAGGAGTCCGCTATCCATGTATCAGCTTTATCCGGATCTGCTGCAACAACTACTGCAGTTGCTGATCCTTCAAGCATAGCTGCACCGGCCTTCTTTACCGAAGCCAGATTTCTCAGGATCTCTTTGTCTGTAACTGCATAGAACTCGCATGGTCTGCGATCCATGTTTAAATGCGTATCTTCAGCGACAAATTGCGAATGCAGCTCAACATGTGCTAAGATTATAACATATTATGAGCAGAAGCATTTACAGTTGGCAAAAAGAGTGCCTGTCTGCGTGGCAGGATAATAAATGCAGAGGCATCGTATCGGCAGTTACGGGCTCCGGCAAGACTTTTCTTGCGCTCTGTGCGGCAGCTTCTTTACTGAAGCAGCATCCGGAGCTCAGGATAAGGATCGTTGCACCTACTATTGCTCTTGCCAATCAATGGCGTCAGGCAGTCATCAGAACTCCCGATTTAAAGAATATCCGTCCCGGTTTCTACGGGGATGGAATACGCGACGATGTTGACTGTCAGATAATGATATATGTAATCAATTCAGCCCGCAGCGGTCTGGCTAAACATGTCCGCACCGATTTCGCGCTTGGCAGACATGTTCTCCTTATATGCGATGAATGCCACCGCTATAAAAGCAAAGAAAACCACCGTATATTCAGCTTTATCGAAGAGAATATCGACAGTCTCCCGTTGTACTCATGCCTGGGTCTTTCAGCCACCCCATTTAACGGAGACAGGGATGACAGGCTGACCGCCGTACTTGGCCGGGAAATTTATAGTTATAACATCGAGAGTGCTATACTCGATGAAACAATAGCACCATTTACCGTATGTCAGATCGCAGCGGATTTTTTACCTGATGAACTCGAAGAATACAGGATGCTCAGCCACCGCATCGGCCTCACTCTGAAAAAGCTGAAAAATACATATCCATATCTCATAGATCTCTCTGAGTCTGCATTTATGAAAGAAGTGAAACGACTCGCCTCCTTATCCGATATGGATCCCGAAGATCCGGCTGCAGCTTTCCTGATGCTGAGTTATCAGCGCAAAGACATAACTGTCATGGCGGAAACAAGGATAAGATGCTGTATGAAGCTGCTCGAATCAATGAAAAGCAGCGACCGGATAATCATTTTTTCCGAAAGAATCGAACAGGCAGAAGGTCTGTACAGACTGATATCCCGCAGATACGGAAACATCGCCGGCATATATCATTCGCAGATGACACGAGATGCCAGAATCAGAGTGCTCGGCGATTTCAGAGAAAACCGGGCGAGAATACTCGTCAGCTGCCGCTGTCTTGATGAAGGTTTGGATGTACCTGACGCGAACATAGGCATAGTTCTTTCTTCGAGTGCTGTCCCAAGACAGAGGATACAGCGTCTGGGCCGCATCGTCAGATGCAGTACAAATAAGGACTCTGCGGTTCTGTATTATATCTATGTCAGGGAATCTACAGACGACAGAGCTTATCTTCCGGGTGCAGACAGCAGGAGGGTCTACGACCTCAGGTATTACAGCCGCGAAGATGTATTCTCAAATGATATGTACGAATACGCAGCTGCCGGTATGCTCGCAGCCGCAAGATCAGCCGGCATGAATTCATCCGAGCAAAGAGAACTCAGGCTTTGTATAAACGAAGGATTATGTATGCCCGACTGTCTGCTGGAACCTGCTGTTCTTAAAAAACGCATACGACAGGCGCGATCAGTTCACGAAAAAAACTACTACAACATTATGTATAAACTCTCACAGAAATTTATTCGCTGAAATATGTATTTCAAAACAGATGCATCGCCTGTCACGGCAGTGCATCTGCTTCATGTTCTGAGATATTTCTCTCACAGCTCGTCTATCGAGCTTATATCCGGTGTTTCATCCTCTTCGTAGCTCTCTGTTCCAAGTTCCGAAATTTTTGTGTTTCCGGCCTCCCCGTACTGATACAGCTGATCCAGGAATTCGATTGCTGCTCTTATCTTCGTGCGAAGCAGATATCCTCCCGCCTCTGTCTCGCGATACAGCGTTTCCGGGAGCACCGAAGGAGTCCAGTCATATGCCTTTCCATGGAAATTCTGTATTTCTGCAAGTATCCTGATAACTTCGTCCCTGCTCAGCGGGGCAAGCTCCGGCGCTTCTATTATACTATTCAGCACCATCTCCGCATTTCTGAGCATCTCCGGTTCTTCGTTGAAGATCTCCTGTACATTCTGAAACTCGTGTTTCTTATCTATAACATCCTCAGTATATGAGGAGCTCATCGCGAAAAATGAGTATGTACTCTCAAGTCTCGGATCCGGTTTGAGAAAGCGTGACATTTCGACATAGCATTTCGCCCTGGTCTTCTTTCCCAGACGCCCAAGCAGTTCAGCTTCATCAAACAGCAGTATCCATCCGCTGTAACCCAGCTGCCTGAAAAAGTGGCTCATGAAATAAAAGTAATCCATCGAATGCTTTGTCTTGCTGAAATTCTGATTGAATTTCGCGGCACTGCCGCTGGTCCTGCGATAGCTCTTCCTGACAAGTGAATTAGTCGTAAAGTCCCCTTCGAGATCCTGCAGAAAAGAATATCTGTCGTCCTCTTCCTGGGTATGGAAAAACGCAGAAAGCATGTAATAGAGTTTATCAGTGTCGAGAGTCTTGGCAGTATAGCCGAGCAGTTCGCCTGCAACACTGCTTCCCGCAGTCAGCCCTTCTATCTGCTCCCTGAATCCCGGCTGGCGTGCTCCCGGAAGATATGTATTTGCAATGATCTTAGGATAGAGTATATGAAGTCTGTTCAAAGGAGTCTCCTTGCCAAGAGACACCATCGAAACAACCATATTCTCCGAAGCCGCTATACTCATTATCGTATTAAGGAGATGAGTCTTGCCCTCTCCGTATCTGCCCTTGAAGATCATACCGCCGGACCTGCCGCTGTCGCGTACATCATCTATTTTTGACTGTATCCTTCTGTGCATTTTAGGTCTTGCTTCCGTAAAATATGCACCGACAGCTCTCGAAGGTACGCCGGACCGCAGCGCCTCAACGATCTGCATCGAATTGAAATCAGACATTATCGGCACCTCCATCTTCGGTCATATACTTTATTACAAGATACGGCAGCCCCAGACTTCCGTATTCAGATCTCCTGATAAGCTCAGCTGCCGCAGCCTCATCTACCGGCTTCAGCTGGTCATCATACCCGAGCGCACCGGCAACTTTTTCGGAAAGCTCCATCAGAGCATCCGGCGTGAATATCTCATCCGAAAGCCTGTCGAGATCGATGATATCGGCAAATCTGTTGAATCTGCTGCTGACTACCTCCGACTGCATCCTGAACCACAGCGCCTGATATGACTTTAAGCCATAGCTCTCGTTGTCCATAAGATCGCGTCTGAACGACATCACAAACATGATATATCTCATGCTGTCTATATCATCGATCAGCTGCCTTATATTCTCATATGCATCATCCCGCCGTGTTTTTGTATAACGTATCGCAGCCTCTGATTTCGGCTGCTGCAGGATCTCAAGGTCATCTATAGAAACGAGGATGCCGCTGAATCCTGCGATATGCACGACCTCTGCAAGAGATCTGAGTAAATGCCTGGCGTTATGCTTTGTAACTCGTGAAGGCGAAAGTCCAATAGCTCTGAGCTGAGACAATTTGACCGTCTTGTCTCCATGCATATATGCATTTATCATATCCACATTAGCCTTCTCCATCACGGGATGACCGAGGATATTCCCTGTCAGGAGCGAGCAGCACGCAGCAAAGGAATTGTCCAGCAGCGGATTGCGGGTGAACTTTTGTCTCAGTGCAGCTCTGATCTCGCTTCTGGTAAAAGCATCTGCAGCGCCCTCTTCCGAAAGATAATCCATCAGAGTCTGTCCTTCTCTGACAGCCGACGGGTCATATCCGAGTTCCCGGATGATCGTATCCGCACATCTGCGAATCAGATTCTCAAGATCACATTGTCTGAGGATCTCAAGATAAACCTCACGAAAATCATGAAGCCATATTTCTTTTGCTGAAAAAGACACCGTAATATAAGCGCTCTGCTCAGCTCTGTCCAGAAGAAGCCCGGAAAAGTGAGTTTTTCCGGTACCCGGTCTTCCAGTGATGAATTTGATCTTGCTGCCGCCGTTCTTTATATAGAAATCAAAATAATGCTTAGATATAAATCCGACAAGATCATCAAGCCCGACTGTAATATCGCTGAGAAGATGTCCTCTCTCAGGAGGCATGGCCTTTCTCAGCAGTACTGTATCCGACTGTCTGTATGCTAAAGTGTTCGTCATTTCTATTCCTCAGTTGTAAGTGAACTAAGTGTCGTTATATATGATTCTACGCCTGTGCGGCTGAGCACACGTATCCCGGTCTTACCATCCCTGCTTGTACCGAATGTGAAAATGCGTCCGTTCTTTGTGACCCATGCGTCCGGACCAGCCTCATAAATTCTCGCAAGATCAAACGAGAACGCCTGCATATCATACTCTTTTCTGGCACGCGCCATCGGTGTAAGGGCCTTATAAATCTTTGTCAGGGCAACAGCAGAACCTACACGTGATCCATTCTTGAAACAGGTCGTATCATATGCTTCTGCCAGCTCATTCATAAAAGTGAGTTCATTGAAATTGGCCTTATACAGCTTTTCCTGTCCCTGTTTTATCGTATCAGCTACTGCAGACGGACGGAAACTTGCAGCCTTCTTACGGTTGATCCAGACCTCTTCAGGATGCTCATCGTCTCCGTATATCCTTACTCTATACGGGAACATCTCATAGACGCCCTTTTCCCCGATAACATCAATCCCTTTCGCAGAGCATGCCTCGAGCAGCTGCTCTGTAAAATCACCGCTGCTGAAATACTCCTTCGTATCAAACGAGTTAACCGCCTCGTCGAACGCCGCCGTCCTCTCCTTAAGAAGATCCGCAGCACTCAGGAATTGCTGAAGATCTTTCTTCATATCTGTCAGAGCGCCGGACTCCATCTCCTTCACCACTCTTTTGTTAAGTCTTGTAACAGTCCCGACAGAATCCTTCAGATCCTTTTCAAGTTCAAGCAACTCAGCATACAGTTCCTCGTAATTCATATTGTCTAAATCCCTTCTTTTGAAAATATAAAACAGTGTAAAAAATCTTGTTAATTCTATCACAAAACACAAAACATATACAGTACTAAAATATTCTGTTTTTTGTATTCAATATTATTACTCATAATGCTTACTAAGCTCTGTAATCATCTGTGTTAAATTGTGCAAGGCATCTTTTTTAGCAATTACACTTATGCCAGAGGATATAACTTAGAGCATGCCCTCGAACAGGACTTTGCTGCCGAAGGTCTTTCTTTTGACGCCGGTCTCTTTTTTTCTGTTGAAATTAAAGCTCAACATATAACCTGAATCCAGTCCGAAGTAGTCAAGATATTCGCAGATCTGCTGTTCTCCCTTTTCATTGTAGCTGTTTCCATGCCATATCTTCAGTTCGATAATATACTGTTTGCCCAAATAATCAATTATCACATCTGTTCTTCGCTGATCACGGGTTTGCGCTTCAATATAGTAGTTGCCTGTCCCATTGATGATAGGCTTCAGATACAATAGAAATAACTCTCTTCCATCCTTTTCTCTGAATTTATCCACAAGCGGGCCGCAGACCTCTGTATATGTTTTGATAAAATGATCCATGATCAATGGCACATCAAGCACATCGTCATGTATAAAAATACTTCGTCCTAAATCTCCGTTTCGGCCGAAAACATTATCTTTAAAATCAGCATCTGAAAGAAAAAGATTGTACAGCAAGGTTTCAAAAATACGATTTGAAACAGCTATGACGCCGCCGTCATTCACTATAAACCCATACATCTCCATCTGCAGAATAGACTCCTGCATCGGATTATATGTGATTCGGGTACCCTCCATCAGAACGCTGTAAAGAGCATCTCTGAGCTCCGGATAGTTGATAAGCTTTCCGGTCAGGGAATCAAACAGAGTATTTTTTTCAGTAAGAATCAGCTTTATCGCTTCATCAAAGCCATCTTTAGTCCACGCTTTTGAGAGGCCAAATCCGTTTACCACCTCACCGTCTATCAATTGGCATATCCTGCTGACAAGAAACGGATATCCGTTCGTGTAATCCCTTAGCAGCTTTGCTATCTCCTCAATATTCATCCCTGTTTTATGATCTGCTTCATATTCCTCAAGCATACCGGCAATACCTTCAGAGGAAAGACTCATGTCGATATTGAAGTCAACAGCAATATTCCACGGGCTGTTCAATTGATGAAGCTTTTCATCCCTAATCTTGCTTCTCAAATGTTTTACATCAGTGACACCCGCCAGAATGACCGATTTAAACGCAGGATAACCCTCTGAATCTCTCTTTATATATCCCGACCTCAATTGAGCCAGAAAATCAAGAAACACCTGATTGTTTGTAGCGCTGTCAACCTCATCAATAATTAGAACAATATCCTTTCCCACTGAGGCGCACCAGTCTGTCAGCAGCTCGAACAGTTCCTGCAGCTTCGCCTTTTCCTTTGATCTTCCTATGTACTCATCAAGAGTTTCAACTATTTCCTTCGGGATAAAGAGTCCGGTTCTGGTTTTGCTCTTTATAATGCGGCAAAACGCCTGAACAAACATTCCCTCCGTCTTAAAGTCAGCCGCCGAGATGTCCTGAAAATCCAGACTTATTACTTCATGATTCGGAATCAGCATCCTTCTGAGCATAGTAAGAGTAGTCGTCTTTCCATATTGTCGGGCACGATTGATGCAAAAATATTCACCGTCATCAATCATTGCCTTGATCCTGGCAAGACGGCTGCTGATATCCACCATATAGTGTTTTTCCGGTATACAAACCCCCGTTGTATTAAATCTCTTCATTTATGACTATCACCTCGTGCAGCTATCATAAATATCACTCTCATAATACATGAACAGCCAATCACTCTCTTCTAACCTCTTCAGCGTTTCCTGAACCATTCGAAAAGATTATACCATTAATAAAATACGATTAAAATAAAGGAAAAGGACATTATCAAGGCGAATGAAAACCATCTTAAGAAATATAAGTCTGCTCACTTAGCCCTATCCGAATCACTATATTCACTATGAGCAAATGCAAAGAATCGCTGCCCTTAAATATCACCTTTGTGTCTGAACGTAAACCACTTATTAAGAATATAGCTCAGAATACTGGTAAAAATATAGTTCATAAATTTCATTCATGTTACTTTATTATAATGCAGACAGAGCTCAAATTGTTTCATTTTCCTGGTAAACCTTATTTTCTGCCTCATTTGAATGCACATTTGCATGCACAGCTCAATCAGTTCACAGATGGCTGGGCTTTTCGATTTTTTGTGTTATTATAAAGGCGTATTCTATCTGCTGTCCCGTAGTTACAGTGAGTGGAGATACAGATCATTAAAGAGCGATTTATAAAAGAAGGGGCTGTCTTTATGAGTTATTATCTTTTGGCTGACATCATGCAGCCGTGCACAGAGAAGGAACTGCATGCCCAGACAAAATATAAATACGTGGCTGTTCTTACGACGTCCGAATGGGTCAGGGAGCGCGACCGCTTTGACATGGGCATTGAGCTGGAGCCTCTTGCCGGAGATATCCACAATACAAAGGCGGAGGTAAATTATGACTCTCTTACCGGAACATTCCGTATCCCTGACCGCGATAATATCGGAGAGAATGACTACCGCTTCGCATTCGCTTTGGATGAAAAGGGTATCGTATTCATCGACGACAGCGGCATGGCGGAGCAGATGATCGATTCTATAAGGAGGACGAAACGCTGGCGCAGACCGAGCCTGGAACGCTTCCTCCATGATTTTTTGGAGCAGATAGTGGAAAAGGATCTTTCACTGCTCGAGCGATATGAAAATGAGCTGAGTCGTATCGAAGATGCGATCATGAACTATGAGCAGGAAGACCTCGGACGGGTCCATGAGATACATAACGATGTCCGAAAGATTCTGGTCCACTATGAGCAGATGATCGATATGACACAGGAGTTCGAAGAGAATGAGAACGGGTTTTTCAGCGAAGAGAATCTGCGATACATCCATCTGTTCATGACGCTCATATCGAGACGGCGCGATTACGCCGTTTCTATCCGGGACTATACGAAGCAGGTGCATGATCTCTATCACGCACATCTGGAGATGAAGCAAAACAGAATAATGACGATCCTTACCGTAGTCACTACTATCTTCATGCCTCTGACGCTGATAGTCGGCTGGTATGGAATGAACTTCCGCTATATGCCGGAGCTTGAATGGCGATACGGATATCCCGTGGTGATCGCTGTAAGCCTTGTGATTGTGATATCATGTCTGATATTTTTTAAAAAGAAAAAATGGCTGTAGAAAAAGTTTAGAAGTTCATGAATCTGTCAGAACACCTTCTGAACAAGTATCCTGGTAGCAAGTGTCATAAGTCCCATTACCAGAATGATGATCATTGCATGTCTCAGATCAGGCATCATCATCACCTCCGTTCTCTATCCTGCTTCGCATCACAGTCAGGACTGCTATTATTATAATCATCGACGGGATGAGGAACAGATCCCGCCCGAAAACGATCCTGCAGGCAAGTGTCGCAGTGATACCAAGAACTGCAGGTATGTGGCATTTCGAATCTATCCATTGCTGTATAAATACGGTAATGAAAAGTGCTGTCATCGCGAAATCTATTCCCGTAGAATCGAAGGTCAGCATAGATCCGATCCAGCCTCCGAGAAATGAACCTGTTACCCATGCACTCTGATCGAACAATGTAACCAATAAGCGGTATGCGCTGATGTTCACGCCATCCGGCTCATCATCCCTGCTCAGCATCGCATATGTTTCATCGCATAATGCATAAAACAGATCTGCAATTATTTTTTATGTATGAATCCTTAACAATCAAAAAATTCTACCTTTCCGCTTTCTATATCATAAATTGCTCCTGTCACCTCGAGTCCTTTCGAATCATGTACAGGATGTATCTCGAGTTCATGTCTGATGGTCTCGACTCCATGGCGTATATTCAGGCAGCTGGCCTTGTAATCATCTTTCTCATCGCCGATAGCAAGTGAGATCTCTTTAAGAATAGATCCTATGAAACCACCTGTGTGTCCTTCGATGGCTGCATCCACTGCGCCGCATCTTGTATGTCCGAGCACGACTATCAGCTTAGTATGTAGGTGATCAGCCGCATATTCGATGCTTCCGAGCTGATGATCATCTATAACATTTCCTGCTACTCGTATTACAAAAAGTTCTCCAATACCAGCTGAGAAAATATTCTCCGGTATGACACGCGAATCTGAACAAGTGATGATTATCGCATATGGATTTTGTCCGTTCTCAGCGGTTTCCTTGCGTATATTCGGTGAAATATCACCGGTGCTTGTCCTTGAATCAATGTATCTGTTATTACCATCTGTTAGCCTTTGTTTAGCTTCCCCTGCAATTAGCATATCGTCTCCTTCTGATTATTGCCTGAACCATTTGCTATGCTATACGAAAAACATTGATGCATCTGTCATAATGTTACATTTACCCAGCAAATCGGGTTACTCTGAATACCTTATCCCATTTTCTTTACACCAATTTCGGGCTATTTGTTTATAAGTGTCATTAAGAAAATCATACCAATCCTGTTGGATCCCATAATCATTTATATTGTTTTTGAATCTGCGGAATGCTCCTTTGCCATGTATCGCGTTTTCCAGATGATTCCGCATTTCACCATCAGGCAACGTCCAAACAAAATTTTCCATAATGCTGTGCTCATGGATATCGTACTGGTCCGGCAGTCTGAAGAACCTGATGCTTTCAGAACCGGCATATGTTATCCTGCTTATCTTACACGTACTTTTTTGCCGCAGTTTTTCTTTGTAAAGACCTTCTTATACTTCTTCACGTACTGTTTATTGACCTTTTTCCTGCCAGCCCTGACCTTCACGGTCCTGATCTTTGATCCCCTGAGAGAACCTTTGACGGATGCCTTAGTCAGTCCTTTAGTCTTTACGGTCAGAGTCTTCACTTTCGTTCCTGTAAAGGCCCTGGCATTTATACCGGTGACATTGAAGATCGCTCCTTCGATCTTTACTGTGGCAGGGACATTGAACGTCGTCTTGTTTTTAGCAGGTTTTTCGAGCCAGACCGTTTCCGCAGACTTCACGACATATGTGCCGGCGCCGACCTTGTGCGTCGTACCGATCGCTGCCGCTTTATCCTCTCCCCTGCCGGATGAGCCGGTCTCGGGGATCATTCTGGTCTCTGTTTCATTGCAGCGGCTGCATATACGCGTCTCTTTGCCGGCTTCAGTCTCCGAAGCATTTTTCGTCACTTTCCATTCGCTCCAGTCATGGCCGAGCGCAGGCTGATCCTGGATCCTTTTAGTGTTTATTGCCTCATTACAGACTGTGCAGCGGACGACTGAATCGTAATAACCCGCCTCTGTGCATGTTGGATCCGTCCTGTTCTCAGTGGCTTCATCACCGGATGTATGTCCCAGGCGGTCGATCTCTTCTGTTTTTGTATGACTTCCATCGTTCCTGCAGGTATACGTCTTCACGCCTTTCTCTGTGCATGTAGCTTTCTTCGTGATCGCGCCTTCATTCCAGTCGTGAAGGTCAGGATCGATCGGTACTGTCACACGTTCCACGTTCAGCACCTTCTTGCAGTTCTCGCATCGTGTTGTAAGAGTATATCCGCCTACCGAGCCACAGGTTGCCGCAGTTTCAGCCCCCTTCTCCGGAGTTCCTGCTTTATGCCCCCTGGCCGGGATCAGCACATCTGAACCGGTCACCTGCTTTGTTCCGGCTTCATCTTCATACCATGCATGACAGCCGCTGCACTCATAGTAAGCTTTATTTCCACTTTCTTCACAGGATGCTTCTTTCGCAGCTACAGGAGTCATCGTGTGCTTATGTTTCTTCGGCGGTATCACCACGGTCTCGGTATGACTTTTGTCCCGTCCGCATGTCCTCGTTTTCGATCCCGGTTCATCATCAGTAGCTTCCTGCGTGATCACAAAGCCATCTTCATCAGTTTCATCATTGACAATCCAATCATGGCCGAGAGCTTCACCGTTTTCGACCGTCTTTGTCTGTTCGCTGAAGGCTTCTTTATTGAACACCGCTTTATAGGTTATCTCCCCCGCATGCTCGCATTCTGCCGGTTTTGTCCCGGATATCGTCGTGGAAACGGTTTCTGCTTCGTAATGGGATCTCGGTTCACGCCGGCACACACGCTTTGCAGTGACATGACTGTTATCCGCACTCCATTCGTATGTAATGGCTCCCCAGTTGTGTCCGTATGCAGGGATGTCCGTCACGGTCCTCTCCTGCGGTTTGAACACGGGGTCCCTGAATACAACCTTGTAGGTGGTTGCTCCTTCCCGCTCACAAAACGGAGACGTCGTTACTGTTGATGTCGTATTGACAGTCTCTGTTACAGCCGTCATGTCTTTAAGCAAACGCGTCGCCGTTACGCTGGAATTGTCTTCCGCCCATGTGTAATATGGCCTCGTATCCACAGCATATGTATATGTATAAGTCGTTTCTCCGCGGATATCCTTATTTGTGTTAGGAGTTATATCCCATTTCCCTTCCATGTATTTATCATTGGGCCTGTTCCCGACCGCAGGGATATCCGATCCTGTGAGCCTTGCTTTTTTTCCCTCATATTCGTATACAGTCACTGTCTTGTCTTCTGTTGTCCCGTCATTCCAGGACCCGTTTACTACCTTGAATGTGACTTTATGCTTCCTGGCAACATATACCGTAAGTGTCACATTTCCTCTGGGCGGACGCGAATAATCATACGGTCCGTAGCTGACCGTGAACGAGGTCCCCTGCTCAGGCGTCAGATCCTTTGCTATGATCGTTCTGTTCGAGCGGCTGATGTATCTGTTATTACTAAGGCTCACATCATAATACAGGCCGCTATTATTATAGTCGCAATAAATATCGACAGTCTGACCGGGTTCAAGTGTCACATGTGTCGCGTACCCTTCCTTCTCTACATTGTACCTGCCAAAGCCGACGTAACTGCTGTATCCGTCTGCTGCCGCATACGTCTGTATGCTCATTCCCAGCACCGGCATCATAGCCAAAAACAGCGCGAAGATGAGCAGGATCCCTGATAATCTTTTCTTCATAATTTTCCTCTTATCCTCATATATGCGGCTTCCATGAAAGCCGCATTGCCACGATGTACATATTAGTATGATTTTACCACACAATCTTAGCGGATCAAGCTCCACTTATCATCCCATATCGCGTGTATTTCTGCTCTCTTTGCAGGGCGGAGAAGATACAGCCCCCAGATGCCGGCTATTACGTCAACTGCTACTGCAGGTATCAGTGCGCTCACAGCTACATCATTGGCCATGATCCCGTTTACCAGTGTAGGGTCCGTTGTAAAGCACATGTAGTCAAATATGCCGTGCATGAAGATCGGGATCAGTATGTTTCCGGTCCTGAGATATACAGCTATGAAAAATATTCCAGCGAAGGTCGTAGCGATGCCCTGAACAATTCCCATCCGTATGCTCGCACCGTTCACAATATTTCCGATGTGCATAAGCCCGAATACCAGAGCTGATATGATCACAAGAATGCCCACTCTATTTTCACTCCTGAAATATCTCATTCCGATAGGAACAGTAACTCCTCTGAATATCGTCTCTTCATAAAAGCCTGCGGCAATTGCCATGGCAAGAGCGACTGCGGTAGGTTTGAAATAAAAGCCGCTGCCTGCAAGGCCCACGAAATACGCTCCGAAGAATTTAAATGCAAAAGCTAACCATACGAAAACGAGTCCTGTCGCAAGATGACTTGTCCTGAATACACCTTTGAACTCAGGAGCAAACCACCTTGTGTAGGCTATCATGAATAGCACAGCGAGAACGCTGGATGCCAGGCTTTCTGCTACCTTGGTAATGCCCAGCAGTCCGGGTATTGATAATAATACCAATGCGAGAACTGCTGCCAGGAACATTGCAATAAGCGGCGCTTTCTCGCACAATGTGTGTTTTCTTGATTTTGCTTCCTTTTTCATTATGATATTTCCTCTCTGTGATCCAGTATTCTGGAGCCAGCGCATCATATTCAGATTTTAGTTCAGAATCGTTTTTAAGAGCTTCATTGCGGTACTTTACATCATTCTGATTTACTTTCAGAAAGCTAAAAGACATCCAATCACAATTGCTTGATGACCAGATGTCTTTTAATCCGATTTGTAGTCACCTCAACTATAATCTGAGTCCGCGGTCAGACACCTGCTTTTCCTGGTCTCGACCAACATATATTACGGCAGTGATCTTAACCGCCATTTCATTATCGTCTACGATAAAGTAGATATAGTAGTTTTTGACCCGAATCTTTCTCACACCTTGGCTACCCCATGGCTCCTCATCAATAGGTTTAATCCTCTTTGGTATGTACGAAAGTTTCTGAATTTCTTCTTGAAAAGCATCCTGAAGATTGAGTGCTGCTTGTGGTGAAAATAATTCCTGCACAATATACAGCACTATCCCTCTGATATCTTCCTGGGCTTCCGGCAGGATAATCGGTGTATAATAGTCAGACATTAGATTTCATAATCTCCTGTTTCAGTGAATCAAAGAACTCGTCTGCCGGGATTCCCTCTCCAGCTTTCGCCTGCGCAATTCCTTTTGCCATTTTGGCATCAAATTCTTCACGTGTCATTTCGTTCAGAGCAACAGGTCGGGAAGTTGGAATTGACGGTCTGAACGGAAGACCATTCCACATTATAATCTGTCGATAAAACATATTTATTCCATTAGAAGCGGATATCCCTAAACTTGAAAGAATGGCCTCTGCTCTTTCTTTAATATCAGGCTCAACTCTTGCTGTAACATTTGAACTTTTGAGTGCCATAGCATCCACCGCCTTTCTCTTCATCCTTCTCCATCTTCTCCATCACTATCATAGCACGATGTATGTCAGAGTGCAATACATTACTCGATATACAAATCAAGATAAATCTCTCCAGTCTTATCTAGTCAGATTCGTCTTTCTTTATATTGCTATTTCCTTGTTCTTTCGATCTCGTTGTCCTGCAGCAGTTCCTGCGGCCGTACTGGTATTGATCCTTGCCTCACTTCGGTTTGCTTCTCCTGCAGGCGTTCCAGTACTGATCTCCTTTGAATGCGGTTATTACCTGCATACTTCCTTGCATGCTTCTCTGTCTGTATCCCTGCATACTTCCTGGTCCGTCAACCATATCCTCTTCCCGGCACACTTCCCTGCAATCCCATTTCCAGCCTCTCACGGAGCATTTTCGCATGCGCTGATGCCTTGGTCAGAATCCATGCAGGAGGCTTGCGGCAAGTAGCCAGAAACATCAAATTGTATCTAACTCAGAGCGGTGTTCACAAGGCACCGTATTATTATGCACTTACACATATTCCACAATTCTGTATGAAATCCGAGCTTTTTATACCTTTAGACTGGACCGGTTTAAGTTTTTGGCATAAAAAAAGAGCTCACGATTTCTCGAAAGCTCTGTGATTGCCATCACGAATTATATTTTATCGATATCCGCAAGCGTATTTCATATTCATTTCTGAATTAATAATAATGTTCTCAGGAAATGTGGCGTTTCAATTGTCCCATAGTTTGACACGATAACCATTCTGAATGAAATCACTGAAAGGTTCTGGCGGCATAGTGATCCACATGCTTTCAAGATCATAATGTGTTGTATCTCATCCACTTTCTTACAATACTGATCTCTTTACGGTATCCTTCGTCATCATTTGGAGTTTCCAGTATGAATGGTTTGCCCTGCAGAAGCGGATGCAGCACAACAGCTCTGAGCGCATCTGCACCGATCATGCCCTGACCGAGTTTTTCATGTCGATCCTTCTTTGATCCACAAACATTTTTGCTGTCATTGAGATGTACGGCGCACAGCTTATCCATTCCTATCACTGTGTCGAATTCACGCAAAACACCGTCAAGATCAGCAGCTATATCGTAGCCTCCATCCCATATGTGGCATGTATCCAGACATACACCGAGTTTATTACAAACGAACCCTTCCATGATTATTCCTGTCATATCAATGATCTGTCTGAGTTCTTCAAATCTTCCGCCGATCTCGCTCCCTTTGCCTGTCATAGTTTCAAGAAGTATTGTGTTGGCGATCGGTCGTCCTGAAAGATGTTCTACAGATTTGATGATTTCTGCCAGCCCTTCCGCGATCTGTCTGATACCTGTCTCAGTTCCCTGCCCGGTATGGCTTCCCGGATGGAAGTTATAGTAATTCCCGGGAAGCGCCTGCAGTAACAACAGATCGTCACGCATCATCTCTCTGGAGTTGGTCCTTACATCTTCCCTGGCTGAACACAGATTCATCGTATATGCCCCATGGATTACGAGTGGTCCGAAATGTTCCTGATCCATCAGAGTCTTTAAATCTTCTATATCCTCAGGTGCGACCGGTTTGGATCTCCCTCCTCTCGGATTGCGCGGAAAGAAAGCGAAAGTATCTCCGCCGAGAGATATTTCTGCCCTGCCCATAGCATTATAGCCGTCTGATACAGATACATGATTTCCTATATATATCATTCCAGTCCTCTTGCTCTTAGTTCGATGCTTATCTTCTCGTACATCGGGACGTCTACTCCGTATTTCTTTCCCAGACGAACCACTTCATATATCAGTCCGTCTATTTCGGATGCTTTGCCAGATGCGACATCACGCTGCAGCGATGTCGTCATCTCAGGCAGCAGTCCATCTGTTATCTCAAGATTTACCGGGACTATATCCTCACCGAAACCTATTCCCATGGCATCAGCAAGCGCTGATATCTCTCTGACAAGCTCAGCGAAGCATTCCCTTATCTCTCCGGGCTGCTGAACGCCTCCTACCGGCACTCCGTAATACAGACCGCATGCGCCCTGCGGGGATACATACGAGAACTTTCTCATCGCATCTCTCTCGATGTTGTCTGATAAGATGCCTTCGATCCCGCTGTCACAGAGATCATCTCTGATCTGTTCCAGCAGAGGATCAAGCTTTTGATGGAGATCTTCCTGATCCTTCCGGAGGCCGAACACAACCCTCAGAATGGTCCCATTCATCCGGATATATCCCGGTTCTGCTATTTCCGAAGCAACATATATACAGCCATCAGTCACGGTGATATCAGGAAGTGATTTTTGCATCGATGATCCCGTCCCGAAGATATTGAGTATAGGTATCACGATTGTATCAGGCTTTGAGACCGCTTTTATGAAATCTAACATATCATCAGCAGAATATCCTTTGACACATACAAAGATCACGTCCGGCCTGATATCTCTCACTGAGCTATTTGGCTTCTCGTTCCCGCCATGATCCGACATTCTCTTCAGGAATCCATCGGATGTATATGCACTGACCTTTTCTATCCTGAACTCCCCGTCCGGACGCCTTACCTTGAGACCGTTTTCCTTCATCGCCTCCAGATGCCTGCCGCGGGCTATGAAAGTGACATCGTGACCCGCACGAGCCATATGTGAACCGATCGCACCACCTGTTCCTCCGGTGCCAATGATCATATATTTCAGTTTTTTATCTCTCATGTCTGCATTTCTCCCCGTGTTTCAATATCCGAATATTGATTCCGCTCTCTTCATGTTTTCACGGATACTGACTTCAAAAGGACATCTCGACTCACAGAGCCCGCACTGCAGACATTCACCGGCATGATGTGTCAATGCTTTGTAATGCCCGCCTTCTGTATCCGGGACTTTAAATTCAGCCGAGCCTTCCCTGATACCATTTGATTCGTTATGAGCAACAGCAAGATTCAGGAATTTTGTAACATCCGCAATGTTTATCTCTGCAGGACAAGGGTGGCAGTGTGTGCAGTACATACAGTGCCCGCTCCAGCTGACTCTCGGGAAATCAGCAAAAGCCTCTGCGTAATCGCGTTCTTCCGTTGAAGCATCACAGTATGCTATGCTTTGAGCCAGCTGCTCCTCATTCCTTGCACCAGAGCACACCGTTGCTACAGCAGGCCTTGAAAGCGCATAACTTATGCATTGAGTAACTGTAAGAGCAGCACCTGCAGGAGACATCTCAGCGCTCAGTATGTCACCGCCCGCAAAAGCTTTCATAACTGTTATTCCAATACCTTTGCTCTCACATAATTCATACAGTCTTTGTCTGTCAGGATCCATGTTTCGGAATCCGCCCTCATATACTTCGTCCGCCCAGAGATCATCAACATTCTCAGTTCCCGGAAGCATGTCATAAACATAGTTCACGCTAAACATCAGGACCTCGATGTCCCCTTCTGCGATGGCTCTCATCGCTACCTTTGGATTATGTGATGATAATCCAATGTGTTTTATCTTACCTTCTGCTTTGAGCTGACGAGCGTATTCCACTATTCCGTTATCCTTGATAGTCTGCCAGTCGCTGTCAGAATCGCAGTAATGGATCATACCAACATCGATATAGTCAGTTCCGAGTCTCTGCAGAGAGTCTTCAAATGCAGCCTTCACATCATCAATGTCACGGCTGCGTTCATACTGTCCGTTTTTCCACACCGATGATATATGAGACTGTATAATGAACTTCTCTCTTCTCCCTTTAAGAGCCTCACCAAGTGCAGATCTCGCTGCCGGATCCGGAGAGAACAGATCAAAATAATTGATCCCCGCTTCTTCTGCCATATCGAGAAACTTCTTCGCATTACTGTTGTCTTCAACAAATGCCTCACAGCCCAAAGCTATAACACTTACCTCAAGTCCTGTATTTCCAAGTCTTCTGTATTCCATCCTCTTTCTCCTGATTTTTGATTTGTACTAAGCCATTACATCCTTTTTCCCTATACTTTTCAAATCCCTTTCCCCTCGTGATAATTGATCAGATCTTCAGTCGCTGTTTTTTTCATTAAGATATGAGATAAGAAAGAATTCTGCAAGACTGTCCGGCCGAATGTTCGCTCTTGCTTCTTCACGCGTAAACCATGCATATGAATCGATCTCGTAATTCGGAGCAAGCTCGCTATCGTCTTTTACAAAAGCCGTAAAATTGCACATCAGTGTATCTGATTTCTCGAAGAACTGCGTACGGTTGAATTTTATACGAGAAACTGTCATCCCGGTCTCTTCTTTGACTTCCCTCGCCACAGCATCCTCCAAAGACTCGCCTCTGCTCACATAGCCTGCGACCAATATATATGTCGGTCTGCCATATTGCTGTATCAACAGTATCTCATCCTTCTCTTCATTCACAACGATCATGCTGACAGCCACGTTATATTGCGGAAATCTGTATTGCCCGCAGGACGGACAATACGGTACTATGCCTTCGTTTTCAAGCTCTTTCGGTACCAGTTTCGTTCCGCATTCTCTGCAATAATTGCTGCTCATTATAGTCCCTTTCTATCGTTTCAACCAGGAGCAAAGCTCCAACAAGCTCGTTTGATTGTAGCTCCCGGCGTATGTTATATGTATCTAAGCAGGACAGATCTGACCGAATAAAGATATCCTCCGCCGAACAGGTTCAGATGGTTCAGTAGATGATACAGGTTGTACAGATCCTTTCTATCCCTGTAGCCGGGATCGATGCCGGCTGTGTCTTTGTAAGCATCGTAGAAATACCTGTCAAACCCGCCAAACAGTTCGGTCATTGCCAGATCAGCCTCAGCATGTCCAACATATGCCGCAGGATCGATCAGCCATGGATGACCTTCACTGTCAATCATGTAGTTTCCGTTCCACAGATCACCGTGCAATAGCGACGGATGCTCAGGCTCGGTCAGATACCGGTCTATCCTGCTTAGGAATATATCGATGTTCCTGCGCTCATCCCTGTCAAAGTACTTCGATGCACGCTCGAACTGCGGGATAAGCCTACACTCGATAAAGAAATTGATCCATGACTGCTTTGGAGTGTTTATCTGTTCTCCCGCACCTATGTAGTTATCCGCTGTGAATCCGAACAGTCCGTTCTTCACAAACGAACTTGTATCGGCCATATGCATACGAGCAAGGCTTTCGCCCAGTTCTGCAGAAGAAGCTCGGCTGTTTCTGCCGGATTCAATATGTTCAAGCAGCAGAAATGCATCATTACCGTCTGTTCCGATGGCAATAACGGCAGGTGTCCTCACTGTGCCGGTCGATCTTATTGCTGCCAGCCCTTCAGCCTCTGCTGTAAAATATCCCAGGTTCTCCTTCCGGTTGACCTTCATGAATAGTTTGCTGCCATCTATAGAAAGTTCAAGTGCATATGCTCTGTTTATATCTCCGCCAGATACCGGGATCCGTCTCGAAACAGTAATACTATTACCATAGTTATTTGCGACTGCCCCAGCCAGGCTTCGTTCAATCCGATACTCCATTACAAAAGTCCTCCCGGCAGTAATTATATCAGTTTTACTACCGGAAGAGCTTCTATTTCATGTTGTAAATATCTCCATTTTTAGTATTCTTGCTGTCAGTCCCCAAATGCCGTGACCTTCATATTCGATATAGTCCGTTTCACCGGTATTGCGATAATCACCGTACTCGGATTATTCCATTGTATCATAAATCTTGATTTCCACCAGTCATGCTACAGATAAGCTGTTTCTTACACTGCATATATTTCTGATCGATATCAATGAAGTAGATCCAGACTCGCTACCTGAATTCGCAAAAATCCGGATTGACACTTCACTTCCGCCGGAAGAGCGAGTGAACTCATTGCTCCGGCAGGTCGAAAACTCTTATTTCTATAAATGCGGAGATATAGTGGTAAAGATAGGTTTTGCCAATAAAGGAAAAACTCTTCAGTCCTGTATGGAGGAATACCTCAAATCAGAGATACGAATGAAAGGCAATATCCGACTTGGTACTATCTAAAACTGCATCGTATATATCAGTGCCCCGCTCTACCTTATAGTAGCAGCGGGGCTGATTCTTTTCGCATCACGTTTCTTATGTAAGATGCTTATTCCGCGTTGAATACGGCGATGTACTCGACGTCTTCGCTTACTTCGACCGTGATATCAGGCTCAGTTGAGAAATCCTCGCCGTTCTTTGTCCACTTGACGAACTTCCAGCCTTCGTCAGGCTTCGCCTTGATCACAAAGGTCTTAGGCTCCTCGAGGTTCTCGGCTGCCGACTGTGTCGGGAACTCGTCATCGAATTTGACCTCCTCACCCTCAGGAGCGTACGCAAAGCTTCCGAGTCCATCGGTGTTGATCTTGAGGAGGGCTATATAATCATGATCCTCTTCCTTTACGAAATGATAGGTCTCGCCGCCTTCGACCTCCATCATCAGGCCATCGTCGCCCTCTTCGCTGATGGTGACGATATAATCATCGTCATTTTCGTCAATTTCCGAATTAAGGTTGCCGTAAAGGGTCTCTCCCTTTGGTTCGAGGAACCATCCGTGGACATCTCCGTTGCTGAGCAATACCGAGACTGCCCACATTCCGTCATGTTCGCCGTCATCCGGCTTGGTGATGATCACGTAGTTCTTGTTCTCATCAGCAAAGGTGCCTTCCCTGCTCCAGGTAAAGCTGCTGTCACCGCTGTCACCGCTGTCACTGCTTTCGCCGCTGCCGCCGCTGCCTGAAGTGCCGCATCCGGCAAATCCTGCCGCCAGGACAAACGCCAGTAAGATAATTGTCAGTTTTTTTATACTCATACTTTTCCTCCTCATTACACATCTTCAAAATATTTTTTAGTTTATACCCGTTCAACCGGAATCAAAGCTTCGACAAGCTCACTTGCGCTGAGCGAGAGACATCCGGCATCTCTTATGCTCTGTTGAATTTTTCCTTAGGCTATGTATACTGTATCCGATCATTTGATCCTGCTTATATTCTCTATTCGAATATCATGCGGCTCCTTCTGATCAGTTGCATATCCGAGAGCTAGTGCTATCACGAAGTCATAGCTTTCAGGGCATCCGAGTCTGGCTCTCAGCTCATCCGCCTTTGCTCCTGAGAATGCAGGGCGTGGGAGTCCGAGTATAACGCTACCTATACCAAGGCTTTCTGCAGCAAGAGCCATGTTCTCTACTGCTATCCCGCAGTCCACATGCGACCAGTAGAAATCCTTTTCACCAAATATAAAGATTACTGTAGGTGCATGATAAAACATCTGAAAGTCCGGATCCCTGAAGCGTGGACTTCCGGTATCTGCCGTCCTGTTTTTTGCTGCCTCATCATGTACTTCCTGTATAAGCTCAGGATCCTGAACAACAGAAAAATGCCACGGCTGCCTGTTCCTTGCACTCGGTGCTTCAAGACCGGCTTTCAGTATAGCTGACAGAACATCCTCTGCCAGTTGCTCCTTCTTATACGCTCTGTGTGATCTGCGATTTGAGATCGCCTGTAATACTTCCATGTTTCTTTGTTCTCCTTCCTATTATTTCAGTTTACCATTCGCTGATAGCAGTTCGTAATTTACTGTCGATATCTTCTCTGACCGCTCTGCACTCTTTCGGATGTTCTCTGCCGGCTTTGAACACTCTTGACATGAGGTCTCCGAATAACGGCAGCATGATCTTCAGCATCGATTCCGGGAAAACGAAGTGCGTCCCGTGTTCGTACATCAGTGACAGATACTCGCAATCATGAGGCTTTTCTTCGAGACGTTTCTCCATCCTCCGTATGTATTTACAGGTATCCCAAAGCACATCGTCCTCAGCTCCGACAAATATTATCTTTCCTTTGATGTTCTCGATCCTGATCAGTTCCTCTTCCTGGAGCATATGTCTTCTCTCTGATTCATCGAACATCTTTCTCGAAGCAATCATGTCCTTCCCTGCTCTGGATTCTTCTTTTATTCTCTGCCAGTATTCCGGGTGTCTGTATGCGAATGGCAGATACGGAAGCGGTTTTCCCTGCCAAGAAACAGTAGACTCGTTATCTCCGGGTCTTTCGTGCATTCCATCCTTACCATCCTGATAAAATCCTTCCATGATAAAATCGCATGGCGACATTGCTATCGTTAGCGTGATATCGGGATAGTATGATGCCGCGACGAGAGCCAGCATTCCGGTCGTCGACGCGCCGGCGATACCGATCTTTCTTACTCCGCGGCTTTTCAGGAAATTGATAGCTGCGCCAAATCTCTCGAGAGGATAATCATGATGTCCATAATCTTTCTTGTCAGGAGACATGCAAAGTGCGTGGCACCCAATACCATGTATCCATTTCGCGCCACTCTTAGCCATCCTGTCATCGGAGCTGTCTCCCAACATCAGTATCATAGCCTTATCTGATGCTTTTCTGTTAGGATAATATGCCCCGTAAAATCCATCGATTTCCGGGATCATTGATTGTTTCTGCATTCTTTTCCTCGTTTCATTATGATTGATTGTTCAGGGTATATTCCGCGGCAGATTTCAGCCGATGTGTTTTTCGTTAAGATCGGTACTCCATTACAAAAGCCCTCCCGGCAGTAATTATATCAGTTTTAAACTACCCGGAGAGCTTCTAATTTGTAATGACAGGAAGCTTATTTCCTGTTCTTGTTCAGAGTATATCCTGCTGCAGCGCCTACTATCCCGCCTATGATATGTCCCATATTCGATATATTATCCTGTACGAATAGTCCGTCATACACCTGCTGTCCTATATATAGAATCGCAACCAGGATCACTGTCAGCGGAATCTCTCCTTCCCGGAAGCTGGTGAAAGAAGTCATCATGATGAATGCAAATACCACTCCGCTTGCTCCGCACAGAGCCACGCCCGGAAAGAATATCCAGTTTATCAGACCAGTTACAAGACCTGTAGCAGGATAACTTCTGTATAATTTTACATCGGTTCGATATACACGATCTCTGTCGGATTGAATATCCGAGGTATCGGAGCCGTATTCGATAACCCTCGCGAGACGACCATCCTTGATCCCTGTTTCTCATACACTCCTGAACTGTACTTTGGGAACACCCCCTGTCCGGGAGCAAATACCCCTTCCCATCGTCTTGTAAACGGCGACCAATAGTTCCATTGACCGCCATGACTGTGTCCACTCAATACCAATTCTATGTTCGGATCTATGTGATCAAAATACTCAGGATGATGCGATAGGAGTATATGATATCCCGAGGTTCTGCTGAATTCTTCGAGCCAGCCCATATCAGGTAGGCTTCGGTCATGCCTTACTGACCTCGTTTTCTTACCTGTTATTTCATTCATAAAGGATAATTTGGGATAACGATCCGTTACTTTGCCTGCATCCTTCAAAGATGATCTTAAGCGTCTGTAGCTTGCGGCGTTTTCTGAAGACAAACCGCCTATAATAATATTGCCACTGCCTGTACACCGGCCGGTATCGACCCAGCTATTGTCCAGAATAATGACCCCGGATCCTCTAATCGTCTCCTCATCTCCTTCGTCTATCATCCACTCGTGATTTCCCAGACTGAAATATGTAGGCGCCAGGCCGGCGCAAGCCTCGAGCAACGGCATCACATTACTTTGCGAAACCAGCGGAGATACATCATCACGCGGTGATGTACCATATAATATATCTCCGGCTATACAAATAAAATCCGGTTTATGATTTTTCAGACTTTCAATGATCCTATCTGCCGGCCGACCATGAAGATCAGAAAGTAAGGCAATACGCGGAGCATCCGGGATTCTGTATACGGTCTCTACCATATTCACTGCTCATCCCCTCTCCAAACGAACAGTCCCTCTCCGGATGCTATGAGCTTTACAAGCTCCAGCAGCTCGTAATCAGGATTAAATAATGTCATATGCGTATCATCAGGCTCGGATAATATCATGGAATCTCCTGTCATGATATATACATATCCGGCCTTCATGATCTCTGCAGTCTTCGCCGGCTCAGGATCAGATTCTCCCTCAATACTTATCTCCCGATAGCAGTTCAGCTTAAGGATCAGATTGATATGTTTCTTCTTGATGGATTCGATTTCTTCACTCAGAAAATGTTTTTCGACAGCAAAATACTGGCCGGGACTGTTATACGGTACCCGTTTCGGAAGGATATCTATGATCCAGTATTCAGTATTAAGCAGCTTATCTGTTTCCATTTGTGACTACCTTATTCTGAATACCTTATACCATTTTCTTTACACCAGTCTCTGGCTATCTGTTTATATGCGTCATTAAGATAATCGTACCAATCCTGTTGGATCCCATAATCATATATACTGTCCTTGAATCTGCGGAATGCTCCTTTGCGATGTATCGCATTGTCAAGGTGATCCCGCATTTCACCGGCAGGCAGTTCCCACACAAAGTGTTCCATAATGCTGTGTTCATGGATATCATACTGGTCCGGCAGTCTGAAGAACCTGACGCGGTATTCCGCATCGATCAATTCAGTCAGTTCTTCATAGGCTTCTCTGCCCTCATAATACATATACGGATCATCCGGAACAGAAACAATCTCCATTTTTTCTATGTCCAGATACTGCTGCCATTCGTCCATTGTCATTTCTATCGCATCCTCTATAAGTTTTATAGGTACAGTCTTGATCTTCTCGAATCTGTATTTCTGCACTATATCCGGATATTTCTCATGATCCACTTCGCTCAGGAACATCTCAAGAGGACGGACATACATACCGCCATCATCATAAAGAGCCCTATAAACCATCATTGGTTCTCCTGTCTCGCTGTGTTTAGCCACACCGATGATCTCATAGAGGTACTTATCTGTACGTGCGTCTTTATATGAAAGCATCTCACGCTTGAAATGCTGGACTATATCTCCCGGTTTGAATCTGTTTTCCATCATAGTCTCTCCATATCTTCAGTATCATTTCTTCTAATCCAAGGATATACCCAAAAAATAGCGGCTTTCAAGGAAAAAGACATTTTTCAGACTTAAGTCAATTTGCAGTCAATTCCAGGTCATTGACTATTAATAAGGAATGTGTATCAATCAGTTTTTGATTAACTTCAAATTTGGATTTATCTTGTGTTGGAACCGAGTACCCGTTTCGTCGAAGTACATCCTGGAGAAAATCGCGCTTCATTGTCAGCTGGCCTATAGTCTTAAGCAGTAGAATAAATAATGTCCTCCGGATAGTTATTCCGAAATGTCCTGTAATTTAAGATATTTCCTCAATACTTCCGGCATCCCATTCTTTCACAGAGAGATACTTCAACAGATCCTTTCCATGCCTGAATACTACATGCATATTATTGAACTCAAACTTAGTATATCTGCCCTGGCAGCTAAGTATTCCATAATTAGTCTGATCTACACTCATAATATCACCACGCCAATACATGAAATTTTAATGTTTCATCTTTTCCACTTCATCGTCTATTCTTCTTTCAATTTCTGAAGTTTATCACGTTTTGACCTATATTCGATGATCGGTTTGTCGGCTTTGACAAGCTTTTCTCCGATCATCAGGCCGGATTTCTTGGGAAGCTGAGTCTCTACTATGCGCTTGTCCTGCTTTTCCACTACCCTGTTTGCACGGCTGCCAAGCCACGCGATACATTTGTCTATCGACTTTTTACCGGTGATTTTGTTGTAAAAACGAAGCGCTATTATAGAGTGTTCATCATCTACCGGGATGAAGAATGCCAGTATCTGTATCCTGTCAGATACGTGGTTGAGCCACATGTTCGGGAATTTGAAGTTGAGGTTGGTATCTTTGATGATGCTGTCCTTGCCGGCAAGTGGAGTCTGTCCTGTATCGACAGCATTATTGGCACTGGTCTGCAAAGTGTTGTCATCGAGCCAGACTACTTTCGGCCCGTTGCACAGAGTCTTATTGCCGCGACCTATAGTTGTCCTGTGTATGAATGGCAGATGCGATACATCAAGCTGGTTCTCTATGACACGTGAATAATCCACACCCCATGTATCCTCGGTGTGGTCATATGTGTATGACGGATCCGTTATGATGTCGAAATAGTCAGGTTCACCGACTGGTTCAGCATCACCGTACCATGCGAAAATGATGTCTCCTATCTCACGAACTGCATAATGCCTGAGGTTGAACCTGCTGAGGTCTGCTGTTGATGCTCGGCCGTCAGATGGTACATGAACACATTTACCGGTAACATCATATTCTATTCCATGGAATGGACAGCGGATATTTCCGTTTTTGACGCAGCCCTTAGCAAGCGATGCCCCACGGTGCGCGCAGCGGCTGCTCACGCAGCCGAGGCCTCCGGCCTCCGTTCGGAAGAACACAAGGTTCTCTCCGAACCTGCGCGCCCCAGTCACCTTGCCCTTCTTAACATCATGCGATGACATCACTGCATACCATTGATTACTTATCATACATTTCTCCTGTGTTATCCAGATGTGTTCCTTCGTTATAGCCCGCCCCTGCCACCTTGCTGTCTATGCTTAAACCTAACGTTACCGCTTCGGCTCTAAGACTCGCAACTGGTGGTTTGGTTTTTCCTTTACAGATGGCATTTCACCCATTATCTAAAGCGCCCTCTCCGGACGCACGAACAGTCCCATATCCCAATTCTATGAATTCAAATTCAAAATGCTTGTATGTCAGCATCGGTTCAAATGTTTGTCCAGCACTTCCAATATATTACTATAATGCCTGACATATTCCTTCCTGCATAATGAAGCCTCTGGAATATCGTTGATTCTATTACCGCTTCTGAATTGTGCCGCTTTCCTAGTTTTCTCATCTTTTGGGATCTGTTCACCCCAGTAGACATCCTCTACATCTCTGCAAAACCAAACAAACTCATATCCCATATCCTGACAAAATAGAATTATCTTTTCGAGTTCTCGTTTCTGTTCCGGGTCCGAATCATGTTTGTCTGTATCTATGCAATATATGACCGTCGTCCCACCATTGGGTTTGTACTGTTTGGTTTGCTTTTCAATATCCTTTCGAATAGAAGTCTTGTTGTAATTATTCTTTCCACCCAGATATATATAACGTTTTCTTATGCCGTTGGTTATCTTGTAGAATCTTTTGATTGTCTCATCGATATATACAGAATCCGTTTTAGCATTTCGGGTAGTCTCTACACAAAACAATATTTGCTTGCCCATGATCACCCCTCCAAAACTCCAATAAAATCTTCTGGCTCAACGTTGAACGGCAAGTACTCTATCATTCCCTGTCTGTACAGACTCTCCGGTGCAAAGTTACCATTACTTACCCAGTTGATGATTCTGTTATCAGTAGAAATAAAATCAATAGACTTTTTGTTCTTCCTTAGCACTGACATGGGACTTGTATTGTGTGTAGTGAAGCACAATTGCCCTCTACCGTATTCCACTATGAATTCAATTATTATTGCCAGATAAACATCATTAATATTTGAATCCATTTCATCAATGAAAACGATTCCTCCGGAAGCTGCATAATTCAAGTAGTTAAACAACCTTATCAGCTTTTTTATACCTGTACTCTCGAATTCAGAATCAATAGAGTATTCGCCATAATTCATCACCAGTGATGTTTCATAAAAGAGGCCATTTTCTTTTTTATCGATTTCTATGGATATCAAATCACGTTTAAACAGTTTGATGAAGTTTTCAAGCTTTGCTACCTCATCCTTATAGCCGTCATACAAATCTTTATATAAAGATTTACGACCATTTTTTATCTTTAGATCCATCTGCCTCAGCATTTTTCTATATGATGCTTCAACATCACTGTTGGATTTGACAAGTTCGAATTCTTTATTAATAAAATATTCCTCATGCTGATCTGATTCTTCTAGACTTACATTTATGTTGAATGAAACATACAGAAGATCAAGAACACTTTTGTAAAAATCTGCAGCACCTTTCAATTTCAAGTTGTCTGCTATTCTATCTAAACATATTCTTGTAAGCGATTTTGAAGTAAGCAAGTTAGCAGATTGTTTTAAGATAACATTATACGCGTCATCCTCCATAGCTGCGCTAATAATAATTCCATTCCTGCATTCATATATTATCCTGAATTTAGATGCCGAATACTCTCCAGTTTTTGCAAGCAGCGTTTCTTTAACGATTTCGTACTTACCACAATCGTTAGGTTCTATCTCTATCTCAAACCTATACACAATTGAGTTCTCATCAGTTTCGTAAGAATGTCTTTTAATAAAGTCCATACTCATTTCAACTTTATTTGTATGAATATTTACTATTTTATGCAGTTTAGCCTGATTGATTGAGTCAGTTAAATAATCATCGCTGAGTATAAGCTCCTTCATAATCTTAACAGCAGTGATGATTGCAGTTTTTCCGGAACCATTTTCACCATAAATTGCTTTGACCCTATATTTTTCAGGGTCAAACGTTTTATCGATTGTTTTTTTGTAGAATTCCAATTCGATTCTGTTTTCTATATTCTTTATCCCATTGAACGCAAAGCGAAGCAAATAATAATACGATTTCATTTCTGATTTCCTCCAAAAAAATAATATCACGCCCGAGTATTAATATCAAGCAATATACATTATGTATATTTTTATACTTAAACTATACTTAAAGCGTAACATTATTAGGCTATCAATATCGTTTGAATTTATTCCTCCACTGCTCCATGGAATAAAGATAATAATCCTCTGAGCCTTGATTTTACAGGCTTTGCGGCACTTCTGCCACCGTAATTTTGGAGCCAGAATCTCGTTTAGTCTGAAATCCTTAGGAAGTTAAGGATAGAATTCCGTTTAGCGCATCATTTGAGGGGATTATCATTCATCCTCATCAGGTTCGTCATAGTACCCGAGTTCTAAGCGAACATCCTCTAACATGTCATCCAGGGAGTCTGCTATGCCATACCCTAACGAGTCTGTATCAGAAATGAGTTTTTCGAATTCCGCTTCGTGAAGGCTAAAGAAATCTGCGTGCTGCCCTGCATAAGCCAAGAACGTTTTAGCTGATGCTTCTAGGTTATCGTAAAATTTTTCGCCAAAATCGCCGTAAGCTGCGCTAAGTTCTGCAGCCTCGGCAGCGAAAGCAAGATGCATAAGAGCCTTCAACTCCTCGTCTATCGTTCTGCTCAGATATTCGTTCAACACACTTTTGCACTCACTAAAGGAGAACTGCTCCTTCCAGAAGACCTTTCTCAAGCGTTTCTTCAGAACATCCAGCAATTCTTCTCTGGACTCCTTGCTCCAGCAGCTGCTTTCAAGATCTCTGAACACTTCTGAAGATTTGAACAATTCAATTAAATGCGTCTCCAACTCGTTTCTGGATAAAGATTTTATTGCTCTTTTGTACTGTGTCAGTGTCATTTTTCTCTTATTCTCAACTTACTCGCTTTGCTCCTTTTCAAAAATCCCAATGCCAGAATGTACTCTGCATCATCTTCTCCCGATAAAGTTTTGAGTTCAACTAGTTTTTTTCGGCTAAGTCGAAATTTCTTTTTCGTATGGCCTTATTAACAGTTTTCACAAGATTTTTTTGATACCGCTCTCTGAAGAAGTGCCCATGCATGTTATTTCTTTTGATCTGCTTGATTGCTGCCAATTCTTGTCATTTGGGCTTGTCAAGGCCTTGCGCCTTTACTAGAACGAATGACAAGAATACCATTTTTACAGCTGATAAGAGTTCTTATCCGGCTTGCTCAACATAGCGGCATGCCTGCTCTAAACCGCCGTGCACTATGCTCTAAGTGATCGGCATATACAAACCTGCCTGACCTGGATCGTGATCCGGTTTTATGTAACTTCCTCGCATTCAACAGAATAAGCATCGAAGAATGGCGAGACAATGTAGAGCAACACCTGAACGAGCTTGACGCCTGTGTCAATGGTGTTGAGGTGATAGCAACCGATATTCTATAACTACCATACTCAAGGGTGTGCGGCAGCACACTCTTGAGTGCACCTGATGATTGACAGCAATTTGAGCAGTTCAGCGACAACGAACCAGAGCAGATCTGTGTCAATTTAGGAGATCATTAACACATCTTACTTCTGCCTTATTCATACTGAATATCCTTCTCAGGATGCAATATGTATAAATTCCCGGTCATTCTAATTTGATTTTTTCACTTTCGTTATTTATCATGCTAAAGGCTCCGCCAGGTTCTTTGCTCCAGAACTTGTGGATATCGAATGAATGCTTTTGAAGTTTTTTGCCAAGATTTTTTTCATTGTTTAATGCTTTCTTATAATCGGACAAAGTCTCACTTCCCGTTAACTCTTTTACATCCCTGATGCAGCAGCTACGGATCAATTCATCTTCCAGATTCTTGACTTGGGTCACACATAAGAGTTTCTTGATATAATTTTGCTTCTTTATGAAATCAATGTTCTTTAATAGAGTATCAGCATTATCAGTATCTGTGTCAAAAACAAGAACGATTACAGTATTCTTCTTTAGTCTCATAAGCCGAGCTTTTGTGATCTCTTCCTTCACTGCATCGAACACTGTGACTTTTCCCGGTTGTATTAGCCTAAGCTCTGTTTTTAAGGCTTTAACTATTCGTTCTTCGTTTTCTCCCTCAACATAGTATTGGTAAATATTCTCTGCCATGATTGAGTCTCCTAAAGATTATCCAACTCATCCAATAATTCCACTGACGGTGCACTTGAAAACAAATCATTTTCCACGGCATTCCTAACAGAGTCAGTGTTTTTCTTAAGATAATCTCCTACATTTACCATCGTAATAATTTGCTCATCTTCTGACACCTCTTTGCGCATCAGGTTGAAGCTGTGTTTTGGCAGAGGCATATCCAGGATGTCATAATTATGTGTTGTGAAGAATAATTGTGTATCCGGCTTAAGCTTGTCAATCATAGTAGCGAAAATCGCCCTTTCTATATCACTGTTTACGTAGGAGAATTTTTCATCACAATAGTAGAAACCAAAATCATCTACACACATAGAAGTGAGCATTGCAGCAATTTCAATACCAGCAACGGTTCCAGTAGAAAGGACGTCTTTTTTTGCAGGGACTCCATCCTGAATAATAACATCTTGATCTTTCATCCTGACAACGAATGATTTTTCAACAGAATCAAGTTTATCTACTGTAATAATTGCAGGATCAAGTATTCTTAGAATTGTATTCAATACTTTGAAATATACTTCCTCATCATTCGATTTATATTTTCTCAGTTTTGGTCCATCTGCCGGAAAAATAAAGAACCAAGTCAATCCTTTTATCTTTTCAAGTTCAGTAACATAGTTACCTATTTCATTATTGTCTGCAATACTATCTAATCTTGCTGCACATGATTCATAGCTGTCTTTTTTCCTAATATTTACGAACTTAACCTTTACAATTGTATTTTCCGAAGAATACTCATTATTTTCAGATGGTAAGAACAATGATTCTATTCTGTAAAGACAGTACTTTCCTTCCCATAGAACAACAATATCTACTGAAAAATAAGCATTTCTCGTTTTATCTGTTATATAACGTGTGATTCCATCCAGATTTTTGTGCATCGAAAAGTTTAGTATAGCCATAATAAGGCGACCCATTGACGTTTTGCCCGTTGCATTTGATCCCATCACAACATTAACCTTACGATATCTGAAATTAGGCCTATCCTTCAGGAACTCATTTTCGATACTAGAATCTACAATTCTTTTTGGATAAGAGAAATTAGCATGAAAATTATTGAAGCAAACAAAATTGTCTGCCTTGAAATCCATCAAAACCATTGCGTACTCCTTTCAGTCATATTACTTCTATTTTAAGGAAATAATACGACATAAGTATACGTCATATTTAAATTACTTACAAGAGATCGTGTGAAAAAACAGGACTAACCATAACGGTACAAGAAAAAAGGCTAAACCGGTTCGCTTGTCAAGGACAAATTTCAGACAGATATGGAGTTCAGATCAGACAGATCGGGACTCCTTTTAAACATAAGTGGAATCAGTGCAGACAGGCAGGGACTCCATGCAGACAATTCGGGACATTGAGCAGACAGCAAGGGACTTTATACAGACATAACGGGACCTTTACTAAACAGAAATCGTTATTATCTTTGAAATGACAGGGATAGCCGTCGCCGAGGCTGTGGGTACTGTGGAAAACAGACACAAAAAGCAGGGCTGTGGATAAGTATGTTGGAAGGATGTGGGCAGCCTCCGCTGTCCACGTGCTTTCAACATACTTATCCATGGCTCTGCGTCTGTTTTCCATAGTATCCATGGCCCTAACAGTCAGGCTGCATATCCTCTATGTGGTCTGCCGTATATCCAACCAATCTCTTCATGGAATTGCCTGAGCGGATCGTTGTCATAGAGTCCTGCCATTTCATGACGGTAGTCGAGTTCAGAGTATTTCGCCCAGTTCTCAGCCTGCTTGAGTGCCTGTAGTTCTTCTGAAGACAGGGTGTGAAGGAACTTCCAGGCATCTTCTATGTGGATAAGTATGTTTTTGAGGTCATCTATTGCTTCCTGTGCCGATCGGATCTCCTCATTGTTCTTTTCTATCCAGGCTCTTGCTTCAGTCTGTATGCCTTCGTATCTTCTGATCAGCTTCTGTACGAGCATTATGTCTGCAGTAACTCTGCCAACAGCAGTGCCGTGTATCTCGCCGTTATCCTGCCGGGTTCTCTTAGCCGCCCGGCGCTCACGTCTCTTCGCTTCCTTCACCGCAGCATATGCCATGCGCTGCTCCACAAGCTTGCTGACAGTCATCATCTCTTCCGGCTTGACTCCATAGTAATCCTCGCAAGGGTAGATTCCTGTAGTTACATATATGTAATACTCTGCCGGAGTCAGTCCGGCCAGCTCATATCTGTAGTGTCTGCGGTTGTACGCATCGAGATAGTTCATGACCAGTTTTTCAGCCGACTCGTATGTCGTGCAGAGCGCCACCAGATCCATTATGCGGCACTTCATTCTTCCGAAGAAGGATTCCATCGGTGCGTTATCCAGCGAATTGCCGCGTCTTGAACAAGACTGGATGAATCCGTCGTCGCTGAGGATCTGCCTGAATGTAGTCGAAAGGTACTGACTGCCCTGGTCATGATGGATCAGAACACCCGGCTCATGCAGTTCGTTTCCATGTTTTCTCATCATCTGCGCATAAGCATCCTTCACAAGAGAGACTCCCATGCTCCGGCCGACGGCAGCACCGAGTACTTCGGTGGTATATGCGTCCTTGAACACGCATAGATAAAACAATTCTCGTAACGATCCGAAGTATAGATATGTTATGTCTGTAAGGATCACCTGCCTCGGAACAACTTTGAAGTCCTGTTTGACCTTGTTTTCCGGCGCTGTGGTCTCATGATCGTGCGTCGCTCTGTTCTTGTAAGCATCCTTTTTAGGTTTGTTGGCAACAAGATGCATCAGGTTCATTATCCTGCGGCACTTCTTGACTGAAATGGATATCCCGTATTCACGCCAGAGGAAGGTCCGGAAGGTTCGCTTGCCAGGCACATAGCAGAGCTTTTTCACTATCTCCCGAAATTTCCTCATCAGCTCCTGCTCCTCGAGATCCTTAGCAGCCTTTATCTCTGCCAGTTTTTCCCTATTTCTTTTCCATGCATAGTAGCCCGAGCGGGAGACCCCGAATATTTTACAACACTTAGCGGTCTTGTAATTCAGACCTTTCTCCCCCTGGTGGCTCATGAATGTCTCTACCATCAGGAAGCGATCCGCTGTTACTGTTTGACTTTCGATGATGTAAGTATGTCCGCCAATACTGATCGTGTTTTTTTTTGAGCCTCGACAAGTTCCTCCAGATAATAATTCCTTGCCTGAAGATATGCGATCAGTTCCTCGCCTGTGAGATTCGCCATCTCTATCATCTGCTCAGGCGGTATCGACCCGTCATAACTTGAAGGATCCACCGTATACAGCTTGTTTGACGCCGCCTTCTCTCTTGCCCGCTTCGCTGCCTGATATGCTCGCTCGACACCTGTGACCTTCGTGTCGAAGCCGAGGGACTCATACGCCTCGACTGAACCCATCCCGGCTTCCAGCTTCTTGTACATAGCGACATAGAAGTCGTGTGTATATACGAGCCTGCCGTTTTCCGGGAGATCCGTGATCATACCGTTGTCCAGTGCTTTGTAATATGCCTCGTCCGGCATCTCCGTTCCGTCTACCATCTCAGGCTCATCAGTGATGAAATCCAGATCGTCTGTCCTGTATATGCCGCTCTTTATTCTCTCTGCCATTTCTGTATCCTGTGTCCTAAACTCCGAGCGTTTTTGCACGCTCGATCGCTTTTTCTTCCGCTTTCTTTTTCATATTAGCATATTTAGCGCGTTCAGCTTCCATATATGCTTCAAATTCCTCTTCTGTCATCGCATCCATGTATGCTTCGTATTCCTTTGGAGTCATTCTGTTCCTGCTCCATTGATGACGCTCATGGTTGTAATAATATGCATATTCTTCGATCATCGCCTGCAGCTGCTCGAAAGTCTCGCACTCCTCGTAATGGCACTCGTCCTTGAAGTGACCGAAGAAGGACTCCTGCGGTGCATTATCCCAGCAATTGCCCCTTTTGGACATCGACTGCATCATCCCCATCTCTGCTACCTTCGCCTGGAATTCGTCTGTCAGGTAAAGTATTCCCTGATCCGAATGGAGTAGAGCGCCGATCATGGTCGGATGTTCGGACAGTTTTTCGAGTGTCTCCATCGCCAGCTGGACATCATTGTTTTCGCTGATGTTGAATGCCAGCAGTTTGCCCGTGACCGGATCGATGCATGATGAACCATAGGCCCTTTTCTTCCCGCCCTCATCTGTATGGCCATAGTCCAGATATGTTACATCCGTCAGACGCACTTCGTTCGGCCTGTGAAGCCTAAACTCTCTTTTTAGGATATTCGGTTTTGTGTTACGGTCATGGAATTCCCTGGCTCTCTGCCGGGCCGGATTCTCTCCGCGTACCTTAGTCTTTATTCCCGCACTGCGAAGGAGCCTTCTGATCTTACTGATCGCAAACTGCTCTCCTGTCAGTTCTGGCATCATCATATATATCTGCCGGATCCCTTTCTCGAAGCCTTTATAGCCGGCGACTTTCATAACGACCGCCAGATCACGCTCATCCCTCTCTTTCCGTATCTCCTCACTCATCCCATATCCCCGGCTGTTCAGGGCTTTGTAGTATGTGGTCTTCGAAACGCCTGACTTTTTCAGGATCTCACGAAGACTGTAGCCGCATGGATGATTCAGCGACGTTGGGTATTCAGACAGCTCCCTGCACAGATGTTTTTTCTGTTTCGGACTTAGCTTTACTGCATCCGCTTTGATTCCGGAAAATAATTTTTCTGCATATTTCTGCATTGCGTTCATGCGATTTATCTGCATCCGGATCATATGCTCACTCACTATTCTCTGCACTTCACCATTCTTTTTCCATTCCATCAGTTCCTGCTGTATCTGAGAGATGTTTGTCCTCTTCAGAAGCGAAGCATCTATCTCATATATTTGCAGCAGCTTTTCTATGGGCAGTTCCTGAAGAATTTTCATTTCATTGAAAAAACTCTCTTTCATTATTATCCGTCCTTTTCCTGCGACTTCAAGCACGTACGGATGTTTAATATACATGTAGGCATCATGATCTCCGTATTCTTTCTCCTGATGATCAGCCTCTTTTCTGATCATCTCCTCTGCCTCCGCTTCTCTCCGAATCTTATTTCTTACTGTCTGCTTAAGAGAATTCAGCCTTGATGTACCAACTATCTCTGGTGTAAGTCCTAATTTCAGGATCCCTTCCTCGAATGTTTGCTCCGGATAATTTTCTATTAGATTCTTTCTTATCTCCGGTATCCATGATACAGATGATCTGCTGAGTCTGAACACACCGCTTGCAGCCAATGCTGCATTGATCGCATTTTCTGCATTTCCCCTGAATCTATTATGATAGCATGTTATGAATTCTGTCTGCAGTGCATCTGTATAACCTGTATTTTCGAGTATTTCATAGAGCCCATATTCTTCGAGCTTTTGGATGATACCTATACTGCCTTCTTCCTGCCAACAACTGTATATGGATGTATATGCGATCTCATCTAAGACGATCGTAACCTCTGAAACCATTCTTACAGCCGGGTTATTCGTAAGCGCCAAGTGATGGGGTGGGGTAATCAACTTGGAGTTGGCGCATTTTACTCCAACTCCGTTGCCTCACTGTTCTTAGCGCAGGCTGCTTGAACAT
>CACYHR010000011.1:0-43592 GCA_902774265.1 uncultured Eubacteriales bacterium
ATGCAGGGAAAAGCGAGAACATATTTTATTATAGGAGTATTATTCGTAGTTATAGGCATTATCATGACTGTTTTTACCAAAACATCAAGAACGATGGCTTATGGTGATACTGTATTCGGGATTGCCATGCTGGCGTTATCCGTACACGAAAAGAAAAAGAATAATGACGATCATGACGATGGGGATAAAGAAGAATAAAAGTGCATGTCATTGATGGTTCCTCTCCGATATAAGTATTTCATCTTATGAATACAACTGTTTCTGTCGAAAAAAACAGAATCGATGAAAGACAGGTGTCGATGATAGATAGAGTGTTTCGTCTGTCACTGACATCTTATTTTGCTGCCAATCTAATAACAGTACTTGGTTCCATCATAGACGGTATAATCGTAGGAAACACCATGGGCGAAGAAGCTATCACGGCTGTAAGTTTCGGATCGCCCATCGTTATCATATGTTCGGCAATAGGAACTACGATCAGTGTAGGCTTCCAGAATCAGTCACTCAAATCTCTCAGCCGGGGAGACCGTGAAACAGCAGGCAAGGCACTTACGGAGACACTGATCATCGGGTTGCTGATATCTCTGGTCGTTATAATGCTGACATTCAGCTATACGGGAACAATAGTTAATCATCTCGGTCTCGATAATACCGATTCATCCTATCTGCCCTGTATTGAATACATTAAGGGAATGATTTTAGGTCTGCCCGCGATGACGGTTATGGCTATTTTTGTAAGAGGTACGCATATAGAAGGCAGGCACAGAGAAGCCGGTATAGCTGTGGCCGTAATGGCATGTATAAACCTGCTGGGTGATCTTGTCTGTGTGAAACTCCTTCATACCGGATTGTACGGTATCACTCTCGGAACATCAATCAGTTATTTTGCGGGAGCTGCTGTCCTTGCATACGCATATACAAAGCCGGATATTCTGATCAGACCGTCGATAGAGGATATTTCCGTAATTGATACATTTAAAGTGAGTCATCTCGGCATGTGGGCAGGGATCGTAGCTTTAGTATATAATTTGTCTCTCTTTCTCAGAGCTGAAATGACAAATGCCGCAATAGAACTGTACGGAACGGGTGCGGCCGGTATGCGTGCATATAATGTCCAGGTGCAGCTGAATTACATTGTTGTAGTTTTTATGAGCAGTGCTATGGATGTGATGTTTCTAATCGGCGGCATATTCTGCGCGGAAGAGGATCGTCCGAACTTCAAACTGTTTATGCAGAGGGTGGTAAGATATGAAATCATCATTACTGCTGTTATCAGTCTGCTTATTTTCTTTTTTTCTGACATCATAGCAGAGCTGTATCTCGGCAATGTGGGAAATGATGCCTTGTCGACGACAAAGGCTGTACTGAGAGCATACGCTGTAGGACTTACCTTCCAGATGATAGTGCTCGTGTTCGCCAATTACATACAGGTTTTCGGGCATGGACTTATAGCCTGCATAGTATTTACTTATGCTAATGTAATCCTGGTTCCGTATGGTCTGGGGTATGGCAATGTTATTGCAAAAGAACTGAATGCAGATCTTGTCATCGGATGCTTCAACGGACTGCTGGCAGTCAGCATAATCGCGGTAATGGCTCTGCCTCTGCTGGTTCCTTTCGTTAACAGACGTTTATCCGGACGTGAATATGCATGGATGATGCCTGAGGACTTCGGAGTATCTCCTGTAGATGAACTGCGGGCCGTTATCAGCAGCGAATACGAAGTGAATGAGTTCTCACAGAAGGCGTGGGAATTCTGCGAGAGCAAGGGGGAGTCAAAAAAACTGTCATATCTGGCGTCACTGGCAGTTGAGGAAATGGCAAACAGCATACTTCAGCAGGAGCTCGGAATAGATGATGAGCAGCATTACCTGAGCGTAAGACTGGTATACAAAAAGAATGAACTCATAATCAGAATGAGAGATAACTGCCGCAATTTCGATCCCCGCGCAAAATACGAGTCCATATTCGAGAACAGTGACCCGGAAAAAATGATAGGAGTAAAGATGATCATGGACAAAGCTGAAGAGGTAAGGTACACCTCGATGCTCGACATGAACAACCTCCTCATCCGCATCAGATCAGAGGCTGATGATACAGCCAAAACGTATGAAATCGTCAAAGCGGATGATATCGTCGAAACAGATGATATCGTCGAAACAGACTTGATCTGCGAGAACTGCGATACCGCTGAAGACATCGTCGCTGACGCTGACATAATCTCCATAGACAGCGACGTTACCGAAGTCGGGGAAGGAACGGAAATCGCTGACATAACCGAAACGGACGATATATATGAAGACGAAAGCATGTCCTCAGCGGATATTTCGGATGCAGATCAATTATCAGGTGACACCGAAGTATCAAGATAGTAAAATAGAGCTATCAATGTTGCATATTTTATTTAAATATAATTAGGAGAAAGAGTAGATGAAGAAGAAATTTATAACTATCGTTTCAGTCTTTGCACTGGCGCTTGCGATGATGCCTGCAATGGTATTTGCGGAGACCGGTGTGGCTGAGAGCAGTATATCGACTGTCAATTTAAATGTTACGGCTCCGATGCATGAACAGAACACGGCATATACAACTCCTGATGTTTCTGTGCCGGACGGTGCAGACTATAGTATTTCCGGATCCGGGTGGCGTAATAACGCAGCCGGAGATCCGCTTCCTTACAGCATATATTTTACAGCGGGAAGAACATACTACTTTGCGCTTGAACTGACTGCAAAAGAAGGCTTTTCGTTCAGCCCGGATGCAGCCTTGAATGTAAGCGGAGGTAATCTTGAGAGTAAAGAGATCTCCGGGGCAAAAGCAACGATGATCATATCAGTAGTTGCATCTGAAAAGCCGTTCACACCGATAGAAAATGTTTCAGTTACGATCAATGTGCCGACAGACGGCATGACAGTGAAGCAGGCATACGACGCTAACAAAGAGCAGACACTTATTCCTTCCGGACAGCATTACAGAGTGCCTGCTCATCCTTCCGACGGAACTTATATTTCATGGCAGTATCCGAGCGGTTCATATATGAAAGATACATATCAATTTATAGAAGGCTCTGAATATATCGCCGGTGTATATCTGATCAGTGAAGGTGATTATGATTTTACTTCGGATACAAAGGTGAATGTGAGCGGCGGCACGGTGATCAGCCAGTCAATCGGAACATATATGACACAGACAACACTTTCGATCACGGTCAAGGTCAGGATCGGGGATGCCACTCACAATACAGTAGCATTTGATGTGAACAGCGGTACAAAGGGTCAGGGCTGGCCTGATGGCGATGCCATAACACTGGACAGGGATACAAAACTGAATTTCAGTATATCGGGTGTGAACTCGGAATCAGCTGAGATATCGGTCTCAGGAGGAACTGAAGCGAAAGTTAATGCGACAGCACCTTCCGGATGTGTATTCCACGGTATTTCTGTTGTGACACAGACTGAGTCAGATCATTACTCTGCCGGAGATAAGATCCCTGAATATACATTGAGTCAGCCATTAACGATCAGATTCAACTGGGTAAAGAAACCTGCAATCGATAAGATCAGCCTGACACTGATATCTCCTGTATGCGGTGCTGTGATAATCGGTAATCCGGATGATAAAGCATCGATTCCGGATGTAAAGATCGCCGGTGATAACTGCCGGCTGTATCAGCAGCCCGTATGGGTAAGCAGCGAGTCAGTAAAGCAGCCGTTTACAGGGAAAATCGTTGGCGGAGATAACTACAAGGCTAAGATAATGGTTGCTGCAAATGATGCTTATACCATTGATCAGGGAAATCCGCCTGAAGTAACAGTCAACGGCAAATCAGTTACTGTTGCCGAAATCACTAAAGATTATATTACTGTGATTGCAGATGCCGTTGCTGATCACGGAAATGCGAAGACGCGCGAAGAGGTCGTCAAGGCAGCTGCATGCACCGAAAACGGGACGAAGAACTACATTGTTTACTGCCCTGAATGCAACAAAGAACTCGGCAGAGAAACAGATGCAATAGCAGCATCAGGACACAGATGGGGCGAGTGGAAGGTCGTTAAAGAAGCAACACAGACAGCAGCCGGTTTAAAGACCCGCACATGCGGTTCCTGTGGCGCTGAAGACTCAAGCTCTATCCCTGTAAAAGAAGCTGCTTCGCATGTACATGCATGGGACGGCGGCGTAGTTGTCAGTGCGCCCGGATGTGAGACTGCAGGCGAAACAAGATATACCTGCAGTATCTGCGGTGAGACCAGAACTGAACATCCTGAGCAGACAGGACACGCTGCAGGAGAATGGACTGAGACGGTTATAAGGCAGAATACCTGCGGTCATAAGGGCTATGTGATCAGATCGCTGCATTGCAATAATTGCGGTGAAGTACTTACGAGAATCCTGATTCCGGTTGATGCTGTAGATCATGTATGGAACAGCGGCAAAGTTACCAAAACACCGACATCCGGAAAAGAGGGGAGCATCACATATACATGTACGATCTGCGGTGAAACAAAAACTGAATCGCTGTCACTGAGCAAATTCAAAGCTCTTAAGAAAGACTTCAAACCGGGCAAAGTCAGACTGATAAAGGTGAAAAAATCCGGGAAAAAAGTAACAGCCAAATGGAAGAAAGCTGCTAAAGCAAATGGCTATCAGCTGCAGATACGAAAAGGCAAAAAGACTGTAAAGACTGTCAATGTGAAGAGCAGCGGAAAAACCATCAGCAAAACAGTCGGCAAACTCAAAAAGAAGGCTAAATACACAGTGCGTGTGCGTGCATACAATAATAAGACAGGCGTCAGAATATACGGTAAGTGGTCAAAAGTGAAGAAGGCTAAAGCAAAATAGTAACAGCTGAAAAAATCTGTCCGGGATATATGATCTTAGCGGGAATGGCTTTGTTCATGTATCCCGGATGCTTTATTTACAGGCATAACTAGTGATATAATACCATCAACTGTTCTCAGGAACGGCAGGTCATATACGACTAGCCGGGGGACAGGGGCCGGATGATAATTTCAGATTTTAATAGAAAATTGAAAGCTCAGAGATAATCTGCTTCTTCTGTATAAAAAAGTGGGAAAGATGAAAGAATTAAGACTAAAAGCAACTGAACACAATATCGAGACAGCAACGGAATTCATAAACAGAGAACTGAATTCTGAAGGCTGCAGTGACGATGCCCGGGCGTTGATAGATATTGCTATTGACGATCTGTTCTGCAATATCGCCAGATATGCATACGGACAGGATGAGGGAGCTGTGCTGGTCCGTTTTGAATTCGATGAAAAAGGAAAAGCGGCATCTGTCACATTAATAGATGAAGGAATACCTTTCGATCCGCTTCAGAAAGAGGATCCGGACATCACGCTCTCCGCTGAAGAGAGAAAGATTGGAGGCCTCGGGATTTATATGGTAAAACATATCATGGATGCTGTCGAATACAAATATGAAGATGGACGCAACATTATCAGAATAACAAAAAAGATATAGTATAGGAATTATCGGAGGAAGCATGGCGGACTATTACAGAAAATCGTCATTGGATAAACTGTCTTCACCGGAACAGCTCGACAGGGCGATAACGATCATTTCGCCTTCATTTTGGGTTGCGGCTATTGGCGGAGGATTGATAATCGCGGTTGTGCTGATCTGGTCTGTATTTGGCAGACTGCCTGTCAGTGTGAGCACGATCGGTATGTACATGGGCGATAATGGTATATACAACGCAGTAGCTGAGGCTGACGGCCTTGTTGATGAAGTGTTCATAGTCGAAGGCCAGGATGTCACGGCAGGGCAGAAACTGGTGCAGCTCGATGATGATCTTTATACGAAAAAGATAGCCGATCTTGAGGCAAGAAGAGATACTGTTGAAAGCGTCACCTTCTATTCATACGATGATCCGTCTAACACTGATACGAAGCCGTTGCTTGATATCAAGGCAGAGGCTAAACTCACCGGCACGGCTCTTTCTGCTGATCAGATCGCTCTCAGGGACAGAGAAAAGTCTCTTTCAAAACAGCGCAGCAAAACGAGGGCTGCTGCATCTGATTTCAAATCAAAAAAGAAAAAGTATTATAACAAACAAGCAGCATATCTTAAGGCTCAGACTGCTTATAAAAAAGCTCAGGATGCGCTGACATCCGCCCGGAATGCTTATGAGGCATATGAAAAGACGGTGAGTGATCCTCCGACGGCTGAACAGGAAGAGCAGCTCAAAAAACTTGAGGAGGCTGTTTCCGATGCAAACGACGATTTCAGGAAAGCCGAGAGTTCTCTTCAGAAACTTGAACTGCAGCTCAAAAATGCGGAAACGGACTATAACAGAGCTATGCAGTCATATGAAAATGAAAAGTCTGCACTGAAATCTATGAACGAAACAGTATCACAGCTCAGAACCAAGGTCAGGGGAGACAGAGTCGGAAAGAACGATCAGGAAAATTCTCTTGAAGACCGGTTCGATTCGGCAAAAGGCAGTGCTATTGATCAGATCAATCAGGATATAGACAATCTGCAGACAGAAGCAAACAACCTGCTGTTCACTGCAAAGATCGGAGGCAGGGTTACCAGTGTAAATGTATCCAGAGGCGATGCGGTAAAGAGCGGTATGACCCTGTTCAAGATAGTTTCAGAGGATAATGAACAGGATGATGTGGTTCTTTATGTACCTGTGGCAAACGGACGTAAGATACAGGAAGGAATGAAGGCTGATGTATATCCGTCTACGATCAACCGTCAGGAATACGGACATATGACCGGGATTGTCGCGTTCGTATCGGATTATACGGCTACAACTGAGGATCTTCTCAATGAACTCGGCGATCAGGCTCTGGTACAGGGATTCCAGCAGAATGGTTCTGTTGTGCGTGTTACTATTACGCTTGACCGTGATCCGGCAACTGAGAGCGGATATAAATGGTCGAGCAAAAAAGGCGGACAGCAGAAAATCAAAGAAGGCACGGTCGTTTCTGCTGATGTCATCACAGAGACCAAGGCTCCTATAACTATGCTGATACCTTATCTGAAGACTTTGTTTTCTACCAAAAGTTATCAGGAAAACATGTTACAGAATAATGATGTTCTTCAGGCCGGTGAATACTAAGGACAAAACTCAATGAGCAATTCATACGCAAAGACTCCGACGATATATCAGATGGAGGCCACCGAATGCGGAGCGGCTTCTCTCGGTATGATACTGGGGTATTTCGGCAAACACATGCCTCTCGAGAAACTCCGGATAGAGACAGGCGTTTCCCGTGACGGATGCAATATGAAGAATATAATGCGGGCAGGCAGAAAGTACGGGCTCGAGGTCCACGGATACCGTAAAGACCTCGACGGTCTTTTTGAGATGCCCGTTCCATGCATAATACACTGGAATTTCAACCACTTCGTTGTATGGGAGGGACGTAAAGGCAGAGATTGCTATATAAACGACCCGGCTGTGGGAAGGCGCAAACTCACCATAGATGATATAGATGACTGCTATACCGGAGTAGTCATGACTTTTGACGTGACCGATGCTTTTGAGAAAAGCAGGGAAAGCGAAACTCTGCGGGTGTTCTTAAGACAAAGGCTGAAAGGACAGCTGGGAGAAATCAATGCAATTATATGTCTTGGCTTCTTTCTCATGATACCGGGTCTTATTATACCGGTATTCTCCAAGGTGTTCATAGATGACATACTGCTGGGAGGAAACAATGACTGGATAATTGCACTTCTTTCGATCATGTTCGGAACGGTGATATTCAAGGCGGTTCTGACATATTACAGGGGTTATCTTATGCACAAGCTGCAGAACAAACTCTCTATGATCAGCGGATACAATCTGCTTGCACATATGCTGAGGCTGCCTGTATCATTCTTCGACCAGAGATTTACGGGAGATCTTTCGAACCGTATCCAGAATAACGACAGTGTAAATGAATTTCTCACCACCGATCTGGCGGAGGTGGTGCTGAATTGTATAGTTGCTCCGCTGTATCTGATAATACTCTTGTTTTACAGCCCTCTGCTTACGGGGATATTGACCGCTGTTACTGCCGTCAACCTTCTGATAATGATGAAAAGCTCGGAATATCTTTCGAATGTTTCAATGAAGAACCAGCAGGATCAGAGTAAGCTGATAGGAGTGTTGTTCAGCGGACTTACGATAACAAGTACTCTCAAGGCGTCCGGGACAGAAAACGAATTTATCAGCAGGCTGCAGGGCAATTATGCCAGGAGCATCAACACCGAACAAAGCATGGGAATGAGTCAGGAGATACTCAATGCCATCCCCGAAATAACACAGAATATACTCAGCGTTATTATGCTGATAATCGGAGGTATGCTGGTAGTATCGGGTGAAATGACCGTCGGTATGCTGATAGCTTACATTTCACTTCAGGCGTCTTTTACGGAACCTGTCAATGCAGTGGCCGGCTTTTTACAAAAAATACAGACCGCCAAGGCCGATATGGCCAGGGTCAATGACATAATGAAATACGAGGTGGACGGCAGATATAATGTAAACGAATATGAACAAATCACCGAAAAACTGACAGGAAATGTAGATCTCGAAAAGATATCATTCGGATATGACATACTGAAACCGCCTATAATCGAGGATTTCAGTTTTCATCTTGAACCGGGACAGTCTATAGCATTTGTCGGAGCATCGGGCAGCGGTAAATCTACGGTATCCAAGATCTGTTCAGGCCTCTACAAACCGTGGGACGGTGAAATCAGGTTTGACGGATATCCTGTTTCCGATATACCGCCGGCTGTTCTGTCGACCAGTATTTCGACGGTCAGTCAGAAAATTACGCTTTTTTCCGGAACCATACAGGAGAACCTTACATTGTGGGACCGGTTCATCTCAAAGGAAGACATGATAAAAGCTGCCAAAGATGCATGCATACATGACTTTATCACGACCAAGCCCGGAGCATACAGCTACGAGCTGACGGAGGGCGGAGGTAATCTGTCGGGAGGACAGAGGCAGAGACTCGAAATAGCAAGAGCGCTGGTTTCCAATCCGAGCATACTGATAATGGACGAGGCTACAAGTGCACTCGACCCGATCGTTGAAAAACAGATACTCGACAATATCAAGAGGAGAGGATGCACCTGTATAATAGTGGCACACAGACTTTCGGCAATAAGAGATTGTGATGAAATAATCGTCATGGAATACGGAAAGATCGTGCAGCGAGGCAGTCATGATGATCTCGCTGCTATGCCCGGTCATTATCAGAGGCTTATACATAATATTTAATCATCCCCGGCGGAGGAAGAATTGAACAAAATACATTTAAAGGGCGGTAATATCCATTACACAGAAGATAGCTCAACTGTCTACAGAGTCATAAAAGGCAGAGTGCTTGTTTTTCTGATGCCTGTAAGATTTGACAGAACAGGCCGGAGACTGCTGCTCGGAGAAATGGATAGTGAATCCATAATCGTTGGATTTCACCATGAATCCGAGATGCTCGGGGAATGGAAGATCGGTCTTGTTGCAGCCGAAGAAGCTGAGCTTATATACAAAGACGGTATTGCTGATGACGATGACAGACGCAATTTTTTAAATGAACTCGGTTTTAAAATTTTTGATGCGGGCTCATATGACGAAATACTTATTGAAACGTATGAGCTTAATTCCATAAAAGATCAGGGCCACATATACTCTGCTCAGAGAGATCATGAGAATACCAGAGACAGTTCTCTGCGAATGATCTACGGACTCTTCAGAAAAAGGGACTGGCGCGGTGTCAAAGGTACATTTATCGAGACAGGCAGTAAACTGTACGATGCGGCAGCATTCATATGCAGAAGAGAAAAAATAGACATCGCATCGCTGGAGCGTATAACGGATACAAGCGGGCGAAATTACGGAATAACTGATATCGCGAGGCTGTCTCACTTTACAATAAGAAATATAGTTCTTGAACCCGGATGGCATCACAGGGACACAGGTTCGGTTCTCGTATTCACAGAGGGCGGCAAACACCCTATGGCATGCGTTCCGCGCAATTCCCACAGCTACTATATTTATGATCCGGGAAAAGGGGGCAGTATTCCGCTTACAGATGAGATCGCACGGACTATCGAGCCTTCGGCATGGATGTTTTATCGTCCGTTTCCGGAAAAAGCAATAAGCATAAAGGATCTTTTTCTGTTCGGTATGCAAAAGGTCAGCATATCTGATATAGTCAGGGTCATGCTGATGGCTATGATAGGCATCCTGATAGGCCTTCTCCTGCCGTATATGAACGAACAGGCTTTTGATAAATTTATTCCTATGGGTAATGCACCCGGGCTTCTGCAGCTCGGTGCAGTCATTTTGGCATGCACTGTGGGAAATATGTCATTCACAATAGTCAAGAATTTATCCTCCTTCCGATCGATGAATACAATGGAATATGCTGTACAGTCTGCGACCTTTGACAGGCTGTTCAATCTGCCTGAGAGTTTTTTCCGGGATTACGATTCGGCTGATCTGGGGCAGAGAGCCATGGGTATCTCGACGATTTATACGATAATCGCTCAGAATGGTGTATCAGCTGTTCTGACGGCACTGTTCTCGTTTTTCTATTTGTGGATGATGTATAAATACTCCGCAGTAATGACGATATGGGGTATCGTAATGCTGCTGATCGTTGCAGCGTTCATAATACTGATCGGCAGTCTGCAGATCAGGTATGAGAAAAACAAATATAATGTGGATCTTGCGGCACAGTCAGTAGTTTTCCAGCTTCTTTCTGATGTAGGAAAGCTGCGAATGTCATTTGCCGAGGACAGAGCAATCCACAGATATATCGAAAAAGCCGTGGAATCACGCAGGATAAGCAACACGATTGCAGCACACAGCAACTTAGTCAATACGATAGTCGGATCGGCTTCATTGATTTTCTCGATGAGATTTTATTTCCTCATGATACATAATCATCTGGATCTGACTATCGGTGAATTCAGCGGATTCAGTGCTGCGTTCGGGGCATTCTCAGGTGCGATTCTGTCGCTTGTACAAAACTATCTGATCGTAAACAATGTGAAGCCGCTCTATGATCAGGCAAAACCTATACTTGATACTCTTCCTGAGATTGCTCAGGAAGCAGATCTGCCGGGTAAGATCATGGGAGAGATAGAAATGAGCAATGTGACCTTCAGTTATTCGGATAATGAATCTCCTGTTTTGAAAAATATAAGTCTGCGTATCAGAGCGGGAGAATATGTCGGGATTGTAGGTTCGTCAGGATGCGGCAAATCGACTTTGCTCAAGCTTCTTCTGGGGTTTGAAAAACCGCAGTCCGGCGTCATTATGTATGATAACCATGATATAAACGATCTCGACAAGCGGGAGCTGCGCAAAAAATTCGGTGTAGTGCTGCAGAACGGCGGGCTCATAAGCGGCAGTATTTATGAGAATATCACCATAGCAGCGCCTGAAGTGAGTCTGGAGCAGGTTGAAGAGACTATAAGAGCGGTGGGTCTCGAAGAGGATATCAGCAAAATGCCTATGGGACTGCACACAGTTATAGCGGAAGGTGCCGGCACCATATCAGGCGGACAGACGCAGCGTATACTTATCGCAAGGGCGATAGTAGGGAAGCCGAGGATAATTTTCCTTGACGAGGCTACCAGCGCACTGGATAATTATACGCAGAGTCAGATAGTCGATACTCTTGAAAGACTTAAGGCTACCAAGGTGGTTATAGCGCACAGGCTTTCTACAGTTGAGAACTGCGACAGAATAATAGTAATGGACAAAGGTGCTATAGCAGAGCAGGGCACATACAACGAACTAATGGATAAGAGAGGACTCTTTTACGAGTTGGCAAGGAGACAGATTGCTTAGAAACAATATGAACTTATCATCAGGATACGGAAAAGACAGGGCGTCGAAGCCTGATTTCGGGGAAGTATACGAAGAATACTATGAGAGGGTTTATAAATACGCATACACATTGCTCCTTAACAAAGAGGATGCCGAGGACGTAGTAGCAGATACCTTCATGAACGCTTTTTCGGCATACGGGTCGTACGATCCTTCCCGTGCATCAGTAGTTACCTGGATAACCAGGATAGCTCATAACAAAGCTGTAAATCTGGTGAGATCGGCATCATACCGTACCAGGGCGGAGATGCCTGATTATTACGATGCACCGGATACATCGGAGAGCATGCTGTCTGCAAGTGAGGACAGAGATACGGTGCTGTATCTTTACTCAAAACTGAGTCCGGGGGAAAGAGAGTTTCTGAACTTACGATATACGATGGATATGAAAGACTCTGAAATAGCCGAGCTTCTGGGAATACAGTCAAAGTCCGTAAACAAGAGATATCAGAGACTTCTGGCAAAATGCAGAGATATACTCGAAAATTGAAATTGAAATAATCAGATTGATGGCTGTCCCCAAACAGCCGGTCTGTTTGTAGATATTATGTAGGAGGAATAAAAATGATAACAGAAGACAGGATCGACGATATGCTGAGGGTCAGCATGTTCACGAATAAAGAACACAAAGATGCTCTCAAGGCGCAACTGAGATCCATGCCCGGAGAGCTGAGTGAAGATGAGCTTGAGTGCATCACAGGAGGAGTTTATACAGGAGATTTCATTCTGATAGATGATAATTTCCTGAAAAAGTAATTCGTATGGACTTTTTTAAAGAATATTTGAAAATAAATGTGCTAAATAAAGGTGCTCGGGGTTTCTGTTCAGGTGAACCTCGAGTTTATTAGTAAATGAACAAAGATATTCACACAAACAACAGTATACTGAATAAACTGGCTGAGATTTACCCGCAGCTCTATCTGGATCCTGATAACAGCAGCATAGAGCAGTTTAAAGCGGTTTTGCTGCAGGGAGAGAGACCGGAGATCTGCAATACCGAACATTTTGCGGCAGACGAAAGAGACTCTGTGGAGTATGTGGAAACACCGGCAGGTGAAGCTCTTGTCATAACTCTTTATAACAGGCATGATTTTGAGCTTTTTATCAGATGCATGATGGCAGCTAAGAACGGACCGTACAGCAATGTCACATCGGATCAGGTGAATCTGCTTCAGATTGCGGGCGGATATGAACTGCTTGATGAGTCGGAGTGGATAAGAGCTTCTGATGATATCAGAAAATACCACGAGCTGACCCATTTTGTGTGCCGGCGATTATATCCGGATATGATAGACGAGGTGCGCGACGAACTGATCGCTGATGCAGTCGGCATTTGTGCCGCCTTTGGTGAATACCGCAGAGATCTCGAGGAACTGTTCCTCGGAATAAGCGGAGACAGATATACCGGCGGGAGACTTGAAAACTATACCGGAGAGGATACAGATATGAATGATCTGGCAAAAAGGATCACATCAGTCCTCAAAGGATTTGAGGCGAAGATATCAGAAGCGCCTGACAGAGACATATTTAATCTTATGTCAGAACTGCAGCTGTCCACTGAATTGCTTCATTGATTGTTATTATGAACTACCGGATTTTAATTAAGCGGGGAATGTAGATATGAGTAACGATTATATTGGTATTTTTGATGTTATCGGGCCGACAATGGTCGGACCGTCAAGTTCGCACACTTCAGGTGCTGCGAGCATTGCCTGGATGGCGAGACAGATCTTTTCAGGCAGCCCGAGAACGGTAACGTTTACCCTGTACGGCTCATTTGCTGAGACATATATGGGCCACGGTACAGACAGGGCGCTGATCGGCGGAATGCTGGGATACAAGCCTGATGATGTCCGCATTCGCAATGCATATGAGCATGCCAGAGAAGCAGGCATGCTGGTCGAGTTCAGGGTGGACAAAGAGACAAGTGTAAGTCATCCGAATACCGTAGATATAGTTATGGCTGATGGTGATCACACTCTGCTGATACGCGGAGAATCAGTCGGAGGAGGGCGTGTTCGCATCAGGCGCATCAACGATATAGATGTTGACTTTACCGGCGAATACAGCACTATCATTATCGGACATCAGGACAGAATGGGTACTGTCGCATTTATCACAACATTTATGGCAGAGCAGCAGATAAATATAGCGACTCTCAAACTGTTCCGTGAAGAAAAAGGCAAAAACGCGTTTACCGTCATCGAAACTGATGATTTTATCAGCGAAGAAATCAGGGAAATGTATCTCAGGCACGAATATATCCACAGTGTCGATCTGATAGAAATATAGGAGCTTTATCATGAAATGGGATTTTAAAAATGCAGAAGAATTGCTGCAGATATGTAAGGAACGGAATATGCCGATCTCTGAAGTAATGCTGAATCGCGAGATGTCTCTGGGCGAGGTTCGTCAGGATACGATCATGGAACGCATAGATGCGAGCCTGCGCATCATGAATGTTGCAGTAGAAAAAGCCGTATCAGATCCGGTCAAGTCGATGGGAGGGTTGCTTGGCGGTGAGGCTGCCAGCCTGAAAGAGCTGGATGATGCAAAAGCAGTCTGCGGACCGCTGCTGCATAAAGCGTTAATAAATGCACTGGCGGTTGCGGAGACAAATGCCAGCATGGGAGTCATAGTGGCTGCACCGACTGCCGGTTCTGCCGGAGTCCTGCCGGCCGTGCTGCTCTCAATATACGAATGCTGCAATATCAGCATGGAAACCATGAGAAGCGGTCTCATCAATGCGAGTGCGATCGGTTATATCATTACCAGAAATGGCTCGGTATCCGGCGCCGAAGCAGGCTGTCAGGCCGAAGTAGGATCTGCATCCGCCATGGCTGCAAGTGCAGTAGTCGAAATGCTTGGCGGTACGCCTGAACAATGCTGTAATGCTGCATCTGTTGCCCTGTCCAATCTGCTTGGTCTGGTTTGCGACCCTGTACGCGGACTTGTGGAAGTACCTTGTCAGACGAGGAACGCCATGGGCGCTGCCTGCGCTTTTGTTTCTGCAGAGCTGGCACTTGCAGATGTAGGTATAAAGGTTCCGCTCGACGAAATGATACAGATCACATATGACGTGGGAAGAGCGCTTCCGGAAAGTCTCAGAGAAACAGCAAAGGGAGGCTGCGCAGTCGCGCCGTCCCTCTGCAATGCATGCGGAAGAGAGGCAGCGCTCTCAAAGCTCAGAGCGGGAATGTAAGGAGCTTTTCCACCAGCTCTGCACCTTTATACAGGTCGTCAAGATTTATGTATTCATCGATAGTGTGGGTATTGCGTGATCCGCATCCGACAACTATACCCGGCAGATCATGAAGCGCAAAAATATTGTTGTCGCTGCCGGCCTTTGTGCTGGTAAATACAGGCTCCAGCCCGATGCTGCGGCATACATCTGCAAACAGTCTGCATACATCGGAAGTCTCATCTGTCCTGTATGCATGGATCATTACTTCGCTGCTGAATGTGTATTTTGCACCGGCTTCAGCGCATATTCTGTCGATCCGGTTTCTGAGATCATCGAGTACAGCACATGCTGCCTCATGATCGAGCCCTCGCACTTCACCTTTGCAAATGCACGAATCAGATACTATATTTGAAATGCTGCCGCCGCTTATTGTACCGATGTTAAAAGTAATATCATCGGTTAACCTGCCCTGAGGAGTGGCAGATATTATCTGTGATGCGACCGCTATAGCATTGATGCCTGCCTCGGGTTCGAATCCCGCATGGGCAGATCTGCCGTGAATTTCAAAAGCAAAGCTGATGATTGATGGTGCAGCAACAGCAGCAATGCCGATTCCTTCGCTCAGATCCATAACATATGCCGAGTCCGATATGATCCTGCTGTAGTCAAATGCAGCAGCGCCCTTTCCGTATACCTCCTCGGCAACAGTGAACAGTATCTCAATGTCTCCCCGGGGAGAACCGTTCTCGATCACAGTGCGGACGGCTTCAAGAATCTGAACAACACCGGCCAGATCATCAGCTCCTAGTATGGTATCTCCGGACGAAGTTATAATTCCTTTATCATGGTCGATAAGCGCCTTCTTTCCGATTCCGGGTACGACTGTATCCATATGAGCCGACAGAAGAACAGGCTTCCTTGAGCTGTCAGTCCCTTTCAGAAATGCGTACAGATTGCCTGTATCCGAACCGAGGTTTCTGCCGGCATCATCTTCAAAAACTTCAAAACCGAGATTTTCAAGCTCTGCGGTAAGAATATCCGCCATCTGTCTTTCGCCAAAGCTTATGGAATCTGTTTCAACAAGCTTCGTAAACATATCGGTAATTCTTGTTCTGTCCATCATGTCCCTCCCTGCAGTGATCATGTGCTGATATATACTGTAGTAATAATACACGAATCCACTATCTTATAAAATATAAGTTGAGGTATGTTTCAATTCAATAAATAGCCGGGATTCTTGGTCGATACTTCTGTAAAGGCCGCTGTCACGATGTGATCCCTCGCTGCGGAGACCAACGGAGCTACTTGAAGCAATGGGCGCTCCATTACAGTATCAGACTATAGAACGATAACGCGCAGCAACAGTTCGCTGAATAGTTGCAACAGTCGCGCGGCCGGAAATTAAATTGGGTAAATTATTAGTCAATGCTGGAATCATAATGATTTATGATGTAAAATACTGTCGCTGCCGGCTAAGGCCTTTTTGGATTTGGCGCGGCAGTACTAAGATCAACAGAGATTACGGGCAGATCAGGATGTGCAGAATAAGCCGGTCTGCAGGAATGAACCGGAAAAGAATCAGATTATGTGGAAGAAATTATTTGAACCTGTAGATATGACCGTGGGGGATCCGGTCGCTCAGATAGTAAAATTCATGATCCCTATGCTTATAGGCAATGTGTTCCAGCAGTTATACAACACTGTTGACAGCATTGTGGTAGGTAAATATATAGGAGATAATGCTCTTGCTGCAGTCGGAAGTGCGGGCCCGATACTCAATCTGCTGCTGGTACTCTTTATGGGTATCTCGGTCGGAGCCGGGATCATGGTATCGCAGTATTTCGGAGCCAGGCAGAGAGGGTCTCTGTCGAAAACCATCGGATGCTGCATTACTATGACATTTCTCGCTTCGGTCATAGTGATGATCATTGCTCCTCTGATAACCATGCCGCTTCTCAGACTGCTGAATACGCCTGATGAGATTATTGACTGGTGTGCCGGCTATCTGAGGATACTCTTTATCGGTATTGCAGGCTGCGCGTATTATAACATACTCGGAGGTGTGCTCAGGGGACTCGGAGATTCGATCTCGGCATTGCTGTATCTGGTCATAGCGACGATCCTCAATATTGTCCTCGATATATTCTTTGTAGCCAATGTCGGCATGGGAGTTGCCGGCGTGGCTCTTGCAACGGTCATCGCCCAGGGGGTCTCTGCGGTGCTTTCGTTCATCAGACTGAGCCGCAAGACGGATTGCTTTGACATGAAGGCGAAGTATCTCAAGCCTCAGAAGAAATATGTCAGAGAACTGGTCCGTCTCGGACTGCCGTCAGGAATAACGCAGGCGATTTTTTCTCTCTCGATGGTCGTTGTACAGTCTCTGACAAATACCTTCGGGCCAATGTGTATCGCAACAAATGTTATCGTGATGAGGATAGACGGCTTTGTGATGATGCCTGCATTTTCCTTCGGTGCGGCTATGACTACATTTGCCGGACAGAATATCGGAGCGGGCCGGATAGACCGTGTGGAGACAGGAGCGAAAAAGGGAACTCTGGTTGCTATGGCGACATCGACGGTGATCACGAGTCTGATCGTGCTGTTCGGAAAATACCTTATGATGCTCTTTACGGACACTCAGGAACTTATAGACCAGAGTTATCATATGATGCTGATCATGGGTGCCGGATATATTGTGATGGAAGTTACGCAGTGTCTGCAGGGAATAATGCGCGGTGCCGGTGACACCCTGGCTCCCATGTGGCTGTCGATGATCACAACTGTTGCGATCCGCGTTCCGCTGGCATATCTTATGACATGGATGACAAGATCACCCGAAAACCCGCATGGCCTCTTCTCCATGATGTTCGTATCCATGCTGATAAGCTGGATACTGGGCGCGATAATGACACTTATAGTCTACCGTTCGGGAAGATGGAAGCAAAAAGCTATCATATGATCATTCATATGATCGTTCGGTCACAACATCCGTAACGCTTAGAGTGTCGCCGTTTACTTCAAATCTTATATCGTATTCCGAGAACGAAAGTCTGTATGTATGTGCGGACTTTCTGTTATATGCATCGCGCGGGTCGAGGCGCAGGGTCTGGATCAGGCCGTCCCTTTTTTCTTCGTCTATCATTTCGAGCAGCGAAGGAGGAAAATCGACCTGCAGGAATCTGTCCCTTGAACGTTCTGTAAAGCCTGCGCGCGCATCGGGATGGCTGTCCGAATACGGCATATACGGCTTGATGTCATATACGGGAGTGCCGTTCATCATATCGGCGCCGGCTATTATGACGGCGAGCTCTCCGCTTACCATGCCTTTCCTCTCATCAGGATCGACCATAGCTCCGTCAAGCTCCACACGTCTGATGCGGACATTGGAAAGTCCGAGAGAGTTGGGCCTGTAAGGAGATCTGGTAGCCCAGACTCCCATGCGCTCATCACCTCCGAGTCTCGGAGGGCGTACGGTCGGCTTCCATTTTACATGTTCGGCATCCATATCGAGGCTTGTTTCGCTGAAACCCCAGATCACCCAGATATAGTCGAATCCCGTTATACCGCGCAGGGCGTCCATATTCCTGAATTCGGGCTCTATCACTATAGCCTGCTCGAGCCCGTCGACCAGATTGGCCTGACGAGGTATCCCGAATTTCTGATTGTAATCCGAGCGCACATAAGCGATCGGTCTGATTATCTGTCTGTCGTTCATAAAAGCTATACGGCAAAGATTCCCGGTCTGAAGACTGTTCGGGGCCGGAGCTCCTGCCATCCTCCCTTCGCTGTGTTCTTATGATCTGTCATAGATGATCATCGTTCCCTGCCGCTCCGGCTGATCCTTCCGAATCTGCTGAAACAGATGCATACAAGACCGGCGGCTGATATAACGGCAAGTGCATAAAGTGCGAGCCCTAATGGTATACACGTCATCTCCTGTACAGTTCCGACTACAGGCTGCGGCGAGATGTGGTAAGGATTCATATAAAACATGGCCGCATAATTATTCGGTATAATATGAGCGGAGTGAGCTTTGGCCATTCGGCTCTCTGACAGAATATTGATCAGGATGGCTGCGGCGCTCAGTAAGATAAAAAGCCCTGCAGCACGAGCAAAGCCTCTGCGGCTCAGATCCGCCTGATGCGAAAACAGTATAAATAGTGAAATAAACAGAAGGACACCGTGCCATACGAATCCGTGCACCGTCAGTGTAACATATGTTCTGAGAAAGTCTTCGGGAAATGCAAGGGCGGCAGACGCGCTGACAAAAGTGAATGTCGCCATAAATGTCAGAAAAGCATCTCTCAGGCGGCCTACTGTAAGCGGAAGCAGCACGCACAGATACATCGGCACTGAGCAGAGCTGGAAGGGAAAATACCACCAGTCATATGCGCCGTTGTTCACAATATGATAGAGAAACAGCTGCTTATATATTTCCGTTATTATAAGTATCCATCCGCTTACAGCGAGTATGCGGTCAATACTGTTATTTATTTCATCTGATGGAATGCCTGCTCCGATTGAAACGCTCAGTCTGCGGGCAGCCAAAAAAGCTGCAGCGATAACTGCCGCTGCAGCACTGATGTGAAAAGCACCGAACATAGCAGGCGCCTCCATCCTCCATGCAGTCATTTCCAGAACTTTCAGTATCGATCCGCTCATATAAACAGTATAGCATACACTCTCATATATACGGTGATTCTGTAATAAACAGAAATCTTTTGTGTAAATGTGATAATATATCTTCATGAAAAAGGGCAGAAAAGGAAATATAAAGAATATGAAGTATAAATCGGGTAAAGTATCGGGAAGAATAAGCGGAGCTGCGAAAAAAGCATCTGCAGTTTTAACGGTGATTTTATTATTGCTGTCACTTTTTTTATCTCCGATGATATCATCGCTGTCACCGGTGTATTGCGCATATGCTGAGAGCACTTCGACTGATGATGAACAATCAGTATCTGAATATGAAGCGCAGTCTGCTGATGAAAAAACAGGGCAGATAATTTCTGAAGTCAGCGAGGGGACTGCAGATCCGGAACCGGTGACAGAAGAAGCTGTTGATGGCAGCGCTGACGGTACGGGACAGTCTTATACGGATGAGAGCGATATGCTTATGATGTATATGGAGCGGCAGATACTTGGCGACGAAAAGCCGTCAGATTCACAGGCTGTATATGCTGACGGCGGATTATCGATAGAGTCTTCCGACAGGAGAGCAAAACTGAAAGGAAACAACAAAATAATATATAATGCACTGGCGGCGGAAATCAAAAAGATTGCAGCAGGCAGCAAAAAACAGGCTGTTGTAAAGATCCCTCTCAAAAAAGTGCTGGGCAAACTCAAATTCACCGCATCGGATCTCGGGGTATCATCAATAAGGGACAGGAACGGTAAACTCAGGCAAAGCACTTTGAAGGCTTTCGCCGGACTGTGTTCATTCGATCTGGACACGATCCATTACTCACTGCTTGCTGATATGCCTTATGAACTGTACTGGTACGACAAGAGCTATGAACGCATCGAGAATGGTACTGTTGTTAAGAGAGCCTGCAGTTATACCCTTGCAGGGTCTTCGGGAACTCTGGGCTACAGCTATACCGGCAGTTATATTAGATTCAATAACGATCCTGTAATAACATTCAGCTTTGTGGTATCGGCGGACTACAGTTCCTCAGGCAAAACCGGCACATATTATCTCAGATCTGATCTCTCTTCTGTAAAAAAAGCAGTAAGCAATGCAAAAACGATTGCTGCCGGATACGCTGAAAAGCCTGATCTTGACAAGCTCAACGGATACCGGGAAGCGATATGCGCTCTTACATCATACGATCACAACTATCGCGCGAAGCATTACGGAGATCCGTGGCAGTTAATTTATGTGTTCGACGGAGACAGCAGCACCGAAGTCGTATGCGAGGGCTATGCAAAGGCATTTAAGTTCCTCTGTGATATAAGTGATTTCAGCAGCAGCAGTATAAAATGCCGCATCGTTACGGGACTGCTTGATCTCAATACCGATGTCGGGCATATGTGGAATATAGTACATATGAATGACGGCAAAAACTACATCGCTGATCTTACCAACTGCGACAGCGGTGCGACAGGATATCCGGACCGGCTGTTTCTGAGGAAATATTCCGGCAGAACATCAGGGGGTATATACTCTTATCCTGTAAGCGGAGGAAGCCTGCTGTATAAATACGACAGCGAAACAGAAAATATATACAGCAGTTCGGAACTTGCCATGTCGAATACCGAATATAAATGTCCGCATAATTATAATGATCTGGATGACGGGACCGTAACAGCATATGAGGTGTCCGATCCCGAAACCGGTGAACTCAGACCTGACGGTGCTGTGCTTACATTCAGCTGCAAGGTATGCGGTGCTTCACAGTCTGCAGAGTACGGGTCTGCTGAAGAGGCGGAGCATGCAAGGTATGAGTTGCTTGAACCGAGGTATACTCCGGCAAAGGTCAGTCTGACATCAGTGACTGCCGGCAGTAAAAAAGCAACAGTCAAATGGAAAAGACCTGCATCTGATGTAACACGATATGAAATAGAACTGACTGATACAGTAAGCGGTAAAAAGAAAACTGTTACTGTAAAACAGGGAAGCAGCAGTACAATAAGCAGGACGATCAGCAAACTCAAAAAGCGTAAATACAAAATCAGAGTCCGTGCATATAAGAATGCATCATGGCAGTTGTTTTACGGGAAATGGTCATCAGCAAAAACAGTAAAAATCATCTGACCAAGCCAGCTAAAGGAGAAAAAACAATGGTTTCTTTTGAATGTGATTATATAGCCGGAGCTCATCCTGAGATAATCAGAAGACTCGAAGAGACGAATATGGAGGCTCTTTCGGGATACGGAATGGACCGCTACACTGAGAGTGCAAAGGAAAAGATAAAAAAAGCCTGCGGAACAGATACTGCGCAGGTGGAATTTCTTACCGGCGGTACCCAGACCAATATGGTCGTCATTTCCACTATGCTGAGAGACTGGGAGGGCGTTATTGCTGTTCCGAGCGGGCATGTCAGTGTACATGAGTCCGGCGCCATAGAATTTACAGGGCATGAGGTTCTGGAGATACCCGGAAGGGACGGTAAGATGCAGGCGGATACACTGAGAGAATATCTTGTCCGGTTTTACAGCGATGTTACGCATGATCACATGACTTTCCCGGGGATGGTTTATATATCATATCCTACCGAACCCGGCACTCTTTACAGTAAAAAGGAGCTTGAGGATATATCTGCAGTGTGCCGTGAGTACGAAATCCCCTTGTATCTTGACGGCGCCCGCCTGGGATACGGTCTGATGAGCAGACACAGTGACCTTAGTCTGCAGGATATAGCGAGACTGACTGATGTGTTCTATATAGGAGGGACGAAGGTCGGAGCTCTCTGCGGAGAGGCAGTCGTTTTTACGAAGAACAACAGACCGGATCATTTCATGACTTCGGTGAAGAAGAGAGGGGCTCTGCTGGCAAAGGGCAGACTGCTCGGCGTGCAGTTCGACACGCTGTTCACAGACGACCTGTATTTCAGGATAAGCCGTCATGCTATTGAAATGGCGGAGCAGCTCAGAGAGATAATAAGAGAAAAAGGCTGGGAATTCTACGTGGATTCACCTACAAACCAGCAGCTGATACTGATGGATGAAGAGCAGATGCGTAAACTGAGCGAGCATGTGATTTTTGACAGATGGGGAGTATATGACGATAAACTCACCATAGTCAGGCTTGCGACAAGCTGGTCTACGACAGAGGACGATCTCAGAGTCCTTCGCGAGCTGTGCTGATCCGCAGCGCGTCTGTTTGTCCATATCTGACGAGGGCTGAACTGCAGCATCCATGTAAATAATAGTTAGCAAATACCGGTTAAAACTACTATAATAATAAGATAAACTGTGTCGTCAGGGAATGCACCCTGTTCCCTCTGATGATGAAGAGAGGAAGTAATTTTTATGCTTAAGAGCCATGAAAAATTCTATTCCGCAAACGGGAAAAGAATGGTTCTGATCGCCGATGATGAAGCTGTAAACCGTTCGATACTCGGCAGAATACTTGAAGAAAAATACGATATCATCTTTGCAGTCGATGGTAATGACGCCCTTGAAAAGATGAAAGAAAACAGCAGCTTGATTTCACTGGTGCTGCTCGATCTTATCATGCCGGGACTCGGCGGCCTCGAGTTGCTGAGCGAGATGAAAGCAGATCCTGACATCAGCAATCTGCCTGTTATAGTCGTTTCGGCGGATCTTGAGTCAGAGGCCAGGAGCCTGCATGAGGGAGCTCTGGATTTCATTTCAAAGCCCTTTCCTCAGCCGGACGTCGTACTTGCGAGAGTCCTGCGCACTATAGAGCTTTCCGAGAACAGGGATATCATCAGTTCTACAGAGCGCGACCCGCTGACAGGTCTTTACAACAGGGAGTTCTTTTACCGTTATGCCGTTCAGTATGACAACCATCATGCAGATACCGAAATGGACGCGATAATAATAGATGTCAATCATTTTCGCATGATAAATGAGAGATTCGGTACAGGATACGGTGATGAGGTGCTGCGCCGTATAGGTGAAAGGATAAGAGAACTGGTGCGGGATACAGGAGGCATCGTGGCACGCCGCAACGCGGATACATTCATGATATACTGCCCGCACGGCAAGGATTATCAGACCATACTTGATAATGCCGCAAAGGAATTGTCAGGAGATGATAACGAAGAGTACAAAAACAGCCGCGTTCGTCTTCGTATGGGCGTTTATCCGAAGGTTGATAAGTCTCTGGAGATCGAAAGACGTTTCGAAAGAGCAAAAATGGCTGCGGACAAGGTTCGCGAAAGCTATACGCGCAACATCGGTATATACAACCGTTTGCTGCACGAAAAAGAACTGCATAATGCTCAGATGATAGATGAGTTTCCTGCTGCTATAGAGGAGGAACAGTTCAAGGTATATTATCAGCCGAAATACGACATAAGACCGGGAGTACCTGTTATGGCAGGTGCGGAAGCGCTGGTGCGCTGGCAGCATCCTGTTATGGGCATGGTCTCTCCGGGAGACTTCATACCTCTGTTTGAGGATAACGGTCTGATCAGGGAACTCGATAATTATGTCTGGAGACATGCTGCCGGACAGATCAGAAGCTGGAAAGACAGGTTTGATTTTTCGGTACCTGTCTCTGTAAATGTATCCAGAGTCGACATGTATGACGATAATCTGATCGAGACCTTTGCCGGGATCCTGAGAGAGTTTGATCTTACGACAGAGGATTTGCATCTTGAGATAACCGAATCCGCCTATACTCAGGATTCGGAACAGATCATAGATACTGTAAAACATCTGAGAGACCTTGGGTTTCATATCGAAATGGATGATTTCGGCACCGGTTATTCGTCACTCAGCATGATATCGAAACTTCCGGTGGATGCCCTCAAACTGGACATGGGATTCATCAGGTCGGCGTTCAGTCCGGATGGAAACACCAGGATGATAGAGATAATAATAGATATTGCAGATTTCCTCGGTGTTCCCGTGATTGCCGAAGGAGTCGAAACAGGCGAGCAGCTTAACAAGCTGAAGGAAATGGGCTGCGATCTTGTCCAGGGTTATTATTTCTCACGCCCGATACCGCCTCTTGAATACGAAAAATTCGTAGAGGAAAGCAAATCCTTTGCCGATATGGGCAGGGATGCAGGCGATGCACTGTCGTCCGGGTTCAGGAGCATTTATTATATAAACACAAAAGACAACAGCTATGTGGAATTCAGTGCCAAAGCCAGCGGAAATGATCTGCATATAGAGAATACAGGCAGCGATTTCTTTAAGGAAATAAAGCAGATCGTGGTGCATCATGTCGATGTTGAGGACCAGAGACGCATACTGAACGGACTGAGCAAAAAGAACCTTCTCGAATGTATCCGGGAGAGCGGTATGTGGTCGGATAATTACAGGATCGCGGATATCGGGGATAGTGTCATAAGTGAGGTAAGAGCAGCCGCTGCCGATACACATGATAATTATCATATTGCTGTGGGATTCAGTGATATAAGCAGTGAAGAGCTGCTGAAAGGAAGCCGCGTAATTGAAGAAAACTATCTTAACAGCATAACATATGCGCTGGCAAGAGATGCTGAGAGCCTGTATTTTGTAGATGTAACAACAGGACACTACATGGAGTTCAGGAATGGCGGCGAATACAACAAGATCCGTCTTGAGATCAGAGGTATGGATTTCTTTGAGGAATGCCGCAATAATATGGACAAAGTAATATACAGTGAAGATCTCGAAAGAGTCGCTGCAGCTATGGACCGTGACAACCTGCTCGCAATACTCGAACAGAACGACAGCTTTTACATTTCTTACAGACTGATGATAGAAGGAGAGCCGGCGTTTTACTCGCTCAAGGCAGTATGGGCCGAAGGCGCACGAGGCAGACACATGGTCATAGGCGTAAGCAATATGGGCCGCAGCTGGATACATGCTGATGTCAACGAGGCGGGCAGGATGAACAATGTCACATTCTCGAGGATAGCCAGAGCCCTTTCACAGGATTATTTCACCATATATTATGTTGACTCCGAATCCGGGTGGTTCGTGGAATACAGCTCATCGGCGGACTACAGAAATCTGGGCATCGAAAAAAGCGGAAACGATTTCTTTGCCATGAGCCGCAGAAATGCGCAGAAATATATTTATGAACATGACCGCGCAGAGTTCCTCGAAGTATTCACTAAGGAAAACGTGCTGAACGAGGTGAGGAGGAATAAGACATTTACCTTTACATACAGGCTGCTGCTGAATGACAAACCTGTGTATGTACATATGAAGATAAGCGGAATGGACGGCGGAGATGATACGCATCTGGTTATCGGCGTATCCAATGTCGATGAGCAGATAAGGCGTGAACAGGAGCATCAGAATGCTGTACGTGTCGCCAATCAGGATTCGCTGACCGGAGTCAAGAGCAAGCATGCCTATGTCGAAGAGGAGGAACGCATAAATAAACTGATACGCGAGAGAATTGCAGAACCTTTTGCTGTCGCGGTATGTGATATCAACGGACTGAAGGAGGTCAATGACAGGTACGGGCACATTGCAGGCGACAAATACATCAAGTCTGCCTGCAGAAAGATATGTCAGATATTCAAGCACAGTCCTGTCTTCAGGGTAGGCGGTGACGAGTTTGTTGTCATACTGAGAGAATCCGACTTCAGAAACCGTTATGATCTGATCGCTGAGATGGATCTGCAGAACATAGCGAGCAACAATAAAGGAGAGGGTACCATAGCTATAGGTCTTTCTGAATACAGGCCTGAAGGCGACGATTTCGTTTCGGATGTATTTGCAAGGGCCGACAAAATAATGTACGAAAGCAAGGACCATCTTAAAAACTGGTAAAGACGATAGTAATCAAGGGGAGACAGAGAATGAGCAAAATATATATCACAGGCCATCGCAATCCTGATCTGGACAGTCTTTGTGCTGCTGCATCATATGCGCAGCTCAAAAATATGACTGATTCCGCTAATGAATATAAAGCAGTGCACTGCAGCCCTGTTTCGGATTCCGTACGCAGACAGATGGAGGCAATGGAACTTGAGATTCCTGTGTACATGAAGGATGTCAGGCCAAAGGTAAGGGATGTTATTCTGACGCCTGAAAATCATCTGCAGGAGGATCAGCCTATATTCGATCTTATCAGGACATACAGCACGGACAAGCCTTCGGTCATTCCTATATACAGCGGTGATGATTTTAAAGGCCTGCTTAGTGTGGATGACATAACAGCCTGGTTTCTCGAGGACAACAAAGAGGATATCCCTGAATACACATTCAGTATAGACAATGTGCTGAAGGTGCTGCCCGGAGAGATGCTGCACCGGGGCAGCGAAGAGGTGGTTACGGGAAAGCTGCTTGTGGGGGCGGCTTCTCTGGAATCATTTCGTGACAGGATAAATATGTACAGAGACTGCATAGTAATACTGGGAAATCGTCCTGAACACATACGATATGCCGCAGAAATGCAGGCGCCGATGATCATCATAACTGCGGATGAAGCGCCGGAGATCGATTTCTCCGCCTACAAAGGCACTGTTTTCCGGACCTCGATCGGTACTGCCGAAACAGTCCGGAGAGCCCGTCTGATCGAGCCGATCGGATCGATGATGGAACAGGAAACCGGTATTATTGATGCAGATGATCTTTTCGTCGATGCCAAATCCATTTTTGCGAATTCACACACGCGGGGTCTTGCTGTAATGAGCGGCGGCAGATTCGAGGGCTTCATCACCAGAAGATGTCTGCTTGATACCCCTAAATACAATGTGATCATGGTAGACCATAATGAGCCTGCTCAGAGCATAGACGGCATAGAGACTGCTGATGTGGTGGAGATAATAGATCATCACAGACTGGACGCGGTCTCGACAAGCATGCCTATTTTCATAGATGCGGAGCCGCTCGGCAGCACATGCACGATAGTTTATCAGCAGTATTTAAGACACGGAATAATGCCTGATGCTTATATCGCGAAGGTCATGCTGACGGGCATAATAGCGGATACACTGATACTCAGAAGCCCGACGACTACAGCGACGGATATAAGCACTGTCGAGATGCTTGCAAGACTAGCAAAGATCGGCAGCATAGAGGAATTCGGTGAGAAGCTGTTCAGCATTACCGATAATCTTGCGATTCAGGATCCTGCAGAGTCGATACTTTCGGATTTCAAGAAATATGAATCGGGCGGCATAAGGATCGGTATAGGTCAGTGCGAGGTCACGACTCTGAGCAATGTAAACGATTATGCGGATGAGTATCTGAAGACCCTTGATGATGTGCGGCATCAGGAAGGTCTTGACTGGGCTATGCTGATGATAACCGATGTGCTGAGAGAAAAGAGCGTACTGCTTGTAACTGAGCATAAAGTAGCAAAGGATCTGCCGTATGTGCGTCTTAAGGATCATATTTACAGTATGCCGGGAGTGATGAGCCGAAAGAAGCAGCTGCTTCCGACTATATTGTCTGTCACTGCCAGGTGATAAAGCCGTTCGGGGAATTTAAACTGCACAGAGATTATTCGTGATAGAATGCGATAAAAGAGGAGGATGATAACAATGTCTATAATGGAATACTTTACACCTACACATGTGTATTTCGGCGCAGGAGCTGCTGAGAAGACAGCTGAGGTTCTTAAAAAGGAAGGAGCTTCAAAGGTTCTGGTGCATTTCGGTACGGGATCGGTAAAAAGATCAGGTCTTCTTGATCGCGTGGAAAAAGATCTTGCAGATCACGGGATCGAATTCGTCGAGCTCGGCGGCGTCGTGCCTAATCCGAGAGTAAGCCTGGTGCGCAAGGGCATCGAGCTGGTAAAGGAAAACGATATTGATTTCATACTTGCAGTAGGAGGCGGTTCCGTGCTCGACAGTGCCAAGGCTATCGGTTATGGAGCTTTTGGCGGAGGAGATGTATGGGATTTCTACTGCGGCAAAAGAAAGGTAGAGGGAACAGTGCCTGTAGCGACTGTTCTTACACTCTCCGCTACCGGTTCCGAGATGAGTGATTCTTCGGTAATAACAAATGATGAGACCGAGATAACATACAAGAGAGGCTGCAATACTGATTTCGGAAGAGTCAGATGTGCTTTCCTTGATCCGGAGCTCACATATACGGTATCTGCCTACCAGACAGCGAGCGGTTCGACCGATATAATGATGCATACCCTGGAGAGATATTTCCATCAGGGCTATGCACTCGATATGACAGATAAACTGTCATTTGCCCTGCTCAAAGAGGTAATGGAGAGCGCACCTGAGGCGATCGAAAAACCTGATGATTACGATGCGAGAGCTAATCTGATGTGGGCAGGCTCGATATCCCACAACGGACTCATGGCAGCCGGCAACTCCAACAGGGGCGACTGGGCATGTCACCAGATAGAACACGAGCTTTCGGCTGAATTTGATGTGGCGCACGGAGCCGGCCTTGCTGCGATCTGGGGATCGTGGGCAAGATACGTTCTCGATACAGACCCTTCGAGATTCGCCAAGCTGGGACAGGGAGTGTTCGGAACGGATGATCCTGTCAGGACAATAGAATGCTTTGAGGAATTCTTCAGATCCATCAATATGCCTACAGATCTGAAGGGCCTGGGGCTTGACTTTGACGAGGCGGCATGCCGCAAAGCAGCCCTCGGAGTCACATTCCAGGATGCCCGCACCATAGGCAATTTCAAGGTGCTGAATACTGAAGACATTTTCAATATCTACATGATGGCAGCCGGACTGAAATAACAGACCAAAGGTCGTGCAGATCATTCTGCAGAGAGGATGTGTGGAAAATGAATACAGAAATAGAAAAACTCAGACAGATTATCGACGATAGCAGCAACATAGTCTTTTTCGGCGGAGCAGGCGTGTCGACAGAGAGCGGTATTCCGGATTTCCGCAGCGCAAACGGCATATATAATCAGGATCTCGGCCGCAATGTATCGCCTGAAGAGATGATATCGCACAGTTTTTACATGAGGCATACCGAAGACTTCTATGAGTTCTACAAGGACAAGCTCATTTATTCCGATGCAAAGCCTAATGCCTGTCACAGGGCTCTTGCCGAACTCGAAAAACAGGGAAAGGTAAGCGCGGTAGTCACCCAGAATATCGACGGGCTGCACCAGCTTGCCGGAAGCAGGACGGTATTTGAGCTGCATGGATCGGTGCTGCGCAATTACTGCGAGCGATGCGGGGAATTTTATGATGTGAACAAGGTGCTTGAATCAGAGGGTGTACCTTACTGCGATAAGTGCGGAGGCAGGATCAAACCTGATGTTGTCCTTTATGAAGAGGGTCTGGATGACAGAGTGGTCAACGGTGCTGTCAATGCCATAGCTCAGGCCGATACCCTCATAATCGGCGGAACTACGCTTATCGTTTATCCGGCGGCCGGATTCATAAGATATTTCCGCGGCAGACATCTGGTGCTTATCAATATGACAGCAACCCAGGCTGACGGAGACGCCGAGCTGGTTATAAGAGAGCCTATCGGCAAAGTCTTCAGTCAGCTCATGGGATGGGTATAGTTTTTTTCAATAATTAAATCCCTGTTAATGAGTGTATAGTAATGATGTTAAGTATCGTGCAGTGATCCGCAGATCGGATGATGGCGGATCATATCATATCCAAAGATGTTGAAATAACAGGGAGGAATAATAAAATGAGATTGGATGCAGGCGGCAAGCAGTGCCCTATTCCTGTAATTATGGCAAAGAAAGAGCTCGAAGCAGGCGAGCAGGACGTTGAGATCATCGTTGACGGACAGACTCAGATAGACAATCTGGTAAGACTCGGAGATACACTCGGAAGACCTGCTTCTTACGAAGCACTCGGAGATAAATTCCTGGTAAAATTTGCTAACGGCGAGACAAAGGTCGGTGCATCCGGCGCTGAGTCCGACACATATGCAGTCTTCTTCAACTCAAATGCTATCGGAACAAACAACAGCGAGCTGGGTGGAAATCTGGCGAAGATGGCTATATTCACACTCAGCGAATCCGACAAGATCCCTTCATATGTTCTGTTCATGAACGAGGGCGTTAAGCTTGTCACAGGTGTTGAGCCTCAGATCGTTGAGAATCTCGAAACGCTTATCGAAAAGGGATCCAAGGTACTTGTATGCGGAACATGCCTCAATTTCTACGGCATCAAGGACGAGCTCAAAGTAGGTACAGTCAGCAACATGTATGACATCCTCGGCGCAATGCAGGAGGTAAGCAAGGTTATCAAGCTGTAGATCTGAGATCGGACGATAAAAATGGATGAATACTATTTACTGACATTTGAATCCACTCACGCCGCGATTTCGACGGAAAAGATACTGAAGCCCGCAGAGGTGCGCATTATGCCTGTACCGCGCTTTATCTCCGCAAGCTGCGGCATTTCTATCCGCATCAGCCCTGACAGGCGCGTGCAGGCGGAGCAGATATTCCGTGAGCAGAGCAAACTGACTGTGGATGATTATACATATTATCATGTAAAGCGGGATAAAGAGAGTGGTGAGACCGACTGCAGACAGATAGAGCATATAGTTTAGACGCTGCTCTTCATAATGTTGAATACTGAATCGAAAGCTGGTGCATTGCTGATGACGATGCATCAGTTTTTTATATTATCTTCTTGTGAAAAACCTTGCTCTTAGTGTAAAATATTATGAATATTTTTTGTTCGGGACGGAGAACTGGCTATGGATAAAATGATAATCTTTGATCTTGACGGGACTCTATGGGATTCTTCCGTGCAGGTTGCGGAATCATGGAATATGGTACTCGAAGAGAATACGGGCAGGAAATGGAATCTGACTGCTGCTGACATATCGCGGAATATGGGCAAGACTATGGATCAGATAGCGGACGACCTTTTTTCGGAATATGAACCGGACGAGCGCTATGCAATGGCAAGATACTGCGAAGTCTTTGAGAACGCATATATCACTGAACATGGCGGTGACATGTATCCGGGTGTGACAGAGACCCTTCATAAGATGCATGAGGCAGGATACATAATGTCTGTAGTAAGCAACTGCCAGAAGGATTATGTCAGGGCATTCCTTGATTCCATGAAGATGCATGAAGTATTCACTGATTACGAGGAATGGGGCCGCAGCGGATATCTCAAAGCCGATAATATCCGTCTTGTCATGCAGAGAAATAATATTTCCGGGGCTGTATATGTAGGAGATATACAGGCGGATGCCGATGCTGCAGCAAAGGCAGGCGTCCCGTGCATCTGGGCCTCTTACGGCTTCGGGCATATAGAACATCCTGCAGCAGTACTGGACAGCTTCGATAAGCTGCCGGCTCTGCTTAAGGAACTCGGAATTATCGGATGATGGGGTTTATCGAATAACGAAAGGGGCAGAACCAGTTGAGAAATAAAAGAAGAGACGGGGAGAGGATAAGAGGACTGGATGGTTTTCACCTTATACTGCCATATGTAATGCCCAAAAGGACAGAGGCAGAGGTATCGCTGACAGAGCAGTTCGATGTCACCGAACTTGTCAGGTATATGGACAGAAGAAACAAAGAAGAAGGAACAAATCTGAAAATATTCCATGCGATATGCACGGCTGTTGCGAGGACCATATACCACAGACCTAAGCTTAATATCTTTATCTCCGGCAGGACGTTTTATCAGAGAAATGATATAACTCTGTCATTCGTGGTGAAACAGCAATTCAAAGACGATGGCGGTGAGTCGCTTATGTTCATGAAGGTAGAGCCTGACATGAACCTCGACTCTGTTTCAAAGCTGATCCTGGGCGATGTCAAAAAAGTCCGCAGGGAAAAAGCAAATGATCTTGATAAACTGATGGATATAGTCGGCAATATGCCGAGATTCGTGCTCGAAGGATTTTTCGGCACTCTGAGAGTGCTCGAATACCACGGCATAATGCCAAAAGCTCTGACAGCGGGAGATCCGAACTATTCAACAGTCCTGCTTGCCAATCTCGGATCGATAGGAGCGGATGCCTGCTATCATCATCTGAATAATTACGGTACATGCTCGATAATGATCACTATCGGAACTCTGCACAAGGAGAATAAGATAATGCCTGACGGCAGTACCGATGTGAGGGATGTGATAAACTGCGCATTCACTATAGATGAGAGAATCGCAGACGGATTCTATTTCGCCAAATCGCTCAGAATAGCGAAATATGTTCTGGAGCATCCGGAGGCGATGGAGGAGTCTATCTCCGAACCTGTGCCTGTTGAATTAGACTAGAATAAAAGACGGTATCTGCCGGCCGGAAGCGATGGATGATACAGACCGGCGCAACAGACCGGCATCGGTTTCTGAAGTTTACTGATAAGGGGAAATGGAAGATTATGGGGAATACCGGGAATACTAAAAAAATCAAGCTGACTCCGGTGAGCGTGTGGCATTATGTCAGACTTACATACAGATCTATTCTGTTCATACTTTTAATTATTGGATATGTCAGATACAGATTCATTTATCATGAACCGTTTATCATAGGACTTGAAAAGATGCCTGTGATTATTTATGTAGTATGGGCGGTATATGTTATCGAGATGCTGTTCCGATTCTTTCCGTCAAAGCTTGAGAGCCCGGGCTGCCAGAAACAGTTCGCGCGCAACTATATCAAGACGGGAGAGACGGACATTATTATTCCGGATAACAACGGAACAGTGCTGGCGCTCTTTATATGGATAGTATTCAACCTTATATTCGGTGCCCTTCACATGAAAGGGATACTCGATGACGGAATCATGATACTGCTCTGCGGTGCTTATTCGGTATGCGATCTGATCTGCATATTGTTCTTCTGTCCGTTCCAGTCATGGATACTCAAAAACAAATGCTGCAGTGCATGCCGCATCTACAACTGGGATTATGCTATGATGTTCACCCCGCTTTTTTTCGTAGAGAAGACTTACACATGGAGCCTGTTGGCGCTGTCGATTGCGCTGCTGATCAGGTGGGAGCTTACATTCTATCTGCATCCTGAGAGATTCTCCGAACATACCAACGCTTATCTCAAATGCACCAACTGCACTGAAAAGCTCTGCACTCACAAGAAACAGCTGCACAGCCTGTGGAAAAAGACAGCAGCATATACTGCAGAACGCAAAAAAGCTCTTGAAAAGTAAAAATCACCGGATATTGAAAGATGGATCAGATAAGTATTTTTGAAACATCCAATAATAACAGCAGCCAGCCTCTTGCGGCTAGAATGCGCCCGCGAACACTCGGAGAGTATGTGGGTCAGCAGCATCTGGTAGGCAAAGGCAAGGTCCTGCGGAATCTCATAGAAAGGGACAATGTTTCCTCAATGATATTCTGGGGACCGCCGGGAGTCGGCAAAACGACGCTGGCTCAGATAATCGCGGCATCTACAGACGCGCAGTTCATAACCTTCAGCGCTGTTACGAGCGGTATAAAGGAGATCCGCACTGTAATGCAGCAGGCCGACAGGATGACAGCCATTGGTGCGCGCACTATAGTGTTCATAGACGAGATACACAGATTCAACAAGGCTCAGCAGGACGCTTTTCTTCCCTTTGTTGAAAAAGGCAGTATAATACTGATAGGCGCAACTACAGAGAACCCTTCATTTGAGGTAAACGGCGCGCTTCTCTCGCGCTGCAAGGTGTTTGTGCTGCATCAGCTTTCCGAAGAAGACATAGCGGAGCTGATACGCCGGACGATCAAAGATACGAGGGGATTCGGAGATCAGGATGTAAGGATATCAGATGATGTCATAACGGCGCTCTCATCGTTTGCAAACGGAGATGCCAGAACCGCTCTTTCGACACTCGAAATGATGGTTCTCAACGCGGAGCGCAGCAGCGATCCGTCGGACGGACATGAAATCATCAACGTCACTACGGAGGATTTCGAACAGTGCACCTCGCGCAAATCCCTGCTGTACGACAAGCAGGGTGAGGAGCACTACAATCTTATTTCCGCGCTTCATAAATCCATGAGAAATTCCGATGCCGACGCGGCGGTCTACTGGCTGGCGAGAATGCTTGAGTCCGGTGAGGATCCTATGTATATAGCCAGACGCGTCACCAGATTTGCGGCGGAGGATGTCGGACTTGCCGATCCGAGGGCGCTTGAACTTTCGGTTGCAGCTTTTCAGGCCTGCCATCTTATAGGTATGCCTGAATGCAGCGTGCATCTGACCGAGGCTGTCATTTACAATGCGCTGGCGCCAAAGTCCAACGCAATGGAGGTGGCGTATATGCAGGCAGCGGACGATGCAAACAATAATATGGCCGAGCCGGTTCCTCTCCATATACGGAATGCTCCGACTAAACTGATGAAGGAACTGGATTACGGCAAGGGTTATATTTATGCTCACGATACAGAGGACAAGATAGCCGATATGGAATGCCTTCCGGATAATCTCAGGGGAAAGCAGTATTACCATCCGGGTGATCAGGGCTTTGAACCGAGGTTCAGAGACCGGTATGAGGCTATCCGGAAATGGAGAGAGGAACACCGTGGCAATAAATGAGGAAAGGCAACGGTAGAGATATAATATGATGGATTGGTTTTACAGAAGGGTTATCAGATACAGAAAAGCAATAATGGCAGGCTTTGCGGTGCTTTTGGTGCTGTCGGCATGGATGTACACAAAGGTCTATGTCGATTATGATCTGCTCAACTATCTGCCTCAGGATTCTCCGTCAACCAAATCTCTTGAAGTAATGGCTGAGGAATTCGGAGGGAATGTGCCTAATGTAAGGGTCATGCTCCGCGATGTCACGCAAAAAGAAACAAAGGATTACAAGAGAGAGATCGAAGAACTGGACGGAGTTCTGGCAGTAACATGGCTTGACAGCATGCTGCCTTTGAATATGCCTATAGAAATGCTGCCGGGCAGTCTTGTGGATTCCTATTATAAGGATGGCAATGCCGTGCTTATGGTAACTGTGGATCCCGAAAAACAGCTCGATACCATTCCTGCGATATATGATGTGATAGGCGAAGACAATATGCTTGCGGGGCCTGCTGCAAATACCGTGGTCGCCACGATCAATACCGTAAAGGAGGTCATGCGGATCACGATAATAGCGATACTGTTCCTGATATTCGTACTGATTATGACTACGACATCCTGGGTCGAGCCTGCAGTGGTAATGCTGGGCCTTGGAGTCGCCGTACTCATAAATTCCGGAACGAATCTGCTCTTCGGCAAGATCTCATTCGTAACGAATTCCTCCGGTATGATCCTGCAGATGGCTGTAGCTCTCGATTATTCAGTCTTCCTTATACACCGCTTCAGCGAATGCAATGCTGAAGAGGATGATCCCGAGACTGCTATGCTGAATGCACTGAAGCTGTCGACATCATCGATACTGTCCAGCGGACTGACGACTGTAATAGGCTTCCTGGCGCTGGCATTCATGAAGTTCCTGATAGGAGCTGATCTGGGAGTCGCTCTTTCAAAGGGCGTGGCAATAAGCCTGATTACCTCTCTGGTGTTCATGCCGGGAGTGATACTTGAGACATATAAATGGATGGATAAGACCAGGCACAGGAGCTTCATGCCTTCATTCAGAGGACTGGGAAGAGTGGTCTGCAAAATCTCCACGCCGCTGATGATAGCTTTTGTGCTCATCATGGTTCCTGCTTACATAGGAAGCACACAGAACGATTATCTTTACGGCGGATCCAAAATATACGGACCGGATACCCGTCTCGGCAGCGACACCGAAAAAATGACAGAGATCTTCGGTGACAATGACAATTATGTGCTGATGGTGCCCCGCGGCGACAGGACGAGCGAACATGCGCTTATCAGGGAGATGGAGGACATGCCCGGGATAAATTCGGTTCTGTCAATAGAAAATCTCATGGGCATCGCTATTCCGGGAGATATGCTTCCCGAAGGACTTGTTGACCAGCTGCAGTCGGATCATTACGACAGAATGGTGATATCTGCTGCGGTACCGGTGGAAGGCGATAAAGCATTTGCGCTGATAGACGATATTTATGCAGCTGCTGACAAATACTATGAGGGAGAATACTATATGGCCGGTACAGGTGTCAGCATGCATGATGTGAAAGAGGTCGTTTCGAGCGATATGGTCAAGGTCAATTTCATAGCGATCTTTTCGGTCTTTGTTGTGCTGCTGCTGACGATGAAAAATCTGCTGCTGCCTGTCATTCTGGTGCTTACTATAGAGACGGCTATATGGATAAACATGTCCATAACGCATCTTACCGGGGCATCAATGTTCTATATAGCGTATCTGATTATAAGCTCAATACAGCTCGGAGCAACGGTTGACTACGCAATACTGTTTACCGAGCGTTACAAGGAAAACCGGAAGGTATACGGGATACCCCCGCGGGAATGTGTCGTGACTACGATATCCGACACGGCCGTATCGATACTCACATCGGCAACGGCTGTCTCTGTAATGGGAATATTGCTGTATATCTTTTCGAGCCAGAGGATAATAGGACAGATCGGACTGCTGCTCGGAAGAGGAACGATCTGTTCGCTGCTGGCGGTATTGTTCGTGCTGCCGGGCTTTCTGATGAGATTTGACAAATATGTTCTCAGAACTTTTGGCGATAAAAAAAGACAAAACGCAGATGAATTGTGATATAATCAATCAGTTAATCTATCGGTTAATAATTGTTTGTGGAGATAAAGCTATAAATCTATGACGGATAAGATGATTTTTGCAAAAAAAATAACATGCCTGATGCTCTCAGCGACGCTTGTGTTCAGCCAGGGAACTGCTGTATTTGCAGCAGGCGGAAGCAGCGTGACCGGCGACGAGGCGCTCTATAAATCTGTGATAGACGTACAGAATGAATCGTCAGAGACGGTTGACAAGGATGAGACTGTATACGCCATAATGAATGCTGATGGCGATATACAGAAGATAGTTGTCGATGAATTGCTCAATAATACAAAGAACAAAGATGTCATAAATGATGTGTCAATACTTGACGGTATAGAGAATATATCCGGAACGGAGAAATTCGATCAGGATGATACGGATCTCACTTGGTATGCCGACGGTAAACCGATAAGGTATGAAGGTACAGCGAACGAACCGCTTCCGGTAAGCGTGGATGTTTCCTATTACCTTAACGGAGAAGAGAAGACTGCCGAAGAGATGGCCGGACAGGCGGGAAATATTGAGATACATTTCGACTATCATATCAATAAGATGGAGTATCCGTCCGGATATGAGATGTTCCATCCGTATGTGATGGCCAGCGGAGTAGCTTTCGATAATGAGCATTTCACTAATATACATGCGGATGACGGCAAGACTGTGAACAGCGGTGACAGCACCATATGCATGGGATACGCACTGCCGGGACTCAAATACAATCTGGGAATTGAAGACAATGATGAAGATAATGGTGAAGACCTTCAGATCAATATTCCCGAAAGTGTCGTTATCAGAGCGTCAACAGATAATTTCAGCATCGGAGGCACATATACCATCGCAATGACGGGTATTCTCAAAGATGCCGGTCTGGACGAGATGGCTGAGAAGGCAGGAGACAAGGCGGAGGAGCTTGAAGCCGGGCTGAATGCGCTTGCAGACGCGGGCAATCAGCTGACAAAAGGCAGCAGTCAGCTTGCTGCCGGTATTTCACAGCTTGCCGGCGGTATCAGACTTCTCAAGAGCAAAACATCAAAGCTCGGTCCGGGAATCAAAGCTCTGTCGAAGGGTGCGAAAGAGCTTAAAAAAGGGACATCTCAGGTGCTGAAAGGTTCAAAACAGCTGAAGAGCGGTGCTAAGGAGCTTGATAAGGGTATCAAACAGCTTGATGACGGCGCCACACAGATGAAAGACGGAACAGAACAACTTGCTGACGGTACATCCCAGCTCAAGGAAGGTACAGAGCAGCTCAAGGAAGGCACGTCCAAGCTTTCCAAGGCGACAACGCTGATGAAATACGGAGCTGACGCAGTAGTCATTGAGGCGGCGGTCGTCAAGGTAGAGACTACAGCCTTAAAACATGACGCTATAAAACTCGAAGGACAGACTCAGGAGGTTGCTGACGGACTGCATGATCTCGCTAACAGTGATGATGCATCAAGAGGGCTGCAGCTTGATATCGGAGCTGACAGCATCGAACTGGGATTCAGCGGCGTTGCGTCACAGGGCGCAGGTATCAGGGCTACGGCAAGAAGCTACAGAAACAGCATAGCTTCGTACAGATCAAAGCTGTCATCAGCTAAAGGTCTGATAAAGGACAGCGGCAAGCGTGCCCTTGTCGATCAGGCTATCGGAGAGCTGAACAGCCTTGATGCATATCTCAGCAGCGTTGAATCATATGTCGGAAGCGTAGATGCGGCAGCTTATGAGGCAAGTCAGGCTTCCGCCAAGGTGAGTGCAAAGGTAAATAACCTTAAAGTAAGCCTTTCTGCTATCAGGTCTACATCAAATAACAGAAATAAATCGCTTCAGGAACTGGCTGCGAAGGCAGATGCAGCCAACGATACTGCTGAAAAGGTCAGAGCGGAGGCTATCACAGCTGATGCGACTGCTACAGTTATGGCAGTTTCGTCAGGACTGCTCGCTATTCTTGCTCACAAGGTAGACAGCGGAACAAAGGAACTTGATGAAGGTGCAGCCAAGCTGGACGAAGGCGCAGGACAGGTAAATGAAGGTGCGCAGCAGCTGAATGAGGCAGCTTCAAGGCTTGCTGACGGCGTGCACCAGCTCAGCGAGGGTTCAGGACAGCTCGTTAACGGAGTAACCAGGCTCAATTCTGCTATTGAGCTGCTGGACGGAGGCGCAGGACAGCTTTCCTCAGGTCTGAACGAACTTAACAAAGGCTCGGTCGAACTGCTTAAGGGAATCAATCAGCTGGCCGCCGGCGCAGGCAAGGCGGAGGCCGGAGCAAATGAACTCGCTGCCGGAATGGCCAGATTCAACAGAGAAGGCATAGGCGCATTTGTCGCTGCTCTCGGCGACAGCGGAGTCAGCGGAATGCTCGAAAGACTCGAAGCGCTGATCGATGCGGACCGTGCATCCACTTTCTACGCCGGCAAGGCTGAGAAGGACAGCGGCGAATCCAGGATAATATTCAAAACGGCAGCCATTTCTGCTCCGGATAAATCAGATGATAAATCGGAATCTGCAGATGAATCTGAGGAATCTGAAGAAGAGACCGCCGAAACAGAATAATTTGATAGCATATAGAACTTCAATATGATATACTTTTTAGGCTGGTGCATTGTGCCGGCCTAAACTTATATTAAATAATCCAAAGGATCAGAAATGAAAGACATAGAGATCAGAGAACTGTTCCGCAACACGGCGGAATACGACGGAAAAGAAGTAACAGTACGCGGTTGGATAAGGGGAAACCGCAGCTCCAATCAGTTTGGATTCATCTCACTTAATGACGGTTCGTTTTTCACATCCGTACAGATAGTGTATGAGGCGGAAAAACTGGAAAATTATCAGGAAATCACCAAATACCGTCTCAGCGCGGGAATCATGGTCAGAGGTATTCTTGTCATGACTCCGGATGCAAAGCAGCCATTTGAGATCAAGGCTGAGGAGATCGTACTTGAAGCGGATTCAGAGCCTGATTATCCGCTGCAGAAAAAGCGCCACACAATGGAATTCCTCAGAGAGATAGCGCATCTCAGACCGAGAAGCAATACCTTCTCTGCGGTATTCAGAGTTAGAAGTGTAGCAGCATTTGCTATTCACAAATTCTTCCAGGAAAAGAATTTCATATATGTACATTCACCTGAGATCACATGCAGCGATGCTGAAGGCGCCGGCGAGATGTTCCAGGTAACTACGCTGGATCTCAACGATCTGCCGAGAGACGAGCATGGGAATATCGACTACTCTAAGGATTTCTTCGGCAAGAAGGCCAACCTTACAGTATCCGGACAACTTGAAGGCGAGATCATGGCGCTTGCATTCCGCAACATATATACATTCGGGCCGACATTCAGGGCTGAGAACTCCAACACCGCAAGACACGCATCTGAATTCTGGATGATGGAGCCTGAGATGGCATTCTGCGATCTCGAGCAGAACATGGATATGGCCGAAGAGATGATCAAATACATCATCAGCTATGTAGTTGAACAGTGTCCTGAAGAAATGCAGTTCTTCAACAGCTTCATAGATAAGGGACTGCTGGCAAGACTCGACCACATCGTGAATTCGGATTTCGTAAGGATAACATATACAGAAGCAGTAGATATACTGCAGAAATCCGGCAAAAAATTCGAATATCCTGTTGAATGGGGACTCGAACTGCAGACGGAGCACGAACGCTACCTCACTGAGGAAGTCTTCAAAAAGCCGATGTTCGTCATAGACTTCCCTAAGGACTGTAAAGCATTCTATATGAGAGTCAATGACGACAACAAGACGGTCGCCGCAATGGATATGCTGGTACCGGGAGTCGGCGAGATCATAGGCGGCAGCCAGAGAGAGGAGCGTTATGATGTGCTTCTTGACAGGATACACGAGCTCGGACTTGACGAGGACACATACGACTGGTACCTCGATCTCCGTAAATATGGCGGAGTCAAGCATTCCGGCTACGGCCTCGGCTTCGACCGCATACTTATGTATCTCACGGGAATGAGCAACATCAGAGACGTGCAGATGTTCCCGAGAACGCCGGGCAACGCGGAATTCTAAATTTAGTACCGCTGCGAGCGAGGTATAGCGAGAGCGTGCCCGGAAGGGACGATATCCGCGCAAATAAAAAAATTTATATAAAGCATTTTTATAGGGAGGAACACATGAAAGGTTATTCAAGCGACAAGATCCGCAACATCGTACTACTGGGACACGGCGGCATAGGTAAGACCACTTTCCTTGAAGCAGGACTGCTCAACACAAAGGTTGTCAGCAGACTCGGCAAGGTTGAGGACGGAAACACCGTATCCGACTACGAAAAGATGGAGATCCAGAAGGGATACACCATCAACCAGACACTGGTACCTATAGAATTCAAGGGAACCAAGCTGAACTTTATCGACACTCCGGGATTCTTCGATTTTGCCGGAGAGGCAAGAGCAGCTCTTTCAACAGGTGCTACAGCTATAATCATGGTAGACGCATCATCCGGTATTCAGGTGGGTACAGAGAAGGCATGGGAACTCGTAAAAGAATATAACGCTCCTACATTCTTCATGCTCAGCAAGATAGACAAGGATAATGTTGATGTTGACGGAGTTATTTCCGCTATTCAGGATAAGTTCGGTACATCATGCGTTACTCTCGATGACAAGGATGCCCTCGATGAGGCTGTTGCAGGTGCTGACGAGGAACTCATGGAGAAATTCTTCGAAGGCGAAGCTTTCACAGACGAAGAGTTCGCTCACGGACTGGCAACAGGTATCCACAACGGAGACATCATGCCTATACTCAGCATGAGCAGCATTACAGGCGCAGGCGTAGAGGAAGCTCTTGATGCACTCTGCAAATATGTTCCAAAGCCATCGACAGTAGTTACTCATGCAAAGAATGACAAGGATGAGGATATAGAGATCAAATGCGATCCGAACGGAGATCTCGTACTCTTTATATTCAAGACTCTCGCTGACCCGTTCCTCGGCAAGATCTCATATGCAAAGGTTGTTTCCGGTACTCTCAAGTCCGGTACTGATGTATATAACCCGCGTTCAGAGAAATCAGAAAAACTCGGATCTGTATTCTTTGTAAGAGGCAAGAACCAGGAAATGACAGATACAGTTCCTGCAGGAGATATGGTTGCACTCGGCAAACTGCAGAACACTAAGACAGGCGACACTCTCTGCCTCAAGGCTAAGCAGGTCAGGATCTCTGAGATCGCATTCCCTAAGCCATGCTATTTCGTAGCTGTAGAAGCAGCTGACAAGAACGAGGATGAGAAGATGGCACAGGGCCTCTCCAGACTCATGGAAGAAGATCCTACATTCGTTCTCGAGAGAAATGCAGAGACACATCAGACTCTGCTCGGAGGACAGGGTGATATCCAGCTCGGAATCATTCAGGCAAAACTCAAAGACAGATACGGCGTCAGCGTAAATGTTGTTCCTCAGAAGATCGCTTACAGAGAGACGATCAAGGGCAACTCCGACGTACAGGGTAAGCACAAGAAACAGTCCGGCGGTGCAGGACAGTACGGAGATGTACATATCAGATTCTCCCCATCCGAGCAGCCTGGTCTCGAGTTCTCGGAAGAGCTGTTCGGCGGATCCGTTCCTAAGAACTATGTACCTGCTGTAGAAAAGGGACTGCTCGAATGCATGGAAAAAGGCCCTCTCGCAGGATGTAAGGTACAGAATATCAAGGCTGTTCTCTATGACGGTTCATATCACGAAGTAGACTCCAACGAAGTATCTTTCAAGATAGCTGCTTCCCTCGCATTCAAGAAGGGTATCGTAGAGGCAAGACCTTGCCTGCTCGAGCCTATCATGAAGCTTGAGATCACCGTTCCTGAGGCATATGTAGGTGCTGTAATGGGCGACCTGCCTAACAGAAGAGGTATCGTAATGGGAATGGACCCTACAATGAGCGGTACAGTTCTCCACGCTGAGGCACCTCAGGCAGAACTCTTCGATTATGCTATCGCTCTGAGATCCATGACTCAGGCAAGAGGATCCTTCACAGTAGAGTTTGCAAGATACGCTGAACTGCCGGCTAACCTCGCGGATAAGGTTATTGCGGCGTACAAAGCTTCCCAGGAAGATAAATAAACAAACGACTGAAAATCGCGCATGACTTTGTCAGAGCCCGCTCTCATGTACTCACTTACTATCAGTAAGCTCCGTGCATTCGAGCGGGCTCTTTCGCGTCCTGCATCGATTTTGAGCCGTTTGTAAATATTATGCGGATAGAGGTAAATAAACGACTGAAAATCGCGTTCAACTCCCGGACGAATGACCGTCCGGGAGTTTTCAACCAGGAGCAAAGCTCCAACAAGCTCGCTTGATTGGAGCGAGCGACGCCGTACTTATCGGAGGAGCTCAGCCTCCGGAGATCAATGCTTCCGA
>CACYHR010000011.1:43612-89402 GCA_902774265.1 uncultured Eubacteriales bacterium
CAACGCCGTATGATCCGGAGGAAGCATTTACAGACACCGGGAGCTTCAGCTCCTGAGAGCATCAGTGGGGGATTGTTACCCACCACTGATGGTCGAAAAAGGAACCCGCCGCCTAAGAGGCGGGGGACATCCGGTGGCTGTAATAATGCGCAATTGTTCAATAAATACAACTGTAATATAAGACTGATATTGACGAAATAGGGTAAAAACCGAACAATTGACCAGATAATTCCTCTTTTGACACAAAAATTGTCAAAAATTGTTATGAAAAAAACATAAATAAGCATGCATATACAGCTGGTAACTGTTATAATACATTTTGTATTGTGATGAACCTGTGTGATGAATTTTAGATATGTCCGACAGCAATTACAAAATCAGTGACAATGGAATGATTGATATCCATCTCGGAACAATAAGACTCAGGGACATTTATCCGGGCATAGATGAGAGACCTGTGCTCCCGTTGTCGTTTGAAACCCGTGAGGATGAGATCTCTTATTCAACTTCCTGCGGAACGGTGTCTCTGAGACTGAGAACAGACCGTGTTGGAACAAAAGCATCGGACAAATGCCGTGAGTGTCTTATCATCTCATCCGCTGTTGAATGCAGTGACGGATTCCATGATTTTGAGCCGTTAGCCTCGGCAGTGGTGACCGGAGCTGATCATATATATGTACAGGGCTTCGGAATGGAAGGACCATCGGGATATTACAGGCTTGATGATACGATGAGAATGTCTTACGGTCTGATCGGGCTGGTCTGTAATGAGTCAGCTGCTGTAATATTTACAACGGATCACAGCAGATATATATCCTCGTTCAGTGTGTTCAGGATGAAAGGAATGTATTCCGAACGGGCGCTGCTTACAGCAGGCATTGATCTTGAGGGAACAGCTGCGGGCAGAATTGAAATGCCGGATCTGTATATTCTGACCGGAAAAGATCTTACAGACTGTCTGGCAGGAGCTGCTGAGATAATAGCGGATAAAATGAATGCAAGGACCGGCATGCCACCGGCTTTTCACTGGTGCAGCTGGTACTATCACTACGAAAATCTGTCGCAGGAGATCCTGAACAGCTTTATGGCTGATCTTAAAGAAGAACCTGTTGATTTCAGATATATACAGATAGATGCGGGATATACAGCTCACATAGGAGACTGGCTCAGATTCAATCACAGATATCCGGGCGGCCTGAAGGCTGCGGCTGCATCGATTATCGATTCCGGATATGCAGCAGGGATATGGATAGCGCCATTCCTGATTGGAGACGGATCGGATACATTCACAGAACATCCGGACTGGGTCATCAGAGACCCGGACGGCAGACCGCATGTGGTATTCCGCAGTTACACAGAGCCGAAGATCTGGGGCAATACGGATAACGACTATTACATCCTGGATATGACACATCCGGGTGCATGCAAATACATAAGAGATGTTTTCAGAGCATACAGAGACTGGGGATTCACACTTTATAAAATTGATTTTATATTGTGGGGAATGGTCGACACATCGGCAGTAATAAGGGATGATAATACTGTGACATCGACAGAAATCCTGAGAAGAACTCTGTCGCTTATAAGAGAAGAAACAGGAGATGACTCTTATCTGCTCGCGAGTATAGCACCGTTCATGCCTTGTCTGGGATATGCGGACGGTATGCGTATAGCAAGCGATATGGGAGCGCAGTGGACTGAGGGAGCCTTCGGCCCGGCCAACCTGCTGCAGGAACTCCCGTATGATAATTATTTCAACAATATATTCTGGCAGAACGATCCTGATTCTATCATACTGAGAGATTTCGGCTCACATCTGACAGAAGACGAGACATGGAGCATTGCTTTGCTGCAGGCTCTGTCCGGAGGCATAATCACAACCTCCGATCCGGTCTGCAGACTGTCGGCGGACCGCAGGAAACTGCTCGATTTTATAAAACCCGGCAGTGAGAGAGTGAAAGCGGTTTTCCCGCTTCTTACCGATGAAACATCGGAAGAGATACTGATAACACATAATTTAATTGATTGGAATCTGCTTTTTATCCTGAATCCTACGGATCATCCTATCAGGATCTGTCACAGGATGGACGAATTATTCGGGAATGAGGCGTTTTTTCAATACCGATTCGATTGGAATGGTGGCGACGTCGCTGCGTCCGTAAAAAGCGAAATATTCACGGATACGCTTGCGCCGCACAGCTCGGTACTTCTGTTCCTGACTGAAATGCCGATGACAGAGAAGCCATCGAACCTGTGGTGTCGGAACAAATGTTAATGCTATGGTTTTATTTTAGGAGGAAAAAGAATGAAAAGTAGCACTAAGAAATTGCTGACCATCCTGCTTGCTCTCGCGATGGTATTCTCCATGGCAGCATGCGGCGGCGGTTCATCTTCTGAGGAAGAGTCCACCGAAGGCGGCGGAGCCGGAGACGGAACATCGATCACACTGTTCAACTCCAAGAACGAGATCCAGGAGAATCTTGAGGACCTCGCTAAGGTTTATGAAGAGCAGACCGGTGTTCATGTAGAAGTCTATTATTCACAGGACACAGTATCGGCTCATCTCGCAACAAAGTATGCTTCAAAGGCTCCTTATACACTCAACATGGTTGATGCTAAGGATATCTATTCCCTTGGTAAGCAGTACGGAGCTGACATGACAGGATCAAAGTGGGTTGATGATACCGACTATGCTATCTCTGTAGATGACAAGGTACTCGGCTTCCCGACATGTATCGAAGCAAGAGGTATTCTCTACAATACAGCTGCAATCAAGAAAGCTCTCGGCGAAGACTTTGATCCTGCAAGTGTAAAGACTCTTGACGATTTCAAGGCAATGTGCGACAAGCTTGTAGCAGCAGGAATGGAAGCTCCTACAGCTGTACTCAAGCCTGACTGGTCACTCGCTGCTCACTATCTGCAGCAGGTATATGAAGAGAGAGAAGATCCTGAAGCATTCGTTCAGGATCTGTATGCAGGCAAGGTTGACCTGATGAAGGACGAGAAGTTCAACGCTCTCATGGATACATTCGATGCACTCAAAGAGTACAACATGTTCAAGTCCGCACCACTCTCCGCAGAGGATGAACTCGTTCACCAGGCTATGTCCGAAGGACAGGATGCATTCCAGTTCGGCGGATGCTGGGAGTGGAATGACCTGCAGACTTATGACTATAACGGACCTGTTGGCATCATGCCTGTTCCACAGAACCTTAAGGACGATTACACAGGTAAGCTCGTAGGCGGCGGTTCCAAGTATTTCTATGTTGATGGAAGTGAATACACATCAGAAGCTGACCAGGAAGCTGCTAAGGCATTCCTCGACTGGCTCGCTACATCAGATGAAGGTAAGGAATTCGTTTCCGGAACATGCGGAATGGTATCCCCATTCAAGAGCAACACTGTAGAGTGCACAAATGACATCGGTAAGGTTGTTAAGGAATACGTAGATGCAGGAAATCTCGTTCCTAACTATGACTATGACCCTGATGATCACTATTCAAAGCTCGGTATCGAGATGCAGAAATACCTTGCAGACCAGTGCACACGTGAAGAGCTCGCAAAGGCTATTCAGGATTACTGGGCAAATGTAACACCTGTAGAACACTAATTTTATAAATTTATTGTAAGGTAACTGTTCAGATCATTTGCCGGTAGGAGGAGGTACTATGCCTCCTCCTACCGGAGGTATTTCCGAACAGTTACCGGTTTCATATTTACAAGGGGACAATATGAAAAGGAACACATTAAGCTATAAAGTCAGACAATATCTGATGTTCGGCGGCGTTGGAACCTTTCTGTTCGCCGCTGTCGTGATCGTTCCGTTCATCTATGGTATCTACCTGACATTTACCAGCTGGGATGGAGTATCTCCTGAAAAGCCTTTTGTTGGACTGGCAAACTATGCTGCGGCATTCGGAGACCATGAATACTGGCTCGCAATGGGCAGAACAGTAATCTACTCGGTATTCTCCGTTGTGCTGATCAACATCCTTGCTTTTGTACTGGCATATCTGGTAACAAGCGGGGTCAAAGGACAGAACTTCTTCCGCGCAGGTTTCTTCGTACCAAACCTGATCGGCGGTATCGTACTCGGTTATGTATGGAAATTCGTATTCAACAGAGCGTTTGTAGCTATCGGAACTGCAATTACAGGACATCCGACCAATTCGCTTCTCGCAACGCCATCGGGTGCAATGTTCTGTCTGATATTCGCCTCAGTCTGGCAATATGCGGGCTACATGATGCTTATTTATGTAGCGGGCTTCATGAGTGTATCCGATTCACTCAAGGAAGCTGCTATGATAGATGGATGCACACCTTCGCAGGCTATGCGTAATGTAACGATCCCGTTGATGCGCTCTTCATTTGTACAGTGCATCTTCCTCAGCATTACAAGATGCTTCGTTATATACGATGTAAACCTGTCACTGACAAAGGGCGAACCGTTCGGACAGTCAGTCATGGCAGCGATGCATGTATACAATACTGCGTTCACATACAAGAACTATGGTATGGGTCAGGCAGAAGCGCTTATACTCTTCGTAGTATGCGCTGTAGTAGGTGTAACACAGGTATGGGTAGGTAAGAAAGGAGAGGTTGAAGCGTAATGACTCAGAATGAAAAAGCTGCAGCAGCTAAAAAGAGAAATCATGCGATCATGATCGCTATACTGATTCTGCTCTTCATCTTCTTCATCAGCCCGTTCATACTGGTACTGATCAACGTATTCAAAGATAAGGCAGATATCGTAACAGATCCGCTCGCACTCATCGGTGCACACGGATTCACATTGAAGAACTTCCCTGAAGCAATGCAGAAGATGGACTTCTTCAATGTATTCAAGAACTCTCTGATAATCACAGTTTGTGCGACAATACTGACAATACTGATTTCGGCTATGACATCGTTCGTAATCGTACGTAACGGCAAATGGAAAATGTGCACCGCAGTCTTCGCGCTGATGGTTGCTTCGATGGTCATTCCGTTCCAGGTACTGATGGTACCTCTGGTATCCGTATACGGCGGTATTTTCGGACTGCTGAATCATCGTGCCACGCTTATATTCATGCATGTAGGGTTCTCGGTTTCCATGGCAACATTCATGTTCCACGGAGCAATACATACCAATATACCTCTTGAGCTCGAGGAAGCGGCGCTCATCGACGGATGTACCAGATGGCAGACATTCTGGAAGATCGTCTTCCCGCTTCTGAAGCCTACAATTGCAACAGTAGCTATCATTGACGCTATGGCATTCTGGAACGACTACCTCCTGCCAAGCCTGGTGCTGACAGATAAGGCAATCTATACTATTCCAATTGCCACACAGCAGTTCTATGGTACATATTCCACAGATATCGGTCTGGTAATGGCTGCGCTCGTGCTGGCCATGATGCCGATCCTCATCCTGTATCTCTTCCTGCAGAAATACATCGTTGCGGGAGTTACATCAGGAGCTGTTAAGGGTTAAATTGTATCTGGTCGGAGTGTATAGATAACGAATGAGTAAATTCTTTGATTCTGAAAATCCTGTAATGAGGTTCCTCGCAAGACTGGTTGATCTGGCATTGCTGAACATCATCACTGTTGTGTGCTGTATCCCGCTGATAACAGCAGGCGGTGCGCTGACTGCGATGAACTATGTGCTGCTTCATCTGGTGAGAGAGGATGAGACATATGTCACAAGGATGTTCAAAAAGTCTTTCATAGAGAATTTCCGCCAGGGAATACCGGAAGGCCTGATAGTCCTGCTGGCGTCTGCAGTAACAGCTGTGGACATGTGGGCTCTCCACGGATCGGAATCAAGGATGGCAACTATGATGATGATAGTTATCACGATCATAGGAGTCATGATATTCGTAACATGTGTATACATGTTCGCTCTTCAGTCAAGATATGAGAACACAGTAGGCGGGACGATCCTGAACGCTGTGAGACTGGCTATCGGCAACCTGCCAAGGTCTGTGGTGATGGCTGTTATATGGCTGATCTGGATACTGATACTGGTATACCTGCATAAAGCGGCATCTACATTCTTCCTGATATTCGGACTCACACTTCCGGGATATCTATGTACGATGCTGTATAACAAAGTGTTCGAAGATCTTGAGTCGGATGAAAAGTGAACTGTATGATCCGGCCGGACAAGTGCATATATTGGAATAAAGGAGAATACGAATATGGCAAGTTTATCATTGAAACATATTGAGAAGGTTTACCCTAACGGCTTCCACGCTGTACAGGACTTTAACCTCGAAGTTGAAGATAAGGAATTTATTATCTTCGTTGGTCCTTCCGGCTGCGGAAAGTCCACAACTCTGCGTATGATCGCAGGTCTTGAAGATATCTCCTCCGGAGAGTTCAAGATCGACGGAGTTCTGATGAACGACGTAGAACCTAAGGACAGAGACATCGCGATGGTATTCCAGAGCTACGCTCTCTATCCTCACATGACAGTAAGAGACAACATGGGATTCGCACTCAAGCTGAGAAACGTTCCTAAAGATGAAATAGACAAGAAGGTTAACGAAGTAGCTAAGATCCTCGACCTCGAGAAACTGCTTGACCGTAAGCCAAAGGCTCTGTCCGGCGGACAGAGACAGCGTGTAGCTATGGGACGTGCTATAGTAAGAAGCCCTAAGGTATTCCTCATGGACGAGCCTCTCTCCAACCTCGATGCTAAGCTGAGAGTACAGATGAGAACAGAGATCGCAAAGCTCCATGAGAGACTGGGAACTACTATCATTTACGTAACACACGACCAGACAGAGGCTATGACACTCGGTACACGTATCGTTGTTATGAAAGACGGTATCGTTCAGCAGATCAACTCACCTGAACATCTTTATAACAAGCCTTGCAACCTCTTCGTAGCAGGATTCATCGGGTCACCTCAGATGAACTTCCTCGATGCAGTAGTAGAGAAAAAGGGCAATGATACATTCCTGAATGTTGCAGGATTCGATATCAAGCTTCCTGCTGATAAGGCAGCAGCTGTTAAGGGATACGAAGGCAAAACTATTGTTATGGGTATCAGACCTGAACACCTCATCGATGGAAGAGGCAAGGAGAATCAGTTCTGCACTATAAAGGCAACAGTTGAAGTACGTGAGCTGCTCGGTGCAGAGGCTTATCTGTACTTCACACTCGGAGGCAGACAGTGCACTGCAAGAGTTGCTTCTGATGTTGACCTCTATGTCGGCATGGAAGGAACTATGGCACTTGATCTTAACAAGCTTCAGCTCTTCGATAAGGAGACAGAGCGCAGCCTGCTGTGGGACGAATAAGATCCCGCCGAAGAGGCAATTAATCACAAACACTGAGGAGGCCGCATGGCCTCCTCTTTACGTGTGTGCCTGCGTTACAATTCAGTAAACAGCCAGAGCCATACATAAAGCGAAATACTCTGCTTATCATCATGAGCTGCGTTCAGTGCACTGCTACTCCGCCGAATGCTGATGCGCAGATGCATTTCGCTCTCTGCATTCCTCAGAATCGGCCGATGACTGAATTATCTGCCGTTGTAATTACCGCGTCGGAAAACGTTGGAATTCTTGCATTTTACAGGTAAAAATGGTAGTTTTATTACATAGATAAAGCACAGATCAGTGCCGGATTTTCGAATAGAAATGAGGTGAATGATATGAAAAATAAACAGTTCAGAAAAACGATTTCTCTGATGACAGCGCTGATGATGGCGCTAAGCATGTTTTGTATCAGCTTCACTTTTGTATGCGCTGAGAGCGGTATAGAGGAAGCGCGAATCAAGGAGACTTCGGATTATATTAATATACCGGGCGTTATGTGGAAAGGTGAATCCAGGCATATCAGTGTTTCATCAAGTTCCGGAAAGATGGCTGAGATCACTAAAATCCAGTCAAGTGATACTTCTGTGGTAAAAAAGGTAAAGGGTATCGATTCTCTGAAAGCACTTAAGAAGGGAAAAGTCTTTATTACCGTAAATTACAAATTCAGCAAAAAAGAGACCGGAACACGTACCGTGCCGGTTCAGGTAAAGGCTTATCCGAATAATATCAAAAGCCTTGCAGTCAACGGTAAGAGTGTCACGATCAAAAAGCATAAATTCAGTTATACAGATGCAAAGTATAAGAAAACAAGCCTGAAGATAAAGATGGCTCTTAAGGATGGCTGGAAGATTAGCGATGTATGGGGGTTTAAAACGAGAAACGGCAAATCAACTCAGATCAAAATAACAAAAGCTACGATAAAAAACGGAGGAAAGATATCATTTCCTAAAAAATACACTTCTATGTATATCACTGTTGTGATGAAGAACAACAAGGGCGAACAGTTTATTTATGACTTTAACCTTTACAGATAGGAGCGCTTGACTGCATAATATATGCGCACCGCTACATTAATGAGAATGCAGCGGTGCGTTTTGTTAACAGGAGAATGCAGAACTGATTTTTAATTCTAAGGAGATGAAGTATATGATAAGTAAGGAACTTGCAGCTGCAAGAGAATATGAAAAAAGAAAAAGCGCTGAGGTAACAGAAGAGGAAAGACCTGTATACCATTTGTCTCCGCTGATCGGATGGCTGAATGACCCTAACGGATTTTCATATTACGGAGGGAAATATCATCTGTTCTATCAGTATCATCCGTACAGCTCGCATTGGGGACCGATGCATTGGGGGCATGCGGTAAGTGATGACCTGGTCAGATGGGAATACAGACAGGCTGCGATGGCTCCTGATACTGATTACGACGGAGCAGGCTGTTTTTCGGGTTCAGCCATAACAATGCCTGACGGGAGACAGCTTTTGATGTATACCGGCTGTGATCCTGAGAATCTGGACCCGGACGGCAGATGGAGACAGACACAGTGTATAGCAGTCAGCGAAAAACCTGTTACGGATGATGGAGCTGAGATGGATGAAACAAATGAGTTCATAAAATACGAGGGCAATCCTGTGCTTACAGGAGCGGATCTTCCGTCAGGCGGTGATCCGTATGAGTTCCGGGATCCGTATATCTGGCGTACAAAGGACGGCAGTTACAGATCAATAATAGCGAACGCCAACAGAGATGAGAGCAAGGCTACACAGCTCTGCCTCTACAGCAGTCCTGACGGATTTGAATGGAAATTTGATAAGGTGCTTTTTGAGGACTCCAGACATGTCGGCCTGATGTGGGAATGCCCTAACTTCTTCAGTATAGATGACAGACAGATCCTCATTGCAAGTCCGATGGATATGGAGGTCGAGGATGCGGAAGGATCCATAAGATTTCCTAAGGGAAACAATGTATGCTATATGGTCGGCGATTATGATGAAGCGGAAGAGGTCTTTACACCTCATCAATCGGCTGCACAGGAAAAATCCGAAAAAGATCCTGTCGCATCGTATCATCCGGTTGACTGCGGACTTGATTTCTATGCGCCGCAGGTAATGACAGCACCTGACGGGAGACGCATCATGATAGGCTGGATGCAGGATCCGAGCATGGGTAATCTTCACGGTGAAGATGAATTCAGAATATTCTGTCAGATGACTGTACCGAGGGAGCTGACACTGAGAAATGAAAGACTGATACAGCGTCCGGTCAGGGAACTGGAATCGTACTGGAGCGGCAGAGTGAGACTTGCCAGTATAGAGACAGGGCCTGATGAAAGGTCCATAGAGGAGATTTACGGCAGAACCCTGGATATCGAACTGGAACTCAGACCGGCGGAACAAACGGCTGAGGATGAAAGCGAAGAGTGTTCGTACAGCAGTTTCAGCATGAAGTTTGCCGCGGACGATGAACACTGCTGCGAGCTGATATATGATCCGCAGCGGTCAATACTCACGATAGACCGCAGCAGATCGGGACAGAATGATGAAATGACAAAAAGACGCAGTATCAGAGTCAGAAGGCGCGGAGGAAGCCTCGATCTGAGGATACTGCTTGACAGATGGAGCGCTGAGATCTTTATCAACGGAGGCGAACAGGTAATGTCTGTTACATACTACACACCGATTGAAGCCGACAGAATAACATTCAGATCCGAGGGAAAGGCTGTTCTTGATATAAGCTCTCATAAAATTGCCGCAGATGCATAGACGAACGGAGCTTCAAAGTATAAAATAGGAATGGTTAGAATACTGTATATAAAGAAATATCATAACTAACACGGAGGGGGAATATATGGCTGATATCATAACACTCGGAGAACTGCTTATAGATCTCACACAGGGCGGCACTGATGAACTCGGCAACGGCAAATTTACGGCTTTTCCGGGAGGAGCACCGGCAAATGTCGCAGTTGCGGCGGCCAGACTTGGTGCTGAAACAGGATTTATAGGTAAGGTAGGCAAAGACGCCTTCGGGCGCAGCCTGCGCGATACGCTGAAAAAAGAAGGTGTAGATATTTCAGGATTATATGAGGATGAAAATGAACCTACGACTCTCGCTATAGTGGCAGTCGATGATACAGGAGAGCGCGAGTTCTCATTCTACAGAAATCCGGGTGCGGATACGCAGCTGAGTGTCGATGAAGCGGTAGCAGCTCTTGGCAATATGCCTGAGATACTGCATATCGGTTCGCTTTCGATGACAAATTCTCCGTCAAAGGAAGCCTGTGTTGCTGCAGTCCGTTTCGCAAAAGAGGGCGGCGCTCTGATCAGCTATGATCCGAATTACCGCGGAGCTTTGTGGGACAGTGAAGAACGCGCTGTGGAAATGATGAAGAGCTTGCTTCCTGAAGCGGACATACTCAAGGTTTCCGATGAGGAAATGGTTATGCTTACAGGAACAGATGACTTTGAAGAGGGCAGCCGCATTCTGTCAGAATACGGAATCAGACTGGTAATGGTCACACTGGGATCGGAAGGTGTATTCCTGAGATGCGGTGATATGACTGAAGCCATACCGGGATTCTCTGTAAAGGTAGCAGACACAAACGGCGCCGGAGACACTTTCCTCGGAGCTATGCTTGCTCAGCTGACAAAGCGCGGGAAAGAGAACGGAGGAGATCCGTTAGAGGGACTTGACTGGGACGAGCTTAAATCTTATGTAAAATACGCAAACAAGGCAGCATCGATAACCTGCTCCCGCCACGGAGCTATACCGGCGATGCCAGTAGCAGAAGAAGTTATCCTATAGAGATACAGAAACGGATGTGAGTTATGGCAAAGAAAAGTACTTTTGATATCCGTCTTGAGCAGTACATGGATGAGCTGAAATGGCTCTATATGGAGATTTATGATGATCAGAACGCTTTTGATTATTTCATAAATATGCTCAAACGCAATTATAAGGAGCGCAAAGCGACTCTCAGAGAAGTGGATAAGAGGCGCGAGTCCAATCCGGATATACATCATTCCAATAAGATGATGGGAATGATGATGTACACTGAGAATTTCGGAGGTGATCTGCAGGGTGTCAGAGCCAGACTGGGTTATCTCAAGGAATGCGGCATAAAGTACATGCATCTGATGCCGCTGCTCGATTCTCCGGCTGACAGAGAGAGAAGCGACGGCGGATATGCGGTTTCGGATTTCCGCAAAATCAGACCGGACCTCGGGACAATGAAGGATCTCGAAGACCTGGCCGGTTCATGCCACAGACGCGGTATCAGGATCTGTCTGGATTTCGTAATGAATCACACCAGTGAAGATCACGAATGGGCAAGAGCTGCAAGACAGGGCGATCCGGAGGCAATGGCCAGATATTTCTTCTACGATAACTGGGATATTCCGAGCTGGTATGATCAGACAATGCCTCAGGTTTTCCCTGAAACAGCACCGGGCAATTTCACATATCTTCATGACTGCGGCAAGATCGTCATGACTTCGTTCTATCCGTTCCAGTGGGATCTGAATTATGCCAACCCTATGGTTTTCAATGATATGACGGATAATATGCTGTATCTCGCCAACAGGGGCGTAGATATAATCAGACTTGATGCGGTGCCTTATATATGGAAGGAGCTCGGAACCAACTGCCGTAACCGACCGCAGGTACATACGCTGACAAGGATGATGAACATCGCCTGCCGCATAGTATGTCCGAGCGTACTTCTGCTTGGAGAGGTCGTGATGGAGCCGAAGGAGGTCGTTCCGTATTTCGGTACAGAGGACAAGCCTGAATGCGATATGCTCTATAATGTTACGACAATGTGCACTATCTGGCATACCCTTGCTACGAGAGATACAAGACTTCTCAAACATCAGCTTGAGATCACGGAAGGACTGCCGTCAAACTGCATGTTCCAGAACTACCTCCGCTGTCATGATGATATAGGCTGGGGCCTCGATTACGGATATCTGGGATGGTTCGGGATCAGAGAGAGCACTCACAAAAAATACCTCAATGACTGGTTTACCGGGAAATGGCCGTTCAGCCCGTCAAGAGGAGAGACATATAATGATTCGGAAATGCTGCAGGATGCAAGGCTGTGCGGAACTGCTGCATCGCTTTGCGGCATAGAGTCTGCAGTCTATGAGCAGAATGAAGAGGGTATCGAAAGAGGCATTGACGCTGATGTTATGCTGCATGCTCTGATGCTGACTCTCAGAGGTATTCCTGTTTTCTACAGCGGCGATGAGATCGGTATGCTCAACGACTACTCATATCATGAAGATCCTTCCAAATGGGCTGACAGCAGAAATCTGCACAGAGGCAAATTCCGCTGGGATCTCGCTGAGGAAAGACATGATTCTTCTACCCTTACCGGCAAGGTGTTCGGCAGGATAAGCCAGCTGGCCAGGATCAGGAAATATAACGACATCTTCCATTCGGATGCGCGTACGCATGTTTTTGATACCGGGGACGACAGAGTATTGGGAATAGAACGTGAATACAACGGCAAGAAAATGATAGCACTTTTCAATTTCTCAGAGAATGAATGCCGTATCAATGTGGAAACAGCCGACTGGCTGGATATGATCGAGCCTCAGCGTGAATTCGTACCGGGTACAGGACGCAGGAGCGAATTGCTGCTTGAACCGTATGGGTTCCGCTGGTTCATAGCAAAGAAAAGGGATTTGAAAACGCCAAAAAAGGCAGTAAAGAGATAAAAGCAGAACGCGGTCCGCTGTAGCTGAAAGGACCGCTTTTTGTTGACGTATAATATTATTCTGCCCGAAATCCTGCAATTTATCCACGACATCCTGCAAGCCTATTGAAGTGTATTCTCCAAAAGAGCAATATGACCTTACAAAAGGATTGAGTTGCGAAAAGGAGAAAGGAGCTAAGATATGACACTTCAGGATTTCATTATAGAGTGCAAAAACGAAGTAGGTGCCTGTCTCGTCAATAACGGGATAGATGATGCCGAGGTTAAGGACACAGAGGTGATCAAATCCAATGATGTAAGGCTGCACGGGATAGTGATCATCAGGAAGGGATGTTCGGCAGGTGTGAATGTTTATATCGATGATCTGTTTATGAGATATGAACACGGCGAGGAACTGACTCAGCTGCTTGATGAGGCCAAAACACGATGCATGGATGCCCTGCAGACGGCGATACCGCCGATACCGAGGGAAAGCAGCTTCAGACTGGACAGGATACGTGACAGGCTGACAGTTAGATTGCTGGATGTCAGGAGCAACAGATCTTACATGATGGATCGTCCGTATATTGATGCCGGAAACGGGCTCGTCATGGTTGTACAGGTGAATGCCGAGGAAACCATAATGAGTGAGTGGATTATAACGGTAAATAATACACTGCTGGAATCTATAGGATGCAGCAGGGAAGAACTGCTCACGGCGGCATTGTCAAATACTATCAGGCTTGAACCTCCGGTAATGCTTAGATTAAGAGACTTCGTTTTTTCGGACGAACAGCAGAATCTGTTTGAGGAATATGATGAGTCTGTAAAAACAGACAGCGAAAGTGCTTATATGCTTACCAATAAGAGCAGATTCAAGGGGGCGGCGGTATTGTTTTATCCGGGAGTCATGGCAAAAACTGCAGATATTCTGGGATGCGGATACTATATACTGCCGAGCTCGATGCATGAATTAATAATCATTCCGGATTCGATGGGAATGTCGATAAGGGCAATGACAGAGATGCTGCATCACGGCAATGAGGCTTATGTGGATGAAGAGGAATTCCTCTCAGACAGAGTATTCCACTATGATCCCTTTGAAGGTCATCTCAGAATAGCGAGTAACGGAAAGGAGTTCAGGGACAATGAAAACAGCAAGCTGGCGTGAAAACGGCCTGAGCATGTGAAATAGATGTATCATATCCCTGAATGATAGTATGGCAATGAATATACAGAGAGGAAGAGGGAAATGGCAGGTATGAACGAAACTCCGGGTGGAGAGCGCATACATATAGGTTTTTTCGGACGAAGAAATGCAGGTAAATCAAGCCTGGTGAATGCAGTTACAGGTCAGGATCTGGCGGTGGTATCTGAAGTAAGAGGAACGACCACTGATCCGGTTACCAAATCAATGGAAATACTGCCTCTCGGACCTGTAGTCGTGATAGATACTCCGGGTTTCGATGATGAAGGCGGACTGGGAGAACTGCGGGTCAGAAAGACAAGACAGATACTCAATAAAACGGATATAGCCGTTCTGGCGGTGGATGCTGCCGAAGGCCTTAAGGACTGCGATAAAGAACTTATTTCTCTGTTCAAGGATAAAGATATCCCGTTTATTACGGTATTCAATAAGGCTGATCTGCTCGGAGAGACAGACAGAGATACAGCCGGATCCGAAGCGGAGAACACTATGTATGTGAGCGCTCTTACGAATGAGGGCATAGATGATCTCAAGGAACGTATAGCATCTATGAGACCTGCAGATGAGGGTAAGCGGCTGATAGCGGATAAGATAAATGCCGGAGATATGATATTGCTTGTAGTGCCTATAGATAAGGCGGCTCCAAAAGGCCGCCTTATACTTCCGCAGCAGCAGACTATAAGAGATATACTTGACGCAGGTGCATCAGCCATAGTCGTACGCGACAGCGAGCTTGCCGAAACACTGGAAAAGCTCGGAAAATGCAGACCGGCACTTGTGATAACAGACAGCCAGGTATTCGGAAAAGTGGATGAGATACTGCCGGCAGACATACCGCTGACCTCTTTTTCAATACTTATGGCAAGATATAAGGGACTGCTCGATAACGCAGTCAGGGGAATAGCCGCAATAGACAAACTCAAAGACGGAGATACGGTCCTCATAGCCGAGGGATGCACCCATCACAGGCAGTGCGGAGATATAGGCACTGTCAAAATACCGAAATGGCTCAACGACCATAGCGGAAAGAAGCTTGTCATTAAGACCGTCAGCGGAACGGAATTTCCCGAAGACCTCAGTCCATATGCGCTGATCGTCCACTGCGGAGGCTGTATGCTGAATGCGCGTGAAGTCACATATCGGAGCAAATGCGCAGCTGATCAGGGCGTTCCAATCACCAACTACGGAACGATGATAGCATATGTACACGGGATACTGGGACGCAGCCTGGAGATATTTCCCGAGCTGCACGTTGAATAATGTTACAATTTATGGCACTGCCTTACAGTATATGGCTCTGGCTGTTTACTGAATTATAACTGCATAACAGTTTACAAGTGGAAATATTTCCCAGACTGTGGTCAAAAACAGCATTATCTGTTAGAATAAATACAATACTTATTGCTGAGGATACAGCTTAACAGACTGATGTTAAGGCAATGCTGTATCGATAACAGGCAATCACCGCCGCAGGCGGCCGGGTACTATGCGGACAAAGTGCCGCAAATGATCAGGAATCTGAGGAGATTGCTAATGAGAAAATATGAATGCAAATATGACATAGAATTCCAGGATATCAAAGAAATCCTGGATTTTACTGTGGATAAATACGGTGACAATACCGCTTTCATCTACAAGAGCAAAGACAGGAAGACTAAGACGGAGATAACATACCGCAAGTTCAGAAATAATCTCGATGCGCTTGGAGCATATCTTATCAGCAAAGGACTTAAGGACAAACGCATTGTGGTCATAGGGTCAAATTCCTATCAGTGGCTGGTCGCTTACTATGCAGTAGTCATCAATGTCGGAGTGGTTGTTCCTCTGGATAAGGGCCTTCCGGAAGAGGAGATAATCAATTCGCTTGTCAAGTGCAAGGCCGATGTCATCATCTATGACGACGATCTCAGCATCGATTTTGCAGAGATCATCAAAAATGACGGGATAACTGTGAAGACACTCATTCCTATGAGTGATTTCTCACAGGATAAAATGCCTGAGCTTGCAAAGCTTGTTGAAGAATATAAGCCGGAATTCAAGGTGATAGATAAGGATGCAGTCGACATAATACTGTTTACTTCCGGCACATCGGCAGACGCCAAGGCAGCTCAGCTGACCCAGCGCAATATAGCATCTACGATTGCCGCAATGCGTAAAGTGGAACCTATATATGAAGATGATGTAGAGATGATACTTTTGCCGCTCCACCATGCTTTCGGCAATCAGGGCGTGCTGATGTTTATCAGCAACGGATGTACCAATGTATTCTGCAGCGGACTCAAATATGTACAGAAAGAACTCAAGGAATACGGAGTAAGCGCATTCTTCTGTGTTCCTCTCATCATCGAGTCCATGATCAACAAAGTGCTTAAGACAGCCGAAAAAGAGGGCAGGCTGCAGAAACTCGAAACCGGACGCAAGATATCGAAGGCTCTTATGAAGATCGGTATTGATGTAAGGCGCAGGATATTCAAGGATGTCATCGACGGACTCGGCGGCAGACTCAGATTTCTCATCAGCGGAGCTGCAGCTCTCGATCTGAAGATACTTGAATATGCGACAGACTTCGGCATTCTTACAGTACAGGGATACGGACTTACAGAGACTGCTCCTACGATAGCATCGGAAAGCTATTTCTTCCGCAAAGCAGGATCGGTAGGTCACGCTATGCCGGGAGTAGAGGTCAAAATCAATGATCCGGACGAGGATGGCATAGGAGAATTATTTGCGAGAGGCCCTAATATCATGAAAGGCTATCTCGATGACGAAGAAGCTAACAGCAAGGTCTTTGTTGACGGATGGTTCAACACTGGTGACCTTGCACGCATAGATAAAGAAGGATATATTTTCCTGACAGGCCGTAAAAAGAACGTTATCGTACTGAAGAACGGCAAGAATATATATCCTGAAGAGGTAGAAGCCCTGATCGACAAGATCCCGTATGTAGTCGAGAATGTGGTCATGGGTGAAGAGATCGGCGATGATTACAGGCTTGTGGCATATGTAGTATATGATACGGAAGCAGATGTATTTAAGGGCAGAAGTCCTGAGGAGATACAGGCGATAGTTGATGCCGATATTGAGAAAATCAACGACGAGATGCCGAAATACAAGCGTGTAAAACAGACATATCTCAGAACGGAGGAGTTCGAGAAGACAACTACACAGAAGATCAAGCGCCGCAAGGTTAAGTAATACCGATAATATCCGGATTATCCGGCAGCAGCTGCACCGCATTCGCGGTGCAGCTTTTAAGATGTATGCAATGTATGCAGAGGAATGCGTGATAAATAGTTAATATTTATACCATCGGTATACAGAATAGATTTGATCAATTACTATAAAGCGACGCCGGATAGTAGAATAAAAATGAGCGTGACGCAATCAGGCAAACGCATATTGTATAGAGTGGATATTTATAAAGGGAGAGACTTATTATGGCAGATAATCAGAAAATGTGGGGCGAACTTGGAATGAACCTCGAGATGCATGACCAGCTTTGTGCAGTGCTTCCGGGAGCTATCGGCGATGTATTCCTGTCGCAGGAAAACAGACCTGAGTGCATGGATTATTTCGATATGGTACTTGCTGATGTACACGGACTCAGACCTTCTGAACTCGTAGAGTTCCGCAAAAACGGCGGCAAGGTGTTCGGTACCTTCTGCGCTTATGTTCCTGATGAAGTGATCGTAGCAGCAGATGCTATCGCAACTGGTCTTTGCGCAGGTTCACAGTTCTGGGTGCCTGGCGGAGAGAGATACCTTCCGGCTAACACCTGCCCGCTGATCAAGGCTATGCTCGGAGCAAGATTCGACAGGACATGCCCTTTCTACAGACTTGCAGATGTATATATCGGTGAGAACACATGCGACGGCAAGAAGAAAGCATATGAGATACTCGGAACAGACGTGCCGATGCACATCATGGATCTGCCTCAGATGAAGAGACCTAAGGACTATCTCAAGTGGGCGGATGAGATCAAAGATCTTAAGGATCTCGTTGAGAAGACTACCGGCAATAAGGTAACAGAGGAGAAGCTCGCAGAGGCTATCAAAACCATCAATGCCAAGAGAGCGGCTCTGCAGAGACTGTATGATCTGAGAAAGAACCTCAATGTTCCTATCTCCGGCACAGATACACTGCTGATCAGCCAGATCGCATACTATGACGATCCTGCAAGATTTGCTTCAATGGTCAACAAGCTCTGCGATGAGCTCGAAAAGAGAGTTGCAGATGGCGTAAACGTTGCTGAAGGCAAAAAGAGGATCCTGATCACAGGAACACCGATGGCTATTCCAAACTGGAAGATGCACAATCTCGTTGAGACAAGCGGCGGCGTAGTTGTATGTGAAGAGACCTGCACAGGTACAAGATATTTCGAGAACCAGGTAGATGAGAGCGGCAAGACCATGGACGAAATGATTCAGAACATCGCTGACAGATACATGGGAATCAACTGCGCATGCTTCACACCAAACACAGCAAGAGCTGACGATGTGATCAGACTGGCTAAGGACTTCAAAGCTGACGGAATCATTGATGTCAATCTCATGTTCTGCCAGACATATGATATCGAAGGACGCAGCCTTGAGGAGAGATGCAAGGCAGAAGGTATTCCTTTCCTCGGTCTCGAAACAGATTACACAGACAATGATGCTCAGCAGCTCAAGACGAGGATCGGCGCATTCATCGAGATGCTCGGCTAGTGCTTGAATCATTTGAGTAAAACATCTAGAATCGGGGCGGAGATCATCCGCCCCGTTCTTTTGGAACAGGAATGGCGGGACTTCCGGCCCGTGCCGGGAGAAAAGGAGCTGTATAAATGGCAGAATATCTGCATTATTACGTATTATTTCAGAATCATACAGACGCGATGGCGATGTACCGCACGCTCAAAAGCAGCGGTATTTTTGCACAGATAAGTCCGACTCCGCGTGAACTGAGTGTGTGCTGCGGAGTCTCACTGCTGATCAGGGGAGAAGATGTCGAAGAGATTCGAACCATCGCATCTCAAAGCAGCCTGGCTTATCTTTCGATCGAAGGTCTGAACAATGCCTTTGATAATACAAGACATAAATACGGTTAGTTATTACATTTACAGATAAGAAGATTTCAGAAAGTGAACGGAAAATATGGGAAAGAAATACATCGGTATCGATATTGGTTCGACAGCATCCAAGGTGTGCGTCCTTGAAGAGGGAAAAGAGCCTTTATATGAAGTGCTTCCTACCGGATGGAACAGCAAGATAACAGCAGGAATAATCAAAGAAGATCTTGAGAAGAGATACGGTGAGATCGATGATGCGCACATAGTAGCCACGGGATACGGACGCATCAGTGTTGATTACGCTAATCATGTGATCACGGAAATCAGCTGCCACGGAAGAGGCGGATATGAAATGATCGGACGCGACTGCACGATAATCGATATAGGCGGACAGGATACCAAGTATATCGATGTAAAGAACGGCAAGCCTGTCGATTTCCTGATGAACGATAAGTGCGCAGCGGGCACGGGTAAATTCATCGAAGTCATGGCTAACAGGCTGGGACTGACTATAGAGGAATTATTCGACCTTGCCGAGATAGGCGATCCGATTTCCATCAGTTCACTCTGTACGGTTTTTGCTGAATCGGAGGTTATAAATTACATGGGTGAGGGCAGGAGCCGTGAAGATCTGGCGGCAGGAGTCATAGACTCGGTAGCGCTCAAGGTGGCTACTTTGGTGCAGCGTAAGGAACTGCAGGATACGATAATCATAACCGGCGGTTTCAGCAACAATGAATTCTTCGCATCCCTGCTGTCCAAAAAGCTCGGTAAGACGGCTCTTGCCATGCCTGACGGCCGGTATGCCGGGGCTTACGGCGCAGCGCTGCTTGCAAAGGAAAAGAGCGCATAAAAGCGCATAGAAATCAAATGAAATAAGTAATCGTAAAGGCCTGCATAAAAGTTTAGCTTTATGCAGGTTTTTTGTGCCGCACCGGCCGGATTGTAAGTATCCGCCCTGATATGATATTATCTAAACAGAATTAGCGGTTGCGGCATCAGCCTGACGGTCTGCCGCGGGAAGGATAACTGATGTTCAGAAAACTCAAGGAAAGTCCATATTTTAAGGCGACTGTCGCGCTCGTGATAGGCGGAGCGATTCTGATCATGTTAAGCAACTGGGTCAGCAAGACAAGGTTTTCTGTCGGATTTGAGACATTCCAGGAAACGATGATACCTGTGTATATAGGCGGTATCTTTGCCTTCATACTTTGTCCTGTATATAACGCATGCGTGAAATGGTGCTATGCGCATATGCTTGCGGGCGCAAAGAGAAAAGGCTTTTCCATCGGAGCAATGATAGTTCATGATACCAGTGAAGAGCTTGTCGTTGATAAGGAGGAGAAACGCAGGATACTCGGCGTCGCCAGAGCAGCAGCTACTATGGTTTGTGTTATACTCGTCGTAGGTCTTGTTGGCCTGTTTATATATTTTGTAGTACCGCAGGTCGTAGCAAGTGCCTGGAATCTGGCAAATACCATGCCGACCAGACTTAAGGCTCTGTCCCAGTGGTGTACTGTTCATCTGTCCCATTTTCCTCTGATAGCTATATGGGTCGACAATATAGCTCATGCCGGAAATAATGAGATACTCACCTGGATACAGGAACATATCCTGTCCGATAACGCAGTCAATATAGCGACCATGGTATCCAACGGAGTACTGACCGCTGTAAACTATGTCATAGATGCCTTCATCGGTCTTCTGATCATGGTATATCTCCTCAATTATAAGGAGCGGCTCTTTGCCATTATGCGGAAGATCGTCAATGCAACATGCGGTCAGAAGAGAAAGGCAAAACTCTATGAGTTTGCATCTATAGTGAATGAGACATTCATAGGATTCATTGTAGGAAGGATAATCGATTCGTTCATCATAGGAGTTCTGACATTTATTGTTCTCAATATCTGCGACATTTCATTCGCGCTGATGATAAGCGTGATCGTAGGCATTACTAATATTATTCCTTTCTTCGGACCTTTTATCGGAGCTGTGCCTTCGGTCTTTATTTTGATGCTCGAAGAACCCATAGAGGCGTTATATTTTGTTATAATTATTGTGATTATACAGCAGATAGACGGTAATATTATCGGTCCGAAGATAGTGGGAAATGCAATAGGAATAAGCAGTTTCTGGGTGCTGATAGCAGTACTCGTAGGAGGAGGCCTTTTCGGATTCCCGGGAATGGCACTGAGCGTTCCGGTATTCGCGGTGTTTTACAGATATGCCGACAAGATGATAATGGCCAGTCTGAAGCGCAAGGATAAGAATACGCATACTTCATACTATTTCAGTCTGGAGCCTTACGGTCTTGAGGATGATGAAGTGGATCTTGAACCGGATAAGAAAAAACAGCAGTCTATATTCGCAAAGTTCAGAAATAAAGAAAAAAAAGATTTCACACAGCACAAATTCGCCTATGATCACAGGGAAGGCGAAGAAGAAGTGTATCACGACAGATCTATAGTACAAAGAGATTCTGAGGAGGAATAATTACAGAGCAATATGGCAGATATAAAGATAAAAAAAGAAAATCTGGAAAGAGCCGGAAAGATCATAGCCGGGGTAATACCTGCAGACAGGATTCTAAAGAATGAACCGATGTCAAAGCATACATCGTTCAGGATAGGAGGACCGGCCGCGCTTTTCGTTCATGTAGAGACGGAAAAAGAGCTTGCCGCAGTCCTGGCAGCGGCGAAAGCGGAAAATGCGGAACACATACTGGTGGGCAACGGATCCAATTTCCTTGTATCAGATGAAGGATATCCTGGCATCATGATTCATCTTAACGGTGATTTTGAAGCTGTTGAACTGTCAGGACCTGTGCAGGTCAGGGCGGGTGCGGCAAAGCTGCTGTCCGGTATCAGCTCTTTTGTGACAGAAAAAGGGCTGGCTGGATTTGAGTTCGCAAGCGGCATACCGGGAAGCCTCGGAGGCGCGATATTCATGAATGCCGGCGCATACGGCGGAGAGATGTGCGATATCGTTGAATCAGTCCGGCTGATGAAGGGTGACGGCAGCGGGATCGCTGAAGTTCCCGGGAGTAAAATGGATTTTTCATACAGGCACAGCAATGTCGGAGAGAGCGGCATGATAGTACTGTCTGCGACGATGAGGCTGCTTCCGGATTCACCTGATGCAATAGCTGCAAGAGTATCGGAGCTGCAGGCTAAGCGAAATGCCAAGCAGCCGGTAAATTACCCGAGTGCAGGCAGCACCTTCAAGAGACCTGCTGTCGGTTTTGCGGCAGCCCTTATTGATGAAGCCGGACTCAGAGGATACAGGGTAGGCGGAGCTATGGTTTCTGAAAAGCATGCGGGCTTCGTTATAAACGCAGGTGGTGCAACAGCAGATGATGTTCTGGCAGTGATGCGTCATGTGCGGGATACGGTAAAGGAAAAATCAGGCGTCACGCTCGAACCTGAGGTGAGACTGATAAACTGCAGCCTATAGTGGCTCAAGAAAGGATCTTGATATGGATCTGGAACAACTGACAAAGAGATTTCGCCTGAAAGGCGATTACCACACTCATACGGTATATTCCCGTATGGGATTTTATCTGCACGGCAAAGGACGGATTATTGACAATGTACGTGCAGCAGCAGAGAAGGGTTTACTGGAGCTCGGTATCACAGAGCATGGCCCGTGGGATTTTTACGGCATGGCAATCTCTAAGATACCAGAGATGAGAAATGATATTGCAAAGGCTGTAAAGGAATTTCCGTTGGTAAGCGTTTATCTGGGGGTAGAGGCTGATATCGTCGACAGTCCGAACGGGCTCGATATTGCGCCGGAGGATTTCAGCAAATTCGATTATGTTAATGCGGGTTATCACTATGTGCCGCACAGCGGGATGATAATGAACTGGCTTTCCTTCCATATCCCGTTTCCGGCCGCTGCAAAGGAAAAGCTGCGCCGCAGGAATACCGACAGGATAGTAAAGGCTCTCACAAATAATAATATAAAGATACTTACCCATCCGGGCGATAAGGCATTTATTGACGAGAATGAGGTTGCAAAAGTCTGTGCCGAGACCGGAACACTGGTTGAGATCAATGTGAGACACAAACATCCTGATGCCAATGACCTTAAGATATATGCCGCATACGATAACAGATTCGTGATAAGCAGCGATGCCCACAAACCGGAAAATGTCGGCAGATATGCCAAAAGTCTCGAGCTGGCGATGGAGGCAGGCATCGCAACGGACAGGATAGTGAATATTGAAGAGGTTAACGCATAAAATATATACGTTTTGATTCGCTATAACAGACACCGGATGTCCCCCGCCTCTTAGGCGGCGGGTTCCATTTTCGACCATCAGTGGTGGGTAACAATCCCCCACTGATGCTCTCAGGAGGAGCATGTCGAATGAAGGCCGTCATACAATACATTGATACAGTAAAAAGGGTGTTTGGGGTCTGACAGATGTACTTTGTATAAGCGTAATAATACGGAGAAATTATAAAAATATTATGAAAGTTGTAATAATAACGGGATTATCAGGCGCCGGAAGGAGCAGAACAGCAGACTGGTTCGAGGATCAGGGTTATTATTGTGTCGATAATATGCCGCCTGCACTGATAGATGCCTTTCTGGACATGGCTGCCATAGAGAGCGGCAGGCTGGAGCATGTAGCGTTTGTGGCAGACCTCAGAAGCGGGAGCTTTTTTGATAAACTCTCGCGCGTCATAGATGATCTCAGGAAGAGAAACGGGATAGAGCTGACAGTGTTGTACCTTGAGGCTTCCTCATCCGAGATCGTCAGGAGATATAATGAGGTCAGACGCAACCATCCTCTGACAGGCGGAGAGGCGAGTGTGGATGTCATAGAATCTGAGGCAGAGCAGCTTAAGGATATCCGCAAAAAGGCTGATTTTATAGTCGATACGACCAACCTCAAGCCTGCGGAAATGCATCTGGAACTGGATAAGCTGATATTCGGCGGAAGCAGTTCATCCAGTTTTGCGGTCAACATCAGTTCGTTCGGATTCAAATACGGGATACCGAGTGAGGCTGATGTCATGTTTGATGTGAGATTTATCCCTAATCCTTATTATGTTTCTAGCTTAAAGAATCTGACCGGAAACAATAAAAAAGTCAGGGACTATGTTTTCAGACATGAGATAGCCGGACAGTTCGTCGATTCGGTACATGATCTCGTTATCAATATGATGAAGGGCTTTATCAATGAGGGTAAATATCATCTGAATATAGCTTTCGGCTGCACGGGAGGACATCACAGATCTGTTGCCGTGGCTAATGCTGTTGCAGAGCGTTTCAGGAAAGACGGATTAAGAGTAAGGGTAAATCACCGTGATATGGATCTGCAGGCGAGGAGGAAATAAATGTCATTCTCATCGGATGTGAAGGGAGAACTCGCCAGACTGGATAACACAAGGAAGTGCTGCATGCTGGCAGAGATAGCGGGATTTCTTCGTGTGTCGAGTTCCATAAAGCTGGCAGGGGGAGGCCGTTTCGGAATAGTCGCCGCTACGGAGAATGCAGCTGTTGCCAGACATTATAAAAAACTGATACAGGAATATTTCAGAAATAATGTATCGCTCGGAATCGGTGATTCGCAGATGCCCGGCAGCAGCAGGAAAAAGAGCAGGAACAGGTATTATCTGAATATCTCGCCGGAAGAAAAATCCATGCAGATACTGAGAGAGACAGGCATGATGCTGATACGCGAGGGCGATGATTATTTCAGCGACGGTATCTATCAGCCGGTAGTGAGATCAAAGTGCTGCAAAAAGTCTTATATGAGAGGTATGTTCCTGAGCTGCGGCACGATGTCTGATCCGCATAAGAGCTATCACTTGGAGTTCGTGGTGGATAAAAGCCAGAGCGCAAGTGACCTCAGAAAACTTATATGCTCTTTTGTTGACCTGTCGGCAAATATGACGATGCGCGGCGATGATCATATCGTGTATATGAAGAAGGCTCAGTATATCAGCGACATGCTCGGGATAATGGGTGCAGATAATGCTGTTCTGGAATTTGAGAACATCAGGATAAACAAAGGTCTGCGTGGAGATGTTCAGAGGCTGATGAACTGCGATAACGCAAATGTGGACAGGACACTGTCGGCGGCAGAGGAGCAGAGAGGCTGGCTGCGCTTGATAGCAGAGAATGAACTTGGCAGAACCGCAGAGCCCGAAGAGCTTGCTGATGCCGGATCCGGATTCTGGGCGGAGGGACTCAAAAATCTCCCGCCTCAGCTCAAAGAGGTCGCATATCTCAGATTGTACAAACCGGGAGCAAGCCTTGGAGAAATAGGAGAATCACTTGATCCTCCGATAGGCAAGCCGGCTGTAAGCAAGCGCTTTGCAAAGATAAAAGCACTGGCGAAGTGAGGCTGTGATCAAAAGAATAGCTGCCGGACGGATATAATATATGCGTCAACTATCGAGCGGGCGGCGCCGACTTCGAAGTGGCACAACCTGCTCTGCCGGCATTGTACAAAAATGCTATAGTTTCGCCCGGACAAAGAGGAAAAGTAAAATGGAAAAAAATCAGATAATAGAACTTACAGTAGAAGATATGCTTGATGACGGCAGAGCCTTTGGCAGATACGAGGGCTGTGCCGTTTTCATAAGCGGCGGGATATCCGTGGACGGGAATAATTCCGGAGCAAGCGGAAGAAACAGTGATAAATCGGCCGACAGAGGACCGACCGGTGGATACGGATGTAAAATCACCGGCGCCATTCCGGGAGATACAGTAAGTGCCCGTGTTACAAAGGCTAAAAAATCAGCAGCGGAGGCAGTGCTGATGAGAATAATCAGTCCGTCTCCCGACAGAGTTAAAGCGGAGTGTCCGTATGCTGCGGAGTGTGGCGGCTGCTCTCTGCAGGAGATGTCTTATGAAGCTCAGAAAAAGCTCAAGACAAAGCAGCTCATATCCAAACTGCAGAGACTGGGCGGCATAGAAGATCCGAAAGTGAATGAGATGATAGGCGCAGTGACTCTGAAGTATTACCGCAACAAGGCGGTATTCGCGGTCGGACCGAATGGAGAAGTCGGATTCAGAAAGGGCAAAAGCCATCATGTGATAGATGTCGATGACTGCATGCTGCAGTCGGATGCAGCAATGGTATGTGCAGATGCATTGAGAAAATTCCTTAAAGATACCGGAATCAGATGCATTAGCCAGATGACTGTAAAGACCGCATTCGGAACAGGCGAGGTAATGGTGGTCCTCGAGAAATCCGATGAAGGGGATGATTTAGATAATGGAGGACGCGGCGGCAGAAGCGGTCCGAAAGGACGAAAGGGCGGAAAACAGAATAATAATGCTAAGGGCAGCCGGGGAAAGGACCGGAACAAGCGCGGAAATGAGAGCGCGGACATACCGCAGATAGAATTGCTGGCAGAGCTTCTGGATGATGCCGTATACAGCCTGAACCGGACAGATGAGGAATATAGCGAGAGTTCAGTAAACAATGCAGATAGCAAAGCTGAAAGCGATGCACCGGAAAGATCGGATGAAAATGCAGGATCGAATAGCGACGTTCTGACTGAAGGAATGCAGCGAAGATACAGTCTGGAATCCCTGGCGGTCATACATCAGGGCAAATGCCGCATTATCGCAGGCAAGCCTACTATTACCGATATAGTTAGAAGGGGAGACGGACGCGAATTCAAATTTGAGATCGCGCCGCAGTCATTCTATCAGGTCAATCCGGAACAGATGGTTAAGCTGTATGATAAGGCTATGGAATACGCGTTTGGAAGTATATGTGATGAAGCATCCGAGTGCCCTGTAACGGGGAATGATCAGCCGATGCGGATCGATCAGGATGATAAGACCGAAAGTAACGTAAGTGATCACACATACGAACCTGATAAGAAAAGATGCGATATTCAGAACCGTAGCACAGATAAGCCTGAGACAGAAAATTCCGCGAAAATCGGGACCTTGTTGGATCTGTACTGCGGAGTAGGCACCATAGGGATATGGATGGCTGACAGGGCGGAACAGGTAATAGGGATAGAATCTGTGAAGTCTGCGGTCATAGATGCCAACAGGAACTCTGTCATCAACGGTCTTGTCAATACCAGATATATCTGCGGTAAGGCAGAGGAAGAGCTGCCGGGCATGATGGGGCTTGCTAAACTGTATAAATGGAATGAAGTAAATGAGCGGGTGGAAAGGGAGCCCGATATCAGAATTGGATCGGCGGATGTGGCAGTTGTCGATCCGCCGCGTGCCGGCTGCGGCGAGGCGCTGCTCGCCGCAGTGGCGACTGCGTCGCCGGGTCGCATCGTGTACGTGTCGTGCGACCCCGGCACGCTCGCCCGCGACATCAAATACCTGACTGCCCATGGCTACGAATTTATCGGATGTACAGCCATTGATCAATTCCCAATGACAACTCACACGGAATGTGTCTCACTCATGAGACACTCCTGAAATCTTCACAGTAATACGGTTGAAAAAACTGTTTTTCTTGATATAATCGAGCCATCGATACAAGCAAATCGGAGACAGGGCTCTCCGGTTTTTTTATGCCTCGGGAAACCGGGGTTTTTCATTTATAGCGAAAAGGAGGAGCATTATGAACAAGAATGAAATCGTATTATTTGAAACTGACGACAATGAAGTGTCATTGCAGGTACAGATACAGGATGAGACTGTGTGGCTGTCACGCAATCAGATGGCTGAGTTGTTTGACAGAGATGTCAAAACAATCGGCAAGCACATCAACAATGCAATCAGAGAAGAACTTGCTGGCCAAGTGGTAGTCGCAAAATTTGCGACCACCACTCAGCATGGTGCTATTCCAGGAAAGACTCAAACGCATATGACAGAATTTTACAATCTAGACGTAATCATTTCTGTCGGCTATCGAGTCAAGTCTCAGCGTGGCGTGGAATTCCGCCGGTGGGCCAACTCGGTGCTCAAAGACTATATTCTCCGTGGCTATGCTGTTAATGACAGAAGAATCAGCCAGCTCGGTCAGATCGTGCAGATCATGAAGCGTGCAGAGGATCAGCTGGATGCACAGCAGGTTCTTTCTGTTGTAGAGAGTTATTCAGCTGCTCTGGATATGCTGGATGATTATGATCACCAGACGATGTCCAAGCCTAAAGGAAATAAGGCAACATATGTACTTTCTTATGATGAGTGCCGGGAGGTCATAGACAAAATGAAATTCGCCTCAGACAGCGACCTTTTCGGGAATGAAAAGGATGATTCTTTCAAGGGGTCAATAGGCGCGATATATCAGAGTTTTGACGGGAAAGATCTGTACCCTTCACTGGAAGAGAAGGCGGCCAATCTCCTGTACTTTGTCACAAAAAATCACAGCTTCTCAGATGGCAACAAGAGAATTGCGGCTACGATGTTTCTGTACCTTCTGGATAAAAATAAAGCCTTGTTTGTTGAAGGATCTAAGCGAATAGCAGATTTCACGCTTGTCGCTCTGACGATCATGATTGCAGAGTCCAAGCCTGAAGAAAAAGAGATGATGATAAAAGTAATTATGAACTGTATGGTATAAGGAGGACAAAAATGGAACCGGTAAATCTCAGTATCCTTGTAGTGAATTGTAAACAGTATATACCGTCTTACAATTGGTACTTTTGCAAAAGCGGAAGATATTTCTGCGGAACAGCAAATTCACCTGATGATATATGTTTCAATGAAACACGATTAAAAGAATTTAATGATTCTGACGACTATGTACTGATGCCGGAATGTCCGGGAATGACAGATGAAGAAGCAGCTGTAGTATTAAAATGGTGGTGCAGGCAAAACGATATCCCATATAACGATGATATGGATAATTTCGATGCAGCATATCGATGGTATTATAAATGTGAAGATGAGGGCGATAATTACTCACCGATATATCATTTGGCTATGCACTGAAGCCTTATAGCATATGATATTATTCATAATTAAACTACAGGTTGAATTTACAAATACTTGACAGCTGTGGTATATTCACAGAGGAAAAGAGAGGTCATGGCCCGGTGCGTGATATCACGTCTTAACCAACACATATAACCAAACACAGAAAGAGGAAAAACAAACCAAATGTCATATCTAAGATTTGCGCCGAAGAGCATAAATACAGAATCGAAACATCAGGGTATTGATCTGATGGGAAGTTGCTTTGCGTGCAAATATGAGACAAGAAAAATCGGGGTACGGCATGATATAAGTTAGCCGTGCATGTTTTGAAGGATACAGAAATTCAGATCCGCTTGTCTCAAAACGAGATGAGCGGATTTTTTTATAGCAGAAAGGATTTAGGAAAAAATGTTACAGATCAAAGGCAAAGTGAATACAGCTATCTGCTTTGCCAGAGTAGTGGAAGATGAGGCGATAGAGCAGATCCGCAGGATGTGCGATAACGAGATGACAAGAGGGAGCCGTATCAGGATCATGCCTGACGTGCACGCCGGCAAGGGCTGCACCATCGGTACGACAATGACGATCACAGATAAGGCGGTACCTAATGTCGTAGGTGTAGATATCGGATGCGGTATGTACACAGTAAAGCTTGGCAAAACAGACATCGATTTTGAGAAGATTGACGAGGCCTGCCATATCATCCCATCAGGATTCGACACATGGGATGGTGTAAAGCGGCCGTTCGACCTGACAGAACTGAGATGTTACAGAGAACTCAGAGATGCCAAGAGGTTGAACAGATCTCTCGGAACTCTCGGTGGTGGTAATCATTTCATCGAGATAGATGCAGCAGAGGATGGAACGAAATTTCTCGTCATCCACTCAGGATCAAGAAACCTGGGTAAGCAGGTAGCTGAGTTCTATCAGCAGCTGGCAATCGACCTGAACCACGGCAAGGAAGAGTACTTCGCAAAGCGTGATCAGATCATCGAGGAGTACAAGGCGACCGGCAGAAAGACAGAGATCCAGGCTGCACTGAAGGCTCTCAAGTGGGAGAAGAAGGATGCAGACGTACCTGACGACCTCTGCTACCTGTACGGCACATACCTCGACGACTACCTGCACGATGTAGTGATCTGCCAGCGTTTTGCACTCGAGAACAGAGAGCACATGGCGGAGGTAATCCTCGAACATGCAGGGCTAGAGGCGCTTGACGCATTCCACACCATCCACAACTACATCGACACTGATGAAATGATTTTGCGTAAGGGAGCTATCTCCGCCCATGAGGGCGAGCTCGTGCTAATCCCTATCAACATGAGAGACGGCTCAGTCCTGGCAACAGGCAAGGGGAACCCTGACTGGAACTATTCTGCACCACACGGCGCAGGCAGGATCATGTCAAGAACAAAGGCCAGAGACGTAATTGAGATGGAGGACTACAGAAAGTCGATGGAGGGTATCTACACCACATCGGTAAGTACAGCTACTCTGGATGAAGCACCAATGGCTTACAAGTCACTTGAAGACATCATAGATGTCATCGAGGAATCAGTAGACGTTATTGAAGTATTAAGACCAATTTTCAACTATAAGGCAAGCTAGGCCGGTACATCTTTCAGGCCTGAGCAGGGCCGGAAAGGACGGACAATGCAATGAACGTTAGAACGGTCGTCACCTGGACTGTCCCGGTGATCGACCTCAAGGCAACAGGACAGAACATCAAGACACTCCGTAAGTCTGCAGGTATCTCTGTAAGAGATCTCCAGGCTGTACTCGGATTCACTAACCCGCAGGCGATCTACAAGTGGCAGAACGGTAATTCACTCCCATCAATCGACAACCTTGTGATCCTTGCTGCGGTGCTCGGAGTCACCATCGACGAGATCCTCGTGACTGATGGTGACGAGACCGGCGACGGTAAGAACGATCAGGAGAGTCTTGCAATAACAGGCATTATTGCTCAGTGGTGACGACCACAAGGCAATAACATCCGGCTCGGGATTCCGGGCCGGAATGAGTGGCATTGGTGTAATGGCCAAGCATATCAGTCTTCCAAACTGAAGGTTCGGGTTCGAATCCCGGATGCCGCTCCATAAGCTCCAGTATCCCAATCCTGGTAGAGGAAACGGAATGAGAGTCCGTACAGTACAGGTTCGAGTCCTGTCTGGAGCACCAATCGTCATAAGGATTCCACCACCGCGAGCGGTGGTCCCCCTTGTGACAAACTTGTGGCAGTAGTTCAGTAGGCAGAACATCGGCTTGCCAAGTCGAAGGTCACGGGTTCGAGACCCGTCTGTCACTCCATTATCGGGGCGTAGCTCAGTTTGCGCAGAACATCCGGCTTGGGACCGGAAGGTCGAGAGTTCGAATCTCTCCACCCCGACCACTCATCGGCAGGTGGCACAGCGGCGACTGCAGGCGGCTGTAACCCGCTTACACAGAAACACGTAGGTTCGAGTCCTACCCTGCCGACCACATGTGTGCCTTTAACTCAATTGGGAGAGTGCCTGCCTTGCACGCAGGAAGCTGCGGGTTCAAGTCCCGCAAGGTACACCAACTATTGGAGAGATAACCCTAATGGTAAGGGAGCGGTTTGCTAAACCGTCAGTAGCCTCGCCGGCGTGGAGGTTCAAATCCTCTTCTCTCCGCCAATACGGATGGTTACCGAAATGGTTATAACGGCGCGGTCCTGAAAACCGATGTGGCGAAAGCCCTGTGGGTTCGAATCCTACACCATCCGCCAATCATGCTCCATTATCCCAATCTGGTAGAGGAGACGGATTCAGATTCCGTAAAGTGCAGGTTCGAATCCTGTGTGGAGCACCAATTATATCTCGTTCGTCTAATGCAAAGGACACGGAGCTACGGACTCCGGAATGCGGGTTGGATTCCTGCACGGGATACCATGATTCTCTCGTCTAACTGGTAGGACACCGGCCTCTTAATCCGGGAGATGTGAATTCGAATCTCACGGGGATCACCAATAAGCTCCTGTAGCACAACGGTAATGCAACTGCCTTGTAAGCAGTGGATTGTCGGTTCGAATCCGACTGGGAGCTCCATATGATTCTCTCGTCTAATGGTAGGACACCGGCCTTTTAAGCCGGGTGATGTGGGTTCGAATCCCACGGGGATCACCAATGTTCCTGTAGCCCAATGGGCAGAGGCAGCAGGTTTAAACCCTGCAAAGTGTAGGTTCGACTCCTATCAGGAACACCAGTTATTGCGGAGTGGCAGCAGTGGTTAGCTCAGCAGCCTCATAAGCTGAAGGTCGAGGGTTCGAATCCCTCCTCCGCAACCATTTTTAAACTACAGCTTTACTATACAGGGTTCTGCACCAGTGATATATTAACTGCAGAAAACAGGCCTTAGAGCCGGAAAGGAAAAATGAAATGACTTACAGACTCATATGTGCACAGATCAACAGATTCGAACAAGACTTTCATATCATAGATTGGGAGAATGACTTTGTGTGCAAATATGAGATGAGATGGAAAGAGGTGCGGCAGCTGAGTTAGTGCCGGACCGAATAGATAACGACATCATATCCGCTTGTCTCATATCTGGGATAAGCGGTTTTTTATACGGAGGAAACGAAATGAGAACAGGATTGGCCGGCAGCAAGGTCCCGGCAGTAAATCTTAAAAAGACAGGTGAGAATATCAGAAGGATGAGGAAAGAAGCAGGCATCTCAGTACGAGAGCTTCAGGTGATCTTCGGCTTCACCAACCCTCAGTCAATCTACAGCTGGCAGAACGGCAACAGCCTACCGACGATCGATAACCTTATTATCCTGGCAGCAGTACTGGGAACAACGATCGACGAGATCATCGCTGTCGATACTGACAAACCGGAAGAAAGTGAAATCTCGTGCTTTTATCCCCAAATAAAAATATTTAATTCGGTCTCTTAGCTCAATAGGTAGAGCGGCACCCTGTTAAGGTGAGGGTTGCAGGTTCGATTCCTGCAGAGACCGCCATATGGTCTCCTCGTCTAAAGGAAAGGACGTCGGGTTTTCATCCCGGAAATGATGGGTTCAAGTCCCACGGAGATCACCATGTAGCCCTTTCGTCTAACTGGCAGGATGCCGGATTCTGATTCCGGAGGTGTGAGTTCGATTCTTGCAGGGGCTGCCACATACTCCATTAGCTCAACGGATAGAGCATCGGTCTTCTAAACCGAGGATAAGAGTTCAATTCTCTTGTGGAGTGCCAATATGGTCCGTTCGTATAACGGCGATTATATCCGACTGTCTATCGGAAGACACGGGTTCAACTCCCGTACGGACCGCCACTTATCCTGATAGTTCAACGGCAGAACAACGGTCTCCAAAACCGCAGATGGAAGTTCGAATCTTTCTCAGGGTGCCAAATACTAAGGAAAGGAGAGAGCATAATATGTGGAATTCAGAAACATACGGACAACTCGGTCTCAACGAGATCCCTGACAAGCTGATGCTTTTCTATGACAGAAATGCAGTATACGGAGAGCCTATGGAGCTTGCGATCGGTACAGATTCGCAAAACCATTGTGCCGGGACCAAAATCGTTACGGTAATATCCATGATCTGCAAAGGCCACGGCGGCATATTCTTCTATGAGACAGAGATCCGTGAACTCATCAAAGTGGTAAAGCAGAAGCTTGAGACGGAGACGTATATAAGTCTTGAGACCGCGAAGGATCTTCTTGATGAGCTGGATGACGACAGATATCGAATCCTTACCGACAATTGTCCTCTCTCCATTCACATCGATGCAGGCAATGCGCCTCATGGTAAAACGAGAGATCTCATCCTGGCCCTTACCGGATGGGTGCATGCAATGGGCTATGAATGCGAAGTAAAGCCGGATTCATACTCAGCATCAACAATAGCTGACAGGATCAGCAAATAACATGCGATCGGTATGGTCGCTGTTAATGTCCCTTCGTCTAATGGAAGGACATCAGATTTTGATTCTGACGGTGCAGGTTCGAATCCTGCAGGGGCAGCCAATAATATACGCACTTAACTCAGTGGTCCAGAGTACCCGTCTGATACGCGGGCGGTCCGCAGTTCGAATCTGCGAGTGCGTACCAATCGTCATAAGGGATCCACCACCGCAGAGCGGTGGTCCCCCCTTGTGACAAGCACGGTCCCCTCGTCTAAAGGGTAGGACACCAGACTCTCAATCTGGAAATGCAGGGTTCAAGTCCCGCGGGGATCACCAATAATGTGTGGGTCGTAGCTTAATTGGTAAAGCACCGGATTGTGGCTCCGGCATATGCAGGTTCAAGTCCTGTCGATCCTCCCAGTTATGAGCACGTGTCCCAGTGGTCTAAGGAGGCGGGTTGCAACCCCGTTGTTCGCTGGTTCGAATCCAGCCGTGCTCTCCATATGGTAATGTAGCTCAGTTGGTAGAGCGTCCGGTTGAAGCCCGGAAGGTCGCTGGTTCAAGCCCAGCCGTTACCACCAATATGGTGAAGTAGCTCAGCAGGTTAGAGCGGCGGCCTTATAAGCCGTGTCAGTCGCCGGTTCAAGTCCGGCCTTCACTACCATCAACGGTAGGTGCTGATATAAGAAGTTGCACCTGCCGTTTTCTTTTGCTCTGAAATAATTCGCAGAAATTACAACGCCTGTTATAGGAACATGTTCTTATGACGAGGTGCTGCGCAGAAAAGAGGTGTGATTACAGATATATAAAGTGTTCCGAATATGGCATTGACCTCGTCGTAACAACGAGATGTATAGTTGGAAAGAGAGGTATGCAATGTCACTGAATACGATCCGCGAAGTTATTGAAATCACAGGCATTACAGTGAATGCATTAAGATATTACGACAGCAAAGGGCTTCTGCATCCTACGGTACGCAACCCCGGAGGAAGAAAAGAGTGGCTGTATGATGATGAAGCTGTCAGACGGACGAAGAAAATACTGCTGCTGAGGAAGATCGGAATACCTGTTGAAAGCATAGCCTTTGTGCTGGAGAAGGTGGATAGCATGGACGAAAGTTTACTTAAAACCCGGCTTGATGAGCTGCGGGAGAAACGAAAAGCAATAGATGAACAGATCTCGGTAGCAAGTATCTGCTTCTGCTTGATCAGCTTTCCGCAGATTCTGAAGTCAAGGATGATCTTCTGGACAGGATGTTTGAAACGGTTTGTCGCGATAAGTAAAAGCATTGCGGGAAAATCTGCATAAATGGAGGGATAAATCAAATGAAGAAAATCATAACGGTCACTGTAGCGCTGATACTTATGCTGACATTGGTCAGCTGCGCAAAATCTGAAGAAGAGGTGGCAGCGGAGGAAGCGTTCAATGCCGAAGTAGCCAGAATACAGGCAGAACTTGAGGAACGGGACGCAGATGTAGAAGCTGCACAAGCAGTGGTAGATGATGAGAGGCCGGCTCTGGATGAGACACTTAAACCTGCACTCCAAACCGCTATCTCTGAAGCTAGCGCAATCGAGTTTGATGCTCCGAAAGCATCAGGCGGTGTTGAAGACATTAATTCAGCAACAGAGGAACTGAAAAAGATTACATATACTGATCAGCTGCAGTCATTGAAAGATGCAACAAAAGCGCTGTCTGACAGTATCAAGAAATATGAGCTGGTAAATGCACCGGAAGAATCTTACGTGATCAAATGCCTGAATAAGATGTCCAAAGAGGATGGTGAGTTCGAAAGACTGCGGAACAATTATGAGCTTTCTATCAACAAAGCAATCAGCCCGCATTCTATACAGGAACTCCCATGTAGTTTTGTTGATGCGCAGGATTACAAAATCGGGATTAAAGATGGCGATCATGAATTGGTAGATTATAGTCATTTTCAAGATTTGATTAGCCGGCTGAACTACTTTATTTCTCAGAAGGGATATCTCGGGAAACTAGACGCACCAATTATGGTATTAAAAGCTTCAATAGATGAAGTAACAGAGATGATTTCTGATAATGATGCTGATAGATCTTACCTCGCAGTTTTGTCTCGCTTAGAGAAAAAGGTGGATCAGCATAGAAACCAGATATCTATTCAGGCGCACAATATCATTAGACGTGGACTTAGTAAAATCACTAATTATGGTGATGAACTGTCACGTAAGGTAGGCGTAGAGAAAGTAAAATGCACTGACAATGACATAGAAGAGTTGATTGCTAATACATGCCAAGATATTAACCAAAAACTGGAATCTCTCTGCAGCACCGGAATAGAACAATTAAATGAAGAAATAGACGAAGTTACATCAAGTGATGCTTTTTCATATTTCTTCAAATCAGTAGAGGGAGAATACACAGAAAAAGGCCATATATTTGAAAACAGGCAGTCAAAAATTAATAGAGCTAAAGTTGATTCAGTACGAAACATTCTTGAGACGATTTCAGGAAAAACTATTAGCCTCACGACAAAAGCAGGGACTACTGTAACTAATACTATGTTTAAAATATCTGATGTTACTGGATCTCAATTGCACGAAGCGGTGCTTGCAATAGGCAAACAATTTGGATATAAGTTCAAACCATGGGAAGCAGCGAAAATTACAAAGAATATTGGCAACGCTGCGAAAATGATTGGAGCACTGATGTCAATTGTTGGTCTAGCAATGGATGTTAAGGAAACTGCAGATGAAATCGAGCAGGATGAAAAGATAAGAAAGCAGCGACTGGAAACTAGGCAAGTATTCGTCAATATTGCCTCAGACCTTGAGACTAAATACAGTGAAGAGCTATCCAGAATGTTTAATGTATATGACGAGATCAGCAATCAAATATCAAATGATAGGGATAAAGTTCAACAACTTGTTAAAAGTAGCTCAATTATGAGTGAGAGACTATATGGGTACAAAAAGGACTTAATAGCTATACAAGGCGACATATTCTGATGGCAATTAAACGATGAAAGGGTTGGTTTTCAGCCCTTTGCATATTTATACACGATATACATTAGTGCAAAAATATGCAAAACAACGTGTATTTTTTCCATCCAGGTCTGCCCGGCCCAAAAAGTTTTTTCTATCCAGAACGACGCATACAGAAGGGGTATGTCTATTGAAAAAATACAATAATAGAGGATTTCATGAACAAATCACTCGCTGATGCCGCTCATGAGATCTTTAAGCGTGATGGACTCAAGATGACGCTCCATTGCTGACTGAACGCCGGCAAGCTGTTCGCCGAGCACTGGATGTACGGACCGTCCGACAGGACATTCAGGGTTAGGGTTCTCATGGAAATGGAACAAGTCTGTATCGGTTTCTACGGCGTTGAATACATCCAGGAGAGTAATATCAGCCGGATCACGGGCAAGTGAAGCGCCGCCGATACCAGCTTCGACTTTGACTAGTCCTGCTTTTTTCAGCTTTCCCAAAATGTTTCTTACAACAACAGGATTGACATTGACACTTCCCGCTAGGAAGTCCGATGTCAATTTTTCTTTGCCATGAAAATATCTGATGCACATAAGAATGTGTGCTGCGACTGTAAGTCTTGATGAATAACGCATAGAGCTGCCTCCTATGATTATTATAAATTAAACGCAACGAAGTTGTAATGTCAATAATTACAACGCACGAAAAAGAATACAAGAAGAATTGGGTGTAACTATTGACGTTACAACGGCGTCGTGCTATATTGTCGTTGTAATTGATAAAGTTACAACTAACCAACGGAAATTATGCTAAATACTGTGGATAGAAGGTGATACTATGAAACTGATAACAAATATCAAACCGAATGGCTATCTTGAGAGTATAAGAAAAGGCTCGGCAGGAGTAAGCAGATTCCGCGGCGGTGTTTACTATGGCAGCGGGGACCGGGCAGCAGATATTGCCAGGCTCAGAGAAGAGATCAATACAGCAGATGCGATCATAATCGGTGCCGGTGCTGGGCTCTCGACATCAGCCGGCTTTACATACAGCGGGGAACGCTTCGACATATACTTCTTTGATTTTGCCCGCAAGTTCGGAATAACGGACATGTACTCCGGTGGATTCTATCCGTTCCCTGATGCGGAAACATTCTGGGCGTGGTGGGCCAGGCATATATACTTCAACCGCTATATCGATGCTCCAAAGCCTGTTTACAGACAGCTTCTTGAACTGGTAAAAGACAAAGACTATTTTGTAATCACGACGAATGTAGACCATCAGTTTCAGAGAGCAGGTTTCGATAAGGCGAGGCTGTTTTACACTCAGGGAGACTATGGACTGTTCCAGAGTGTAAGGACATCCAATCAGAAAACCTACGACAATGAAGAGTGGGTAATGAAAGCGATGGAGGCTCAAGGCTTCCTAAAGGATGAGAACGGAGTGTTCTGTGTACCTGAGGACCGCAGATTGGTGATGAGGATATCGTCTGATCTGATACCGAAGTGTCCCGATGATGGGAGCAATGTGACGACCAACTTGAGAGCAGATATGAGCTTTGTTGAAGACGAAGGCTGGCATGAAGCATCTGCGAACTATGCGCACTTCCTGAAAAAACATGAGTCGGGCCATGTACTGTACCTGGAACTGGGAGTGGGCAGCAACACCCCTGTGATAATCAAATTCCCGTTCTGGACCTTCACATATGACAACCCGGATGCGGTCTATGCGTGTCTGAATTACAATGAAGCATATGCACCTAAGCAGATAGCCGGACAGTCGATCTGCATAAGCGGTGATGTAGGTGATGTGCTTAAAGAATTAACGCTCAGATGATTTTCGAGATACGACCTATGTTTTTCCCATAGACCTCGTCGTGGCAAAACCTGTTATTTCTGTCTATAAATTCAAGGCTTTCACGATTTGGCGATTTTTGCAGATTTTAGCGAAAATCGCCATTGATAAAGAATATCGAGGAATTCTTCGAAACAGGCACCTGTGGCAATAATTGCATTGTGCCGGCTGTTTTTATTTGAGAATACTTCCAGAAGTTGGCATAATATACATTACATACAGATGTCGTGTATGGCAGCAATATACAAGAGATGAGCACATGGCAGACGATGAAGAGAGATGGAGAAGACTATAATGAACATGGATTTCTTGGAAGAACAGACTTATTTTCTTGATGCCTGGAGGGAAAATGTTACAGCCGGACCGAATCGGCTGTTTCTGACGGATGAAGTCCATCCCCGGGGAATAACCAGAAGGGACACAGATGAATTATCGGCAAAAGTCTTTGCCTGGCTTAAAAAGCAGGGAATCGGGAAAGAAGATTTTGTGCTGGTGTGCCTTCCCCGCGGTATCATGATACCGATTGCCATGATGGGAGTATGGAAAGCAGGAGCAGCTGTAACCGTTGTGGAAGATACATATGCAGCAGAAAGGATCGAATTTATACGCAAAGACTGTAACTGCAAAGCAGTGATCGATATTTCCTCGTGGATGGAGATAATGACAGAAGAACCTCTCTCAGGATTTAAGAAAGCACAGGATCATGATGCAGCACTTGCAGTATATACATCCGGTACGACAGGATTCCCAAAAGGGGTCCTCCATGAATACGGGAACTTAAAGCTTCATATGGCTACCAGAAACAATGACGGGAATGACAGAACCCGGATGGAGGAGAGGTTTGCGTTCATAGCTCCCCTGAACTTTGTGGCATTTTATAAAAACCTTGTTACTGCCATTGCAACCGGAACGCATTTATTTATTCTTCCTTATGACACGGTCAAGAACCCTGTTCTATTAAGGCGTTATTTCGAGGAAGAGGGGATCACTACGTCATTTCTCTCTCCGTCTATGATACGTGCGCTGAAGGGAAACCTTCCGCCATGTGTAAAAATGATTTACATAGGAAGTGAACCTGCAAATGGAATCTTCCTGGAACAGGTCAGACTTCTTAACGTATACGTAATGAGTGAAAGCTTCTTTACAATTGCGGAGTTCCCCCTTGAAAAAGCTTATGAGATATGCCCGGTGGGGAAGCCTCCTTATAAAGGAATCAGGATCCTGATCATCAATGAGGAAGGCATGGAAGTACCTGATGGTGAAGTCGGGGAGGTCTGTGTGGAAATGCCTTTCTTCCGTGGCTATATAGGACTTCCGGAGAAGACGAAAGAAACGCTGCAGAATGGATTATTCCGCACGGGTGACCTGGCAAAACGTCTCCCGGACGGGAATCTTGTGATTCTTGGAAGAAAGGACGATATGATAAAGATCAACGGCAACCGCATAGAGCCGGCCGAGATCGAATCCGTGGCAAGAAAGCATCTTTGCGTAAAATGGGCGGCAGCCAAGGGCTTCATAAAACCGGAGCATTCATTTATTGCCCTTTATTATACCGGGGAAAAAGAAATAAACACGGAGCGGGCAAGAACGGTGCTGAAGGAATTCCTGCCCTATTATATGATCCCTTCATTCTTTATCCGTCTGGATCAGATCCCTCTGCTTCCCAACGGCAAACTGGATAAGAAGTCCCTTCCGGAGCCTGATATCAGCAGTTTTCGTACAGGATATGAAGCTCCGGCAAATGAGACAGAGAAGCGGATCGTGAATGGCTTCGAACATATTCTCGGTATCAGACAGGTCGGTGTGAATGAAGACTTTTATGAGCTTGGAGGGGATTCCCTGTGTTCCTTACAGGTTGTGGAATTTGTCGGGGATCCTCTGTTCACAGTGCCATTACTGTATCAGCAAAGGACAGCACGAAAAGCTGCAGCCGCTATCCTGCAGAAAAGAATGAATACCATCAAGGGGGCGGAGGACAGGGATGGCAATGCCAGGGAGCATGATCAGCCGTTGATTCCAATACAGCTTTACCTGATGGATATCCAGCTGTTTATGCCGAAGTCTACATTCTGTAATTTGCCGGTGTTCTGGAGAATGCCGAAATATCAGGTGGACAGTGAAAGGCTTCTGGATGCGTTCCGTGAAATAATACATAATCAGCCTGTACTGCAGTCCGTGATCCGGATCGATCCGGATGTCTGCTTTGTACAGCACTATGACACATCCCTGGAACCGGAGCTGACCATAGAATACCTTTCAGAAAAAGATCTGGAAGAGATAAAAGATGATCTGATACAGCCGTTTACAATGATAAACAGGCTGATCTACCGAATCCGAATATTTGAAACAGAGGATCATGTATATGTATTCCTTGATCTTAATCATCTGTTTAATGACGGAACATCCCTGAATATCCTTATCAGGAACCTTTCAGATGCTTATCATGGCAGACAGCTGCCTCCGGACCGTGCATATCTGTTCGCCAGGGATTCCAATAAATGGATTTATACAGATGAATATGAAGATGCAAAGAACAGGATGCTGGAAAAGTATGGGCAGAAAGACTGGCGCAGATGCATTACGCCGGATCTGGAATCCAGATCTACACATTGTGCCAGCATATCCTGTGATTTCCCTGCAGAACAGAAAGTTCTTACAACATTCCTTGAGTCAAAAGGGCTGTCTCTTAACGAACTTGGCGTAATGGCTGCCCTGATGACGCTACATGAATATGAACAGAAAGATGATATCATGGTCAGCTGGGCATACAGCGGAAGAGATCAGCTGATATTTAAGGATACCGTATATCCGATGACAAAGGAGTTTCCTGTCGCAGTTTCTTTTGAGCAGATCAGTACAATGCAGGATCTTATGAAGGAAACAAAAGAACAGATCCAGCTGGGAGTCGCATGCCAGATGTATCCATATATATTCAATAACACAACCATAGAAGTTGATAATCCCTTCCGCGTACGTACACTGGGAACTATGAGGCAGTTCAAGGGAATAGAGGACATTGACTGCGAAGTTGTACCTATAGTGAATAAAGGTGCTGCCTGCGCTCTGATGAATATACAGATTCTTACAAAAAAGGATGGAGAGCAGGAACTGCGGCTGACTTATAATGACGAAAAGTATAAGAAAAGTACTGCAGAGAAGGTGCTGGCGCTGTTCTGCAAAAACACTGAGAAAATCATGGCGGATATGACAGGGACAGAAGATAAATGATCTGGACACAGAAGCTATTTGACTGCAGGAACTGATGGAATTTTTAAAACGAAGGGATCCGGATGACAGCAGCTTTGGCGGGAGAAATGCGCTATGTGAATGTAATGAATCTGAACAATCTTTATATAATTGAAGAAAAGAAAAACAAACTGATTGATCTTAAAGGTGCGAACAGCACCAAGAAGCTGGGACTGGTTCTTGGTGCTGCAATGGTTGTTGCTCTGATTGTGGGAGCATGTCTCAATGGAGGATATCAGCATTGAGTGATAGGGGTGAACTATGAATATGCTTAGATGTATAGACCATATCAATTTGCAGTAAAAACAATACAAATTATCATATATATATACTATAAAGTATGGATAGGAGGCTTGGTATGGATAGGAAAAGACTACTGGCAATTATTTTGTGTCTGCTCATGATAACAATGATGACTGCCTGCAGCAGAAACAATGAGCCTGCAGCAGAAGAGAACCCTGATGTACAGCAGTCTGCTGGAGAAGAACAGCCGGCTGCTTTCACGGGAGATCTTATCATATCTGCTGAAGAAGCTGCGGCACTTGTAGGAAGTGATGATGTCATTTTTGTTGACTGCACCGGTGAAGCAGATAAAGGAACTGTGAAGGGAGCGGTAGCTACTACATGGCAGGATATGTGCACCTGTTCTGAAGAATATGGAAGCGCGGGAGATGACAGTTGGGGAAAGATTCCCGAACCGGCAGATCTCTCAGCCAGACTCGGAGCTCTGGGCCTTGACAAGAGCAAGCAGATAATAACGCTGGGACATACGCTTAAAGGCTGGGGCGAGGACGCAAGAATCGCCTGGGAACTCAGAGCTGCAGGCTATGAGAATGTCAGGATGCAAGAATCGCCTGGGAACTCAGAGCTGCAGGCTATGAGAATGTCAGGATCGTTGACGGAGGTATTGATGCGTTGTTTGATGCCGGTGCAGAGAAGCAGTCTGCAGCGAGCGATCCTGATCCTTGTGAAGTTACCGTAGATGATCTGGACAAGACTCATGTCATGGAAACATCTGAACTGGCCGCGAACTTTGATCAGTATAAAGTAGTGGATGTAAGGACCGATGCTGAATATAACGGAGCTACAAAATATGGTGAAGCAAAAGGCGGGCATATCAAAGGTGCAGTATTTGTACCATATTTGGATTTGTTTCAGAAAGACGGAACTCTAAAGAGACTAAAGGTGTAAAAAAGACCGACAAGGTTGTAACGTACTGTACCGGCGGTATCCGATCCGCATACGTACAGATGGTGCTTGAAATGTGCGGATATGAAACTACATTTAATTACGACCAGTCTTACTGGAACTGGTGTGTAAATAATGAAGTGGAATAATGTGTACGAACGAAATTGTGTTTTCGGGGAGCGTATCAAATGACAGCGCTGATTTTGTTATGCTATAATGACTGACTGAAATAGTTAGCATTTAATGAATTGAAATGAATTACAAGGCATTGATGATATGTTAAGGAGGAGTGGAGTTAAATGAGTGTTTATGATCAGGTTCCGGTTTTTGAGAATGGATTGGCGCAGCCTGTTTTCCCATTTACGGACGGCAAAAGCGGAGAGGCTTATGACGCCGTGAATTCTGCAGTTGTACGTTACTGCGTTTATGTAGAGTCGGATTATGATGCCGACGGCGATGGTAAATGTGATCTTGTAAAGGCGTTAATACAGGTTCCGCGCAGCGCTGCAGAAGGCCATTACAAGGCTGCGACCGTTTTTGAGGCCCGTCCTTACTGTGCCGGAGTAAATGCGGATGGGTATGAGCATATGAAGGAAGCTGAGGATGCAGATACTCCTGCATTCGATTTTTCATCTCTGTACCGTAAGGCAGCTCATGGTGATCCTTCGGAATACATAAGCGCAATTGATGCGGCCATGAAGGCCGATCCGGTTGAATGGTACTTTGAGGATAAGGGGTCTGAAGGTTCTTACTGCTATGAGAACCTGGATAATTTTAATTATTATCTCGTCAGAGGATTTGCCGTAGTTGTGAGCGCGGGATTCGGATCACTCGGCTCGGACGGATTTGAACTGGTCGGATCATCATATGAGAGAGATGCGTTCAGATGTGTGGTCGAGTGGCTTCACGGAGACCGCACAGCATATACGGACAGAACTCGTACTGTTGCGACCCGTGCAGACTGGTCAAACGGCAAAGTCGCTATGACAGGACGCTCATATGCGGGAACTATGCCTTTTGCCGTTGCGGTTACCGGGGTTGCAGGACTTGAGACGATCATCCCTGTAGCGGGCATCTCTGACTGGTACAGCTTCCTCAATCAGCAGGGAGCACAGCGCTACTGGCCAAAGGAAATGCTCATGAGCTTCCTTTCTTACTACTGCACCAGCAGATACAGCGATCCGCAGCTGAGTGATGAGCAACGCGCAGAGCTTGACGCATTCCACCATCAGCTGAGCCTTGAACAGCTCAAAAGCGGCTGCGACTACAGTGATTTCTGGAAGGAGGGCAACTACACACTGCAGGCAGACGGCATCAGATGCTCTGCTCTGATAGTGCACGGACTTCACGACGAAAACGTTTCTACCAAGCAGTTCGAAATGATGTATAAATCCTTCAGACAGGCCGGACAGAATGTAAAGCTGATGATACATCAGGGACCGCACATCACGCCGACAATGCCGAACAAGGGATACGGCATACTCATTGAAGGACAGTATTATGATGATATAGTAAACCGCTGGATCAGTCACTGGCTGTGCGGAATAGATAACGGCGCAGAGGATATGCCTGCTGTTCTCGTTCAGAGCAATATCGAACAGGACGTATGGGAAAAAGCGGATTCATGGGAGACAGGGATCGCTCTCGCGCTCGGCAGTGTTTCCGAGGGAGTCAGTTCTCTTAACACAGACTGGGCTGCAGCCGGCATAGATCAGAATAATTTCGACGAAAAGATGAGCACTGCTTCCGGATGCATGAACAGACGCTACATGACGCAGCATCTCGATGAATCAGTAACGATACAAGGCACGGTTTGTGTCGATTTCAGCGCTGCGCTCGAATCAGGCGATGCCGCTGCAGCTTTTGAAGGTGAGAATGTAAACGACGCCGACAAATTGAGCTTTGCGCTCGGAACATCCGCCGGAAAAATGGATGACGTCAAGATGACGGTGCTGCTCTGCGATATCGCTGAAGAGGAGTTTGATTCGATACAGACGACCGATGCAGAGAGAAATGTCGTTCCTGTCAGAAACATAAACGAGGGCGGTCTGCCGATGGGCGGAGGCATTGATGCTCTGGATGTAAGGGAATTTGAGACTCAGCACAGGAACTGGAATGTTATAACACGCGCTTATATAGATCTCTGCAACCCGGATTCGGCTTATGAGCCGGAGACATCGGCTGATTCAGTTGAGCTTAAGACAGGCGAAGCTCATGCTTATCATGTTTATATGAACGCGGCCAGGTATACTGTAGTTCCGGGTCACCGTCTTGCGGTAGTGCTCGGGACAGAGGATCCCGTCAACTGCCTGATACACAAGAAATACACCGTTACCGTGGATGATTCTTCGGTCCGGGCCATTCTGCCTGTAACAGCTACGGCTGAGCCTAAAGCACTGTATGCTGATAAATAGGCAGGGCATTATGATTATATGTTCAACCAGGAGCAAAGCTCCAACAAGCTCGCTTGATTGGAGCGAGCGACGCCGTACTTATCGGAGGAGCTCAGCCTCCGGAGATCAATGCTTCCGA
>CACYHR010000012.1 GCA_902774265.1 uncultured Eubacteriales bacterium
TGTGATTGCTGCTGTAAGAGTTGTCTTGCCGTGGTCAACGTGTCCGATTGTTCCGATGTTGATATGCGGCTTGGTTCTCTCGTATTTCTGCTTAGCCATAATTGCATCTCCTCCTAAAAAAATAACGTTATTCTTCTAAAAAATTTAGGGACAAGCGTCCCTGTCCCTGTGCGATTTAACGCTGGAGCTGTTGAGCAGACTTGAACTGCCGACCTCATCCTTACCAAGGATGCGCTCTACCGACTGAGCTACAACAGCGCACGACGGTTATTATATTAGCTTATTTGCTGTCATTTTGCAAGCAATATCACTTTATTTTTCATTAAGCTGATTACTTGTAATAATTCAGCGATGTCTGTATTGATATAAGCTAAAGAATCTGCATATCATCATATGACGTGTTCAGCGGGGCCGCTTCAACTCTATTCCAGGTTGCATCATGGTCTCATCACATCACAGTATATACTGTCAGTATGTGACGGCATGTACAGGAGAAAACTCCAACAGGCTCGCCGAAATGGAGCTGGCAGCGCCGTTTGATCCGGAGGAAGCATTTACAGACACCGGGAGCTTCAGCTCCTGAGAGCATCAGTGGGGGATTGTTACCCACCACTGATGGTCGAAAATGGAACCCGCACATCCGGTGTCTGTTATAATCTACTCTGCATGGTTCTCAATATATTCCACAAGGTCTCCGACAGTGATCATTTTCAGAACATCATCATCGGTTATCTCTATATCAAACTCATCCTCTATCTCTCCGATTATCGAAATGACATCAAGCGAAGTTAGCAGCAGATCATCTGCGAACGTTGATTCGTTTGTGATTTCCTCTTTTTCTGTATATTTGCTGAGTATCTCCGTTACTTTATTAAACATCTTTTTTCTCCTTAATTAATTTTTTTCAACGAAACGCACCCGCGCAGCTGATTATGGATGCGAACCAGCTCGTTAGCTGCAGCCTGCAGCTCGGCAACCGGTATCTGACGCGGTATTATAACACTCCCTGTAAGGAGCGCACACTGACCGGCACCTGTTTTATCCGTGAAATAAAAGAACCCCTGCTCGCCATACAAATTATGCATTTATTAATCTCCTTCTATATACTTATCCTTTCTGCCCTGAACTGACCTAAATCAGGAGTCGCAGATAAGGCTCCGGCTTTTGCCGTTTTAAACCCTAAGCTCATTCCAAAGGGCATCGTCAGAATTGTATTTTTTATCTGTCAGTCATGCTGTTCTCCGAATCGTACTGCCTGCGTCTGAAGCTGAATGAGTGTACAATGAATCTGTCGAATGTCATCAGAAATCCAGGAAGTATGAACAGGACAGCAAAGAGTGAGCAGAGAGTTCCGCGCCCGAGCAGCATACCGATCTGCGCTATTATTCTCTGACTCGAGAATATACCGAGCAAAAATCCCATAACTGATACGGCCGTCGCCGAAGTCAGTATGGACACGGCCGTGTCGGATATTGTCTGCACGACACAGTCTTTAGGATACAGTCCCAGCGTAAGGCGGTTCTCTCTGTACCTCTGTGTGAACAATATGGCATAATCGACCGTTGCGCCGAGCTGTACCGAACTGACGATCAGATAAGCCATGTAGAAAAGCGGTGTGCCCGTTATCACCGAAATCGACATATTGAACCAGATAGCCGTTTCTATCGTCAGCACGAGAATAAACGGCAGCAGCAGATTTCTCATAGTAAGCAGCAAAACTATGAAGACGGACAGTATAGCGACAAGGTTTACCGTGATATTGTCGGATGTGATCACATTCTTCAAATCATAGACATTGACTCCCTGCCCCACCATATAATATTCTCCGGGATAATACTTCTCCGCAGTATCATAGACATTCTGCACAAACGCAAATGTCTCTTCACTTTCAACGGGCAGCGCGACCGACAGGACGAGTCTGTCATATTCATCCGACTGCAGCTGGCTCGTCAGTGCATCCGGCAGAGCTTCAAACGGCAGCGCTTCTCCGATCACATCAACAGGCGCTATTACTGATTTGATTTCAGGGAATTTTTTAAGTTCTCTTACAAATGCATGCTCATTTCCATTGTCGCCCCGCGGCACCATGATCACATAAGAATCATTGTATCCGAATATTTCAAGTATCTTTTCGGAATCGCTTCCGCAGCGTGTATCCGTTCCGTAGATCTTCGACGAACCGTAGAGATAGTTATTGTTGATGCTTCCCAGAAACGAAGGGACGATAGCAATAACGAACACTATCATCAGAGGCAGTGTAACCCTGCACACCAGTTTTCCCAGCTTTTCGAAAGACGGAACAAATTTTCTATGCCGCGTTTTTTCCATCCATTTGTATGTATACAGAATCAGACCCGGCATGAATACCAGCGAGGTAAACAGGCTTATGGCAACTCCCTTTGAAAGTGCGAGGCCCAGATCTGCACCGATCAGGAACCGCATGGTCGCAAGAGCGATAAATCCGATTACCGTCGTAAGTCCGCTGGATAATATGGAAGATGTGGACAGCTTGAGAGCCTCTTTCATTGCTTCTTCGGCCTCTGCATGCTGCCTGCATTCGTTGAATCTGTGTATCAGAAAAACCGAATAGTCGAGAGCTACCGCCATCTGCAGTATCATTCCCGAGGAATTGGTAACAAATGATATCTTGCCGAATATCAGATTCGTACCTGCATTCAGCACTACCGCAATACCGAGTCCGATCATTACAACAACAGGCTCTACCCATGATGTCGTTGTGATTATCAGTATGAAAAAGAGGAAAACAACGGAAATAAGAGTTATTATCAGGACCTCTTTGACAGTATTGATGGTGGCAACAACTGTCATTACCGCATTGCCGGACATCATATTGTCCTCCCCTATGAGATCATATATCTCAGGTATGGTCTGTATCTGCTTTTCTGCGTCCACAGTAAGCAAAAATGCCGCATTTCCATCCTTATAGTACGTTTCCCGCAGGCTGTCGGGATACATATCAAGCGGCATATTCAGAGGGATCATGGAATCGAGCCAGGTGACGGCAACAACGCCGTCGACAGCCTCTAACTTCCTTTTGTACTCAAGTGCAGTCTTTCTGTCTGCATCTCTTATGACTACACGGCAGTTAGGGATGTTCTCTCCGAATTCTTCGGTCATTACTTTGAGCGATGTAGTTGACGGTGAATCAGGAGGCAGATAGTTCATTATGTCATAATCAACATAAACCTTTGTTGCGAGTACGGCGCAGACAGCAGCCGCTGCAACAAAAGCTGTCATAATCACTATTCTGTATCTGATCACCCAGCCGTAAAATCTGTCCATTTTTTATTTCTTCTTAAGTATATTTCTGAACGACAGCTTTGATTTGTTTGAGCTCTCGTTTTCCCCGTCTATCCTGTTCAGTATCTCTCCTGCTGAAATGCTGTCATCTCTGATACCCTCAAGCAGTATGCGCGGCACCTCCGTCAGCATCCTGTTCGCTGATTTATCCGGATATTTGACATTATATCCATAGCGTATACGCAGATTACCGGTTCCTCTGTCAACAAGCGTAAATATCATTACAACACCGTGCGCACCGCAGTAATACATCTGACATCTCGCGTCAGGAGCCGCATCAAGCCTTGCAGCCTCGTAGCTTATCCATACATCGTAAGGCATTTCCCTGAGTCCGAATTCAGTCGCTCCGGATTTTTCATGTCTGAGGCTTGCAAGCATGGATCTGCTTACAGAAGCGGTATTATCGGCAAACGATGCATCCATATCGCACTCTAGCAGTATAGGTGTACTGTTTACATACATTCCTGTGCTGTTTTTTTCGCGTATCCCGGTTCGGTTCAGCACTACGGAGCCTACATAAAACAGATCTCTGCGGAGTTCACGGCTCATCCATATCGCGGTTGCCGCCGAAAAAATATCGTAGCCGGTCACATTGTGATTTTTTATGTAGTCTCTTATCTCAGCGGTCTCTTCTTCGCTGAATTCATATTCGATGCTCTTGCCTTTTTTCGAAATGAGAGGTTTTTTGGAGAGAAGAGTCTTTTCATTCAGCCTTGCCTTTTCTTCTCTGAAAAATGCTTTTCCCTTTTCGAAACGCTTAGTGCTCTTAAAAGCGGCTTCACTTTCAACATGTTCACCAAAGCTGTATGCCTCAACTGTTTCGCCCTTCAGTATCCTGAAGAACTGGTTGCCGATCAGCATAACAGTCCACGCATCTGAGATAATATGATGTATCTTGAGTATCGCACCGTAAGCTCCCGGCATTTTGACAAGCTTCAATTCGAAGAGATCGTGCTCATCATCGATTTCAAGAACCTCCTGTCCGTATTTTTCTCCGTATCGGTCAAGCTCTTCAAAGCTGTTGAAATGCAGGACCTCGAATTCTCTTTCCCTGAAAGGTATGAACCTCTGCACCGGTTTGCCGTTCTCTTCCGTAATACGTGTGCGCAGACTGTCGTTTATGCGGACGATCTCGTTTGCAGCGCGCTGCATCTCCGAAATATCACATTCTCCTTCAACTATCGCACTTCCGCACAGCAGACATGCCTGCCCGAGGCCGAGCCTGTGTCCGCCGTACATATACATCTGCATTTCCGTCAAATTATACGTCCTGATTTCTTCTGTCATCTTTCTGTTCACCTTCCCATTATCTTTATTAACTGCCGTTCACGGTTTTTTGCATCGCTGCTTTTGCCGGCCCGGCGGTTTTATCTGGATCGATTCAATTATCCGCTTCTGTGTTTTTGTCAGCTTCGATGCATTTTACCGCATCAGCACTCCGGTCAGATCCCACCCTGCGCGATCTGAAGTATTCGTATTGTTCTCCGTTTGCAATGATGCGAAGAGCCTTGAGCTGGTTGCGGGATACATTGCCCTCTCTGAGCTGCTTATCCCTGTACTCCATATAGGTTCCCGGTCTGACCTCAGTAAGTCTGACAAGTCCTATCTTGTTGTTTGCCCGGTAGAATTCATAATCCCAGCAAATTTCCCGCAGCTTTTCGTCAATGAATTTTCTCAGTTCCTCTTCGTCCTCACAGCCCGTCGGATGTAATGTCTCATAAAAGATCTCAGGTATAGGCGGTTTCTCTGTCAGGTCGGAGTAAATGCTGTAGTCTTCAATATGCGCTCCGATACGCTCCTCAAGGCATTCTATGACCGCCTTCAGGTGATCGCCGGTCAGATGCGTATTGCAGATATTGCATACATGGTTGGCCCTGTAGGCGAATTCAAGATACGGAAGTTCATTTTCATATCCGGTTACTCTGACCACATCCCTGATCATGTAGCGGTAAAGTCCCGTCTTGTTGGTTAAGACCATCTCATAAAGATGTCCCTGCTCCAGCTCGTTCAGCAGCAGAGGACGCTGCTTCAGTTCAGCATTCCCGTCACTATCGACCTCGTCACTGCCGTATCCGTCCTCCCCTACCGGTATGAATTCGTAAAAACCGCCGTCCGGGAAGAGCAGCACGCTCATGTCGTCAAGTCTCATAACTGCGCCGAACATGTTTTCAGAGGACGCATACTGCATAAATTCAAAAGAGACCTTATCATCGACGAGTGACCTCATCGTTTCTGTGAACTGGAGGAAATCCCCTGTTCCGATCGCGGCAATCATGCACAGATCCTTCCATATGCGGCTTACAAGCGGTCCATCGTCAGGATGATCCAGTATCTCTCTCAGCTCCGCCGCCCTTACAGGATCCGGTTTAAGATCTTTTTCGAGCTTGCGGCGCAGCCTCTCCGATATATCGACCGAAGGATTGATCTTTCCGGTTTCTATATCATGGATCAGGAGGTCCTTATTGCGGAGTATGTAATTTACATAGTCCACCATCGCAGTCATGAAAAAGCCGCCGATGAATATGAGATCGGGATCCTGCAGAGCATATCTCGACTTGATATACCTCATATCTCCTATCTCTTCATTAATAATAGTGTCCGCAGGCTGAGCCAGAAGACATGGAATAAGACTTTTGATCTTTCCTATCGAGTATGTCGTAACAACGCCTATTTTGATCTTTTTGCCGCTTTTATCCCTTTCATTCGTCACCGGGAATTCCGAAGAAATAAAGCCTTTGCCGTAACGGCGCTTTAACCCGCGTTTTTTCATAGCCGCGTACAGATCGTCCGCCAGCATTACAATAGACTTGAAATGCATGAGAAACACGGCTGTCGGGATAAGCTTTCTTCCGCTTACGGTACCGCTCGTCAGAGAAAAATACCTGATATTTTTGTTCGTTATCAGATTTCTCTCTCCGTTGGTGACCATTCTGTCGATGTATGGTCTGAAATCTTCATAATTCGTCAGCGGAACCATGTCCTGATAGTCACGCACTGATTTAATTTCATCAAAGCGGTGTATCCTGCCGTATTCCGTATCTTTATTTTTCCTGATTATTTTTTTAAGAGTCCTGTCGCTGTAGTCCGACGCATTTTTGCTGATATGAAGATACTGTTTGCGGAAGGCTTTTCCAAGAATATGGCCCGACCAAAGGAGAGCAGCATTAACCCCTTTTTACAATAATGTATAATTATCTTTCATAATTATGCCTTTTACCTTCCAAATACTATTTTGCTTTTGATTTGTCCTGCTTGAGAAGATATCGCTTTATCTTCATAGTCGATGTCTTTTCGAACGGTATGTCACGTATCTTAGTATTGCCTATATTCTTATGCTTAGGCATGCTGCGGTTGAATTTCTTTATATCCTCTTCCAGGCGTATGCGGGCGTCAGAGAAATTCTCCTCGTCAAGATAGAATTCCGCTGTTATCTTTCCGTTTTCCTCATAACAGACGACATCCTTTACATACTCAAGTTCCTTCAGTTTCTGTTCAAGCTCCTCCGGCATAACGTTCTCACCGTTTGCCAGGATTATAAGGTTTTTCTTGCGTCCGGTTATGTACAGGAATCCGTCAGCATCGAGTCTGCCGTAGTCTCCTGTCCTGAACCATTCACCGTCGAACGCCTCAGCTGTCGCTTCAGGATCCTTGTAGTACCCCTTCATCACATTGCTTCCGGCAACGCAGATCTCACCTATGCCGCGCCGGTCGGGATCTGCGATCTTAACTCTGTTGCACGGGAGCGGTTTGCCTACACTGCCGAATCGAAATTCATTGTTGCGGTTTACCGAAACGACAGGCGAACACTCTGTTATGCCATAGCCGCAGATTACATTTATACCCAGGGAATAAAGGCCCCTCTGCACGGCGGCATCAAGAGCTGCCCCGCCGCATATCATGAGCTCGAGCCTCCCTCCGAAATTTTCATGGATATTCCTGAATATCTGCCGTCTCCGGTCAACGCCAAGTTTCATGAGAACATCACTCATGAACATTGTCCGCTTGAGCTTGCCGGTCATGCCTGCTCTTCGGGCATTGCTCCAGATACTGTTATACAGCATTTCAGCCATCATCGGTACAGTCGAGACATTCTGAGGTCTGTTGTGCTGCAGGTCTTTGACTATGTGCCGCAGATTGCCGCTGATGTGCAGATCTGTAATATATATAAAAATCATAAGCACCGCCGAAGCCCATGCGAAAGTATGATGCAGCGGCAGCAGGAGCTGCGTACTCTCACCGCCGGCGCACCTTCCGGTTGCAACCACATCACTTGTCAGGTTGCCGTGCGTGAGCATAACGCCTTTCATTTTTCCCGATGTGCCGGAGGTATAGACTATACTCGCAAGGTCATCTTCTGTGATGTCGATTTCGTCATAGACATTGTGTCCGGACTCCAGCAGTGTCTTTCCGCGCTCTGCATATACGTAAATATCATCTATCATGTAATATCTGACGCCGCTCAGATCACTGCATTTCTTCAATTCATCTGTAACGCCGCTGCATTTGTCGGAATAAAATACAGCTCTGCATTCACAGTGCACCGCCAGATCCGTGATCTCATCGACCTTTAATCCCCGGTCCAAGGTACAGCGACATTACCGCTGTTCATAACCGCAAGAAAGCTCAGGATCCACTCCGTAGAGTTTTCTCCTATCAGAGCTATATTGGCACCACTGAAGCCCTGATCGAGCAGGAATTCGCCTGCACCGCGCACAAGATCACTGACTTCTTCGAATGTCAGCGGAATGTCGTTCTTGCGGCCTCTGTAAAGGGCCGTAACATCCGCTCCGCGATCCTTACCGTTCTGCACCAGCTCGCGCAGCGTCCGCAGATCCGGTATATCATAATATGGATATCCTTTATCTTTGTGCGTCATTTATGATCTACCCCGCGTGGTTTTCCAGATACTTCACAAGGTCCCCGACAGTAATCATACCCAAAACATCCTCATCAGATATTTCTATGTCGAACTCATCTTCTATGTCGCCGATTATCGAAATGACATCAAGAGAAGTGAGCATGAGGTCATCTGCAAACGTTGTGCGGCTGCCTAAGATTCTGCTCGTAGTAAAGATTCAACTTTTAACTTATCTTCTCAGTTAATATGATGATCTCATCTGACATAACGCGAACTTCAGACAGTATGCACAGGTGTATGCGTATAATTGTTATAGCACAACACAGCTCTTTACACAGAGCTGCCATATGATCCCGGTATCCTGATAATGTGATATTGATATCATTTATTTATCAGCTGACTTATCGGCCGCAAAAGTTGATTTTACGCAGTAATTTTAGCATAACAATATCTATTTTTGAACAAAAATAGATAAAGCTTACCTCTGTGCGTATTCTATGATTTATCTTGCATGATTTTCCGGATAATTCACAGGATTTCCGACAGTAATCATACCCAGAACATCCTCATCGGATATTTCTATATCTTCTATATCGAACTCATCTTCTATGTCCCCGATTATCGAAATGACATCGAGAGAAGTGAGCATGAGGTCATCTGCAAAAGCTGATTCGGCTGTAATGCTTTCTTACGTATATTTGCTGAGTATTTCAATTATACATTTAAATTCTCCTTCCATATGCTGATCCCATCTACCCTAAGATGTGATGCAGCGGCATTGCCGCATTACCTGAATTTGAAACAGTAAAAAAGACAGTGCTCATTCTGCCGAACCCCACGATGATTGCTGTTTTGTATCGCGCATTCCTGAGTAAACAGATATGTGCCTGTCTGTTTAATTGTACTGTTTCTTTCTTTTTTCGACAAGGCCCGTAAATGTCCGCGCTTTGCCCGATTCGGCTTCCCGCTTCAAGTCTTATAGCGGGAAGCCGTTCATAAGCATTGATTTGGGCTCACTTTACCCTGACTTTCTTTACAGACGACCATTTAGAAACGTATTTGATTCCGTCTTTATATCTGATATTACGGACCTTGATGTAGTATGTCTTTCCTTTTTTGAGCTTACTGAGCTTCAGCGCAGTCCTTGTATTCGCAAGTTCATTGATCACGGTCTTTGATGCTTTGAATGACCTGACCGTACTGCAGCGTAGTTCAATATTGCTGACCTTGCTGCGCTGCGAGGCAGTGAGTTTCTTCCATTTAGCCGTAAGGGATTTCTTTCCGGATTTTACGGAGAGTGATTTTACCTCAGGCACAGATGAGCAGGTCTTTTCTTTTATGCTCATGCTGTATCTGACAGCCGAAGGCAGGCTGTACTCTTCTCCCGAAGGCTCTACGGCAGGCAGTGTCAAAATACCGCCGCCCTTCTGTCCGCTGAATTTTACCTCTCTCATTTCTCTGAGATCAGTTGCCGAATATTCCGCAACCCTTACGCTGACAGATGCACTGCCCGGATCTATGCGCACTTTATATGTTTCGTCCAGAGGCAGTCTGAGCCATCCGCCTTTGTCACTCGTGGTATATCCGATCCAGTCGTCAGATCTTGAGACGATCCTGCCGTCAGCGAATTTCGCCAGAGTATTTCCTGCTGCGTCCTCTACAGTGCCGCGCACCTTAACGCCGGCACGGGCATTTATATACACTCTCCTGATACCTGCACTCTGCGCTGCTGTCAGCGGTGCATAATCATCGTATTTAGGATCTCCGGATCTGAGCCAGGATATCATCTTGTCGAAAAAATGCGGTCCAAGGAATCTGTCGATATTATTTATAAATGTTGCCATCTGTTTGAGCTGTTCATTGGCCGAATTCAACGGAGCTATTCTATCACTCTGCTCGCTGTTTCCGAGAAGCAGTACAGCTATAATTATCGACATAGCACGGCTGTCTTCTTCTGTAGTGAGCTTGTCTATCCACTCCTGCTCGGCACCCGCTTTCGTCATGGCTTCTCTCAGCGACTCCGAATACAGCTTTGCCGTAAGAAGCTTCATGTTATTAAGTATGCGGCTCCGGCTGGCAGCGTCCGTCGGTTTCTTCAGTTCATATCTAACGCTCTCGGAGTCACTGACTCTCTCAAAGAAGGCATCCCTGAACGCTTTGTAAAGAAGTTTTCTCGCGCGTGTGCCTTTAGGATTTCCGTTATCATCTTCAACAAGCGCAGACAGTTTAGTAAACGAATCTTCTATCAGAAAATCTATATTCTCGCTGCCGCTGTTAATATTCTTATCAAGCACATATGTCGTATACATCGACAGAAGAAGCGGAACAGATGTCTTTGTTCCTGTGAGCGCATCCATTATTACATCAAGATGGACATTGTTCGCTCCGTTGTGGACAAGATAGTAAACCATGCGTTTTACAGGTCCCTGATATTCTCTGTAATAGCCCTCACGGCTGCTTCCCTCTCCCCATCTGGCCAGGAACTGCTCCATATTGGTTATGCAGGAATACAGGTATGCCTTCTGCTCCTTCGGAAGATACGAATTGCTGTCAGGAACCATTGCAAGATTGCCCTTCAGAAGTTCCTTAATATCTATTTTGTACGGTGTAAAGTAATCAGGATCATTCTCAAGATAATCATTGTATTTTTCAGAGTTATATATCTTCAGAAGTTCAAGCATCCGGGCTTTATTCCCGTGTTCCGGCAAATAGTAATTAACACCGTATGAATCAAACGAATAGACAGGGAAATTTGCCAGCAGATCTGCCGGATCAAATACGTTGTGTATGTATTCGTATCTTTTGTCCTTGTAGTCGCCCGTAACCGTTGCGACTCTCATAGGTGAAAATTCATAGCAATAAAAATTTGAAGGATCAAGTCTGACATTGTTTCCCAGCACCGCAGCAGTATCTCTGAGAAGAGCAGCCGCAAACAGATTATCCGTGCCGGCACCGCCGCTGTACCCCGTTGTCCAGACCTTGATATCACCGCTGATACCGTATTTTTTTACATACTCTCCGGCGAAATCGATAACTTTTTGGCTGCTGTCTCTGTAGCCGGCGAAATCGCCTGTATCATTTTTGAAATTTCCCTGCGTCATGTTCCTTAGATATTCGACACCGCTCGTCCCGCTCCTCGGGATCACGGCAAGCAGAGTATATTTCCTGCCATTATCGATTATTGTCTTGTGAGCGCAGGCGACAGCAGAAGACTCTTCATCTGTAGGCCTTTTGTAGTCCTCATTTGCATCAAAATCCGTAAAGCCCTTATCCTCGAGATATGACTGCAGCCCCTTCGAATACTCTTCAGGTGAACCGGCATTTTTCAGATTGTAAGTTCTGTTGCAGATAATATACGACTGGGTCGCAAGTTCAGCATTATAGTCATGCGAATCGCCTTTGAACAATTCATCGCTGTAATAAGAGACCTCGAAAGACCTGCCGAACAGGTACTCTGCAGATTTAATCGTGCTCGTATCGTCCGATGAAACCGCAGCCTGAACATCGACCGGCGCAGCCATTACTGCCGGCATTATCAGCATGAAGCACAATGTCAGTGAAATTAATCTCTTCAGCATATATACCCTCCTCAGTTAACCGCAGTTAGATTATTAATATATGTATTCCTGATAAAATAATCCGATATATCTCTGAATAAGTCAACACAAATTATATATTAACAGAACGATGATTGCCGCCTCACTCTGCCTCAAAGCTTGCTCCGTCCGTTTTATCTATACTGCCGTCATGCTTTATGAAGACTGCTTCGACCCCATCTGTCTCTTCGATGAATTCCTTTGCCTCATTATACCCTTTTATCAGGCAGATAGTACTCATTGCATCTATATCCATCGATCTGCCTTTGTCTGCTATCAGAGTGACAGCATCCAGATCAGTTTTTACCGAGTATCCGGTTTCAGGATCAAGTATGTGATGATAAAGTTTGCCGCCTACCTCGATCTTGCGTTCATATACTCCCGATGTCACCAGCGTCTTGTTGCGGCATTTCACTTTCCCCACGATCTCCGTCCTGTCGCTGAAGGGCGCTTCTACTCCGACTGTGAAATCATCGTCTGCTGTTTTGCCGCCAATGCAAATCACATTTCCGCCGAGATTAACGATGCCGGATGTAACGCCCCTGTCCTCGAGGACCTCCGTCATGCGGTCTCCGATATATCCTTTTGCGATCGCACCGAGATCTATTTTGGTCTTTGGATCGTCCAATCGTAACATATTGCTATCAATCTCAATATTATTATAATCAACATGTTTCAATGCTTCAGCCAGTTTATGTTTATCCGGCAGCTTCGCATTCTCAGGATCAGCGTGAAAATCCCACAGATCGGTGACCCCGCCTATTGTGATGTCGAAACGACCGTCTGCAAGCTTCGAATATTCAATGCCGGATCCGACAAGCTCCGCCGTATCGTCGCTGACCTCAGTCCATTCGCCGTCCGAATTATTTACTTTGCTTATTTCGGAAGATTCATTTGTGCGGCTGAGCTTTTTGTCCATCTCCGCGCACAGTTCAAACGCCGCGCTTATCGCCGTGTCCGCTTCTTCTTTCATCTCTGATGCGGGAACGGATATACCCTCTGCATCCGCCATTTCAAAAATAGAAACAGTACATATCGTATCGAGATAATAGTTTTCACCCGTTACCGGTTCCGCAGAAGCTGAAGCTCCGGGGAAACCAGCTCCGCAGCCGCTGAGCACGGCAGCCATCATAAGAACGCACAAAAAAACGAACGCCGGATATGCAGTCTGCTTCTGTTTGCGCAGATCATATCCCGAACTGCGACCCGGTAAATAGTGCTTCTTTTGATTGGAGTGCTGATTGGTCTGCATGTAAGTTTTCTTATAAATTTTATCGGTTATCATACTGTGTATCTTTCTTAATTCGGTATTTTCTATCGCGTTCTGATTCATCCTGCGATCCGGGTCGATAGCTGAATTACGATCCCGACAACTTATTCTATCCGCGGTGAGCAGCATACGCAAGCGAAAGAGAGAATATGTGCTATAATAACAGACACCGGATGTCCCCCGCCTCTTAGGCGGCGGGTTCCGTTTTCGACCATCAGTGGTGGGTAACAATCCCCCACTGATGCTCTCAGGAGCTGAAGCTCCCGGTGTCTGTTGACGGCGTCGCTCGCTCCAATCAAGCGACTTTGCTCCTGGTTGAGTACGGCACCGATGGAGTGTGATCGATATTAACGACACAGCTACGATGGAATGTTCTGAGATGATATGAAAAAATACATTCGCAAAGCAGATATAATATTGTTTTTTGTGCTGGTCGCGGTGGGGCTAGCCGCTTCGGCCGCGCTTGCTTTGCGTGGAGACAGTGCCGGCGATAAGGTTATTATCGAGTCGGGCGGAGATCTTTACGCGACATACTCTCTTGCGGAGGATCGCACAATTATAGTGCCGGCGCCTAAGCAGGGACGGATAGATGCGCCGGACGCCGGAAGTGAAAAGACTTTGGGCAGAAACGATGAAGCCGGTGCAGGAAATGCCGCACATGCATCTTCAAAATATGATTACTATAATATCGTAGAGATAAAGGATGGGAAGGTTTCGGTCATTGAGGCTTCATGCAAAAATCAGGTTTGTGTGAAGCACAGTCCTGTCTCACGTTCGGGCGAAAGCATAGTCTGCCTCCCTAACAGGCTTGTTGTAAGGATAGACTCAGGCAGCGAAGGCAGCGATAAGAATGACGGCTCAGATAAAGATACGGATTATAAAGAAGACAGATCCGATGATTCCGGGGAAGGAGAAGGATATGACACAGTCACATCGTGATCCTGAAAACAGGAATCAGAATCCCGGAAATCCAATTAATAAAGGAAGCAAATCATCTCATCCGTCATTGAATACCAGGCAGAATGATCAGATGCGCAATAATACCGGACGCGCCAGTTCTGCCAGCTTCGTTGCAAGGGTCGCGTTGCTGGCATCGCTTGCCCTGATTTTTTCGTATGTCGAAGCTGTTATTCCTTATAATCCGGGTATCCCGGGGGTAAAGCTCGGTATAGCCAATATCGTTACCGTAATTGCCCTTTACCGATTCGGGGCTAAAGAGGCCGCAGCGGTAAATGTCATCCGCATAATCATTGCCGGTCTGCTCTTCAGCGGTCTATTCGGAATGCTGTATTCTCTTGCGGGTGCCGCGCTGAGTCTGGCCGGAATGATAGTATTAAAAAAGACCGGTCTGTTTTCGGTCATAGGCGTAAGCATGGCTGCAGGTGTTTTGCATAATCTGGGGCAGCTGCTTGTTGCAGCCGCCCTGATTGAAGATCTGCGCATATTCTTTTATTTCCCTGTCCTATTGTTCAGCGGCATTGCTGCCGGCATACTTGTCGGTTTTGCCTCCGCAATTATTCTCTCCAGAAAGTTTATCTGAAACAGGGTTAATTAGTGTTTTCGATCCGGATTTAATCAGTTCTTCTGGTCCGGGTTTAATCATTGCTTTTGATTCGGAGTTAATCAGTGATTCCGATCCGGGTTTAATTACGGTTTTTTTCTTTTGGGTGTGTGCGGAAGCGGCGGCTGCGGCGAGCAGCGCAGCTGCTGTGATCGGGTAGACGATCACAAGGCCGTTAGGCCTGCCGCAGATCGCCAGTATGCCCTGCATTATGCTTCCGGCTGTCAGTGTCGCTATCGCTGCATGATATGTCCAGCACTGATTTACACTGATTACGGTACGGAGATTTTCCGAACAGTATTCATTGCCGATCGGAGATTTAATTGCACTTCTTTTTTCCGGACTGAATGATCTGACAGCGCTGATCAGATACGGAAGTGTTCCGCCGAGCAGTGGTACTGCAAAAGCGTATATCATAAAGTTTGAATAAACTCCGAAGCTGAAATGTTCGTATACCGCTCCCGCGATTCCGATGATAACAGCAATTATCAGATAAATAAGCGAACATTTCAGATAATACGCTGTATCCATTACTGTATTTTCCTTGAGCGAAGCTGTCCGCGAATCAGCTGCATATGTCGTATATATTTCTTTTTTACCTGCCGATGTAAACAATGTCACTCACGCTCCTTTCTTTTGTAGTGCTGCCTCCTGTTGTCGGATTGTTCACAACTTTACCGTTGAAATACATTGTCGACGATCCGCCTCCGTCCAGGTTGTAAGCCGTTTTAACGCCCAGGCCATCCATGAACTCCGCCAGCTCATAAAGCGACAGTCCTGTACTTTCATCTGTCCTTCCGTCCGAAACGACGAAAACATAATGATTTTCACCGATTATACCGATCGCCGTACGAGGGTTGCTGGCCTTCGCCTGACCTACCTCTTCGTTTTTGCTTACAGAAATCTTTCCGTTCTGCACCAGCGCAGGTCCGAAGGAGAGCGTCTGTACGGCGCCTTTACTTATAAGCGTTTCCGCAGTCACATTGCTCTCATTTATTATTCCGAATGATCCGTCCTTATATATGACCAGATCCTCCTGATTTTTGAGCGCTGTATTTCTGTAAAGCTTTCCGTTTCTGATGACATAGCCGGAACTCTGCGCCCCGTAGTAATCACCGTTAACCGCAAGCACTGCGTTCACGCTTTTCGCTATTTCGGAAGTCTTAGCCGTTATATTTTTACCGTATGCGCCCTGAGCAAGTGCTGTTTTCAGATAAGATGAATTTTTGAGCTGCACATCGGCAACATATATAGTCGCATCGTTTTCCCTGTACTCTTTGAGTGTAATTGTCATATTGTCATCTTTGTAGGTATCACTCGAAGAGACAGCAGAGGATGAAGCTGAATCATCATCTGAAGAAGCGATCGAGGCCGATGATCCGGAGCTTACCGAACCGGACGATTCCGGGACGGAACCGCTGCCGCTTTCGGATGAAGATGATCCGGAGCTCCCGCCTGAAGAATGAGAACCGGGTTTTCCGGATTTCCCTCCTTTACCCTTGCCGTGACCTCTTCCGCCCTTCATACCGCTTCCTTTTCTACCGGTCGAATTGCCGCTGTGCTGATTTCCGGCTTCGCTGTCGCCGCCCGTGTCATCAGATTCTTCATCGGCGCTGTCATTTCCCGATGAGTTTTCACCGTCTGAGCCGTCCGCATCCTGAGTGATATCGGCATCCTGATTCACAGATGCTGATGTTTCCGCGTCACTGTATACTCTGCTGATGAAGAATGTGTCCATCATCACATATGATGAGAACGCCATTAGCACAGCCATGAACGCCGCAAGATATTTATGCTGTTTTTTCATTTAATCCAGCCTCCCTTCCGGTCCTCCCGGCACATCTGCCGAAATTACGGACCGCAGCTTCGGAGTGCGCACTGCTCTTCGTTTAACTATGAATCTTACATTGCCGGCGCTATCTGTATCTCCTGCTGCCGCTTCGGGATTCTCTCTGTGCATTTCTGAATTATCGTGCACATCATCATTATAGAAAATGATGTATCGCTGCACCGTCCAGCTGATTATGAAGAACACCAGCTCTGTGATGATTTTGGCCGCATAACAGTTGATGCTGAAGCTGCCGGTAAGTGTACTCAGCATCATCGTGTTGCCTGCCAGTATCAGCGCCGCAAGTGTGAAGTACTGCAGAGCGGATGTAGAAACTTTTTTTCTGCTGCCGAACACATATTTTCTGTTTATCGTGTAGTTCGTTACCGAGCTTACCAGTCTTGCGCCGATATTCGCCGCCGCGACGCTCGGCGTCAGCAGAGTCAGTAACGCGAATACTATGTAATCCGTCATAAATCCGATAAGCGACGACGCCGAGAATTTCAATATTTCCTTATACACTCTGAATGAGTCCTTTACCGCATTAAAATGCGATGAACTGTTGTTGTCTATGTACACGGTATCTATCCTTTCTTCTCTGATCGGGATTTTTCCGGCCGCAAAATCCAAAAGCATGTTGATTTCATATTCATATCTTTTTCCTCTGATCTCGAGAAGTTCAGGGATAAGATCCGCACTGAATGCCCGGAGACCTGTCTGAGTATCGCTTACAGGAACGCCGGTCGAAAGCCTAAAGACATGCCCTGTCACAGTGTTTCCGAATCTGCTCCTCAGAGGAATCTTTACAGCGCTCTTCACATTGCCGTTCTGCCCTCTGTCGTTCACAGAACCTGCAGAATCATTGACTGCAGAGCTGAAATCGCGGCTTCCCAGTACCAATGTGCCTTTATGTTTTGCTGCAGATCTCGCGACACGAATAACATCCTTTGTTCTGTGCTGGCCGTCTGCGTCAACCGTTACAATTATTGTTTCTGCATCCATGCCCCTGCAAGACTGCACGCTCACGCCTTTTTCAACCGGGCACCTGCTGCCGATGTCCGAGCCGGCATCGCTCTCTGACAGATTGCTTTTGCCGACGCCCGGACCGGCGTCGCTCTCTGACAGATTGCTTTTGCCGACGCCCGGACTGATGACGCTTTCAGGCCGAATGCCTTTGTCGGTTCCGGGATTGATGTCAACATCGCGGCCGCATCTGTAATCATATATGTATGCAAGTCCGGTTTTGAGTGCCGCGCCTTTTCCCATGTTCCTGTCATAAGATATCACTGCGGCGCGGCGTTCTGCCTTGAGGAAGATATCTCTGTATTCCGGCCCGCTTCCGTCATCGACAACTACTGTTTCAAATCCTGCCCGTGTCAGTTCATCTATCACCGACAGAAGTTTTCCATCCGGTTCATATGCCGGAATAAGAGCGATATAGTTCAGTCCTGAAATATCTGCCCGGCAATCTGTTTTCCTACTGTTTGCTGTCATTGTCATTCTGAAGCCTCCTTTCCGGGTTGTTCTCAGTCAGAATTTTTGTAAGCTGAAGGTCCTTATTTCTTCTCTTACTTCTTCTCTTACTTCTTCTCTTACTTTTTTCCGTCAATTTCACTTATGTCATAGTTTATGTCATCTTTTTTATGCGGAAACCTCACCGGATGAATCCGAACTGCTTCCTGTATCCGAATTGCTGCCGGAAGCTGCATCAGTTCTCCCGCGGCTATCTCCGCCGCGCATGCCTTTACCGCCGTTTCCGCTCATTCCGCCTTTGTTCATTCCGTCCGGCCGGGGACCGCCTGTGCCGGATCCATCCTGACCATTTCCGTTCATTCCGCCCTTATTCATTCCGCCTTGTCCCGGATGTCCCATTCCGCCGCGGCCGCCCATGCCGCCGCTGATATTTCCATATACAAGCTCGGTGAGTTCTATAGTTTCGCTGTATGATCCTGCGGTAAGTGTATACTTTTCGCCCTGCTCCATTTCCGGAGTGCTGATATATACGACCGCAAAATCGAGTGAAGGTGTAACCTCAGCAATTGTGTTTCCGTCAGAGTCTTTTAGCGTTACCGTTGTTCCGGCAGACTGATCGCCTACGCTGACAGCTATGACTCCCTGATTTTCGGCGCTGCTGAAATTCGAGGCCATTCCCGCTCCACCTGTTCCGATGAAAGTACCTCCTGATATAGTTCCTTCAGCGTTATAGTCAAGTACTGAAGTATCTCCCTGTGAAGGTCCTTCCACAACTGTATATCCTCCGCTGATCTCGAGCGATCCGTTTGAATCGATCGCATCACCGTTTGCCTGAATGTGGATCTTGCCTCCGCTTATCACTATGGCGCCGTCTGTTCCGCCGTCGCTGAAACCTCCGCCTTTCGGACCGCCCCAGTCATCGTCGCCGAACGCATTGCTGCTGTTAGATGTTCCGCCTGCTGCATTGATGCCGTCATCTGTTGCAGTCACATCGATATCGCCGCCCGCGATCGTGACCGTAAGAGCCTCCAGGCCTTCATATGATTTGCCCGCCTCTATCGTTCCTCCTTCGACCAGGATATACGACTCGGCATGGACTGCGTCATCTCCTGCGCCAATCGTGAGCGTTCCGTCAGCCATGTAGAAGAAGCTTTCCGAAGTACCGCCGTTTTCTGCTGCTCCGTCATTGACATGGATACCGTCTTTACCGCTGTCATCGCCGACAGTTATAGTGATATCCGCCTCCGCGATCCTTACACTGTCATTTGCCTGTACTCCGTGATTTGCGGCTTCTACAGTAAGCGTGCCTCCTGCGATCTTGACATCATCTTTGCCGACGATTCCGTGACCTGCAGGTGAATTAACGGTAAGTGAGCCGCTTCCGTTGAATGTGATATCATCTTTGGCAAATACCGCTCCGTCAATATTGCCGCTGTCTTCACTGTCATTGCTGCTATCGGATGATTCAAAGGATCCGCCGTTTGCCAGAGTATTGTTTGTTCCCTCAGCAGTCGTTACAAAAACCTTGTCCGCCGATTTTACATATAACGCTGCCGATTTACTGCTTGTAACCGATGCGTCTTTCATCACAAGCTGGACTTTTGCCTTATCGTCTGCATCAACAACAATCCGGCCGTCGCTGAGTTTTCCCGTAAAGATGTATGTGCCTTCCTGTGTGATAGTAACGACATTTCCATCGATTTTTACGCCGTCTGCACTTCCGGAGACCGTAGCTTTCGATCCGTTAAGTGTTACGCTTACCGCTTCTGATTCGTCATAATCACCCGAAAGATCTCTCTCGGTAAACATCTCTGATTTGGACGCTGCTTCTGACTGCTCTGTCGAAACAGTCGTCACGCTGCTGTCAGTACTCCCATTGGATGCCGAACCTGCACACGATGTGAATATCAGCATCAGCGAGAGCATCATTGCGGCAATTACCATGAAACATTTGTGTATGTATTTGCTTCTGCATCCGGATCCGCCTTTGGATCTGTTTCCGCGGAATCTGCATCCGAGGTCGTTTTTCTCAATAAATTGACTTTTGCGATTCATTGTCGTTTCCTTTCCTGAAATATTTACAGTTTTACCTTTTGTTTGTTTTTTCTATCACTAATATTGTTTATGCTGCGCCTTTGCCTGTTACTTTCTGCTGCGCCTGCATTTTATTCTTTCCAATGTGCGCCTGCTCTTTGCAGTCACCTATATAACAGACACCGGATGTCCCCCGCCTCTTAGGCGTCGCTCGCTCCAATCAAGCGAGCTTGTTGGAGCTTTGCTCCTGGTTGAATCAGGTGACTGACCTTAGTTATTCCGGCCTACAGTTCTGTCGCCACCGTTGCCTGCCGCGAAACATTGATTTCCAGATTTCCGTTTCTGCAGCGAAGTCTGTCGATCATTTCCTTTTCCTTTGCCGGATCCTTCAGAACCACATCGTATGTGAGTCTGAACATACTGCCCATGTTGGTTGTCCTGACCTGTACCAGTTCGTTTGAAGAAGTGTATTCGTCAAGGATCTCATCGAAGACTCCGCTGTAGTCGAGGTCTTCCGGGATCATGACTCTGATCGATTTATATCTGTCCGCGTTAAGTTTTGCGCCGAAATCGAGTTTGTTATATATGAGAAATACCAGACACATTATCGCTGTGAATATCGCTGCGATGCCGAGATATCCGGTGCCGGCTATCAGTCCCGTCGCCATCGCCATGAAGAGAGTGCAGATTTCTCTGGCCGTCCCCGGCACCGATCTGAACCTCACCAGGCTGAATGCTCCGGCAACCGCGATTCCTGTTCCAATGCTGCCATTGACCATAATTATGATCACACATATAATCGCCGGCAGCATCGCAAGTGTTATCACAAAACTCTTTGTATAACGGGTGTTGTACATATATGCCAGCGCTATCACCAGACCCATCAGCAGCGATGCCGCGAATGCCGTTCCAAACTGCAGCATAGAGATCGACATCGCCGATGTTTGATTTCCATATATACTCGAAAGTAAATTTTCCATTGTCCTTTTTCCTCCTTCTGACAGAACACTTCCCGAAGTCCTTTGTTTTTTCTGTTTGATTACATGCAAATAATAGAGTGCCAAACTTAAACGAAAATTAAGTGCGAAACAGGATATTGGTTTTTTGTGTCCCGGGAATTTGAGCTGTGAAAAAAACTTCCGTCCAAATCGCGATAAATCACAAAAAGGACGGAAGTCTGAGAGTGTGCCGGGCATGATACTTCCGTCCAAATCGCGATAAATCGCAAAAAGGACGGAAGTCCACCATATTCAGTAGATATGGAGAGTCGATTTTGGAAATGACAGACGTAGACATCGGCCGGGCGGGCATCTCCCGAACGATTTTGAGCACAAAAAAAGATACCTATACCGATACCTTTCCTTGCTCATAATCTTTAGTTATTGATTTAAGATTGATTCAGGAACAATTGTTAATTGATATGTAATGATCCGGACTCAAACGGCCAGTGGAGAAACGGGATAGGCAGATGCCTGTATGTTTTGTTTTTATTTGCGTGTTTCTCCGAGTGTTTCTCTGAGTGTTTTTCTGCATTCTGTTTCGACGTTCCGGCTGTCTTTGCAGAAATTGATTCTGGCGCTGCGTTTGTTTTAGGAACTGTATATGGATCCCTCTCTGCAGATTCCTTCATGGAAACAGCGGCCTGATGCTCCTGCTGTAAAACCGGCAGTATCATCTGAGTGTATGCTGTCCCGTATTTTGAGAACGAGGTTTTATAGATATGTTCCTGCGAAAGGACTTTTGTCATCCAGAGCGGGATCCCGCCTGAGCATTTGAGTTCCATCAGCGCCTTTCCTTCTTCGAGTACAGGGGTTCCGTAAACATCTGATTCAAGCGACAGATCGCAGTCCCTCGCCAGGATGTTGCGGTCAAAGGTTACGCGAAAATCGCTTCCGTCCTTCATTTTAAACGCCTCTCTGTCATAACTGAGAAATACGGCCGGTTTGAGGTTTCCGTAATAATCGAGGAAATAATCTATCTCGCTGCCAAGCTGCGCGTTTACCAGATTACTGCCGCTATTACCAACGATTGTGCCACCGATATTGCTGCTTTTATTGCTACCGGTATCGATACCGATATTACTGTTGGCATTTGGGGCGATATTGTTGTCGATATCGCCACCTATTTTATCCGGCTTTTGATTAACAACGCTGTCCGGTTTTAATTCGTCCGGCAGAGATCGCATATTCGCTCCGGTATTTGTATTTGCTTCCGTATCCTGACCTGAATGCAGATCAGTTGCATTTATCCTGATTCGGCGGCATGTCCAGTCCATTGCCTGTTTTTCGCTCAGACCGACACGCCTTTTGTAGACGACTTTATCGAATTTGCGTTTGAGTTCAACGAACACCTCGCTGTCCTTACCCGCCTTTGAGTAGCTTCGCATTCTGAGTTTTTCCTTGAAATCAGGCTTAACTATTGAATGGCGGGCCAGTATATAGTCATCTGTATCAAAATATATGTTGCGGATCGTCGCGTGTCCGAATTGGTCCTGCATCATGTATGGGGTCATTGCTGCCATAATCCTCTGCATCTGCTCCGTTGTGATCATATATTTGATTTCGTATCTTTTGAAAACTTTCTGATAAGCCATTTCATATCTCCTTTTTAAAATGCAAAGTCTTATAAAAGCCCCGGCTCCCATGCGGTGACTCAATGCGGTGACTCAATGCGGTGTTTCAATGCAATTGCTTAATGCGGTGGATAGCATTGCTTTTCAGATGCGATACTCTGCTGCATTTGACTCACACTTCGGTATCGCAATATTGCACTGCCTTGCAGCAATATATTATGATCCGAAACTTAAATGGAATTTAAGCAGAGGACTTTTTCCGGATGGAATCATCCGGCGCATATGAGAGAATAGCAAATGAGAGATGCGATGCTGACACATACGAGAGAAATTAAAGAGTCCCTTCACGATTGAACAGTGACTTTCTTTTTCACTGTCTCTCATAAAGGGAGAATCAGCATATAACAGACACCGGGAGCTTTGCTCCTGGTTGAAGTATGTTTCGGAGGCAAATCATTCTGTCAGAATTGGTGACAGATGAACACGACTCATTCAATTGCCGGTTTTTATTCATACCGTAATGAACAGAATTCCTTCAATATGTATGTTTGTATGTTTTTTGCCGAGAACCGTGTTTCGCTATCCCGTCTGATTGGATCCGTTTCGGAAAATCTGCCTGATTGAAGGCTGCGGGTCTTCTTTGGGATCAGCGGGCGGGCATGGCGGCGGTTACGATGAATTCGCTGCCGTCACCGCCGGCGGCCGCGATCTTTCCGTTGTGGGCAGCCACGATCGCGGCCGCCATCGACAGGCCGATGCCATGCCCGCCCGCAGCGGAATTCCTGGATTTATCCGTTCTGTAGAATCTTTCAAACACATGTGAAAGATCCTCTTCACTTATCGGTTCAAGTGTTTTGTTTCTTACTTCAAGGACAGCATTTCTGCCGTCTTTTCTGAGACTCACACCTACAGTATCGCCCTCCGGGGAATATTTCAGCGCATTCTCCGTCAGTATCGACACCAGTTTTTCGAGTTCCTTTGTACTTCCAATGATTGTCAGCATAGGTTCGACACTGATTTCCAGTTCCTTTTTTCTCTCTATCGCAAGCGCCCTGAATGATTCAGCTGTATCACTTACGATATCCGATAGCGGCACCTCTGTCATGGTAAGAGCACTTCCGCCTTCCTCCATCCGTGAAAGATATACAAGGTCATTCGTCAGTGTCGTTAGCCTGTCCACCTGACCGTCAATATCCGAAAGACTTTCATCCAGACTGTCAGCAGCGCTTCCTATTCCTTCGCCGGCATCGTCACTTTGTGCCGCATCCTTCAGATCATCCATATCCATCCTCATTACATCAATATTGGCTTTGATGATCGCAAGCGGTGTTTTGATCTCGTGCCCGGCATCTGTTATAAATCGTTTTTGTTTCTCATAGCTCTCCGCCACCGGTCTGACGATGCGCCCCGCCGCATAGCAGAAAATCACAAAAACGATTGCGAGTCCTGCCACCGACATAGCTATACTGGCAAACAGGAATTTCCTGAATGACCACAACAATCTGGTGCAGTCCATGAAGATGACCCGGGTATTATAATTTTCCTGAGTTACCACATATCTGTATTCATTGATGAAACCTCTCTGTTTCTCTTTATTCAGAGCTCCCGTCGCGTATTTGTACGCAGAATCCGCATCAACTGCAGAAATATGTGACACATCGGCAAAGACAACTTTATTCTGACTGTCTACAAGCACTGAGAAAAATCTGGTTCCTTCGGCCAGATCGCGCGACATTCCGTGAGGTCTGCGGTATTTTTCCATCATATCCTCGAAATTATCTTCGATCTCATCAAAAGCCGTCGGAAAACGGCCCTTGTTATTCGAAAGCATTTCAAGTGTCTCATCCGCATTACGGACTACAGTATTGTAGTTTATTATATTCATGCCTGCTACGATAAACGTCAGCAGTGCTGCTAGCGAAACCATAGCCAGCACAATAAATTTCTTCTTTAATTTCCCTATCATTTTTCTGAATTCTCTCTGATTTCTGAATTCTGTCAGTTCACCGGATAATCATTCACACTCACAACAGCACAGCATTTATCTTCCTGCCTGATACTGCCTGTTTTGAAAGCGTAAGGATCAGGCAGGGATATTCCACAGCCGCCTGTCACTCTGTCTACTGTCAGGCGATTCCCTGTCACTCGATCTCTTCTCGCATGCAGATGAATCCGTAATTCAGTAAATCACTCTTCAATAAGTGAGTAACCGGCATTTCTCGATGCCTTGATCTTTACATTCGCACCAAGTGCCGCCAGTTTTTTTCTGAGATAAGAAATATAAACCCACACAACATTGCTTTCGGTATCCGTATCATATCCCCAGATGTGATCCATAAACTGATCCACAGAAACGACAGCCTTCGGGCTTGACATCAGCATTTCCATCATCTGAAATTCCTTGTTTGCAAGTCTCACGCTGCCTGTAGGTGATTCAAGCTCGAATGTAGTCCTGTCAAGGGTAATATTGCCTATGCTGAGCTTTGTATCCACCTCGGTATTGCTTCGCGTTATTGCCCGTACAGCTGCAAGCAGCTCTTTGCTGTCAAAAGGCTTGGTCAGGTAATAGTTCGCCCCGCTGTCAAGCCCCAGCACTTTATCATCGATCTCGGATTTTGCCGTGAGCATCAGCACAGGCATCGTGCTGCCGCCCGCTCTCAGTCTGCGGAGCACCGTGATCCCGTCCACTTTCGGCATCATGATATCCAGTATGGCCGCATCATAATTTCCTGCCTCAAGATAGTCGAGAGCATCCTCCCCGTTATGCACAGCATCTATCGAATAATTATTTTTTTCAAATATCTTTACGATTGCTCTTGCCAGAGCTACTTCATCTTCAGCCAGCAATATCCTCACGCCTTACCTCCATTTTTTCTGATATAAAATTACAAAATTCCCTTCCTGCAAACCTTACGAACAAACCTTACAAATAAAGACATATGCGCAAACCTTACGAATTCACAACTGTGCATCCTAAGGATTTTTCGAAATGCGGTTCAATATGGTTTTCATAATAATCAGTATGATTGTTTCAGTGAATAAAATATATCATATTTCCTTTGATTTCTTAATTTATCTGTTGATAAATCTCTTCTCGCAACTTATTCGCCCCATTACTTTGTTCCGATTATCACATTCAAACCTTAACTATAACTTAATCCTTTACAATCCGCGTAGAAATTTACGTCTGTAATACATCAGCTATCAGGTTATCAGCAATGTCCGCCATTCCTCGTGAGAGGGGATTTTTGCGTTATCCACATGCATTTCAGCCCACTTGATTGGAGTGAGCGACGCCGTCAACAGACACCGGGAGCTTCAGCTCCTGAGATCGTCGGTCGGGGATTGATACCTGCCACCGACGGTCGAATATGGAACCCGCCGCCTAAGAGGCGGGGGACATCCGGTGTCTGTTATATGGATGCTTAATGATCGTCCGATTCTTTCCCTCTTTATTAGCATTTTCCTGTCAATAATTGATTTTTTCTTTGTTTTTCTTTGTATTTCTGACAAAAGTGGATAAATTGCAGGATTTCATGCACCGATTGTTTGCCAAATTTTCGATTCAGTCCTAAACTCTTCACATGATAAGGAAATACATAATTATTACAAGCAAAATACCGGCAGCACAATTTCAAATGTTTGCATTTTTTCGCTAATCGGACCAATTCAGGCCGCTAATTCACAGAAGCGAAGGATAAGATTCGCTTCATTCCAAAGCTTATCAATTACTATTAATCTAAAGAAAGGAGTCACGTTATGAGAAGAGTACACAGGTATTACAACAGATATCCTCATGGTTCACTTGAGGGATTTGCGACGAATTATGCCTATCGTTATGTAAAAAGGCGGATCATATCCGTTATTGTCGGTATAGTTATTTTGATTATTTTCGGAATTATATTAGCTAGCGTGCTTTGTTTTGCTTATTTCCGGCCTGACCTTGATTCATACGGCACAAATACAGCCGGCGCTGCATATACCGCTCTCGGTACCCATGATAATTCCGGCACTGATTCAGCTATCGATGATACTGTCCGCACCGGTTCTGCCGGTGTTGCTGCAGGTTCTGCCGGAATTGTCGATTCTTCCGGTATTTTCGATACTGCCGGCGCTGCTGATTCCTCCGGCATATGTCCAGCCGGGGACAATGATGCGGACACTGCTTCCGGTAAAAGCAATTTCGATGTCAAAACTATGTTTGTCAAAAAAGATATGGGCGATGAGATCGGTACGATCAATGCAAGTTCACGCTGGCAAAAATTTCATGTGTTTGTCGGAGGAGATTACTCGAATTTAGCCAATTTCAGAATCAGTGTTCCCGGAACCGGATATCTCATTTTTGAGGTCAACAGCAAAGGAAAAACCGAAACGGACAATTTCGTATTGATCAAAGCTGATGGTTTTGAAGGTCCTGAATATCTGACACCGAAGAGAAATAGAACATATATCGGAGTGAGCAAGGGTATTTATACTATTTCTGCAAGGTCCGTTAAATCGGAATATGATGTGCGGCTAAAGTTCAAAAAGATAAAAGAAGGAAAATTCGGAATCACAAAGACAGCAGCGCCTGTTATAAAGAAATACAGGAGCAGAAAAGGAATACTTGCTACCGATAAGCATCCGACCCACTGGTATAAGATCAAGCACTCCAACACCAGACCAATCAGGATCAAAGCCAAAACTCTTAATTCCACCGGCGGACACGGAGGTATTCAGGTTTCTCTGTATCAGGGCGGCAGCCTGCGCGGAAACGATTTTACACTCCGCAATGAGGATTCGATAAATTTTAAAGTACCACCGTACAAAAACGCCAGATATCTGGACAAAGGCATTTATTACATCAAAGTCGAAAGCTATCTCGGCGGCAACGGCTACTATTCAATTAAATGGAAATAGCTGCAAAGTTCCACCGGCAAAGTCTCTTTGCACGCAGTTTCACCGCATTGTTTCAGATCTCCATGAAACAGCATTCACAGGCATTGATCAGCGTTGTGCCCGACGGATGGATGAGTTCACGCTCGAACCGGCCGTATTCCTTGTGTACATGTCCGTAAAAATGGTATTTCGGCTGCCATCTGTCGAGCATAGCGTTGAAGCATTCAAAGCCTCTGTGCGGAAGGTCTTCCATGTCACCGTATCTGCGGCAAGGTGCGTGAGTAAGCAGTATGTCCATAGGTCTGCGCTTGCTGAACGGGATCGCTTCGGCCTCTGCATCCACAGCAGCGATATTATTGCCCGCGGAAATATCTGCCACACCGCGCAGGTTCCGCGGCGCCGCATCAAGAAGCCGGCCGTGCGCAGAAATATATTTCAGCCTGCGCTCGATCTGTTTCACGCGCTTTGCCATTTCTGCCTCGGTATACATATCACGGCCTTTCCGGTATCTCATCGAACCTCCCAGACCGACGATCCTAATGATGCCGATTTTTCCGCTAAAACGCTCACGCAATGGGATACTTCCCCATACAACTCCGCCTTTCCCCGATAAAGAACTGCCTCCGTAGAGTTGCCCCGGTATTTCTCCCTGCCAGGCCGGCATCAGCTGCATCAGCACATCCTTTTCGATATCCGCCGCCCTGCGGCTGCGGCTGACTCTCACCGCGCGCATGCTGCCGGTTTCCTTGTCGTAATAAATCTCAGCGATCTTATCATCTACAGGAATACACCCCTGAGGGGGATACGTGTCATAAATCGAATCATGATTTCCGCGTATATACAGAAGCGGCACATTGGTCATCGTTACCAGAAATTCAAGATATGCCGGAGCCAGATCGCCCGCGGAAAGAATGAGATCCACCCCTTCCAGACGCTCATCCTGCCTGCCCGGACTGCTGTCCCACCATTCATTGATTTCATTATCAGCTATTATCAGTATCTTCATATACGCATAAACCGGGACCGCATCCCGGGATCAGTTAAACTTTTTTTCTATCTGTATCGCCGTATTATCTGTCACCGGAAACGGTAATAACATAAGCGGCAGCGGACACTTTACTTTATTCCGCTTACTTTAACGGTCTGTCTGCCCTCATCGGTAAGCATCCAGTCGTCAGGGATCTCCCCTATGACATTCTCATTCAGCCAGTTCATTGTAATTATGTCCTTGCTTGTCAGCGTTGCATCATCCTCATGTCTGATCAGCCCTTCCTGACTGTGCAGTTCGCCATCAAAAGGATTCATACTTCCGCTGATTATATCCGATCTGAGAATATTCACGAGCTGCCTGGTGTACGGCGAGAGATCATCCGCGAGTTCTATATCGACGACTCCCGAAATCATTCCCCACCAGTAATTAGTCGCCTGATCTTTTTTGTCAAGCAGCTTCAGCTGATAGGTTCCGTCCAATATAGACTTGATGATGATCTCGTACAGCTTGCCCCACTTCCATATCGGAGCAGCCAGATTCCTGATCATGCACCGGCCGGACAGATCGTTGCCCTTACCCGGCTCGCATTCTGTCACATAACAAACCCCGTATGCCTGGCTTCCATCTATATTATGCAGTGAATCAACCGCAGAAATAACATGTATCCCACGGCCGACCATCGACCACCACCAGTTGCTGTCCTGTTTTGCCGACCAGTACAGATGTATCTTTACCTGAGGATCAGCCATAGCAGCGCCGATCGCAAAAGCATTGATGCAGGCAATCGTCCCGTATATCGGATAATCCGAGCAGTATCCTATCGTGTGCGTCCCGTCTGCCGCAGCCGCAGCACCCGCCACTATGCCGGCAAGAAATTTCGCCTCGTAAAGCTTGGCATAGTAAGTCCGAACTGCCTGATGCGCCAGGTTGATGGAGCAGTTGAGAAATATAACGTCCTCATATTTGATCGCGGCGCGGAGGGTGTCGTCCATCTGCGTCACGGCAGTTGTAAAAACCACATTAGCGCCCCATCTGACAGACGCTTCCACAGCCGCTTCAAAAGTATCATACTCTTCATCCTTCCCGGTGATGAATTTCGCAGTTTCGACCAATCCTCCGTATCTGCGCTCCATGAGTTTCCTTCCGACTTCGTGGTTGTACATCCAGTTCGATTCATCAGGATCCCGGCCGTATATAAAGGCGGCACGAAGCGGCTGCTTTTCGGTATAGTGAAGTGTCAGTATCTTACCGACAGTGCCTCCGGTCTTGCTGATCGCGGCGCCGGTACGCTCTATAATCTCGCCGGCCTTGCCCAGAAGCCCCGAAGGCTTCGGGATCTCATCGTCGGCCGGCTCTATGATAGCTACTTTTTCATCATTTACTGCAGTCAGATATTCCTTTCGGATCTTGCGTATGCGCTTGTCCATCTCTTTTTCATTCGTAACTTCAAGCGCATCCTTTACATATATTCTCAGGTAAATGAGAAATGCATCGCCAGTTGTCATCTGAGGCATGTCTTCACTGCGGTCGTTAAATATCTCCGAAAAACTCCAATATACGGCGCGCAGGGATTTTACGACATCCTCAGGCCACTGTTCGTTCGGCGGCAGCCTCCTGCCGGTTCTGCCTGTCCCGACAGGCATGTCCTGCCCCAGCAGCTCGGCGATTTCATGGTACGACCCGGGCTCTGAGCATTCAATGTCGTAGAGCGGACATACGCTGTAAAAATCGAGAAATTCATCATATGCCGGGTCGTTATCAAGTTTTTCATCATCCGGCAGTATGCGCGTGACATCTGCCATGATGGTCGGCATCTCGAGGTACCGGCTGACCGACACACGTTTGTTGCCCTCCTGAACATAGAATCTGTGTCTGTACTCATATACCCTGATCGGATCACTGAATCCTTCCCGCATCTGATCGCGGTAGAGGTTTTCCCATTTCATGCCGAATTCCGAATCCTGCTCGAGCAGAGGCATGAAATTCGGCGCAAATGAATTCTGCCTCCCCATTGTCTTTGTCCCCACGATAAAAGCGACCGGGATTTCAAGCAACCCCAGTACCTGATTTCTCAGCATCCTGTTATCCGGAACCAGATCATCGAGCGCCGGCAGGAAAGGATATTCTCCCTTCGACAGCATGGCCTTATATTCTTTCTCTCCCGCCTTGCGGGCCTTTAAATATTCATCAAGCATTATATGTTTTAACTCCTGTCAGATTTATTTTATCACTCAGCGAAACTTTCCTGCTCCAGCTTCAGTCCCGCATCCAGCATCATTTCAAACAGCTCCCGCTGATCCGCATAAAACGGATCTGATCTCATTGCTTCAAGAGTTCTGATATCATGAGCAGTCATCGGACGGCCGCTGCTGCGGTATCTCATGAATGTTTTGCAGTCCATTCTGTATGTTTTGAACCGTATACCGCATCCTTCACACAAGGATTTCCATATTCTGAATCCGCCGCAGTCTATATCACCTGAATGCATGAATTCTGCCGACGGATACGAAATGCTGAGATCTTTAATAAAGTTTCTCTTCTTCCTTCCGGCAAATCCCCCAATATATATGACCATAGCTTTCTTTCCTTCTACTATAGTTTCCTGCTGATAATATGAAGTAAGATTCTCAACGGTCAATACGCAGTCCGGGGCTGATTCCGGATCCGCTCTGACAAAATCCAGGTCGCGAAGAGTCAGGCCGATTCCATTATCCGGCACGGACAGATCTACGCTGCTATCTCCTATGATGATTCCCGCATGGCCTTTCATATAGATCCATAGAGGATTTCTGTATATGCCGTAGTTCTCCAATATCTCATCAGTGCTGAGGTTTTCAGCCTGACTATCTGCATCTTTCCCAAAGGTTCCGCCTCCGAAATTCCTTATTACGGATGCAGCTTTATCAAGTATCTTCTCTGCAATCTTCGAGTCGTTGAATACGGCTGTTGAAAACTGTCTGAGATATATGTCACGTTCATTATTTATTATCGCAGCTACCAGGCTGCAAAGCCTGTCAAATCCGGCCGGATCGTCAACATCTGCAAATTGTCTGATGCTTTCTCCGGCGTCGATCCTCCCGATCACCCGGTTCAGGAAGTTGACCAGTACGCCTGTATCTGCAGCCGATGTACTACTGACATCTGTGAACGCGGTGCAGATTCCGTATTTGTTCAGATAATCTTCGCATATATCCTTTATCCGCTCCTCTTTTTTCCATAAAGGGAGACGGCTCAGATATCTGTATGCTTCCGGGATGTTTTCGGTGTTCAAAGCTGCTTTTTCAAGGATGTGTCCTTCAATGCCGTCTCGCCAATACAGCCTTATCAGGCCCTTTTGTTCCAGAACGTAAAACTGCTGGTGGAGCACATCATATGCGCCGGATGCTTCATCAAAATAATCCGGGAAATTCTTTTTGTCAATACGGCAGAAAATTCCGCGCCTGCGCGCGGGAGCTGTTTTTACGCTGTCTATTGCCGGCTCTGCGCATCCGGCTTCCGCCACACTTTTCGGCATTTCCGAAACACCGGAATCTCTGACAGCGCTCTCTCCGCTGCCATACCGCTCTGCCCTGTATGCAGAGCTGTTCTCATAGCTGTCAAGCAGTTTATTCAGAACGATGCTGTCGTATCTTTTCATATCATTCTTATCTGTTTTTAATCATTCCACATCCATTTATTCCCGATCATTGCCACGGTTTCGATTCAGACTTCGGTACGGAATCAGGATCTATGCTCTCAGTTTATCAAATTCCTCGACATAGCTGAGTTCCCCGTCCGCAAGTACGAGCAGCACACTGTCAACAGACGGCGCAATGTACTGTATTTTTTCAGGCGGCGCAGCTATTATCGGCTGCAGATCAGAACCGGTCATAAACGACAGTACTCCGGACATACGGCTGTCATCCATATTGTTGAACGCTTCGTCAAGCATGACCAGACCGATCGAATCTCCGCCTATATTGCTGCGATACAGCTGCATGAATGAAGCAGCGATCGTAATGTAGAAAGGCGTCTGTGTTTCTCCGCCGCTTTTCTCCCGGCTCACCTTGGAATACAGCATATAGTTGCCATCGTCCAATGATATCCGTATATCATAGTCCATGTAAGTACGATAGTCGGTATATTCTTCCAGAGTCCTGCTGCTGTTCTCATCATCGAGCGCAAGCTTTTCAAAGAGCTCATCTATCGCCTCTCTGTGCGCCTCATTGAACGAACTGCTGAATAGACTCTCGCCTCCCATGATATTGAAGTCATCCATTATCATGTCATAGAACTTCCTGAGATTCTTACGCGGTTCATATCTGAATTCGTAGCTTTCATTGCTGAAATGGATCCCTGAAAGGGCTCTGTTGAGATTTTTGAATTCACTCTGTGCCTGCTTGATATTCTCCTGCAGCCGCGCCAGGAACTGCTCGTGAAATTCCAGCTCGGCTTTTTCACGTGCGCTCCTTACCTTGTCTTCATACTCGAGCAGTCTGGAATTCTTCAGTTTGTCATACTCAGCATTGTATTCAGGATATGCCTCCAGAGAATCTGCCGCTCCGAAGTCGTGTGCAGATCTGTATCTGCTCATAGCCTCTTTCATCAGAGCCTCGGCCTTCTCTCTCCTGGTGCGGTTGCCTTTTCTTGCTGACTCATAACCCTGCTTGTATTTCTCGAACTCCCGGCCAGAACTTCTTTTGAGATATTCCTTTTCACAGTCGGCAGCATCATCACCGAGCTTATCATACACCTCCGAAACGATTTCCTCCTGTCGCATCTGCTGATATGACAGCCTGTCCAGCTGCTCATCCGCGCTGCGGATCGTACTGTCGCAATCACCGATCTTCCTGCTGATCGTCCTGAGTCTGGCACCCATCTCAGTCTTTTCGCTCTCCAGAGCATCCAGCCGCATTTGTTTCTGCAGCATTGTCTTGCTTGTCTGTATCTCTGCGATCTCTCTGCTGCAATTCTCTATCTCCGCCTCATGACTGCGCATCGCCTCAAGAGAACTCAGGCTGTATCTCACATCCATCTCATATGTCTGATCCAGACTGTCTATCATCAGGCTCAGATGATCATAATGTCTGCGCTCTTTCTGAATATTGATCTCGAGAAGTCTCTTTTCGTTTTTTGCCTGCTCAAGCTGTATTGCAATAGCTCCGGAGCCGATATACGGTTTTTCATATATCTTCGGAGAAATTGCTGACGCTACATGATTCTGATATCTCATGCACTGCCTGGTTATTGCGACAGGATATTTTTTCAACTCCTGATAGCTTCCGGCACAATGCACCTTGCCCAGAATCATATTGACATATCTTCTCGCCCAGATATTCTTTGAAGTTACACACTCTGCCAGCGTACCCTCCGGCGCATCATCGTACTCAGCCAGCTTAGCAGTGTTGATGAGTCCGACTCCGTATATCTTCTTTTGCTGACGCAGCTTGTCGTAAACGCTGAGAGCTATATCAAAGTCCTCCGGCTCGGTTATCAGGTAGAATCTCTGCGTGTTGAGATAACCCTCAACAGCATTCGTCCATGCCGGTTTAGTGATTTCCAGGAGTTCGCATAATATCCTTACCTCTCCGGCTCTGCCGACTCTTCTCAGCTCCTCTCTTATACCCGACTGAAGCATTTCAACCTCAGGGCGATAGACAAGTTTACGGTCTTCGAGCATGCGTATCCTACCGTTCAGCTCTTTGAGTTCATTCTCAAGCGAATCGATCCCGAGACCGCATTCGGCGAACTGACGGTTATACTTATCATAGTTTTCCTTTTTATAATCCTGTACTGTCCGGAGTCCGATATGCACGATAGTCAGATCGGCAAGAGAAGACAAAGCTTTAAGCGCTTTGACATAATCGTGCAGTACACTGAGTATTTCCCCGTGCTCAGAGTCAGCCAGATCCGGTTTGCTGCCATCATGCTCCGACTGCCACGCCAGTTGTGCGCCCAGGCATTTTATCAGCATTTCTGCATTCTCTGCCGCATCTTTCGCAGCATCATACAGTTCAGCTACCTTCGGTTTATCCTCTTTTAACAGCTCCTCGAGATTTTTCATGCGCTTCTCGAGTTCCTGCTTTGCCTGGAACTTTTCATCATTTTCGAGTTCAAGCCGCAGCTGAATTATACTCTCATCCTTGGCTCTTATCAGTTTATCCAGTTTTGATTCTTCGCTCTGCAGATGCTTTATACTTGCCGATGCTTTGCGCTGTCTATCCTTCAGACCGCTTATCTGCTCATCAAGAATATCCTTTTCGACTCTCGCAAGATAATACTCATGTCGGCTGTCGATACGAATATACTTATCTACCTCTGCCTTTCGCTCCCTTATTTCATCGAGTTCCGCTATCCTCTGCCGGACATCCTGCAGCATCCTCTCGAGATCCTGGAAGCTTCTGACATTTTCACGCAGTGCATCTATATTGACTTTCTTCTCGTCCAGAACATAAGAATATACAAAATCCTTAATATCGTGTATCGGTCTGAACGCCAGAGCCTTCGGAATAAGATTCAGGAACTTATCTTCAAGCCTCCCGAAACGGTTCAGCATAAGCTTTTGCGCACCTTTTCTCGTATTATCGTGTCTGATTCCTTTGTTTGTGGAAAGGAACTGTGAAACGCTCTTGACCTTGCTGCCCGTAAAGAACATATCGTCATCGAGTTCACGGTTATCCGCGATATACCAGCGCATAGCCGGTTCCTTTTCCTCGGAGGCGGAATCCATAACAGCACCTGCTATGAAGAACTGTTTTTTCTCTTCATCATAAAACTCAAGCGCTATATGCGCCGATATATTACCGGTCCTTTCGTATGGTCTGTCTTCCTTGCCGGTCTTGCATCTGACATAGCTTCCAAGAGTCCTTCGCCCCTGATTGCGCTCGCCGTCGCTGTGTGCAGCTTTGTTGAAATTGGAGGTCTTACATGTCAGAACGAACTGTATGGCATCCAGAATCGTTGACTTACCTGCTCCGTTCTCGCCGGACAGCAATACCGAGCCGGAGAATTCTATTGTCTCGTTCTCGAATCTGTGCCAGTTGATCAGCCTGATCCTGGTCAAAGTCTTCATTACGATTCTTCCTCCTCGCTTTCGTCATCCGGATCTGCCACAAAAGTATCCGCACCGGTGCCGGATCCAACATGGTCCGTCGCTTCATCGCTGACACCGGTTTCCGCAATATCCGCTGCTGCATTGGAACCAATTTCTGCAGTGTCTGCCGCACCCCTGCGATACCGCTCAAGCAGCTCACTGACACGCCGTATCTCATCCACTCTGATCGCCATGAGTATGGAATCATATATCAGTATCCTGGATTCCTCACTCACCATTTTGCCATCGAGCAGTTCTATCAGATTATAACGCCTGAACTTCCTGAGGGCGTTCCACATAATAGTTTTCCCGATCTGCTCACTCCGGATCTGCATGGACATATATTTTTCCTGTATATCCCCCATGTTTATAACGACATCAGTCAGAGACAGCTCGCGCTTCTTTTCGTCGAACAGTATCCGCAGTATGAGCAGTATTATCGATTCATACATCGACAGCTGCAAATGATTGTTCTTTTCGAGATTGATCAGCTGAACAACTCCATATTCCTCATTGATCTCAAGCTGAAAACTGAGTATTCCCAGGTAGTTATCGAACACCTTGCGATGCCTCAGTACGAAATAATAATCGCTTTTCGTCTGCTCTTTTTTGCGCAGGATGAAGCCCATGCTCATCAGCCGGTTCATTACCCTCCTGAATTCGTCCCGATCCTTCTGTATCATTCCTTCGAACAATTCCATCGCTACTTCCTCCTGTGTATCACGAAGTCACGGAATCTGAATCCGTCTTTCTCGGTAATCTTACCGGGTTCAACCGTATATCTCATATTCTTTCTGCTCCCGTAGAGCCTGATATATATCAGTCGAATGAAAGTATCTCCTTCATCCAGCGGCAGTTCTGACGCTGCCAGTGCATCCCGTTCACCCAGAAGCTCCATTACGTATTTATCGATCTTCTCAGCACTGAGAACATTTCTGAGTTTTGCCTCGAATTCGGCCTTGCGGCGCTGACGCTCCACCGCACTTACCGTGTGAGGCGTCATCTCCTGCGGAACAAATTCGCTCTTTCCCTGCCTCGGCATGTACAGCGAATCCATGTCCAGATAATCCCAGGAAAACAAACGTATCAGGCTGTCCGTCTCGGCAAGCTCATAGATCATGTTATAATCCGTGTATCCATCCTCGTTGAAAGCATCATTGAGTGTGCAGATTATATTCTTGAGCTGTCCGCGAACATCATCAGATGATGACAGCAAAAATCTTGCTCTGCCTACCGCCGCCTTCTGATACCTCGTATTCTTCGTATTTATCTGATCGATTATGTCATCCATCTGGCGGAAAGCACTTATCACATCATGTACGATCGTTCGTGCCGTATCCTTTGCTTCCTCCTCGGAAATATCCATCATTTCTGCAAGCTCTTTTGCAGCGGCATTCATATACCTGCTGCTCTGCGAATTCGCCTCAAGATTGCTGATTATTTCCGGCCGGAACTTAGACACATTATCCGAAGTCATCAGCCTGTGATACGCCTTGTCAACTACATTGGTATAATAATCATTCAGAAGCGCATCCAGAATCTCCGATACCGTGCTGTGCTTTGTAAGATCATCGATATATTTCTTAATATTTGCATTGAGACTCTTAAGCCCGGTTATCAGTAGATCCGTATTCTCCGCTATCTGTGTTATCGCAAGTCCGGGACTGCTTTTGGCCCGTGAAAGGTTGTAGATCGTATATATGTAGCCCTGATACTCTGTCGCCCTCGCCGTCTCGACCTGCTTGAGAGTGCGTATGATCTGCACAGCATAATCCCTGAAATTTACCCGCTGCACATAACTGTAGTCCACATCCGTATATATCCAGCCCCAGTTCTCAAGCCTTCTGAGCATCTGGCTCGCCTTGTCCCTGCTGCTCAATCCCGCCGGCACATCAGCCGGTAAAACTTCAGTCTGAGGTCTTCCCTGGGTATCGTGTTGCGTATTGTATTGCGCACTGTATTGCACACTGTGCCGGATCTCGTTCAAAGTCGTGCTTTGAACTCCATGCTGATAAATCCCGACTTGATCCTTCATCTGATCCCCGGCCCGGAACACAGTCTGAGATTTGTTGCTATCAATGTCCCGGATCCCAACCTGAGATTTGCCGTGTTCGGCGCCCTGCAGTCCGCGCTCATCAGGCATATCGGCAGCCATTTCGTACTCAAAATAGAATTCGAGATCATCAACCAGAATATCTCTTTCCACACCAAAAGAAAGCTGCCTGCTTGTGATTGCAAACAGCCTTTTAATACATTCCCAGTACACCGTTTTACCCGGTGACGCAAGCGGGCTGAAAAAATTATCAGGTACGATATCGAAAATCATGTGATGATTCTATCATTAATACTACTTCCGCAAAACTGTTTTATTTGATTTTGCTGTGGTTTTATGTAATTTCGATGCCGACCGCTTACGCACACGCCGAGTCTGATTATTTTTTGGTTTTTACTTTTTGAGTTTTGGTCCATTTGCCATATACTGTTTTGGTTTTGCCTGTGGCTTTGTTGGTGACCTTAGTTATGGCGCGGACTCGGATATAATATGTTTTTCCGGATTTGAGTTTGCTCAGCGTAGCTTTGCTGCCGGATTTGCCGGTACTTTTCTTGCCGGAATTCTTTGTAAATTTTGTGTTTGTCGCGTACTGCAGCTGATATCCGTCGGCTGACTGATCCTTTTTCCAGCTGACAGCTACCTTTCTGCCTTTTTTGGCTGAAGCCTTGGCGGACTTTGTCTGCTTAGCAGCTGCACTGTTTACATTGTCAACGTATTCTGTCCACTCACCAACAGTCTGTTCTGCTTTTTCAAGAGCCGCTACAGAATCAGGACTGAGCATTTTCTTCTGGTCTTCTGTAAGTGAATCGTACTCTTCGCGAGCCTTCTTGACCGCCTCTGCGGAAGACGCAAGACTTGATGTGAGACTTGATTCCGATATCTCCATCGGAATAATGTCAATGTCTGCTGTTACCTGCATAGCTGCAGCTGCATCAGTCAAGCGCTTGACCGCTCCGGCCGGAAGCAGCGCCTTCTGTTCATCATACAAAGTATTGAATGCCTTGAGAGCTGCATCAACATCATCCTTATCCTGTAATGTTATGACGGAAGGCAATGAAGCTATAGCATTCCCTGCTTCAGTTACTGCAGCCTGCTCAGTTTCAGTACTACCGCCGGCATTACCTGATCTTCCGGAGCCGCCGCCGGAACTTCCTCCGCCGGATGTTCCGCCTACTGTCTTTGTCTGTTTACTGAATGCGTTGTTTGTGAACTCAGCAGTATATGTGGTTGCGCCTGTTTCAGAAGCTGTGACGCTTGTTGTTTCCACAGTCTCAGTCTCAGTATGCCCGGGATTGTTTTTGCAGGTTCTTTTTGCTGTAACTTCGCTGTTGTCAGCAGTCCAGGTATATACAGGTGTTCCCCAGTTATGATTAAGCGGATTGGTAACAATCTGCGCTTCCGTGATCTTATTTTTCCCTTTGTTGTCCGAGAAATATCCGCTGCACTTGGAACATGTCCAGTACTCGATGTTTCCAGCGCTTTCACATTCTGCTGCTTTTGCCGAGTGTTGTGTCAGGTTATGATCAGGGCCCCATTTTGCATACAATGTTAAATCAGATCGAACATATCTATCGAAATCGTATGCATTGGTCAGCTGCTTATCGCTGTACCATCCATCGAATTTAATACAATCAACGTTACCGAGATCTGTTGGCTTTGTTTCAGGACTACCCGGATCTGTTGCCTTACCGCCAATTCTGACAGTTTGTCCCTGCACCTGACTGCCACCTTTTGAATCGAAAGATACAGAATAAATCTTATCAGCTTCAACGAATGGACCACCCTCGGTAACATCGCTCCCATTTGCATCATAATAGTTAAATGTAAGATCGTCATTGTTGTTGTTTTCAATCGTTAAAACAAGACCTTTTCCTTTTACAAAATTGCTCCCGGCACTGTATTCGGAATCGCTCATACAACCGGCCGCTGCATAGTAAAATCCTGCAGTCTTATATTTCCCCGTTGAATATTCAAGACTGTCTCCCGGGCCATATACCTGATCATAATGTTCATCCTTTTCTGTATGGTTATGTCCCCACAGAAAAACTATCTTCTTCCCACTTACTGCAGCGGAATTCAGTGTTTCTATAACTGAAGCTGCATTTGTTGTTGATCGCGGGCCATAGGTACCTTGCGTGCAGCGATGTAATGGAAAGTGAGATATGATAATGATAGGTTTGTCTGTATCGGCCTCGTCCAGAAAAGCGGCAAGCTTCGTTATTTGTTCAGCAGTATAGATGTTGTTAATATTGCTAGCTGTTCCGAGACAATAAATTATGTAATTGTCACCAGTCGCTCCTGTGTCATCTACTGTAAAATACTGTTTTACGGTATTATTCGTAGAAGCAAAATGCCCATTTTCAAATTCATGATTTCCGGTAGTATAAACTGCTTGTCTTATCTCATTATTATTTATTCTTTCCTGGACTACATCTATCGCCGTCTTAGTATACTGCCAGTATTTAGATTCATTGCTTGTACCGACATTACTCGTTGCCATATCACCGCAGAATCCCATAGCATCTATCATGCCATAATCAGAATATATTTTGTCTATCCAGGAGCCAAGTCTTTCCGCGCCTCTGACATTTTGGGAATCATTATTATGCACATCCGATGTAAACGCAAGCACAGTAATCGATGAATTGGAGAGACCGTCCAATCCATAAACTGCTTCATGCGTAAACAGTCCTGCCTGGCCAACTATCAGCAGAAAACTTAAAACAATTACTAATATGCGCATGTGTCTGTTTAGCAATTGTTGTATGCTACTTTTATAAATTGAATCTCTATTATTCATATTACAGTCCATGCCCTTCCCGTTATTACCATGCGTTGCAGTATATATATTTTATACCATTTTATTGTTCGAATACGACATATTAGGCGTAATTTACTCTATGTATATGCAGCGTATATTCCGCTATTTTTTATAGCAATATTGGCTTCCCCTTGCGGAGAAGCCTTATTGCATCAATTTATCTTGTTCCCGAATAAACTATCAATAAATCGATATGACGGTTAATTGTTTTTAATAATTTAAAACTATTTCTTGATCTGAATTGTATAAACCTGTGATTCTTTAGCGGCCTTGTAACCATATCCAGCTTTTGTCTTTGCTTTTACAGTTACATTATACTTGCCCTTCTTCAGTCCCTTCTTTACAGTGATTTTACCATCTGCGCTGACAACAATCTTTCCACCAGCAGTCTTTGTTGCAACAAATGTGATATCCTTGCCGCTGTCTGCAGTAGCACTAACTGCGATAGTCTGAGCTTTCTTCAGGACACCCTTCTTAGATGTCTTCTTACCACTGTAAACATACTTAGTCTGACCTTCAAAAGAGATATCATCATCTAAAGTACCAACATTAGTAGCTATGCTAGCTGTAGTAAGTTCTTCTCTTAATGTGTTCGCTTCATTAAAGTTGTCAAACAGTTCCTTATGAGCTTTATAGAAGTCAGCAGCAACATAGTCTTTCTTCAGAGTAAGCTTCAATGCAATTACATTAGGATTATACTTATCAGGTGTCTCTATCAGATCATATGCATCTTTAACAGCTGCTTTAAGAGCATCCTTATTCGCACTTACTGCATCTTTTGCTGTATCTGATGTGCTATAAGCAGAGACCTCAACGAAATCCCATGGATCGAATTCAGTTCCCGGGATAGAATATTCAGCCTTATCAAAGCCGAAGTTAACTCTGCCAGCAGGATTTACAATGAATGTTTTATATTCCGTTACAACTGCCTTAGTTTTAGTATTAGTAATAACAACAGCTGCATTTACTGTTCCAGCTTTTTCGAACGTTACTGCATCAACGTCCTCATATACTTTTGTTGTTGCATTCTGAAGTTTGTATGCTACAGTAAATCCAGGAACATCATTATTTACCAATTTATGAGCCTTACCATCATAATTCTGGGTTCCTATAGTTCTACTTGAAGCGTTTGTAATTTTATCTACATCAACTTTAACCTGATCTAATTTACCAGTCTGTGCAGAAACGTTGATTGTCTTCTGTGGAATAGTCCCAATAAACGCAGCATGTGTCACGGAAGACTGACCTGTACCATATGGCACTACAGTTGCAGTTAATGTTACTGTCTGCGGCTCATAGCTATTCTTATCAAAACCAGCATAATATACTTCACTATCTAAGTTAGCTGTACCATGTGATGTACCAGTTTTATCTACAAATGGAACCTTAGTATCCTTATCTCCATTACCAGTTACAGCTGAATCTTTAACATATGCAGGCTTTGTAAGGACGATAGGCGCATTCGCACTATGAAGAGTCTTATCCTCTTCACTCTTTATTGCACCAACGAATGTATCGAAGTCCCAGTTCCCTACGACATTGATAGCACCATAATTGAAATCATAGTAATCAATGGATGCAACTGCACCATCAGAAGAAGTGTAATCAGACCAATCTATGAAAGCAGTAACTTTTCCATTGTCGCTATCCCATCTTTTTGAAATATTTGTGTAAGTCTTGCTAGTTCCAGTTGTGCTATTTGTGATTGTAACTGCAGTATAATCTCCATTCCACGATGTAGTTATATCATCAGCGAATGACATTACTGGCATGAATGTGAAGATCATCATTACTGCCAGCAGGATGGCTACAACACTTTTGTGTTTTCTCATTTTTAAACTCCCTTCTTGTTTTGTTGTCTCCATTGTGCTGCCCGTGTGTTCGGTTGATGGCTGGTTATTCCAGCGTGTTTACCGACTAACGGGCGTATGCGGAGACTTGTCGATTTACCAATTTTCCTTTTTGTTGCCGGAAGTCTCGACCATATTCCGGCTGCGGCATGGGAGCCGCGTTTAGATTTTGATCAGAATTTTTGGCGGTAGTATTTGATTAATATACCTTCCTTTCTGTGTCAAAATATTTCAGAACACGGACCGTCAACCGTGTTGAAACCATAAATTGTAAGTAATAAGTTTTTCGGGTTCACTATTGTTCGCAGCAAAATAATTAAACTGCGTAGTTACTACACGGTCATTATAGTGTGTAGCTACTACGCAGTCAAGATTTTTTTGCCCACTAAAAATAGTCCTCCTCGCCGGACACCTTCCTCAAATTTCATATTCAATTAGCTTGCAAGCCCTGGAATTCCAAGGCTTGCGCTCTTTGTTTAAACTCTGATCAAAATCTAAACGCTGAGAATGGACGAATAATAATACAAAAAATATTTATTCGCACACGGTTATTATAGCGGTTATTACGCTATATGTCAACAGGTTATTGGGACTCTGTCTTCTATCCGAGGGAGTCCGAGGGGGCCGAGAGTGGGTTTCCCTAGGTTTGCCAGGAAGCGCCAAGAATGTGTTGGTATGCTTTATGATGCCGGAATCTCAAGATTGCCTAGCCTGGCATAAGATGATTGTGATTTGGGATAGTTGTATTTTGAGATTATTATGGATCTTTAACAAAGATTGGAGTTGACCGCCCGTCTTTCCAATAAGTAGGGGTGTTCTGGCAAAGTGTCTTTTCCCGTTTTGCCAGCGACGGAGCTGTGAAGTTTTTTACATACTGGGTTTTTTTACTCTATAAAAAATACCGCTTCGACCATCCGGCTGAAGCGGCTTTCTATTGCTCCTTTTTCTATGTTACTGTAACTACGCCAATACTCACAGAAACTTTAGTGAGGAGATTTTGTATGAAGAATAGTATCATAATGCTGTTTGTTCTTATTTTCCTGGTTTATTTGCTTGCTTTCTTTCCTATCATCACGCGTGGTTCTGTGTAGAGGAGGCCGGACATTCCTATGAAGACATAGAAGAACGGAGCGGTGTTGAACATCGGGACACCAACCAGCGACGAGAGGAAATAACCGCATGCAGCGAGAAATGCAACTTTGCAGTATCCCGGCAGTTCAGCTCTGTGTCTGAAATACGATACGGCTGAAGCAATGCTGCCGCACAGGTACAGTATCATTCCCGGAATGCCGTAATATGCCGCAAATGTCATCGGCTCGCAGTGTGCGTCGCCAATTCCGCACTCCTCCTGAAGTCTCAGTGTGATTCCCTCACAGCCGTGACCGAACAGCGGTTTCTCCGAAATGTATTTTATCGTTGTCTGCCAAAGCACCCATCTGCCGGAACCTTCAGTACCATCAGATTTACCGGACAGAATTTTTGCCATGTCCGAGAAAAGCTTGGCTACATCAGCGCGTATCGATGAACTTAACGCCAGAACGGCTATTACGCTCAGGATCATAATTCCGAACAGTATAAGAATTCTGCGAAGTCTGTCGCGTTCTTTAAGCAGGATAACAAGCAGCATTCCCACTATACAAATTCCGACTGCCAGCACGGCGCCGAGGGTCATATTCAGCGCAAGGATGCCGAGGTTGAGCAGACCGGAAACAGCTCCGATTACCATCAATCTGCGATCATCTTCATATATATACATTCCGATGCCTATCATTATCGCCATCGCTAGGAAGTAACCGTAATGGTTACTGTTGACGAAAACAGCGCTAATTCCGGCTTTGTTCTGATAAGCTTCAATGATGCTGACATATTTATCATAGAGGACCGACAGCGCAATGGCATCGGCAACAAACACATAGCCCAGCAGAATCGTGTATCTGAACTGCACTCTTTCAATATAGCCTGAGGCCTGCATGTATACTATGAAAAATGCGATCATGTTAAATACGCCGACGAATCTGACCGGCAGTCCGAACGCCGCTTCGTGGCTGAGACCGTTTATACATGTCGAAATCACGATGCACACCATAAATCCGGCGAAGAACAAGTCGCGAAGTTCTATGTGAAGTTCATGTTTTACTATTTTGACCGCAAGCAGGATAACACCCAGAGCTATTGCTGTGTAATCGAAGATTCTGAATATATTGTGGAAATCGTAATACTGTGTTTCCGCCATCGTTGTCGTGAAGAGGTCGAGTATCAGAACGAGTACGATCATCCCCACCATCAGGAGTCCCGGTGCAAGTGCCAGGTAGTCGGTCAGCTTGATCTCATTGTTTATGCGCGAGGTTGAGGACAGCGACCGCACAGCCGGCTGTACCTGTCTCGATTTTTTTTTACTTTGCTTACTGCTTTTACTGTTCTGTCTTGTTTTAGATTTTGCCATTTCTTATAATGCCCTTTTGAATTATCTGTAGTTTCATTATTTGTATTATTATACCCCTGCAAAATTGGAGTGAGCGACGCCGTACTTATTGGATGAGCTCAGACTCCGGAGATAAACGTTTCCGACCTTACGGCAATGTCGTATAATCCGGAGGAAGCATTTACAGATGCCGGGAGCTTCAGTTCCTGAGAGCATCGGTCGGGATTGACACCCGTCACCGACAGTCGAATTTGGAAGCCGCCTTAGGCGGGGGACGTCCGGCGTCTGTTATAGATGAGTATCAAATGCAATACAGCTCTAGGCCGATTCCATGTTGCATTGGTGCACGAAATACATCTGCGCAATCTGCATCCGGCGGATTGTGGAGATGTACATGTTCTATTATAATCTATCTTTTACTGTTTTATATACTTTTCAGGCAAATTATACATCTTTTTTCTGCAGAATAGCCGGTGCTTATTGTTACTCGTCTTCATCGCCGTACATTTCTTCCAATGTTTCCCAAAGAATCATGTCTTCCCATTCCTCATCTTCGTCGTCCGGATACTGAGGTATCGGCTCGCCTTTACTGCGAACGATTGTCGGTGCACCGGCCGGTCCGTCTTCGATGCGAAGCAGTCGGCACTGGAATACCCATTCATCCCCATAATCAAAGAGGAATTTGAATTTGTGGCCGACCTCGCTGACAGCCTTATACAGCGGTGTCTTTTCGGTCGTTTTTTCGTAAGGATCCTGGGTATCCCCGCAGAAATATGCATCTGCATCGCTCCAGACACGGTCATCCATAAAGAAAGCGTGCAGGTGATCGTTGCAGAATTCGAACGCCTGCAGAATTATTTCTGCGAAATTGCTTAATGATTCGGTATCTGCCAGGCGTATATGCCTGTAAAGGCCTTTGCCAAGCGAGACGCTTACCACGTAAGTGCGCTCCTTGTGCCTTCCATTGCTCTTTTTGCGGGATTTTCCTTTTTTACCGGCTGCTTTGCCGATTGCTTTTTCAAGCTTTTTGCCGGAAGATGTTCGGCGGCCGCTGCCGGTGCTTCCGCTGGAAGACCCGATCTTACCCGAAGCGTTTCTGCCGCGACCATTCAGCGGTTTATTTTGTGTTTCTTCGATACGATCCATCAGCAGCTCTATTTTGTTGCGCAGATCCGGAGGTAATTCCGGGTGTTTGCCTAAATCCCCAATGAGCATTGCGATCGATGCGCCGAATGCATCACCGAGCATTGCCAACTCTGCTGATGATGCATTTAACAATTCATCCAGCATATAAGACATTTCCGCCTGATCAGAGACAATGTCATCCTCGTCATCAATTTCTCTGCTGAAATGTCCGATATATGCAGATTTGAAATCCTCAAGTTCGGGCAGTCTTTTTTCGCGGCTAAGCCCGATACCCATATCGGAACACCACTTCCGCAAAAGAGCCTCTGTATAATCATCACTGACTTTTATATGCGATGGAACAAACCCTGCTTCGCTGAGGGATTCCATGAATTTGTTCAGCATGACATGCGTACGCTTTTCGTATAATGCGACCGGCTGCACATGAAGTGCCAGTCCGCTCTCATCATCAACTATGCACAGACACGTCGGAAATATGACCGAACCATCCTTCTCCCATTCAACCGGCGTCGGCAAGATCACGAGTCCCGCCTGCATAACATCATGGCGCGGAAGCTTTTTCAGTCTTGCAGCTGCCAGTTCATCATATTTACCGCCCTCAGGGATTTTGTATTCTTCGACCTTCGGCAGATCTGTCATTGTCATACTGCAGCCTTCACCGTTGCAGCGGATCAGTGGTACATAACGGGAATTTTTGCTGATAATGTCGAAATCATGATAATCAAAGCCGTTTACGATCGGACCTTTTGAGAGCGCCAAAGCGGTTTGAATAGCAATGCAAAGATCTCCAATGTCTGTCGGGTCAGTTATGGTTGACGGATAATAGCCTGCTTCTAACTTCCAGAAATGCGGATAGGCATTTTTCCCGGATATTCTGATCCCATTTCTGCCCGCATAGTCTTTTGCAGCCGCATATTCTGCCGGATTCAGGTATTCTTTATTATCAAAAACGGCCTGTAGGCAGCAATTATTAACAATAACCGGATTGTATTCTGTATACGGTATCGCGGCAAACTTGTCATCTATAAGCGTGAAATAACTCTGCAGCCCTTCTTCTCCGATATATAGAACTACTGCGATGTGTTCACCCAGGCGGCCGGTAATACTAACATAGCCGATACGTCCTCCGGACAGTTCGATAGCAAATAACTGATCCTCAAATAAACTCTTCCACAATTTCGTCTTTTTGTAACTGAATGCCAGTTCAAATAATTTGTCAGTATCCATTTCTACCCCTTTTTATAAGACTTTTCGTGTGTTATTTTTATGTTTATTGTAATTCGCTGTGTATACATGAAGCAATGTTTTACGGCAAATAACAGCAAATTACTCTGCTTTTCATCATAAACTGTGTGCTGAACTGCAGCATTGAATTTCAGCAGATTAATCTCAATTTGTTTCAGTTGCTATTATACCGCTCCGGCGGTATAATAATAATGCAAGTCAAAAATGCTTTTTATAGGCAAGCAAATTTCGGCACGCCTTTGAATAACACAACGACTATTTGATCAAACCTAATATGTTTTATATTTTCTAATGCTTTTCGTGCTGAATCTGATAAAACTATAATTCATTCTGCTCAGGTTTTCTGTATATGTAATTTTTGATATGCTCAGAGATCATCTGCGGGACAAGGGAATATCTATCTACGCCCTGGCACGAGACAGCGGCATTTCTTACAGTACGCTCAATGATCTTGTTAACGGCAAGGTCGAGATATCGAACTGCAAGGTTTCGCTGCTTCACAAGCTCGCAGACACACTGGGGATAACTATGGATGAAGTTTTTTCGCTGTGCTCGGAGAAAGATCGTCTGATTTCTAATTCGTACAATTTAGAAGTCAGGCTTATGGTCCGAAACAAATCATATTTTACAAAGTTTATTTACGGCGGTACGCCGATCGAGCTTGAATTATGCAAGGTCAACGGCGACACAGCTTACTATATAGAAGATATCGCAAGATGGCGCACAGAGGCGTATATACGCAATCGCCGGATGCAGGAATTTATGTAAGGGTCAATGATATGGAATATTTCCTGATGAGAAAAGACGAGATTATTACTATTTGCGAGATCGACGAGAAAGGCAACATGCTCGCTTTTTCGCCGAATTACAGAAACCCGGAGCTGGCTCCGCTTGGTTTCAGCGCTTACGATGACCATATACAGCGATGGTGGAATGGCCGGCAGGTGCCGATCAGGCAGGGCAAAGTCGAGGAAATGCTGCGGCGCAAGGGTTTTGATGAGCCGGGCAAATATCTGCTGCATAATCTCGGACTCAGTCTGACGGACTACTATTGGATCAGGCCGATTGACTCGTCGCTGAAGTGGCGCGATGTGAATCTTTATGAAAATGATTTCAGGACGGATATTTTTGATCCGGATTTTGACGAGCCTGCTGATACATTCGGCGAGAGAGCAGCGACTCACACTCCTAACAGCTCACTCAAGGGTGATCTTGAAAAATCCTGGGTCATCCGCAACGGAAGGCGGATTCTAATCAAGGGAAATCACAGCTTACAGTCAATCGAAAGCATCAACGAGGTCATTGCAGCTGAATTCCACAGATATCAGGGTTACGAAAATCACACTGACTATTCTCTCATCAAGATAAGGGACCGGGCTTATGATTACGGCTGCTGGTCGGCTGCATTTACCAGCATTGATCTCGAACTGATATCCGCTTATGAACTGCTTACTTCGAAAGTGCGCAACAAGGATCTCAATGATTACGAGGCTCTGATCGACACCGCCGAAAAGCTGGGAATCGATGCAGAAGAATTTCGCCGCGGTCTCGAATACCAGATCCTGAGCGACTATGTGCTAAGCAATGTAGACCGCCACATGGATAATATCGGTGTGCTCAGAGACGCCAATAGTCTAAATGTTCTCAAAATGGCACCTATATTCGATACGGGCAGAGCTTTTGGCGGCAGAGGAGTTACGCCTTATACCGATCAGGAGATCGATCATATCGAAGTCAACAGTTTTGAGCCGATGGAAAGAGGCCTGCTAAAACTGATACGCGGATATAACGATGAAGCGATCAAGTTCGGACGCGGCTATTCCGCTCACAGATCAGCACATAATTCTTTTTCAAATGTAGCCTCTCGCTCCGGTTGTGCAGGAGCCGCAGAAACAGGGACAGCAGCCTCTGCCTCATCCTCGCAGCACATCTCCGAACTGCTCGACCTCGATCATCTGATGCCGTCAAACCGCATCGCTGAACTTTATGCGAACGACAGCAAAATGAGCAAACAACAGATTGAATTCAAAGTCAGACTCTATGAGAAAAAAATCGAACGAGTAAAACGCATATGCGGGTAACGCCGGTATTTTGAACACCCGACATTTGTATTCCCGCACAGCGCACAGACGCTTTAACGCATATTTGCAAAACAGGCTTCTCTTCTGAGGAGAAGCCTGTTGTTATATATCATTATCTAATCTTCATAATGTCCGCGACAAGTCTTTATTAGTATTTGCTCGCCCGCGCAGCGCAATGCCGTTTTATATTTCTCCATTTCGGCATACCATTTCACCTCTTATCTTCTCTATATCGTTAAGAAGAAGAGCTTTCATTATATATGTGAGATGTTCTTTTCTGTTCGGTGCTTTGCTATATAACTGGAATTCATCATAATATTCATTAGCATACTCGATTACAGATGCAGCTAAAGCATCCAATGCCAGATTTTCTGATTCTGCATTTTCTGCAAGGTCCATATCATTCGATGCCGCTGTATAGGATCCATCCTGTTCTTCATAGATACTGACATCATATTTAATCATTATTCAGTCATAGCCTCCAATTCTTCCATAGTTTTAGATACAGTCTTGCCTTCTTTGATCTGTTCATTTGCCAGATCTATACGAGCCAGCTATTCTGCATTCCTCCCATTACGGCATACCACTTCACCTCTCATTTTGTTTTGACTTTTTTTGCGTTGGTCCATTTGCCATAGACTGTGCTGGTTTTGCCTGTGGCTTTGTTTGTTACTTTCTTATATGTGCGGACCCTGACGTAATATGCTTTTCCGCCTTTGAGGTTTTTGAGCGTTGCTTTAGTCCCGGATTTGACGGTTTTATTCTTAGCAGAGGCTTTGGTGAATTTTTTGCCAGCCGCGTACTGGACCTGATATCCGCCTGCTCCGCTTGTCTTCTTCCACTTTACTGCTATTTTATGTTTCTTTGCAGCAGCTTTTAAAGAGTTTGTCTTTAAAGCCTTTGCGGAGTCAACATTCTCAGTAAAATCTGTCCAGGCAGCGATCGTCTGCTCTGCTTCCGCAAGTGCGGCCACTGATTCCAGGCTGAGCATTTTCTTCTGATCAGGTGTGAGCGCATCGTATTCTTTGCGCGCCGCTTCAGCTGCGGCAGAAGCTTCAGAAAGGTTCATCTCAGAAACCTCTGCAGGAATCGACTCTATTCCTTCTGCTGCATGTACCGCGGCTACAGCATCATTTAGGCGCTTTACAGTATCTGCCGGCAGAAGCTGCTGTTGTTCAGGCGTAAGTGTTTCGTATAAATCAAGGGCCGCTTTGATCGATGCTTTATCCTGCATCGTCACGGTCGCCGGCAGGGCTGCAATCGTGATTGCTGCGGCATCGGCCGCCTGCTTGTCCTGCGCAGCTTTATCGCCGGAAGCATCGCTACTGCCTCCGCCCGAAGCACCGCCACCGGACGGAACACCACCGCCGGATCCGCCTCCTGACGATCCGCCGCCGGACGGAGCACTACCTGAGCCACCGCCGGACGGAGCACTGCCGCTTGCCGGTATAGTCTCCATTTTTTGCGCGCGGCATACAGTGCAGTTATAAGTTCTGATCCCATCCTCCGTGGCTGTTGCCGCCTTTGTTACTGCCCCGGAATCCCATGAATGATTCCCGGTTTCGACATGCGAAGGATCATTTGCACATACTCTTTTATGCTGGTTTTCATCAAGATTCGTCCATGCACCATAAGCATGCTGTTTTGGCTGTATATTAGCCACTGTCTTTACCTGTACGGTGAATGCGTTGTTTTTAAATGCCGCAGAGGTATATGTCGTTTCACCAACAGTCTCGCAGCCGGCCTCTTTGGTTACAGCTGACGTTGTGTCGACAGTCTCCTCTTCGGTCGCATTCTCAATAGTGCAGTCTTCTTCGCTGCATGTTCGGGTTGCTGTCACACTCGAATAATCATCCGCCCATTTATACGATGGTTTGCTCCATAAATGATTGTGCACGTTTTCGGCAATAGCGAAAGTCTTTGACGTAGCGCCGCTGAATTTCCCGCATCCCGTGACGGTAACACACGCATTTTCATTTATTTCTACATTGTCTGAATATGTTAAGCTATAGTCCCTGCCTTTTATAAGTACCACCCCATCGAGTGTTACCGTAGGTTCAGGTTCTACAGCGCTGCCGGTGTATTTATACGCATCGAAAACATCGGAGAGAGCTGCACCGGACAGATCGATTTCGGAATCAGCGATCTTATACACATACACATAATACGATGTCCCGTTGTATTTTGTGGTATAGCTGCTAATAGATTCTTTCCCAAGCGCTTGACCGATTTCCGATAGTTTACCTTTGTCCGGACTCATATACGAACTGCAGCTGCCAAGCCGCGCTGCTCTCAATTTGCCTGTGAGTGCAATATCCGCAGCAGAACCTGTATCATCTGTTCCATCGTAATACAGATGTGCTTTTTTATAATATGTGCCTTCAAAGCTGTTATTCATGTTGCCGGATATTTCGTACAACCACTCAGATCCGCTTCCGTTCGGAGTATCTTTAAAATGCGTTTGCTCAAAATCTGATGCAGGCATTCCAAAGTAGCTATAATAATATCCCTTCTCGTCGCAATCATCCCACGTAAGATCCATATACATATATGTGGCACCGTTATCATCTGAGACTGCATTCCACGCATGACCTCCACTTGATCCGCCCGAACTTGCAGTACCAACGATATAGTAACTCGGGATACCCATATAATTCATAAGCATCGAAAATGCATCAGCATAACCTTCGCATACTACATGTTTATGCTCGTCAAATATGCCCTGTACGCTGTGTGCCCATTTTGCTGTCTCCGGTTTTCCATTAGCATTATATGCATAGTCCACGTGATCCACGATCAGGTCATGTATCATAGCGATCTTATCGAGATCGTCCGTCCCATTCTCCGCCAGAGATACATATTCCTCAACACCGGACTCAATAAGTGCATTGATCCTTGCTCTTTCGCTTACGGAAGCATATTCCTTTTCAGTGCCTAAGTATATTGAATAGTTACTGCTCCAAACGGTATTGCTGATCCAGTAATATGCCGGATGATCATAGTCATACGCATAAAAAGCTATGAGTGCCTGACTCCTTGACAGACCATAACTATTAAAATAAATCTGCGAGACGACATAGACATCGTATATGCCATCACTCGCATGCATCTTATATACTTCTGTATCTGCGGTCGCGTTCATGAACGCCATCGCCTCTTCGTCGATTTTGTTATATAGTCTTTTCTGATTATCAGATAAAGCATTATAGCCTATGTCGGATACACTTTTCGTAAAAACAGATTCGCTTTCACCATCGTTGTTAATTATGCTTTTTCTTCTTTGCGGCAGATCCGAAGCGTTATCAACATCGACCTCGTCCACAGCAACATGCAATTCAACCGGAGACCATCCGCCAACCGGCTGATTTTCATTCTCTGTCAGGATCGGCATTGTTGCAGCACTTGCGGTCGCCGGAAACATCATAATAGCTATCAGTGCCGGCATAGCAAGAGCAAAGCATCGTCCCAATAGTTTTTTCATACTTCCTACACTGCCTTTCGTAATATTTCAAGCCTCAGTTTGCTGAATTTTCAGTCCTTTCCTGAGATTAACTATCTTTGTCCGTTAGTAGAGTGTAATTATACACGCAAATACATGTACAACTGTGTATTTTTGACGAAAGTGGATAAATTGCAGGATTTCATGCAGCGATTGTTCGACAGATCTCGAAAAACGCGCTATCATTTCTGCGAGAGAATATATCAGGATCAAAACTGATCATTATCAGGCTTATTTAGTAGGCTTTGATGATGATCATTTTTATTTGCCGTATGTTAGCTCAGATAATCGTCATCTCAACCTTGTTTTCCGTAGTTTTTATTATTCGGATTTATTGAAAGGAGAAGAGAATATGTGTAATACTAATAGCAGAAATAGCGCTGTAAATACGCCGTACGACAACGCATACAGGACGCTGCTCGACAGTTGTCCGAGACTTATTATCCCTCTTATAAATGAGATATTCGGCGAGAACTATACCGGACAGGAAAGGATCGTCCAGTCACCAAACGAGTTCTTTATCCTTGATGAGGGCGACAAGAAGATCGTTACTGATTCTGTTTTCACGATCTACGGCGATCATGTAGGACATTATCATATAGAGTGCCAGAGCAATCCGGATGGCAGCATGCTGATACGCATGTTCAAATACGACGCACAGATTGCTGTCAGGTACTCTTCGGTAATCGAAAACACACTTACAGTGAGATTTCCGAATTCCGCTGTTCTTTATCTCAGAAGCACAGTGAACACACCTGATACATCTGTTATCCAAATCGAAACTCCCGACGGCAGCATTTCATATGAGGTGCGCAATCTAAAGATCAAAGAATACAGCATCGAAGAGATCTTCAGGAAGAATCTGTTATTACTGATACCGTTTCATATTTTTGTATTCGAGAGCAGACTTGAAGACATTGAATCAGACGAAGATGCCCTTTTACAGCTCAAGTCATATTATTCTTGCATCAGGATCGAACTGGATGAATTGGCAGCTGAGGGCAGTATAAGCGAATTTGAAAAACAGACGATAATTGAAATGTCCAATAGCGTAGTTGACTCACTTGCTCGTAAATATGAGCATGTCAGGAAAGGAGTTGGTAATGTAATGGGCGGAATTATACTTGATACCCAAGCTAAAAGAATTCTTAATCAAGGCAGAGAAGAAGGTAGAGCGGAAGGCCTGGAAGAAGGCATAGATATCGGTGAAGATCGGATGGGTGCGCTTTACATCTATCTGGAAGATCTTTGTCGATCAGATGAATATAAAGCAGCAATACTTGACCCTGAACTACGCCGCAAGCTATATGAGGAAATGGATCAGTCTCATAAATACTGATTCTCGTCTTATCAATTCGAAATTAGCTGTTTTTTAAACTACTTTTAGACTACATCGTCAACAGTTTTATGCGTTTTTGTATATTTTTGAATTTTTGACGTAAGTGGATAAATTGCAGGATTACATTCAGCGATTATTAATCAGATTTCGAAAAACGCGTTATCATTTCTGCGAACAAGTATTTCACTAGTGAAGATGATCAATATCAAGCTCAGAATCATACTTTGATAATGAAAGCGAGATGTCAGATGAGATGCGGGCTTTTCTCGATTATCTCTGCGACCATGCACCTGCAAGCGATCTGACCCGTGATATCGAAGCGCACATCGCACAGGCCAAGCAAACAAAGTATGGGAGGACAGCTATATGACTTTACGCGAATATTATGCTGAAGAATTCGAAGAAGCCGAAGAACGGATAACAGAGCGTGTGACAGCAGAAACGACTCTGAAAGAACGTACAGAGACTGCTCGTGACATGTTGGCCGATGGCAAACCAATTGAAGAGATCATTAAGTACTCAAGACTGTCACTTGAAGAGGTTCAGGCTATCACGGATAGTTTGATTAATACGAAATAAACCATTATATTTCCTCTATAAAAACTGGAGAAGTAGGATTTATGTGATCCATACTCCTCAGTTCATTTTTTATTCTTTATTACCCGAATCTTCAACTATTAAAATAGCGCCATACTTGGCACATCATGCAAAACAGGCTTCTCCATTATGGAGAAGCCTGTATGCATCAATTTATCTTGTTTCTGAATTAAACTATCAATAAATCGATATGACGGTTAATTGTTTAACTTGTTTAAAAGATTATGCTATTTAATCTTGATTGTGTAAGTCTTTTCTGCTGAAGCAGCCTTGTATCCATTGCCTGCAGCAGTCTTAGCCTTAACAACGAGCTTAACCTTAGCACCCTTCTTCAGACCCTTCTTAACAGTAACTACACCTGTTTCATCGATGCTAACCTTACCATTTGAAGAAGTTGCTGAGAAAGTGATTGCATTACCGGAATCAGCAACAGCTGCTACCTGGAAAGTCTTAGCTTTAGCAAGTTTCTTAGTCTTCTTCTTAGCCTTGAAGGACTTAGTTGTAACACCACTGAATGTGATGTCATCAAGCTTAGTGTTTTCAACATCTTTTTCAACTACCTGTACAGAAACTTCATTCGCACCCCAACGAAGTCCGAAATCACTTCTATAGGAATCATCTGCATCATTCCCGTAATTCTCGAACAGGCTCTTATATGTTTTGGCAGCAGTTGTTTCACTGTAGTTCTTATTAGACTTTATAGTCCATGTGTATACAGAGCTTTCTGAAGCACTCTTTGTAACTTCAATAGTATATTTTTCCTTGAAATATGCCATTGCCGCCTCAGCATCAGCGTCACAAATTCCATTTACAGCAATGTAGTCATATGGATCAGCTCCAGCAGCTACCGGTGTCAGGTTATTTGACTCGTGTGCCATGTTCTTGAAGCCAAAAGTGAATTTATTGGCGCTATAAACTCTGACTGTCATATACGTATTATGAGGACCTTTTGTAGAATCCTTATATGTCGCTGTAACCTTTACATTATATGTGCCTGCATCCTTAACACTTACTGTACCTGGATTATATTTGCCTGTTGTAGCGTCCTGAAGCGCATAAGTATAAGTCCATCCATCAACAGAACTATTAACTATTGTGTGTGCAGCTCCATCATATGTCATAGACATATTTTCGCCCCATGCAACAGCCTTGTCTTTTTTCACTTCATCAAAATCGAACTTTGCAGCATTGTAGTCTAATGTAGCAGCCTGAACTGTAATTTCTTTTGCAGGAACCTCACCTACAAGACATTTTGCGAGCATTTCTCTTGTATCTGCAGAGACTGTTTCTCCCTCTACTTCAGTTGCTGGATTAATTACGGCTGTTACAGTCACTTTCTGCTCACCGAGATTCTCAGCATCAAATCCGGTATACTTATATGTGACAGTGAAATATTTAGCCCAATTAGTATTAATAAAAGGAACCGCATCAAAAGCTGTTTTATTGATCTTATCATTCAGCGATACATACAGATTTGTTGTGAGTCCTGCACCTGTCAGAGTTCCATCTGTCGTAGGATTCATCTTCATAAAGTTCGCTCTTGACCAGATAGTTGCTCCTGCAACCTCAGCATTTGCGAGGTCATAATAGAAGCCTCTATCATAGGACTCAAGTCTTTCAGGTGCTGGATTGTACTTATCATAATCTACATCAGCTGTTACTACACCATCAGACCAGGACCTTGCTATCTGCGTGTAATTAGTATCCCCAATCTTTACAGATGTAAATGTATCGTTCCACTTTCCGTTCAGTTTCCAACCTTCTGGTGCTTTTTCTAATAAGCCATCATTTGCAAATGCCATTGTTGGCATGAATGTGAAAATCATCATTACTGCCAACAGGATGGCTACAACACTTTTGTGTTTTCTCATTTTCTTTCTCCTTTTTTGTTCTCCATAAAACGTGTTTGCGGTTCCCCGAAAACCGCTTTTTTTTGTCTGATTAAAATTTAAATATCGGCGGTCAAACTGTATTTAATTTTTAACCTCCTTCTTTAAATTCTTGCGGCGCATACCGTCAAATGTGCCGAATCAGAGCAGGCCATAGTTCGCCCTTCACAGTTGGTAGTTTAGCGCATTTCCCGCTATAAATCAAGCAAAAAATCCAAGTTTTGTTTAAATAAATGTGTTCTGTTTTTTGTACGGACTATATTAGCGATTTTTTGAAAAATCGTGCAATAAATCGCAATGCTCGTGTGTTATAGCGTTTATTGCGCTATAACAACATTCTAAATCCCCAAATATGTTAATTCTCTATATTGGTTAATTTCTCTTTTTAGAAAACAAAGGCGGGGATTAGATATGCCAAGACCAAGAAAGAAGAACTCAGAACGTGATATTTCTCCGTGGGCCAGGAAGATCCGCGATCTTCGTCTGGACAATGATCTGACGCAGCAGGCTGTTGCTGATTATCTGAATGTCAGTCAGAGAGTCTATGCGGATTATGAGCTGGGGAACGTGAGGATCCCGGTCGAGCATCTTCTCAGACTCTCATATTATTATCACGTAAGTATGGACTATCTTTGTGATCGGTCCAACGATACTGTTTCGTTCTGAGAAATTATCTGCTCATTTCTATAAGCTGCGGTATTGTTGATTCGAAGTTGACGCCGTACCATTTTCTGGCAGGGTCTTTCATTGTTGCATCGATGGTATACGCGGTGTAGTCGGCAGCCAGTGTCATGGCTTCCTGCCATGTCTTGCCGCGCATCAGTAAGCCGACGCAGGTGCTCGAGAAGAGGTCACCTGTTCCATGGAAAACTGCGTCTACTTTATCATTCTGGTACAGATAGTACTCTCCGGTGAGACTATCTCTACCCATTATGCCGGTTTTTCCCGGAGTGAGCGAAACGCCTGTCAGGACATTTATACGTGCTCCCAGTTCTTCGAGTGCAGTCAGCATTTCCTTTATATATTGTTCATCATGCTCTTCGCGATATTCAAGGCCGGTCATCAGGGATGCTTCTGTGAGATTCGGCATTATGATGTCTGCACAGGCACATAATTCGGTATTCTTTTTTACGTAATCCTTGTCGAATCCCGGATAGAGCTGCCCTCTGTCTCCCATTACCGGATCGACTATCCTTATCGTTCCTTCTTTGCCAAAGTCATTGAATATGCCCTTGACCAGATCTATCTGTTCGATTGTTCCGAGATATCCGGTATAGATCGCGTCGAATTCTATGCCCTGGCTTTTCCAGTGATTAGTGATCGGTGCTATCTGGTCAGTCAGATCTTTGAATGTGAAATCAGGGAATATCGTGTGTGTAGAAAGGAGCGCGGTCGGCAATATTACTGTCTCCGAGCCGAGTGCCGAAATGATCGGCAGTGCTATAGTGATGGAACATCTGCCTACGCAGGAAATATCCTGTATTGTGAGGACTCTTTTTGTATTATTCTCTATCATAATTATTCATAATGCCGGACATCAAAATGTCTGTTGAAAATTTTTGAATTATATATTAGTTAGTAGTTCCTAAAAAAGAGATTACATGTTTAGTAACTACTGATATTCTTACTTGTTTTGCATATAGAAGGATTGAGTAGTTCCTACAACCTGAAAAGGCGGCTCAGTAACTACTTTTTATTCATCTACACTGCCATCGGAAGTATTGCAGTAGTTCCTACAGTCTGAAAACGCGGTTCAGGAACTACTTTACATTCATCTGTATTACATTTTGAAGTAACAAAGTAGTTCCCGTAGTCTGGAATAGTCGTTCAGTAACTACTTTATATTCATCTTTATTGCTGTTGGAAGCGTTAAAGTAGTTCCTGCAGCTTGAAACAGCCTCTCAGGAACTACTTTTATCTTCTTATCTGTTATCAGATCTTCAACCAGGAGCAAAGCTCCAACAAGCTCGCTTGATTGGAGCGAGCGACGCCGTACTTATCGGAGGAGCTCAGCCTCCGGAGATCAATGCTTCCGACCCAGTGGGGGATTGTTACCCACCACTGATGGTCGAAAATGGAACCCGCCGCCTAAGAGGCGGGGGACATCCGGTGTCTGTTATAATCAGTGCCTTCAAATATAAATGTGATATAATCCGCACTTTATATTTGCTCTACCGTTTGTCTCCGGGGTACAGCCGGTTTAGTTGGATGCTGCTGCGGCGAGTACGATGGAGTAGAATTTTTCTGCTGCGCTGGAGCCTCTTGATGTGAGGACGATAGGAGCCTTGGCGCCTACGATCATGCCTGCCATCATTCCTGTGCCGTCGCCGCTGATGACCCATGCCTTGCCGAGCATGTTGCCGGCAGCCATGCACGGCATGATGAGTGCGTCTGCCTCACCTGCAACAGGACTTTCGAATTTCTTGAAGTCAGCGATTTCCTTGCTGAGTGCGATGTCGTAGGAGATAGGGCCTTCGACTGTGCAGCCGGTGATCTCTCCGTTTACGTTCATTTCCTTGAGTGCAGCCGCGTCTACGGATTCCGGAGCCTTCTTGTTGAGGACTTCCGCACCGCATACTACTGCGATCTTAGGATCGTCATATCCGAGTGAATGCAGTACATCTACTGCGTTGTTGATGATTTTGACCTTCTGTTCGAGGTCAGGATTGAGCAGCATTCCGCCGTCTGTCAGAACGACTACCTTGTGGTAATTCGGAACCTGGAAGAGTCCGACGTGTGACATGATCTTTCCAACCTGCAGGCCGGTCTCCTTGTTGACTACCTGTCTCAGCAGGTCAGCTGTCTGCATGCGGCCCTTCATAAGGAAATCGCCTTCGCCCTCTCTGATCAGGCGAACTGCAGTCTTTGCAGCCTCGACATCATCATCCTCGTTGTAGATCTTTACGTCACCGAAATCAAAACCTTCGTCAGCGCAGATCTTCTTGATCTCCTCTTCCTTACCGACGAATACAGGCTCTACTATACCCTCTTTGAATGCTTCATAAACAGCATCCAGAGAATGCTCGTCGTGGGCACACGCGAGAACGAGTCTCTTCTTGACAGGGTTAGCCTTGACCAGTTCAGCCATCGCTTTGAAATCTTTTAACATTGATAACTCCTCCTTAATATATAAAAGTAATAACTATTGTAACCGAATACGGTATCTGACAGCGAAATACTCTGCTTATCATCATGAGCTGCGTTCAGTGCACTGCTACTCCGCCGCTCTGTTCTCACGAGGAGTTTGCAGACTCCGCTTCGCTTCGGG
>CACYHR010000013.1 GCA_902774265.1 uncultured Eubacteriales bacterium
CTGCATGAACGGCATTGAGAGCGTCAAGAAGAACGCGGACTCTGAGGTCGTGGAAGAATAGTTGAACTGAAATACAAGGGAGACATTTTGCCCGCGGTCGCGTCAGCGGGCATGGCTGCAAAATAGTCAAATGTGGTCATAAAATCAGAATCAAAACTACGTTTAGTAAGGAGTGTTTTGTGATGATTAAAGAGTTAAATATTAATGAACTTGATTCTGTAGTCGGCGGACAATATGTGATCAACGGCGATACTCGTCAAGTGGCATTTCGGGATGCTAAAAAAGTGTTTTCTTTGAAGAATTGTTCCGATTATCAGGCTAAGGAACTGATGGAAAGTCTCATCGGAAAGTATAATACTGAAGAAGAATATGATAACGCGTGCATTGCCGAGCTTCAGAGTAGAGGATGGATATAAGAATGAAGTAGGATAACCGGGCAGGACCATGGATAAACCCATGGACAGCGAGCTGCCCACAGGCTTATCCACAGCCCTGCTGCGAGGCCGGTTACCCACAAGCTCCACAGCCACGGCTGCGAAGTCCCGTTCAGATCGGATTTGTCAGAGTAAAATAGACATTAGAGTTTGCCAAACTAAATTAGACAAAAAGTGAGAAGTTACTTTGGCAAATGAGGGTAGGATACGGAAATGTCTCCGGCATGCGCTGAAACTTGTATAAGATTACGGAAGCACAGATGACACAAAATGTTATAGATACAGACAAGGAGGAATGGTTATGGATGACAAGATTTTTCTCAAGGAAGAGCAGCTGGAAGAGGTCGGCGGAGGCACCAGCGAAAACGGAATGACCTATTATTATGTGAAGGGTTACACATGCCCTGACTGCGGCAGCGGCAATGTGACACTTATCGGTGAGAAATACGATGCCGGATACTTTAGGTGCAAGGACTGCGGCTGCACGTTTTACGGCGACATCTAAACATCGCACAGGCAGAGAAGAGGCCGAACTGCTAGTTAAACAGAAATACGAGAACACTCTGCTTCGGCAGGGTGTTTTAGTTGAGGAAGAATACGGGGTTGCATATAATACATTTATTAGTAGAAAAGAATAATCAAAGATGGAGTTTCAATGACAATAAGTAAACTTGAAGACGGCAGAATAATAAAACTAGCAGATGCTACATTCTATGAATGGAACAATGGGGAATGGACTCTTCCGACAGCCCCGATTAATCTTGGTGATCATTGGAACGCTGATTATGTCTCTGATGAAGAGCTCGAAGCTCTTGGTAAAATGTTATGAGTAATTTTATCCAAGCGCAAGATCCTCTATCATGGCTGATTATCATAGCGCTAATTGGTTTGCTTATATATTCGATAATCCATGATGTACGAATCAAAAGAAGAATAAAATCACTTTCGGACTCATCAGTCGAAATAACACCCGAGGACTTCCTAAAACTAAAAAGTCAGTGGGCTGGAAAAGGAAGAAGACAGATAATGACAGGAGTGGACTATCCTGGAGTCTATGTCCTGTATAACAATACCAAAAGAATGCATTACGTAGGACAAGGGAAAAAAGTGATGGCAAGAATTGCACAGCATTTCACTGGTCATGGAAACGCTGACGTATATGCAGATTGGAAATATGGTGATCGGTTTACAATAAAAATAATAAAACTTCAAGGTAGTGGGTTCAGATCTCTAAACTCATTGGAACGATCCACGATTGCATCGTATAAAGCATTCTCTAAGGGATATAATAAAACTCGAGGTAATCGAGGATAAAAGATATGGTTGCATCGTTAAAAGGTTAAAGCAATCGTGTGATTGTATTAATTACGCGGTGCAAACGGACTGACGAACAAGTTGTTTTGGACAGAGCTTTTTGATAATATATTTGATAATATCGTTATATTCGTACGCCCGATATGCGGGGGTCAAGTATACAACTGGAGAGATATGATGATAATTCATAAAACGAAGAGTAAAAGATGGATACGCTGTTTGTACCTGTTCCTGGTGCTTACTGTTCTCCTCCCTGTGAGCACGGCTAATGCCGCGGGAAACACGGATACGGTTAAAACCGTCGATCCGGTCAACCATTCAGACAACTATTCCGCAGTTGTGTATGACAATACAAACGGTCTGCCTACAGCTGAGGCAAACGCGATCGTACAGACATCTGAAGGGTTTATCTGGATAGGCAGTTACGGCGGACTGATCCGCTACGACGGAAATACCTTTGAACGTATGGATTCAACCACAGGTGTGGCCAGCGTGGTCAGTCTTTTTGTGGATAGCCGCGACCGCCTTTGGATAGGAACTAACGACAGCGGTCTTGCCCTGATGGAAAACGGCGAATTCAGGATGTGGGGAGAAGATGACGGACTCGGATCCTCATTTGTATGCACCATCGAGGAAGGCAGCGACGGGACTATCTATGCCGGCACAACAGAGGGCATCACAATGGTGTCTCCCGACGACTTCAGTCTTAAACCTGTGGACGATCCGAGAGTTGCGGATGCCTATATTGAGAGCATCAGACGCGGAGCTGATGGTCTGCTCTACTGTCTCACCAATGAGGATGACTTTTTCACCCTGGAAAAAGGTAAAGTAAAAGACTATATCAATCACAAATCTTCAGACTATGCGGGCATTACAAGTATTCTGCCGGATCCGGAAAAGCCGGGCAAGCTGTATTTTGCCACCAGAGATTCCGGATTCTATTACGGTAATCCGAAGAATATCAAAAAGCTGAAAAGAATTGATATTTCTCCTCTGTTCGACGTGCTGGATATACAGAAGTTCGGCGATCAGATCTGGATATGTGACCGCAACGGCATCGGCGTGCTTGAGGGGAAAAAATTCCATTATATGGACGAGCTTCCGATGGACAATTCCGTATGCCACGTGATGGCTGACTATGAAGGTAATCTATGGTTCACATCTCAGCGCAAGGGCGTGATGAAGGTGGTCAATAACCAGTTTTCGGATGTTCTCGTACGGTACGGTCTGGAACCTAATGTAGTCAACACCACCTGCCTGTATGACGGGAAACTCTTTGTCGGTACAGATACAGGACTGACAGTGATCGGGGATGAAAAAGTAGAAAAGACAATTCCGCTGACATCGGCGAAGACAGCGTCGGGAAAGGATCTCGGAACATCTGATCTGCTGCAGTACCTCGATGGCGTCCGCATACGATCAATCATAAGAGACAGCAAGGGACGGCTGTGGATCTCCACGTGGAGGACAGAAGGTCTTTTGCGTTATGATAATGGAGAAGTCACAGCGTTTACTATGGCTGACGGACTCCTCTCTGACCTTGTACGTACGATTTCCGAAGCAAAAGACGGTTCGATAATGGTCGCCTGTCCCGGCGGTCTCAATGTGATAAAGGGAGACAAGGTCATAAAAAGCTATACCGAATCTGACGGCATTACGAACACTGCGACCCTTTCCGTGACCAATGCACCGAACGGAGATATCCTTGTTGGTTCCGATGGCGGCGGCATTTATGTTATAGGAAAGGATGGCGTTAAGAATATCGGCAAACATGAGGGTCTTAGCTCCGGTATCGTGATGCGTATAAAGCATGATCTGCAAAAGGATATTTTCTGGATCATCACCAGTAATTCGATTTCTTATATGACCGAAGACTACAAGGTGACCACAGTACAGCAATTCCCTTATTCCAACAATCTGGACCTGTATGAGAACAGCAAAGGGGATATGTGGATCCTGAGCAGCAACGGAATTTATGTCATTCCTTCGGATGAGCTTGTTGCGAACAAGGAAATCAAGCCTGTCCACTACGGCATAGCCAACGGACTTCCCTGCATAACCACCAGCAATTCTTACAGCGAACTGACGGAGGATGGGGATCTTTACCTTGCAGGTACCACGGGTGTGGCAAAGGTTAATATAGAGTCATCTCTTGAGGATATCAGTGATCTGAAGCAGGCTGTTCCGTTTGTTGATGCGGATGGAACGCGCCTGTATCCGGATAAAGCCGGTAACTTTGAGATCCCTTCCAATGTGCAGAAGCTGATCGTAAATTGCTTTGTATATAACTATTCGCTGACAGACCCGCAGGTAAGCTACAGTCTCGAAGGATTCGACCGCGAAGAAGTGACAGTAAGCCGCAGTGATCTGGGACCGGTGGCTTATACCAATCTGCCGGGCGGATCATATAAATTCAATCTGGAACTCAAAGACGCTCTGGGACGTGGAAGCAATACGCTGACGGTTCAGATCGTCAAAGAGAAGGCTTTTTATGAGCAGATGTGGTTCTATGCCCTTGTTTTAATAATAGCGGCAGTAGTGATCGCAGCGCTGGTGCACATGTATATCCAGAGGAGGATGCATGCACTCGAGATAAAGCATCGCGAGGAGGCCGAAAAGGAGAGGATAGAAGGCGAGCTGGCGATGGCAAGCCGCATTCAGAGCGGAATGCTGCCTCACGAATTCCCTCCGTTCCCGGACCGCAAGGAATTCGACATATTCGCGTCGATGGAGCCGGCTAAGGAGATAGGCGGCGACTTCTACGACTATTTCTTCGTTGATGATGATCACCTTTGCGTAGTTATGGCGGATGTCAGCGGAAAGGGCGTACCGGCAGCGCTGTTCATGATGGTATCAAAAGCCATCTTCCAGAGTGTCGGCGGCATGTGCAGTTCCGCTGCCGATATCATGACCAAGGCAAACGAACTGATCTGTTCCAACAATCAGGAGGAGATGTTCGTTACGGTCTGGATCGGCGTACTTGAGATATCGACAGGAAAACTGAAGGCTGCTAATGCCGGACACGAATATCCTGCAGTCAGACAGCCTGATGGTAATTTCGAGCTGCTCAAGGACAAGCACGGTTTTGTTGTCGGCGGTATGAGCGGTGTAAGATACAAGGAATACGAGGTACAGATGGAACCTGGATCAAAGATCTTCCTCTATACGGACGGTGTGCCGGAAGCAACAGATGCCAATACTGAAATGTTCGGTACCGATCGTATGATCGAGGCTCTCAACAGAGATCCTGCGGCTGCTCCTGAGGGCGTACTTAAGAACGTTCGTACAGCCGTGAACGAGTTTGTTAAGGAAGCGGAACAGTTCGATGACCTGACGATGCTCTGCCTGGAGTACCATCCTGATGCAAACTGATTCTTAAATGCATAATAAGCACCCTGTGCAGCAGCGCAGGGTGTTTTTTCACAGGCAGTTCCATGATGATAAGCAGAGTGTTTCGCTTTATATGGCTCTGGCTGCTTGTTTGTAGTAAAATAAAAGAAGTTGGGACGGACAGGAGGCTTAGTATGAGATATAAAAAAATAAGGATGCCGGCAATTGCTGCAGTTGTAATCCTGATCATTATGTGCCTGGTCGTTTTTGTATATGGAAGCGCACAGGTATCTGCTGCTTCAAAAGCGAAAAAGTCGCTTTCATCTGACAGGGTCTCTCTTAAGAGCGGCAGGACATGCGTGCTGAGGGTAAAAAATGCAGACAAAAAAGTAAAATGGACAACAAGTGATAAGAGTATAGTAAGGATAACAAAGAAATCCGGTAAATATGATCAGAAAGTCAGACTCAGAGCCGGTGATAAAGAAGGTACATGCCTGGTCAAAGCAAAGCTCGGAAAGCTTAATCTGAAATGCAGAGTGACTGTCAGAAAAAATTCAGAAGATGATCCGATACCGACCCCGGGAGAAGGTTTCTCTGAAAGAATTACGGATTTTTCCGTTAAGCTGCTGCAAAAAACGGTACAGTATGACAAAGCGAATGGCAGGAGCTCAAATATGCTTGTGTCGCCGGATTCGGTGATCACTGCTCTCGGTATGCTCGAAAACGGCGCTGACGGCGAGACTCTTGCACAGCTTGAGGGACTGACAGGCGGGCTGGGCGTCGATGCTCTGGGTAGTGATCTCCGGGCGTTTCACAAAAGACTGTCGGGATATAAAAAACCTCTGTACACCTCTGCTAATTCTATATGGTCAAATAAGGATTATGTAACAGCAGGCGGGGAGTTCAGAGAAAAATGCCGGCAGTATTATGATGCTGAGATATTTGAACGGACATTTGATGAAGCAGCGAAGAACGAAATGAACAGCTGGGTTAAGGATAATACCCGCGGCATGATAAAAGACATAATCGACCGTCTTGATCCAGACGACAGGATCATTCTTATCAATGCGCTTGCATTCGAAGGAAAATGGGCTGAACAGTTTGAAAACAGTCAGGTCACAAAAGAGGATTTCACAGAGGAAAGCGGCAAAACAGATAAAAAAGTGAACATGCTTAACGAAACTCTTTGCGGCAGAGGAACATATATCGAGCTTAACGGCGGAAAAGGACTGGTAAAGGATTATGAAAACGGGACGACAGCATTTGTTGCTATTCTGCCGCCTGAGGGAACAAAGCTCGATGATTTTATAAGCGGTCTTACAGGCCCGGCTTTCAGCAAGGCATGGAACTCCAGACAGGATAAGCCGGTAAGGATAAAGATTCCGGAATTCAAATATGACTATGATGCAAGTCTTAAAAATGTCCTCGGAATGATGGGAGTTTCAAGAGCATTCACTGATTTTGCGGAATTCGCAAAAATGACCGGAACCCCGATGAGTCTTGTCAAAGTCGATGATGTCCTGCACAAGACACATATAGAACTTGACAGGAACGGCACAAAGGCAGCTGCAGCAACAGCGGTTGTCGCAAAAGCAGGCTCAGCGCCTTTTGATCAGGACATAAGGGAAGTATATCTGAACAGACCGTTTGTATATGCTCTTGTGGACAAATCTACAGGGATACCGTTCTTTATCGGAGCACTGCGAACTGCTAAGTAAACGGCTAAGGACCGGCCGCATCCCGTTATATAGCATTTGTTAGATTATACGTTGTATGTTATTATAAACGGAGCATTCGGAGATGCATCTCCACGCCGTAATAAATAAGATTAGGGTTATAACTGGACAGGGATATGACGATCATTCGCATGAATGTCGATGATCTCGAGGAAGCATTTAATCTGCTTACATCACACGGTTTCAAAGCAGTGGATGGCAGCATCCAAATCCGTACTGATGATTTCACCATCCGGATTCTCAATCGATATCGTCAAACACATTAAGGAAAAATAACAGACGATTGCAATACGGTCTCCGGCCGGAGTCAGATGCAGTAACTTTGATGTTATGCTGATGCGGCCGGAGGCTTTTTTCGTAAGTTTCAGTTCACAGACCTTGATTACTGCGATGATAAATGGGGACTATATATACAGAGAATGATCCGTTGTATTCCGGAATTCTAAATGCAGAAGCAGCAGAGAAATCCGCTGAAAAATATAAACAGGTAAAGAGAAAAAAGATGAAAAGAAGAAATATTTTTAAAGCTGATATAACAGGAGTGGGAGCAGCTGTTGAACTGATCGGAGATGTTTTACGGGAATACAGAGTTAAGGGGAAAGAGTTTATACGTACCCAGCTTGCGGTGGAGGAAGTCCTGGGAAGTCTGATGGATCACGCCGCTGAAGGAAGCGATTTCTCGGTGTTCATAAATGCCTTTTTGGGGATTGTGACGATTGAGATCATCTCAGAAGGAGAGGAGTATGATCCTGCCGGAAGTATGAAGATGACTTCTGCAGATGATGGTGATCATGCAGCAGAAATGACAGGGGATGCGCTTCGCGCAATCCTGCTCAAAGCATATACGAACGATCTGAAATACCGGCATAAAGCGGGGAAAAACTATGTGCGCATGACAGTCGTGCGTTCAAGACATGCTTTTCTCTACCAGACGATCGGCGCGATGCTTCTGGCGATACTCCTGGGAATTATTCTGACACAGATCGGCAGTGATGCATTCAACAGCGGACTGAATGATTACCTGCTGATTCCGGTCAAAACAGTTTATATGAATGCGCTCAAGATGATTGTTGCTCCGGTGGTGTTTTTTTCGATCATCTCATGCATCGTCCGATTTTCCGATCTGTCGGAACTCGGCAGGATAGGCGCAAGGATATTTATCCTTTATCTGACTACAACGGTGATCGCTGTGGCTGTCGGCCTGGGATCTTTTTATCTGTTTAAACCGGGAAAAGCCGGAATAATCGGACAGGCTGCAGATGCATCATCGATCACGTCACAGACGATGAATATCTCAATTCTGGATACTATTGTGGGCATTGTTCCTGATAATATTGTCAAACCTTTTCTGGAATCGAATATGCTGCAGCTGATCTTTCTGGCGGTTATCTGCGGTATCGCGGTAGGGAAGATAGGAAAGTATTCGGAGATGCTCTGTACCCTGCTGGAGGCATGCAATGAACTGTTTCTGAAGGTCACGACAATGATCATCAGGTTTATGCCGGCAGCCGTTCTTTGCTCGGTAATGTCCATGATGCTTACTATGGGAGGAAAAACCATGATTTCCGTAATGGGCATGCTGGGGACATTGATATTCGGTCTGATCTGCATGATTGTGATTTACTGTCTGCTCATACTGCTTATCGGGCGTATCAGTCCGATACCGTTCCTGCGCAAGTATTCCGCTACCATGCTTCAGGTGTTTTCAATGGCATCAAGCAATGCATCTATTCCGATCAATATGGATGCATGTGAGAAAAAACTCGGAATTGCAAAGAATATTTACAGTCTTTCCATACCTCTTGGAGCCACTATCAATATGGACGGAACCTGCGTTCATCTTGCAGTGTTTTCTCTTGCGCTTGCTAAGATATACGGAGTGGAGATAAGCGGTGCATCTATGATTTCACTTGTGCTTGCTATCATTGTACTGTCTATGGGTGCGCCGGGAATTCCGGGATCGGGATTGATATGCCTGTCTGTTTTACTGACCCAGCTGGGAATTCCCGTGGAAGCGATCGGACTTGTCATGGGTATAGATTCTCTTGCAGGTATGTTCCGCACCATGAGCAACTGCACAGGGGATGTAGCAGTGTCGGTGATCGTGGCGAGACTGGAGAAACTCATGGATATTGAGATCTATCAGAATTATTGATTAAAACGTTACAATTCAGCTATACTATTATACGGTTTGAAGTTTGATTTCATATTGTTACTGCTGAAAAGCATGTTATGCGAAGTTGCGCAGTAGATGTATCCGGAAGTAACATAGAAAGGAAGAGAAAATGTTCAGAAAAATGAGAAGGAGCCCGCAGGCGCTGTCAGAGGAAGAGATAAGAGATATGCTCGTAAGAGAGACAAGAGGAGTGCTTTCCGTTCAGGGTGATGATGGTTATCCTTATGGATTCCCTATAAATCATTTCTATGATGAAGAGGATGGCAAACTGTATTTTCACGGAGCGGATTTCGGTCATCATATAGACGCTATAAAGAGAGATCCAAAGGTCTCATACTGCGTCTTCGGACAGGATACTCAGAAAGAGGGCGACTGGGCAAAGTATGTAAAAAGCGTGGTCATATTCGGAAAAGCGGAGCTCATAGAGGATAAGGAAGAGGTCGAAAAGATCAGCAGAAAGCTCTGCAGCAAATTCCCTTGCACCGCTGAGTACGTGGAAACAGAGATAGAGAAGGATCTTAAGAGGACACTCTGTTTCTCAATCACCATAGAAGATATCAACGGCAAGCTGGTACACGAGGCTTAAATCGCTATGGACAAAAGATGTGTGATCATAGGAGGTGCGGATATAGCTGACTACGGGCATATCCGCGGATATCTGAATGATGGTGATTACCTGATCTGCTGTGACAGCGGTCTGAAGCACAGAGCGGAGCTGGGCATAGAGCCGGATCTCATAATCGGAGACTTCGATTCATATGATAATCCTCACGCTGATATCGAGACTATTACTCTGCCTGTCGCAAAGGATGATACGGATACCATGTATGCGATAAAAGAAGGTGTCCGGCGTGGTTTTACAGATTTCCTGCTGCTTGGAGTGCTTGGAAACCGTTTTGATCACAGCCTGGTCAATCTGTATGCGCTGTTCTGGCTTGATGATAAGGGCTGTACTGCACTTGCCGCAGATGATTATTCGGAACTCAGCGTGATACACGAGGGAAATACAGCTTATGTTGATGATTGTTATCCGTATTTCTCGCTTCTGAGCATGACAGGAACAGCACGTGGCGTAACGATACATAATGCAAAATTCGAACTTGAAGATGCAGAAATCACAGCTTCTTATCAGTATGCTACCAGCAATGAGGTAATTCCGGGCATGAAAGCTGAGATCAGTGTCAGAGAAGGCAGACTTCTGCTTGCAAAGATATTAAGAAAATTATAACGGAAGCAGCATCAGATTGACTGATACGGCATAAAACCGTATCAGTCATGCAGATATGTCATAATCGTTCGCATACAAGACAAATCAATTTGTACGAAAAACTGATCATATAAAATTAACCCGGCGCTCCATTGACATATTCGCTATATCCGTGTTACCCTACATTGGCTCAAAAAAAGCGTCAATAAAGATAAGAAAAAGGAGGTCAGTATGATTCCGGATACCAGAGCAAAGATTGAATTCAGTCCGACGATAGATATCGATCTTTTAAGAAAAGCAGGGATAGACCTCTCTTCCCGATATACTATTATTCCCGGTTTTTGCGACGTGCATGTGCACTTCAGAGAACCGGGTTTTTCTTATAAAGAGACTATCGGGACGTATGCACAATGCCGAATCTTAATCCTGTTGCCGACACTGCAGAGCATCTCAGGCAGCAGAGAGAGATCATCGAACGCGATGCATGCATAAACGTTTATCCGTATGCGGCGATCACTATCGGACAGAAGGGTGAAGAACTTGCGGATCTCGAAAGCATGGCGGATGACTGCATCTCGTTTTCGGATGACGGACACGGAGTCCAGTCCGAAGAGATGATGAGAAAAGCTATGCTAAGGGCAAAATCGCTTGGAAAGATAATCACTGCGCACTGCGAAGACAACAGCCTGTTAAAAGGCGGCTATATACATGACGGAGAATACGCAAAAGTTCACGGACACAGAGGGATCTGCTCCGAATCAGAATGGGGACAGATCGCAAGAGATCTTCGCCTTGCTAAGGAAACAGGCTGTGCATACCATGTCTGCCATATCTCGACAAAGGAGAGCGTGGATATCATCCGCAGGGCTAAGGCAGACGGAGTGGACGTCAGTTGCGAAACCGCACCTCACTATCTGCTGCTCGATGACAGCATGCTGCAGGAGGATGGTAAATGGAAGATGAATCCTCCTATCAGAAGCGCTGAGGACAGAGACGCCCTGATTGAGGGCATTCTCGACGGCACTATAGACTGCATAGCAACAGACCATGCGCCGCATTCGGCAGAAGAGAAAGCCCGCGGACTCGAAAAATCAGCATTCGGCATAGTCGGTATTGAGACGGCTTTCCCGCTGCTTTATACATATATGGTCCTTCCGGGGATCATCACGATGGATAAGCTTGAGGACCTGCTGGTATATAATCCGCGCAGACGTTTCGGCATCCCGCTCGGCAATGATTATTCTGTCTGGAATATGGAAACGGAATGGACGATCACCCCTGAACTCGACTTTTTGTCAAAGGGCAGGGCAACGCCTTTCGAAGGCTGGCGCGTAAGCGGAATGAATGTGCTCACAGTCTGCGGAGGAAAGGCTGTATATACAAGATAAGTGAAAAAGGAGAAGGAAATGGCTAAGAGAAAAGATGTTAAGAAGGTACTTATAATAGGATCGGGTCCGATCGTGATCGGTCAGGCTGCGGAATTTGACTATGCGGGAACGCAGGCGTGTCTGGCTCTCAAGGAAGAGGGCTATGAGGTCATACTCTGCAATTCAAATCCGGCAACGATCATGACGGATACTGCGATCGCAGACAAGGTCTACATGGAACCTCTGACTCTTGAATACATAGCCAAGATATTGAGATATGAGAGACCTGACGCCATAGTGCCCGGCATAGGCGGGCAGACAGGACTTAACCTTGCAATGCAGCTTGAGAAAAAGGGCGTGCTCGATGAGTGCCGCGTCAAATTGCTCGGAACTTCGAGCGAATCCATAGAAAGAGCCGAGGACAGAGAGCTTTTCAAGGAAATGTGCGAATCCATCGGCGAACCTGTTATTCCTAGCGAGATCACTTACAGTATAGAAGAGGCAAAACAGGCAGCTCTGGACATAGGATATCCTGTAGTGCTGAGACCGGCCTTTACCTTAGGAGGTACGGGCGGAGGCTTTGCCAACGACGAAAAGGAACTCGAGGAGATCGCGATCAACGCATTCAATCTTTCACCGGTGCATCAGGTGCTCATAGAAAAATCCGTAAAAGGATTCAAGGAGATAGAATTCGAGGTCATGCGTGACGGCAGCGACAGGGCTATCACTATATGCGGAATGGAGAATGTGGATCCTGTAGGCGTTCACACAGGCGACTCCATAGTAGTTGCGCCGATACTCTCGCTTAACGATCACGACCTTAAGATGCTTAATGATTCGGCTATTAAGATCATACGTGAACTTAAGATAGAAGGCGGCTGCAATGTTCAGTTTGCTCTTCATCCTGAGACGAGCGAATACTATCTCATAGAGGTGAACCCGCGCGTATCGAGATCATCTGCCCTGGCATCAAAGGCTTCCGGTTATCCTATTGCAAGGGTAACTGCAAAGATCGCCGTAGGAATGACTCTCGACGAAATAGAAGTAGCAGGAGGCAGGGCATCGACAGAGCCGAGCCTTGACTACATAGTCGCAAAATTTCCGAGATTCCCGTTCGACAAATTTACCGATGCATCGAACAGACTCGGTACTCAGATGAAGGCGACCGGCGAAGTCATGGGCATAGGATCCACCCTGACAGAGAGCTTTCTCAAATCAATCAGATCTCTCGAAACGGGAGTCTGCCATCTGCATCTTGCAAAATTCGACAGCATGAGCCGCAACAAACTCATGGAATATGTCACCGAATTCAGGGATGACAATATGTATGCCGTTGCGGAACTGTTAAGACGCGGTATCAGTGTGGAGGAAATCCACAGAGCGACTATGATAACAGAGGTCTTCCTCGAAGCCTTCAGGCAGATAATCGACATGGAAAAGATACTCAAGGAGAGAGTCAACGATGTCAGGACACTGCAGGCAGCAAAGATTATAGGCTTTTCCGACAAAGAAATAGCTTCACTGTGGAATCTTACAGAGGAAGAGATATATAATAAGAGGAAAGCGAACGGCATCACTCCTGTGTTCAGGATGGTAGATACACTTCATACAGGCAAATACATAGCCTATCTCTATTCTTCATACACAGGGGAGAACGAATCGAGGCTGACAGATAAAAAGAAGATCATAGTTCTGGGTGCCGGTCCGATCAGGATAGGACAGGGTGTGGAATTCGATTATTCGACAGTCCACGCCGTGCAGACCATAAAGCGTGCCGGATACGAGGCGATAATAATAAATAACAATCCTGAGACGGTTTCTACGGATTATACGACTGCTGACAAGCTGTATTTCGAGCCGCTGACAGTCGAGGATGTTATGGCTATCATTGACTTTGAGCAGCCTGAAGGTGTTATCGCGACTCTCGGCGGACAGACTGCGATCAATCTTGCGGAGCCTCTGAGAGACAGGGGAGTCAGACTGATAGGGACAGACTGCGAGGCCATAGACAGAGCTGAGAACAGGGACAGATTTGAAAAAGTACTGGAGAAACTCGGCATTCCTCAGCCAAAGGGACATGCTGTGACAAATACAGAGGACGGTGTAAAGGCTGCTGCTGAGATCGGATATCCTGTTCTGGTGAGACCGTCGTTCGTGCTGGGCGGACGCGCTATGCAGATAGTCGGCGATGAGGATCAGCTGAGGCACTATCTAAAAACAGCTGTAGAGATAGACGAGGACAAGCCCGTACTGGTCGACAAATATATACTCGGCAAGGAGGTCGAGGTCGACGCCATCTGTGACGGCAGGGATGTGTTCGTCCCGGGCATCATGGAGCTGGTAGAGAGAACGGGAATACACTCCGGAGATTCCATATCCGTATATCCTGCTTTTTCGATCAGCAACAGGGTCAAAGGCCTCATACTGCAGTATGCTAAAAAACTCGGCCTCGGGATAGGCATAATCGGTCTTTACAATATACAGTTCATCGTAGATGATAAAGATGATGTATATATTATCGAGGTCAATCCGAGATCATCGAGAACTGTGCCTTTCCTTTCAAAATCCACGGGATACAGTCTTGCGGACATCGCTACAGAAGTCATACTCGGCAAGTCTCTCAAGGAACAGGGCATTTTCGACCTTTATCCTGATGAAAAGAAAAGGTATTATGTAAAGGTACCGGTCTTCAGCTTCAACAAGATCAAGGGCCTCGATACATATCTCTCGCCTGAGATGAAATCCACGGGTGAAGCCATAGGATATGATGATAAGCTGAACAGGGCGCTGTACAAGGCTCTGACCGCATCGGGCACAAAGCTCCGCAACTACGGCACTGTATTTGCCACACTTGCCGGTGATGACAAGGCGGAGGCACTGCCTCTCATAAGGAGATTCTACAATCTGGGATTCAATATAGAGGCGACTCCGGGTACGGCTGCCTTCCTCAAGGAGAACGGTATCAGGACCAGAGAGATGAAAAAGATCAGCGAGGGATCCGAAGAGATACTCGATGCTATCAGAAACGGACACATCGCATACATACTGAACACAAGAAAGGTAGGAGATCACGTACAGGCGAATGACGGCGCCCTGATAAGACAATGCGCAAGCGAGAACAACGCCACACTTTTCACCTCTCTTGACACCGTAAGGGTGCTGCTGGATGTGCTCGAAGAGACGACGCAGACTATTTCTACAATCGATGCATAGGAACTTAACAAACTATGAAACAGGGAATATTTGAGATCAAAGAGAATACGCAGCTGACGCCGAGCACCTGGCGCATGGTTCTGGCCGGTGATGTATCGGATGTTACAGCATCAGGACAGTTCATCAATATAAGGCTGGACGGACATTATCTGAGAAGGCCGATCAGCGTTAATGATGCGGATCACGGCGCGGAGAACGGCCGTGGTGATGCAGAAGGCACTGTGACCATCATTTATAAGGTGCTGGGACACGGAACGGAGGAGATGACGCATTATGAACCGGGCAGGAAACTCGACGTTCTGACCGGACTCGGAAACGGGTACGATCTGAGCTGTGCCGGCAGCGCACCTCTGCTGATAGGGGGCGGAGTCGGAATACCGCCGCTTTATCTTGCCGCAAAAATGCTGATCAGGCAGGGGGTTCAGCCGACAGTCATACTCGGATTCAATTCTGCGGACGAGATCTATTATGCCGAAGAATTCGAACAGCTTGGCTGCCGCGTCGAAATAGCGACGGCAGACGGCAGCGCGGGTATACCGGGCTTCGTCACGGATGCGTTCAGAGAGATCAGCACAGAGTGCAGTTCGCCGTGTCTCGAAGAAGCGGGGCTAGACGAAGATTACCGGGGTGCAGAATTTACGCGCTTTACACATTTCTACACCTGCGGACCGGAACCGATGCTCAGGGCTGTGTATGAAACAGTATATAAAGAGGCCGGGATCAGCGGACAGATGAGTTTCGAAGAACGCATGGGCTGCGGATTCGGAGCGTGTATGGGATGCAGCTGCCGCACGATCACAGGCTATAAAAGGATATGCAAGGACGGTCCTGTGATGAGGACCGAAGAGATAATCTGGGAGTGACTTACGATTCAGTTGTCGGCCGCGCGCCTGTCAGGATGTATCAGTGGATGTGGCCGACAGATTAATAGTTCCGGAAGAGATAACAAAGATAAAACTAAGATGATTAAAGGCAGTGGTGCAAACGACATGGATGATATGATGAAAAATAGAGCAAAGGACGGCATTGACCGGTCCGGCGGTATATACACAGGCGCAGACCTGTCGGTGGATCTGTGCGGAATACGACTTGATAATCCGGTCATACCTGCATCGGGCACCTTCGGGTACGGTTATGAGTTTGCGGAGCTTTACGATATAAACTGTCTCGGCAGCTTTTCCTTCAAGGGTACGACCGGAGAGGCGAGATTCGGAAACGAGACTCCTCGTATAGCTGAATGTCCTTCGGGCATGCTCAATTCTGTCGGTCTCCAGAACCCGGGGGTGGATGCTGTCATAGCAGAGGAGCTGCCGAAGCTTGCCGTAGTTTTCAATAAGCCTGTAATGGCTAATGTGAGTGGCTTTTCCGTTGAGGAGTACAGAACGGTCACGGAGAAGCTGAGCAGATCGGATGCAGCGGATATGATAGGCTGGTTCTATGGCAGCCGAAGTTGTCAAAGCCGTTCGCACAGTTACTGACAAGCCGCTGATCATCAAGCTGACTCCGAATGTAAGCGATATAACGGAGATGGCCATAGCTTGCGAAGCGGCGGGAGCAGACGGCATCAGCCTCATCAATACTCTGATGGGGATGAGGATAGATATTAAGAGCCGGAAGCCGATCCTTGCAAATGTGACAGGCGGGTATTCCGGACCGGCAGTGCTGCCGGTAGCGCTGCGCATGGTCTATCAGGTATCAAAGGCAGTGAATATACCTGTTGTCGGCATGGGAGGCATCTCTACGGCGGAGGATGTGATAGAGATGATGATGGCAGGCGCGACAGCCGTTGAGGTAGGAGCTGCCAATCTGGTCGATCCGTATGCATGCAAAAAGATCATAGAACAGCTGCCGGATGCGATGTCAAAATACGGCATACACAGCCTTCGTGAGATAACAGGAGCAGCGTAACAGGATTTCAGCAAGAGAATGACTTGCGTTCTCCGCATCCTATCAAAAAAGTGTCTTTCGGGACACTTTTATTGTATACTTAGTAATGACAGATAAGCAGCTGTCAGCCGGACTTGATAAAACTCCGGATAGCTGTACAGGATAAGACAGGAGGTCTGCCATGGGAAAAGACGTGATTATTGCCTGCGATTTCGCAAGCGCAGAGGAGACGATAAGATTTCTCGATAAATTCAACAGGATAAAGAGCGAAGTGATCAGCTGCGATGATATATCGATAGGCATCAGCAGGCCGTTCGTAAAGATAGGAATGGAACTTTTTTATGCTGAGGGTCCGATGATCGTAAAGAAACTCAAGGAGAGAGGCCATAAGGTCTTCCTCGATCTTAAGCTGCATGATATACCTAACACCGTAAAGAAAAGCATGATGGTTCTGGGCGAATACGGCGTTGATATGGTCAATGTCCATGCGGCCGGCGGCATAGATATGATGAGAGCGGCAAAAGAAGGGCTGATGCTCGGCGCTGCGAGATATGCCGATAAACCGAAGCTGATCGCGGTGACACAGCTTACTTCTACAGATGAGGAGACTATGCATAATGAGCTTCTTATAGATAAGCCTCTCAAAGATGTGGTAAGACAGTATGCGCTGAATGCCAGAGAGGCCGGGCTGGATGGAGTAGTCTGCTCAGCTCATGAAGCAGCGGATATACACGAGGCATGCGGAAGCGATTTCCTTACTGTCACTCCTGGCATAAGACTTGCCGGTGACAGCAAGGGTGATCAGAAGAGAGTCATGACTCCGGCAGATGCCAGAGAGGCCGGTTCTGACTATATCGTAGTCGGCAGGTCGATCACTGCTGAAGCAAAGCCTATAGATGCATATACGACATGCATGAATGATTTTGTCGGATAAGTATTATCATTTAAGAATTAACAGAGCAAAAAAGGAAGAAGAAATGAACGATTATTTACACAGCGAAAAGACAGCAAGACTTATAGCAGAGGACCTTCTGGATATCAAAGCGGTATTTCTGCGTCCTGAAGAGCCTTTCACATGGGCCAGCGGCATCAAAAGCCCTATCTACTGTGACAACAGGCTGACATTGACTGCACCTGAGGTAAGAAATGACGTTGAGAAATGTATGGCTGAGACTATAAAGGAAGTTTTCCCTGATGCAGAGGTGCTGATGGGAACAGCTACCGCCGGGATCGCACATGCAGCGATAACAGCTCACCTTATGGATATGCCTATGGGATATGTCAGATCAGGGGCAAAGGATCACGGCAGAGGGAATCAGATAGAGGGACGTCTTGAACCGGGTCAGAAGGTCGTGGTAGTAGAGGACCTGATCTCTACGGGCGGAAGCTGCATAGATGCAGTGAATGCGCTCAGAGAGGCAGGCGCCGAAGTCCTCGGAGTCGTATCCATTATGACATACGGCATGAAAAAAGGAATCGACAGAATGGCTGATGCCGGCATCAGATGGACATCGCTTACAGATTTCGATACAGTTATCGATGTAGCTGCTTCCAATGGCTACATAAAGGCTGATGACAAGGAAAGACTTATCGCATTCAGAAACAATCCTTCTGACGAAAGCTGGATAGGCAAGTAAGGTAAAACGCGGATGACAGCGGTATTGATAGGAATTATTGTCGGTGCTGTATCCACTTTCCATGCGAGTATAAATAACAGGATCAGAGAATATACAGGATCGGCATATACTACTTCTGTGATGAATTTCGTGGTTGCCGGACTTCTGGTGGCATCAGTCATTCTGATAAAAGAACATGGGCTTTATCTGCCGCTGAGGACTGTAGCTCAGCATCCGCTGTGGATATGGTGCGGCGGTGTGTGCGGGACAGCCATAGTTACTCTTAATGTGCTGTGTCTGCCTAAACTCGGCAGCGCAAGAAATGTCATGATAATATGCTTCGGGCAGGTTATGACGGGTCTGATAATAGATCATGCCGGGCTGTTCTATTCGCCTGTTGTGCCGATGACCCTTATGAGAGCTGCGGGAGCTGTTCTGGTTCTGACAGGTACTCTGATGGTAAACGGAATTGGTGCTGCCAGAGAGGAAAAAGCATCCGGTGAAATACTGTATGTGATACTGGCACTGATCTGCGGATTTGCGTGCTCCGGACAGATTGCGTTCAACGGAGCTCTTAAGGAAGTGATCGGATCGGCATCGAAAGCTACTCTGATATCCATGATCGGCGGATTTATATCATCGCTGCTGCTGATTGTTATTATCACTGTGATACGCGGACCGAATGGTATATATGATGATCAGGAGGCGGGGAGGCCGCCTTTCAGATTCAGGCCGTTCATGATACTCGGAGGAAGTTTTGCGGTGCTGATAGTAGGCGGGAATGCTGTCATTGCAGATGTTCTGGGTACAGGGCTTGTAACGATACTCAATCTTATAGGGATGATGGGTGCAGGTCTTCTGATAGATGCGGCCGGATTTCTTGGAATAGAGAAAAAGCCTGTCACTGCGTTAAAGGTCACGGGTATGCTGCTTATGACGGGCGGTACTGCGATGATCTCACTTCTTTGAACGGATTTTGACAGAGAGACAGCTTGAATGCGAGGATATTGAAATATGGAAAGCAACGGAAACAGGATCAGAATAGCGTGCGTACAGCACAAGGTGCTGGCAGACAAGTACGAAAATATAGAGAAATTTGCTGAACTCGTGGGGTCGGGACAGTTCGATGATGTTGATATCATTTCACTTCCTGAGATGTGGAACTGTCCGTACACGACAGAACTTTTTCCCGAATATGCCGAGCCTGAAATGGGTGATACATGGCTCGCTATGTCGACGCTCGCCGGAAAGACCGGCAAATACATCGTCGGAGGATCGATTCCCGAGATAGATGATTCGGGAAAGGTCTATAACACCTGCTATGTATTTGACAGAAGCGGCAGACAGATCGGCAAACACCGCAAGGTGCATCTGTTTGACATATTCGCACACGGACAGCAGGTATTCAAAGAATCGGATACTCTTACCGGCGGTGACAGCTTCACTACATTTGAAACAGAATGGTGTACGATGGCCGTAAATATCTGTTTTGACATAAGATTCCCGGAGAGTGCAAGACTGCCTGCTCTGGCAGGCGCTAAGGTAATATTCAACCCGGCCGCTTTTAATATGACGACCGGACCGGTCCATTGGGAACTGGGATTCAGACAGCGGGCGGTGGAGAATCAGCTGTATATGGTAGGCACATCGTCAGCAAGGGATCCCGAAGCAGGATACACAGCCTACGGACACTCGATAGTTACCGATCCGTGGGGAACTGTGATAATGGAGATGGATGAAAAACCGGGCATAGGCATAGCGGAAATAGATCTGGATTATGTGGAAACCGTACGCAGTAAGCTTCCACTCATGTCTGCCCGCAGAACCGATGTATATGAATTAAAATCAAAATAACAGGAGGTAAAATTATGGCAAGCAAAAAAAGCAGTATGAAAGGACCTAAGAGCAGTTCCGGCCCAAGTCTTGCCGGTACACTGATCAAGATCTTGGCTGTCGGAGTAGCAGGGGGCGCAGCTTTGATCGGCGGCGCAAAGAAGCTCGGTGAAGAAATCGAGAAACAGCAGACCCTGGAATATATCAGACTGGAGCAGGAGCGTGAAGCACAGAAAGAAGCTGCACGTGTCGCCGCTGCAGCCGATGAAGAGAACATCGAAGAAACAGCAAAAGAGGTCTTTGCAGAACCTGAAGCAAAGGAAGAGGCTGCAGATTCTGAAGCTGAGGGGGAAGAAACAGCAGACACTGAGGAAAAAGCAGATACTGAAGGCGAAGCCGGGGAGGAAAAGAAATAATGTGGGACAGTATAGCTACGGCAGCTCAGAATCAGAGCGGCGGTACATCAACATTTGAGCTTTTGTGGTCAGTTGCGACCATTGTAGGTATGTGGAAGATGTTTGAGAAAGCCGGCAGACCGGGATGGCCGTCTCTGATACCATTTTATAACACGTACAAACACTGCGAGATAGTCATGGGCAATCCCTGGTACTGGCTCAGGATGTTCGTAGTCATAATACCGGTGATCGGATGGATAGCAGCTATTTATTTCTACTTTCAGATCTCAAAAGCAACAGCCCAGGCTTACGGAAAGCCGGAATCATGGGCATGGGGATATCTTTTACTTACGCCTGTATTCTACTGCATGACAGGATTCGGCGATGCGGATTACTACGGCCCGTATGGTGTAGGTGATAACAGGACTTCAGCTGCACGCGGCGCCAGGACTGTCGATTTTGATGTAATCAGCAATGAGCCGGCTCAGTACACAGTGAACGAGACTCCTCAGTACACAGTGAACGGGACTCCTCAGTACGCGGAGCCGGTAAAGGAAGCAGAGGAAGAGACTGTGGACTTTACATTTGACCAGACTGAATAGCGTAAGGCGTACATATAAGCATTGAACAATTCAGACATAATACAGAAAAAATCAGACATAATTAAAGAGGCAGTGACCGCAAACGCGATATCTGCCTCTTTTAAAATGTGTCATAATTGTCAGATGAATGTTGTGATGCCATTATTCATCATCGTAGTTGTTGATCCTGATATCGGAATTCTCATTGACATACTTACAAATAGCAACATAAGTATCATGAGATATATCATGCTCTATCTTGCAGGCATCTTCCTCTGCGAGATCAGGATCTACTCCGAGCAGAGTCAGAAAAGCGGTGAGAGCCTTGTGTCTCTCGTAAATGCGTTTTGCTATCTTTCGTCCCGGAGGAGCCAGTGTGATCGGGCCATTGGATTCCATATTGATGTATCCGTTCTCTTTGAGCCGCTTGACCGCATATGAAACACTTGGCTTGGTGACTCCGAGATGCTTTGCGATATCAATCGAACGAATATAACCGTGCTCTTCTTCGAGCATAAGCATAGTTTCGAGATAATCCTCAGCTGATTTTTTGATCTTCATTTTATTATTACCTCCATGCAATGTATACAATATCATGTTTGATTAACACATGCAACTGTTTTTCAATAATCCCGCTATCGATCCGGATATGAACGTTACATAAATGATATAAATTCCAGTTTGAAAATGGTAGTTCAGTTTGTGTTAGGGAACAAATCATCACAATAATATCATATTATCAATGTAGATTTATTAAAATTTTTATGTTACACTCGGTTCGTAGATATAAAATATGTATGGCGGCAGATACAATCATGCCGGCAGAATTGAAAAAAAGGAGGAACTATTATGGCAAAATGGGTTTGCAGCGTATGCGGTTATGTACATGAAGGCGACACTCCACCTGAAAAGTGTCCACAGTGCGGAGTTCCTGCAGAGAAATTCAACAAGCAGGAAGGCGAAATGACATGGGCTGCAGAGCATGTTGTAGGCGTAGCTCAGGGTGTTGATCCTGAGATCATTGAAGGACTCAGAGCTAACTTCCAGGGTGAGTGCTCCGAGGTAGGTATGTATCTTGCAATGGCAAGAGTTGCTCACAGAGAAGGATATCCTGAAATCGGACTTTATTGGGAAAAGGCTGCTTATGAAGAGGCAGAGCACGCTGCTAAGTTCGCTGAACTTCTCGGCGAGGTAGTTACAGACTCCACCAAGAAGAACCTCGAAATGAGAGTAGAGGCTGAGAACGGCGCAACAGCAGGCAAGACAGAGCTCGCTAAGAAGGCTAAAGAACTCGGACTCGACGCTATCCACGACACAGTTCACGAGATGGCAAGAGACGAGGCAAGACACGGCAAGGCATTCGCAGGACTGCTGAAGAGATACTTCGGCTAAAAGTACACGGAGGTTCGGCGAATGAAGCCTACGCAGTCATCAAGGCCACATCCGTAATGGTGGGCATAGACGACTGATAACAAACGATATGATCGATGAAGAGACTATCACCTGGTGGTAGTCTCTTTTTCTCTTTCAAGTGTTGTACTGTCTTTGAAATAAAGAAAAGCTTTTGTTGGTGACGGAATAAAGTGTGTAAAAGAAAGTGTTGTACATCACACTGCTAAATATATGGTATAGTTGTATAGGAGTTGTTGACTTTTTCAGTTAAAAAGAAAGGATGCCCGATAAGGAAAACAAAGAACTGACTGCAGAACAGTAGAAAAGAATAGAAGAGATGAAGGCTTTTATTGAGAAGAATGCCGATAAAGTTAAAGAATTGAAGACAGAAGAGGAAGCATTTGCTTTGGATCCACTTTCGGACTTATGGCCGGCGTAATACGCACATCAAACCCGGGAGGATGGGTTACGATCGGATGCATGTTTGCTTTCGGCGGTGTCATGGGATATTTTATGGGACAAGATGATTAGGAAATAAAAATGCGTTCCGAAGAAGCAAATAGTTGTACCAAAGTTTTATGAAAAATGTTATGATATTGGCAAAATCAAGGCAAGACAAGGCAAGGCATTTGCAGGAGAAGTCATTATGAAAAAAGACAAAGGTATAGATAAGAACGAAAAAGACTTTTCAAACAGGCTGATGGCATTTACATTCTTTTATTCTGTTTCCATATATCTGCTGTTTATGGGATTCCATTTCTGGGACAGACATATGAATGATAAAATTCCGGAGGATACAGGAAACAAGGAATGAAGTGAAGTGTATACAATCACTTGAAAGACACTTTTACAGACATTCAGGAGGGAGTGAGGGAAACCTTGCTCCTTCTTACTGCCGGAGCTTTGTCCGGAGCTTGTACTTGACGGCATCGGTATAATAGATGAGATGATATATTAAAACGCAAGCAGGAAAAGGGGTAAGGATGTCACGGTATATAGTATTCGATGTTGAAACGCCTAACAGATATAATGACAGAATGAGCGCTATAGGTATTACTGTCGTTCAGGACGGTATAATTACGGATTCATATTTTTCCTATGTGGATCCGGAGACATTTTTCGATCGCTTCAATACCGAGCTGACCGGAATAGATGAATACACGGTAGCTGATGCACCGAATTTCGCCGAATTGTGGGACGAGATCGAAGGTCTGATGTCATCCGGCGTTCTTGTTGCACATAATGCGGCTTTTGATATGGGTGTTCTTAAGAAATGTCTATATTCGTACGGCATTGTATGGAAGCCTAATGCGGATTACTGCTGCACTGTGCAGATGGGACGAAGGCTTCTGCCGGGAATAAGCCATAAGCTGAACTGCATGTGCGATTATTACGGCATAGATCTTGATCACCATCAGGCTGACAGTGACAGCAGGGCTGCAGCGGAGATCCTTATCCGCTATATGGAGTCAGGCGCGGAGATACGGAGCTTTGTGAAAAAGTACAGATTTTAGGGGATTCAGGGGCATGGATATACTGAATAGTAATAGAAATATAGATGTCATAGGTGTGCAGATAGACTTCGGCGCTTCGCAGAAAGGTGTTGCCATGGGGCCGCTTGCGATCAGATATGCAGGGGTGAAGCAGAGTCTCCGGAATATGGGCTATACGGTCAGGGACAAGGGCGATATAGTCCCGCCTGAGGATGGCATGAGCCTGCGCCATATGATCAGATTCGAACAGGTCAACGAGACAAACAGACAGCTTTATAATGCTGTTTCAGAGACGCTCTCTGACGGACACTTCCCGCTGGTGCTCGGAGGTGATCACAGCATAGCTGCAGGCAGTGTTTCTGCGGTGGCCAAACACTACGAAGCGCAGGGCGAGATCGGTATCATATGGATAGATGCCCACGGAGACTGGAACGATGACAAATCGACATTAAGCGGCAACATGCACGGCATGCCTTTTTCGGCAGTATGCGGATGGGGTCCGGACAGCATGGTGGATTTCGGGCAGGGTCCGCATTATGTGCCTACTGCACACTGTGTTCAGGTCGCCGGTCATGACTTCGACAAAGCGGAAGCGGCCAGAATGAAGGAAGCGGGAATGAACGTTTTCCACATAAACGAAGTGGACCGGCGCGGCATGTATGAAGTAATGCAGGATGCCATCAGGATCGCAGGAGATGGAACTGTCGGCATACATCTGAGTTTTGATGTCGATGCGATCACTCCTGAATTTGCACCGGGTACCGGGACTCCCGTAACAAACGGCATTACGGCAAGAGAAGCTTTCCTTGCGGTTGAGATGCTTGCGCAGTCGGGCAAGCTGATAAGCATGGATCTGGTAGAAGTCAATCCTATACTGGATGAACGAAACAAGACAGGGATACTGGCTTCGGAACTGATACAGCTGGCAATGGGCAAGGTCGTTTACTGACGATTCGGATGCTCGTACTTAACATACACATACGGTGCGGAATCATAAAGATCTCTGCACTTTTTTTGCGACAAGGTGGCAAAGCGCGGTTTATCAAGGGATTGCGCTTGTGCGCTCAAAAAGAACAAAACAATATATTGACATGATATCTGCTGCTGAATACAATATGTGGTGTTCCGAAAAAGACATATGATTTCATGCATATGTTGTGGAAAATAACAAATAATCCGGGGATCAATATGCATTTTGCCAATTTCCGGACAGGATAAGCAGTACTTATGTATTTTATTATCCATTATAACTTTAAAAAAGATAGCTTTAAAAAAGGAAGAACAGAGCAATGAAGACCATCATCAAGAGAGACGGTAAAGAAGTACAGTTCGACGAGTCAAAGATATTCAACGCCATATATGCAGCCAACAAAGCTGTACAGGGCGAGAAGATGACCAGCATCGATTTTACATATCTGACTAAGAAGGTCGTAGAGAGACTGGACGGTGAGACATGCACAGTAGAGCAGGTACAGGATATCGTTGAGCAGATGCTCATCAGATATGACTATGAAAAGACTGCCAAGGCATATATTCTCTATCGTGCGGAGCACGCAAAGATCAGAGAAGCCGAGTCCGATCTGATGAATATCTACAACGAGCTTACATACTCATATTCAAAGGATGCCGATATCAAGAGAGAGAATGCCAACATCGACGGCGATACTTCTATGGGCACGATGCTCAAATACGGCTCCGAAGGCGCAAAGTATTTCGTGGACAATTATGTTCTTCCTAAGGATATTGCAAAAGCTCATATCAACGGTGATATCCATATACACGATAAGGATTTCTATATGCTGACAGAGACCTGCTGTCAGATCGATCTTATCAAACTGTTCAAGGACGGTTTCTGCACAGGTCACGGATATCTGAGAGAGCCGCAGTCCATCATGAGCTATGCTTCACTGGCATGTATCGCCATTCAGGCAAACCAGAACGAGATGCACGGCGGACAGTCTGTCCCGAACTTTGATTATTCGATGGCTCCCGGTGTTGCAAGGACATATATCAAGGAGTATTTCTCGGCTCTGACTGAGATCATAGCTGCGAAGCTGGATATCCATTATGATGATGCCAAGGCTTTGGCGGAGAAAATCAGAGTGGAAGCACCTGCCCCGACTATAAGCAACACAAAGACATATGGCGAAGAGCTCGGCAAGTGGTTCGACAGGACAGATAACACTTTCGGTGTTGACAAAGACATCCTGATCCATTGTAATGAGCAGGCGGGAGAAGCAGCGTGGGCCAGAACGGACAAGATGACCTATCAGGCAATGGAGGCTCTTATCCACAATCTCAATACCATGAACTCAAGAGCGGGCGCCCAGGTACCTTTCAGCTCAGTCAACTACGGTACTGATACGACTCCTGAGGGTCGCATGATAATAAAGAACCTGCTGCTGGCTACAGAGGCGGGCCTCGGAAACGGCGAAACACCTATATTCCCGGTGCAGATCTTCAAGGTAAAGGAAGGCGTCAACTTCAACAGCGGCGATCCTAACTACGATCTGTTCAAGCTGGCCGTAAGATGCAGTGCCAAGAGATTATTCCCGAACTTCAGCTTCCTTGATGCACCTTTCAACAAAACTTTCTACAGAGAAGGTGATTACAATTCTGAGGTTGCATACATGGGATGCCGCACCAGAGTAATGGCTAACAACTACGATCCGACCAAGGCTGTGGTATGCGGCAGAGGAAACCTCTCGTTTACATCAATTAATCTGCCGAGACTCGGCATAGAGGCAAACAGGGATTTCGACGTATTCTATAAGAAACTGGACAATATGCTGGAGCTCGTATCGAGACAGCTGCTGCACAGATTCAAGATACAATGCACCAAGAGAGGCCGTAACTATCCGTTCCTGATGGGTCAGGGAATATGGATAGATTCCGACAATCTCGGTCCTGACGACAGTGTTGCTGAGATACTTAAACACGGTACTCTTTCGATAGGCTTTATCGGACTTGCTGAGACTATGAAGGCTCTTACGGGCAAACATCATGCCGAGGACGAGAATGTCAGGAAGCAAGCTTATGAGGTCGTAAAACACATGAGAGAGTTCTGCGACAAAAAGAGCGCTGAGACCGGTCTGAACTTTACACTGCTTGCAACACCTGCAGAAGGACTGTCCGGCAGATTCGTAAAAATAGACAGAGAAAAATACGGAAAGCTTGAGGGCATAACAGACAGGAATTACTACACCAATTCATTCCATGTCCCGGTTTATTATCCGATCGGAGCATTCGAAAAGCTGGAGATAGAGGCTCCTTATCACAATCTGACAAATGCGGGTCACATCAGCTATGTTGAGCTCGATGGTGATACGGCCAAGAATCCTGAGGCTTTCGAATCTATCATCAGATACATGAAGGAAGTAGGAATCGGATACGGTTCGGTCAACCATCCTGTAGACAGAGACCCTGTCTGCGGATATACAGGAGTGATAGATGACGTATGTCCGAGATGCGGAAGACGCGAAGGTGAACCGGTTACAATAGAGAGACTTAACGAGCTGAGAATGAGGTATCCAAGCGTTCCGGTACCATGCGACTGTAACCGCTAAAACACAATATACAGTATAGTACTGTAAAAGATACAACAATATACATTATGCAGGCTTCACATTGGAGCCTGCCGGATATATAATACCCGTGGAGACAAATTGGAGGTAAAGATATGAACAACAATGTAGTAAAGAATGTAAACGGTCAGGTAGGTGAAGGTGTCGGATTCGAGAGAATCAGAAGAATCACAGGATATCTCGTAGGCACACTCGACAGATTCAACAACGGCAAGAGAGCCGAGGTTGAGGACAGAGTAAAACACGGCCTGAAATAAACAGTAACTTAACCCAGTAACCCCAAAAATAATTGTAACCCAAAAAATCGGATCAGCCCGCAAAGCCGATCCGGTTTTATATTGTCAGATGACTCATTAGCTGATACCATGCATATTGAGTAAGATGAACAGGCTGAACAGGTAGAATAAGGCGGTGCGGATATGCATGATATATGGAATCCATGGCACGGATGTGTCAAATGCAGCGAGGGCTGCAAAAATTGCTATATGTATTATCTCGACAGCATGAGGGATAATGACGGCTCCGAGATATACCTGACTTCCAATGCCCGGTATCCGCTCTCCAGAGACAGGATGGGAAGATACAAGATCAGGAGCGGCGAGAAGATCAGTGTGTGCATGACTTCGGACTTCTTTCTCGAGGAGGCTGATAAATGGAGAAGTGATGCGTGGAATATAATGCACATGCGCAGCGATGTCATTTTTATCCTGGTGACAAAGAGACCGCAGCGCATTGCTGAGTGCCTTCCGCCTGAATGGGGAGACGGATGGGAAAATATATTTCTGAATGTGACTGCTGAGAATCAGAGAAGAGCTGATGAGAGGATCCCCATACTGCTGGACCTCCCTTTCAGACATAAGGGTGTTTATGTTGCGCCGATACTGGGACCTGTGAAGCTCGGCAGATATCTTGACAGCGGACTTATCGAACAGGTAGTGTGCGGAGGGGAAAATTACGGCGGCAGGCGGCCGTGCGATTTCGACTGGATCAGGTCGCTGCGGGCGGAATGCGAGTCAAGAGATATAACTTTCTGCTTCATGGAGACCGGAACCGTATTCATTAAGGATGGAAAAGAGTATGTATTGAACGGCAAGCGACTTCAGACGAGTCAGGCACTGAAATCAGGTATGAACTATCAGGGCAGACCGATGCGGTTTGAACTTGTCGACACATGGGGACTTCCCATTCCGGAAGAAAATCTGTATGTAAAGCGCTATTGCAGCAACTGCAGAGATTGCGCGATGAAACTCATATGCAACGGCTGCAGCTTCTGCGGCAAATGCGGCGTAAAGCCGGAAAATCTTTGAATTTACATGGATTAGATATGTGAATAGTGTTATAATTCATATCGCAAGAAGCGATGTATCCGGATATTATCAAAAGAATTAAAAACGAGTCTGCATAGGATCGGCAGGCTCGTTTTTACACATCGGAGTGATCGTTTCATACATATGTACGAAATCAGGTTTGCAGTTTATTTATTATCAGTATAGTGATATGGAAGAGAAAAGAACAGATCAGACATTGATAAGAGTGTGCGGGGTAGAACCTGAATCAATAGTGGACGGACCCGGATTCAGATATGTGCTTTTTGTGCAGGGCTGTACGCACAGATGTCACGGCTGCCACAACCCGGAATCCTGGGATAAGGATGGAGGGTTTACCATGACAGTTGATGATGTGCTGTCAGAGATAAAAGAAAATCCTCATCTCAGGGGAGTGACTTTTTCTGGCGGCGAGCCGTTCGAGCAGGTGCGTGCACTGAGGATACTGGGCAAGAGAATAAAGGAAGCAGGCCTTTCGCTTATGAGCTATTCGGGCTATACTCTTGAAGAGCTGCAGGACAGGCATGATGCGGAGACGGATAAGCTGCTGGGAATGCTGGATATACTCGTAGACGGCAGATATATCGAATCTCAGCGCAATCTTACACTGATCTACAGAGGATCTGAGAATCAGCGCGTCATAGATATGAACAGGACAAGAAGCGAAGGAAAGATAGTTCTTTATCATTCGGATTTTGATGAAGAAATAATAATATAGGACAGGAATGATATGAAACTGGAACTTGTTGCGACTGCGACTTTTGGACTTGAAGCGGTGGTACGCCGTGAGATAGAAGCTCTCGGATACAGGATAATAAAGACGGAGGACGGGCGCGTTACATACATGGGTGATGAACGTGCTGTCGTAAGATCAAATCTGTGGCTGAGAACAGCTGACAGGGTCTATATCCGAATGGGTGAATTCAAAGCGGAGACATTTGAAGAACTGTTTCAGCAGACAAAGGGCATCGCCTGGGAGGATATCATCCCGGCGGACGGATCTTTTCCTGTGGTCGGAGGATCTGTAAAATCCGCGCTCCACAGTGTTCCGGCCTGCCAGAGTATCATCAAAAAGGCCGTGGTATCAAGACTGGGCGATTTCTACTTCACGGAAACACTGCCTGAGACCGGTGCGGAATACCGCATCAGATTTATAGCGCACAAAGATAGTTTTCTCATGCTCATTGATACAAGCGGTACCGGACTCCACAAAAGAGGATACAGGACGGCAGACGTGGCGGCACCTATCAAGGAGACTCTTGCGGCGGCGCTTGTGCAGCTCAGCTTTTACAGAAAGGACAGACCTCTGGTCGACTGCTGCTGCGGATCCGGGACTATACCTATCGAGGCGGCAATGATAGCCCGCAACATAGCTCCGGGTCTTGGACGAAGCTTTGCTGCAGAGAACTGGGATCTGATAGCGAAGGATATCTGGAAGGAAGAAAAGCGGCTGGCTTTTGAGGCTGCCGATTTCGATACGGAACTCAGTATACGTGCGATGGACATAGACAGGCGGGCGGTCAGGGCGGCCAAAGCCAATGCCGATGAGGCAGGTCTCACGGACGACATAGAGTTTATCTGCATGGATATGACCCGCTGGGAGCCTGATACTACCAATACATTACAACATGGATCAGACAGTAAAATCACTAAAGATGACTATGCTGTCATTATAAGCAATCTGCCATATGCTCTGCGTGTGGGGACAACTGAAGGAAATAAGCAGATATATAAGAAATTAAAGGCATTAATGGAGCAATGCCCTAAATGGTCTTTTTTTCTGATTACGGCAGATAAATCAATAGAGAATGAATTAGGAAGAAAAGCGGATAAGCGAAGGAAGCTTTATAACGGCATGATCGAGACGCAGTATTATCAGTTTCATGGACAAAGACCGCCGAAGCAATTATAACGGAATAATTACCTGAATTAAATATACATTACTTTTGTATGGATATATAATATCTATATACCCAAACCGGAAATATCCGGAAAAGCAGAAAAAACTGAGCATTCAGGAAGGGAGAAACAAGAGGAATGAAGTATAAAAGAATATTATTGAGTATGCTTCTCATTATGACGATGGTATTTTCATTCGGACCGGCCTCAGTATTCGCCGGGAATGAGACTGATAAGGAAACACTCAAAGTAAGTGTTCAGGAAGACGGAAGCGTATCAGTCAAAGGATTCGAGTCTGATGATCTTCTCATGCAGTATATCGATCATAAGCTTGCGGAGGAGCTTTCGACTGATGCCGGAAAGGCTCTGCGGATCGAATCCGCGCCTCACAGCAGAAGAGATGCTATCGAGGGTGTCGCGGCAAATATGTATGACGCTTTGACTCCGTCGGTAAAAAAGGTTGCTGCAGGCGAACTGGCGGATACCGCAATTACAGTTCCGGCAGAAAAAATCTTTGATAGTGCTGTATATACCGCAAAAGATCTTGGAGTAAAAACGCTGTTTGATGATGAGGGTAATATAAGCCGGGAGGCTTTCGATGCATTCGTAGACAAACTTAAGTCTGACCTTTCAGATGATCTTTCCGTTATGCTGAGCGCAATGATAGCTGATATGCCTTTTGAGCTTTACTGGCTCGATAATGAAAGCGGGATCGAGTTCGAGTTTACACCTGACTGGTTCATTAATAATATGAATGTCTATAATGATGGTAAAGCTATCGGCATTGAGACGGATGAAACGCTGCAGATGACTTTCCTGTTCTATGTATCGCAGGATTACAGCCTCGGAGGATCCCAGTCACAATATGGTCCTGCAAGAACTACAGAAGTCGATACAGGATTCACAAAGGCGGCAGCAAAGACAGCTGAGAATATATCGGGTATAATCAGAAAAGCTGCAGACGAACCGGATGTGCATAAACTGATCATATACAAAGATGAGATCTGCGGACTGACATCGTATCATCCGACAGCAATGGAAGACAAAGACTTCCCGTACGGAGATCCGTGGCAGCTTATCTATGTGTTTGACGGAGATGAGAACACTAAGGTAGTCTGCGAAGGCTATTCAAAGGCTTTCCAGTATCTTTGCGACAATACCGCTTTTAACGATAAAAATATAGAAAGCCGTCTTATCTGGGGAGAAATGATCCACAGCAGCAAGGGAAAAGTACTGGTCAGCGGCAAGCATATGTGGAACATCGTTCATATGGATGACGGATACAATTATATTGCTGATATTACAAACTGCGACGAGGATGAGAATTCATCCGATGGGAAATATCCGGGCGAAGTATTTCTCGCAGGGGCGGTGTCCGGTTCTGTAGGAAGCGGCTATACTTACAAATATGAGAACGGGACTATAAAATATATATATGATACGGATATGCACAGCATTTTTTCGAAAAACGAGCTGACAATGTCCAACAATTCGTATCCGCATGATAAAGGCGGTGACGAGATGACAGTTTCGGGAAAAACTGTCAGTCTTAAATACAGCAATCTCAAAAAGAAGAATCAGACTATAGCGGCAAAAAAAGCGATCACAGTCAAAAATGCAATCGGTTCTGTCAGCTATAAGCTTGTAAAAGTCAGCAAAACATCCGCAAAGAAAAAATTCAGCGTTGCAAAAGACGGAAAAATCACAGTCAGAAAAGGTCTGAAGAAGGGAACATATAAACTGACCATCGCTGTCACAGATAAAGACGGCGAAAAGAAAACAACCGGGAATGCCGTTGTAACAATAAAAGTAAAATAAGCCTGCGGGATATTTTCAGAATAACAGCAGAATATTTATAGCCGGAATCTCGATTCCGGCTCATTTTTTGCAGCAGTAGATGAATAAACAAAGGGGCATATATGTTATTATTGACATAATCAGTTATACCGGAACCTGAGATACAGGAGACAGAACATGATCAAAAAGAGTTTTTACTACCCGTCAGCTGACGGCATGACGAGTATACATGCGATAAGCTGGGAACCGCTCGGAAAGCCGGTCGGCGTAGTACAGATAATACACGGAATGTGCGAGTTCATCGACAGATATGATGAATTCGCGAGATTTCTCTGCGATAACGGATTTGTGGTCGTAGGGGAGGATCATCTCGGACACGGAGAGTCTGTCATTTCTTCAGAATATCACGGATTCTTCGGCAAAAACGGCAATGCATGGATTATTTCGGATATCCATACGCTGAGACAGATAACGCATGAGAAATACCCGGAACTAAGATACATGATGCTCGGACACAGCATGGGATCTTTTCTCGTCCGTCAGTACATCACTGAAAAGAACGCGTCTTATGCAGATGGACTCAGCGGAATAGTCATCATGGGCACGGGATGGACTCCGAACCCCGTTATCGGCAGCGGTATGATGCTTGCGAGGCTGCTCGGCCTTGACAAGGTCGGCAAGAGGGCGAAGGCGATTGAATTCGCCAGCTTCGGTTCCTATCTCAAGAGGATACCCGATGCAAAGACCGGAGCGGAATGGCTTACCAAGGATAACGACATAATAGATAAATACATTGATAATCCGATGAACAATTTTCACTTTACTCCTAATGCTTTCTATCACATGTTCAGCGGAATGATGAAGGCTCATGATATAAACCGAATGAAAAAGCTCCCTGCCGGGCTGCCTTTGCTGTTTACATCAGGAGCTGAAGATCCGGTGGGAGGCTGGGGTGAGGGCGTCCGCAAAGCCTTTATGGTATACATGGAAAACACCGAATGCAAGGTGGATCTGAGACTTTATGACGACGACAGACATGAGATACTGAATGAAACAGACCGTGATGATGTATTCAGGGATCTGCTGGTATTCTTCCGCCACTGTCTCGGTGATTATCAGGAAACATTCGGCGTCGTACCTATGGATTCAGTGTATAATGAAACGGCAGATACTGAAGATAATAAAGATAATGAAGATAATACAGAAAGGCAGGAGGTCTGATCCCGCAGCATGTATTACAGTATAAATTTAGCATTGAGAATAGCGACTGCCGTAATATTTGCCGTGCTGCTTGGGAACGGCAGTGTTGTGGCGTTCAATAATATCAATGCGAAATGGTTTGAGGACTACGATGAAGAGGATCCGGGCAAGGCTGTCACCGGTGAACCGCGAAAGGTTCTGCCGCCTGCTCTGGTAGAGGCCGACAATGCAGGAAGGCAGAGGCTGCCGAGTACACCGTGGAAATACGCTTTTACCGGCATTTTTGCTGTATCCGGAATATATCTTGCGGTGAGAGGAGGCAGCCTCTCTTACGAGATATCCGTACTCTGCGTTATGTTTGTAGTACTCGAAATGGCCATTTCCGACCAGCTTTACAAGATAGTGCCGGATCAGTTCAGCATAGCTCTTGCATGCATGTCCATAGCTTTTATGAATTATCACGAAAAATGGTGGGAACCGTTTGCCGGCGCAGGTCTCGGGCTTGCCATCTCACTCGTAATTCTCGGTCTGGGACTCATCCTGTTCAGGACATGGTCTGTAGGAGGTGCAGACATCAAATTTTTTACATGTATGGGACTTATAGCGGGCAGGACCGGTATCGTGATAATATACATACTGACTACGCTGTTCTTTGCGTTTCATGCATTAGTAAGGATAGCGGCGGGAAAAGGCAGCATCAAAGACCGCAATGCAATGATGCCGGCCGCTTTTGCCGCGGTCTGTGTTTATTTCTTGTTCCTCTGGAATATAGCAGATATGATTATTCAGTATATCTGACAGGTGAATATGGGAAGAAATGTTCTTATCAGAATTGAATATGACGGTACGAATTTCTGCGGCTGGCAGAAACAGCCGAAGCAGCGGACGGTGCAGGGCGAGATAGAGCATGTGCTCAAATATATCGCAATGAAGGATGTTCCGATACACGGCACCAGCCGTACGGATTCGGGTGTGCATGCGCTGGGGCAGTGCGCAAGCTTTGACTGGGACTGCCCTATGCCTGTTGAAAAACTGCCGGAAGTCATGAACCGCAGATTCGGCGCAGGCGGCACCGGACGGTCAGGCGCTCCGGGTGATATAAGGATACTGTCTGCTGATGTCATGCCTGACGATTTCCATGCAAGATATTCATGCAAAGGCAAGACATACAGATATATAATAGACAGGACCGGTGATATTTTTCGCAGAAACCATGCTTTTCAGTATCCCGATGCCGGCATGCTTGACATAGGGGAGATGCGCAGGGCAGCTGAGCATATCACGGGAACACATGATTTCAAATGCTTTGAGACTGCAGGAGGTACTCCGAGAGAATCGACGGTCAGGACGGTGTATGGTATTGAGATCAGTTCTGACGAAAAAAGCATTATAACAGAGATCACGGGAGACGGGTTTCTGTACAATATGGTAAGGATAATAATGGGTACTCTGATAGAGGTCGGTACAGGCCGCAAAAGGGCTGACGATCTGCCGCGGATCATAGAGAGCCGCAGCAGGGCAGATGCCGGATTCACCGCGCCGCCTCAGGGACTGTACCTTAAAGAGATATATTTCAGGAGCTGTGAGTGTATAAAGTAAAAATAGATAAATTCGAAGGACCGTTCGATCTGCTGGTGTACCTGCTCGAAAACGCCCGGATGGACATCTATGACATAAAGGTGGCAGAGATCACCGAACAGTATATAGACTATCTCAGGGAGATGGAATCTCTTGATATGGAGGTAGATACTGAATTCATAGTACTTGCAGCGATACTGATAAGGCTCAAATCCCGCATGCTGCTGCCGCGTATGACTGAGACAGGCGAAGTACTGATAGAAGAAGATCCGCGCGAAGAGCTCAGGGGGAGGCTGCTCGAATATATGAAGATCAAGAAGGCAGCCGAGCTGCTTTCCGGGTTGGAGGAATATAACCTCGCGATACATGAAAAGCCTGCGGAGGATATGAGCAGCTATCTGAACGAGCCGGATGAGATACTCCATGCCACAGAGGATCAGATGGTGAATGCGTTCATACTGTTTCTGACGCGCCGTAAAAAAGTAGAAGAGGTGTCGCGCAGATATCAGAGGGTGCGAAGGCGCAAGGAGACTATCGAGGCAAGGATAGAATACATGACCGAAAGGCTCGAGTCAAAACTCCTTGCCGGTAACGGAAGTGTACCATTTGCCGAACTGCTGCCTGAAGAGGCGGACAGATATGATGTGACGCTGTCTTTCATGTCACTGCTCTCGATGATAAAGAATCAGGGCTATGATGCCGAGCAAAAGGAAAATTTCGGCGAGATAATCGTAAAGAGGAAAGAAGAGACTGCAGGGGAGGAGCAGGCAGATGTATAGCAAAAAAGTTATGAGATCGGCGCTCGAAACAATGATGTTCATGTGGGGAGAACCGCTCGAAGTAAAATATGCGGCAGAGGTACTTGAGGCAGACAAAAGTGAGATCAGAGAGCTCTTCCTTGAACTGCAGAACGAATACGAACAGGAAGGACGCGGTATCAGGATCAGACAGGTCGGAGATGCCTTCGGCTATGTGACATATATCGAGAATGATATATTCGTTAAGAAGCTATGTACTCCTGTCAGGATAAAGAGGCTGTCTCAGGCTGCTCTGGAGGTGCTCGCGATAATAGCTTACCGTCAGCCTGTTACCAGATCGGAGATAGATTCGATCAGAGGGATCAAGAGTGACAGAGTTATAGACGGACTGATCGCTAAAGGCCTCATAGAAGTGACCGGCAGATCGGAGGGTGTAGGAAGACCTCTGATATATGCGACTACAAAGGAATTCCTGAAGAAATTCGGCTTTACTTCGCTGGATGATCTGCCTGAAGTGCCTGAATATGAGGAGATGCGCAGAATGCCTGAAGAAGAGGGCGGATTCGGACAGATGTCGCTGGATTTCGGATCGGAAGAACAGGATGACAAAGCTAAAGAACAGCAGTAATCGGGGAGGCAAGGATTAGCATGAGGATCAATCAGTATATAGCATCAGCCGGCATATGCAGCAGACGGAAGGCGGATGACCTGATACAGGAGGGAAGAGTAAAGATAAACGGTGCAGTGCTTATGAATCCGGGATATCATGTCGAAGAAGGAGATGTGATAGAGGTGGACGGGCGCCGCATTGAGCCTGAACAGAAGAAGGTCTACTATCTGCTCAACAAGCCGACAGGCTATGTCACATCGACAGCCGATAAGGAGGGAAGACCTGTAGTTACCGAACTGGTACCGGATGAGGTCAGAGTATTTCCTGTAGGAAGGCTTGATTACAATACCTCAGGGCTTCTTATACTTACGAACGACGGAGAACTTTCAAACAGTCTGATGCATCCGTCACATGAATTTGACAAAAAATATCTGGTTAGAGCGCAGGGCATAGTTACCATTGCTGAGGCTAAACGTCTTGAAAAGGGCATAGACATCGGGGGATTTGTTACATCTCCGGCTGATGTGGAACTGATAAGGCATGACCGGAACTCTACACTTGCCGAGATAATAATCCATGAGGGCAAAAACAGACAGGTACGCCGCATGTTCAAGGCTATAGGACATCCGGTACTCGAGCTCTGCCGTACTGGCCTGGGAAATCTTGCCATAGGCAGGCTTGCAGTCGGGCAGTGCCGAAAGCTCAGCCCGGCGGAAGTCGAATACCTTAAACGCTTCTGAAAACAAAAACCGGTATTATTCAGTCACTTAACTGTAATACCGGTTTTGATATTTTTTCCATCCCTGCCGGAATGGCAGGGAGTGCATATGTATGGCTGTGAATGCATGCATAGAGGCTGCATGCATGAAAACTACAGACAAAAAGATTACAGATCTGACAACAGATCCTTGTCTTTTCCGCCCTTGATGTATGCGACTATGATATCTACAGCGCCGTCGATTCCCGCGCGGCTGGTATTGATCAGGAGGTCATATACATCACGGCCACCCCATTTATTATCTGTATAGAATTCGTAATATTTGCGGCGCTGTTTGTCCACCTGCTTAACATGCTTTTCCATGCTGTTTGCATCGTACTCCACATCCGGCAGATCCTCAACTACCTTGAGTTTTCTTTTTATCCTGTCTTCGAGAGGAGCGAAGATGAAAATGCTGACATGACGCTCGCTGCTGAGAATATAGTCGGCAGCTCTTCCGACTATAACACAGCTGTCTTCTGCTGCGATCTCCCTGATTATCTTGAACTCCTCTTCCTGTATGCGTGCAAAAGGTGAAGCCTGATAACTGTCAAAACCCGTAAAAATTGAAGGTATCGAATACTCAGGAGCCTTTTCGTCATTGTTTCTTATATAATCCTCGTTATATCCTGTAATGGCGGCAGCCCTTGAAATAAGCTCTTCATCGAAGAATTTGATACCGAGCCTTTCCGCAAGTCTTTTACCTACCTCATGTCCGCCGCTTCCGTATTCTCTGTCGATAGTTACTATAATTTTGTCGCTCATGATATGTTTCCCCCCTGATTCATTTGATTTTTGATAGTACTGCAGCTATTCTACCATTTCAGCCAGTGCTTTTGCAAAGGACTTCATATCACGGGCAGATTTAAACACTGCTCTGGCATTGTCATCGCGTCCGCCTCCGCGTCCGCCGTGATCCCCGGCGTGCTCCTTTATCAGCTTTCCGCAGGAAAGAGTGCCGGATGAGAAAAGCAGGCAGGTGCTGCTCTGAGGATGCATCATGATGAGCAGCAGATCTTTGGTTTCGCTTATTACCGAAAAGCCGAGCTTGAGCAGCTCGTCTACAGTCAGGATATCCGTTGAATATGTGTATGACGTGCCTGATAAGGAAGTATTCTGCGATAATTCGGACAATATGCGCACCTTTTCGACATCTCTTACATATGCACTCAGTGCGGCTGCTCTGCTCCTGAGGTCTGAAATGCTTTCGGCTTCTGCGTCAAGCCTGCTGATCAGATCGGAAGGAGAGCATGAATATCTCTTTGCTATATCACTCAGCAGACGTGAATCAGCTGAAAGCTTCTCCCTTGCCTTGCTGCCGCAGTCAAAGAATATGCGGTTCATACCTTTGTTTGGCTCGCATTTGTATATCGCGACAAGACCGACCTCTGAACTGTGTGACGGGTGTGTTCCGCAGCATGCGATGCAGTCATAAGGATCTGACGGATCCCCTACCGTAACAACCGAGATCCTGCCTTCATGAGGTACCTGTTTGCGCACCGGCATGACAAGCGAGGATTCATAGTCGTCGAACCAGCTGATGCTCACCGGCAGATCGGCACGGATCGCTTCATTGACCTTTGATTCTGCAAGAGCGAGCTCATCTGACATCAGCATGCGCCCGTCCAGATCTATGTCTATGGTGATATAATCCGATCCCATGTGAAATCCGCGGTTGACTCCGCCGAAGAGGGAATGGAAGGTACCGCTCAGCATGTGCTCTCCGAGGTGCCGCTGCATATTGGTCATGCGGCCATCCATATCTATCTCGAGCGTGACTTCATCATCCTGTCTGAAGGTCCCTGCAGGAGCGTTGGTGATATGCCATACATCGCCTTCAGGATCCTCGTCATATGCATGGACTATGTCATAAAACTGACCATTAAGTGTGACTCTTCCGGTATCTGATGGCTGTCCGCCGCCCTCCGGGAAAAAAACGGACGATGCACAGCTGATCACATCGCAGCCATCCTTTTCACGTATTCCGCATACACGGGAAAGGTTTGTTTTTTTGTACTGATTTGTTCTGTAAATTCTGTCTGTTTTCATAAAAATCTCTCAATTTTTTGTTTCACACGTTTCACGAAATCGAACAAAAACGCTTCATTTCGTATTATCAAAAATATGTGGATAAATCCGGTTGACATGAGGATGAAATCGCCGGTAAGCCTGAAAAATCAACGTTTTAGAGACTTGAGTTTTCCACATGCCCTGGTGGAAAACTTTGTATACAAAGTGCGCTTTTTTTGTGGATAAAGTCTGCAAGCCAGCCTTTTAGGGGCTTTCGGTTTTGTTGAAAAAAATTATCATAAAAAACGAACAAAGCTGTTTTTAACGCGATTTTGTTTTTTTGAAAATCACATATTGTATGCGGTGTATACATCAGTCTCCGTCATCTGTCTCGATGAGATCCTCAAATAAAACAGCATGTCTGTTGCACAGAGTGTGGAATATCGGAGTATCCAGAAGATAGCGCCCCTTCATTATGAGGAATGAGGCGTACATAGACAGCACCACCGAATCATCGAGTGCGCCGATATTGTCAAGCTTGTTGCTCATCAATATCAGCTCGCCTCCTATTGTGAGAAGGGCATATCCGAAAACATCGTCACCAAGTCTGTATTCCGTCCTGTTGACATGAGCGTTGTTCTTGTTGTAGACGGTGTAAAGCCATCCGTTAGGCACGGCAGTCGGATTCGAGTCGGCGAGATAGCTGATGTATCTTCCGTCAAAACCGTTCAGTATCTTGTCAGGCACATCAAAAACCGTCAGGTATTCAGGCTGGGAGACCTGCATCGCGGATTCGTAATCCGACATTTTTGTCGCGGTACCGATCCTTATCTCGGTTACTTTCGGATCGCGCTGGCGGTAATCCCTGTCCAGAAAAACAACGAATGATGAATGATGGTAACCGCTGCGTGACAGAGTAGTGATGCGGCATCTGTATGGAAACGAAACACCGTCTGAAGGCAGATCTTCAACTATGCTGCTCTTTTTGATGCTGCTTCGTATCAGTGTCTGTATTCCCGGCCGTGTCAGTTCACATCGTGTGAGTTCCTCTCTGTCTATTTTTGAAAGATATGCAGCAGCATCATAGTCGCAGTCGACAAGGCGCATGATAAAGTAATTGATAGTTTCGCATGTGGCGAGTCTGCGTGGAGATACAGTGCTTATAATGCTGTCTGTATCATCATCCGATGCGCTGATACCTTCCGATTCGAGAGCTTCCTTCATAAGACTCAGCCTCAGCATCGCCTCATGTCTGAATAACTCATTTTCCTCGTTATCATATTCCCTGTCTATGCCGTCGCCGGCAAGAGACAGAGCCATTTCCATGAGCCTCAGCATGACAGCTGCCGAAATGCTTACGACTGTTCCTCCCATCACATTAATGAAATGATTCCACAGCTCGGTCATTTCTTTTTTGTTGTCGCCGTAATCGTTTCTGCCCGGGATGCACTCGAATTCGCGGTAATCATCTATGCCGTATTCTGAGTAATCGAGGTGCAGCACCTGAAAATACCGCGCCCGCGGATCGCTTTTTCCTTTCCAGCTGATCTTCATCGCAACTACACCCATCAGACGTGTTGCAGTCGCACGGCACGAATCGAATTCATATTCCTTAAAATGATTGTATTTTTCCGATAAACGGCCTTCAATTACTTTAAAAGCAGCCATAGGCAAAATCTCCCTGATTTATACTTTAAACTCACACGATGAACGATTCGAGCACGAAAACCGTGAGACAGCAGATTACCGCAACCCTGAAAAGGTCTGCGCCGTACCATGCGGCGGCTATACCGGCAGCGAGTGCAGCGGCACCTGCGACAGGACTCTGTGTCGCTTCGATGATGGCGGGAAAAGTCATTACAGCAAGCGTTACATACGGCACATAGTACAGAAACGACTGCAGGAAACGGTTGCTGATCGGCTTTTTCATTACGAGCGATGCGGCGACCCTCATAAACCATGTAGACAGAGCCATTACCAGTATATATATGTAGATATTGTTACTCATGGCTGTCACCTCCGGAGCTCTGCGCATCGCTGAGGCCGTCTCCGCTCTCACCGGTTCTCGGTGCAAGAGCTGCAAAAACAGCTGATATCATTATCGTCAGTATTATAGTTCGGTTTCCTTCCGAAAGATTTGAAATAAGCGGAAGATTAGAGAATGCGAAGGAAAGTGCAAAGCTTGTCAGTACAGCCAGTCCTACAGCTTTGTCTTTTCGTGAAGGCGGAACTATGACGGCTATGAACATGCCGAACAAAGCCACGCTAAGTGCGCTGACAACCCTTAGCGGCAATATGTTTCCCATAGATATCCCGAGCGCGGTCCCGAGTGCCCACAAAGGCACAGCTGCTATGAGTGCGCCGAAAGTGAAAAAAGGCGTAGGGACACCGGGCCTTGCAATGGTGATACCGAAAATCTCGTCCGTTATACAGCTGCTTACAAGCAGCCTGGTATGGAGGGCTGTGCCCTCAGGCATGCGCTGGTTGAGGGCAAAACCCATAAGAATATATCTGGCATTGATGATAAATGTCAGAAGGACCAGCTCAATAAGAGCAGCATTGGTTGCATATAAAGCAAATCCCATATACTGCCCTGCAGATGCATATGTGAGGAGGCTTGCGAGGAATCCCTGCGCGGCGCTGAATCCGTAGCTGCGGGCAGCTATGCCCAGCGAAAAGGCAACAGCAAAATAACCCAGCCCTATAGGTATTCCGCTTTTGTATCCGTTTACAAATATTTCTCTGTTTCTGTTCATTTCCTTATCCCTCTCAGACTAAACATTACCACTTTTTTAGTCTTTTTTACAGTACGCAGATACTTGTTCTTGACATAGACCATACTGCGTATATAATTAGTAGAGCCTTATTAAGAGCGAGGGAGGGAATGGGCCCGATGATCTCGCGGCAACCTCACAGAGAGTGAAGGTGCCAATTCCCACGGGGTATCAGCCATTACCCCGGCAGATGAGGTGCAAGGATCTCTCTGCGTGCGGCAGGGAGGTATTTTTTATGGCTGGAATAGCGCGCGCTTAACTGCGCGGATCTAATACAGGAGATATATATAATGAAAAGACTATTTACTTCAGAATCGGTAACAGAAGGTCATCCCGACAAAATCTGTGATCAGGTATCAGATGCAATCCTGGACGCTATACTGGCCCAGGATCCGAATGCACATGTAGCATGCGAATGTGCGACAAAGACCGGATTCCTTATGATATTCGGAGAGGCATCCGGCAATTTCGATGTCGATTATGAGGCTATTGCCCGCAAGACAATATGCGATATAGGTTACGACTCGGATGATGTATGCTTTAACGGAAATACCTGCGATATCCTGGTCCATATGGAAGAACAGTCGGAAGACATCGCTATGGGCGTAAACGAATCATATGAGATGAAGGAAGGAAGAGAGAACGGCGAGGATGCGATCATCGGTGCAGGAGACCAGGGCATGATGTTCGGATATGCCTGCAGAGAAACTGCGGAAATGATGCCTCTTTCGATACAGCTCTCGCACAGACTCGCTAAGAGGCTGGCTGAGGTGCGTAAAAACGGGACTCTGCCTTATCTCGGACCGGATGGCAAGACGCAGGTGACCGTGGAGTATGATGACGGAGTCATAAGCAGAATAGATACCGTTGTTATTTCTACACAGCACAGTGAGGATGTATCACTTGAGCAGGTGAGAGCAGACATGATCGAACATGTTATCAAACCTGTAGTTCCTGAGGAACTTATAGACGGGGATACTATATATTATGTAAATCCTACCGGCAGATTCGTTATAGGCGGACCGATGGGAGATTCCGGCCTTACAGGACGCAAGATCATCGTAGATACATACGGAGGTCATTCATCTCACGGCGGCGGAGCTTTTTCGGGCAAAGACCCTACGAAGGTAGACCGGTCCGCTGCATATATGGCACGCTATATTGCAAAGAACATAGTTGCTGCCGGAATAGCTGATGAATGCAAGGTGCAGCTGGCGTATGCCATAGGTGTGGCAGAACCGGTATCTGTCAGTGTAGATACATTCGGGACGGGCTGCATAGATAATGAGAGCATAGCAAGGCTCGTACGCGAACATTTCGATATGAGACCTGCTGCCATTATCAGAAAATTGCAGCTGAACAAACCTCAGTACAGGCAGCTCGCTGCTTATGGACATATGGGCAGGACAGATCTCAATGTCAGATGGGAAGATACAGATATGGCGGAGGAACTGGCTGCAGCAGCAGGCAGGAAATAAGGCAGGAGACCGGGCCGGCTGATACGGGCGCTGATGACTGTGCGGGAGGCATTGCAGTATATGAGCAGATTTGAGAAAGTAAGTTTTGAAAGATGGAAGGCGGACTGCGGAGTCAAGGGACTGCCCGAAGGAGAACTGAGGCAGTGGTACGACAGTATCAGACTGCCCAGGCAGGCAACCGCTGCTTCCGCAGGCTGTGATTTCTGCATGCCTTTCAATCTCAGCCTTGAAGCCGGCAGCACTTTCAGGATAGCTACCGGGATGCGCTGGGTCACAGAGCCTGAAAAAGCTGAGAGAGACAGAGTGCTTCTTATAATGCCGAGGAGCGGACTCGGTTTCAGATACGGCATAAGACTGTCAAATACTGTCGGAGTCATTGATGCCGATTACTGCGATTCAGACAACGAAGGACATATAATCATAAGCATGCATAATCCTTCCGACAAGGCAGTACCTCTTGAGGCAGGAAAGCCTTTTGCACAGGGCATTGTTGTAAAATACGAGATACCCGAAGGCGCAGAGTCCGATGATTCACGTAACGGCGGATTCGGCAGTACGGACAGAGACGGCACTGACAGACAGCAGTGATAAAGAGAATCGTCAGAATCAGCCGGCACACAGGTAGGCAGGATATGCGGAACGAACGGGCATACAGAACTCGAAACAGGTCTGAGAAAAAAAGAAATAACTACAGCGATGTCGTTATAGTCGGCGGCGGCGCTTCGGGGCTTGCCGCAGCGATCGTGCTCGGTTTGCGTGCACCGGATATTTGCGTTACGCTGATCGAAAAGAATGCCGAGCCGGGGCGCAAGATAAGAGCGACCGGCAGCGGACGATGCAACATCAGCAATGTTTCTGCCTCCGGATATGATGAGATACTCGGATTCTTCGGCCGCATCGGACTTGCGACCAGGGTTTACGACAACGGGCTCGTGTATCCATATTCCGAGTCAGCAGCCGATGTCGCGGATCTTCTTACTGAAAGGGCGATAGAAGTCGGCGTAAGGATAATAACAGATGCCGTTGTGACGGATATAAGCAGAGCGGAAACCGGCAGAGAACCGGGGTCAGTATGCTTTGTAACGGAGTACAGCGTCAGCACAGCTGACGGAAGGGCCGGCAAGGGCAAAGAAAGCAAAGATATAGCTAAGGATAAAGACAAAGTTAAAGCTAAAGCTGCAGACGGGCGTAATTCAGGCGGACATAGTGAAAAACTGTGCTCGGAATATCTTATCCTTGCATGCGGAGGCAAGGCCGGTCCGATGTTCGGGACAACAGGCGACGGTTACAGACTGGCAAGAGGATCAGGCCACAGCATAGTGACGCCTGTGCCTGTGCTTACATCCATAGAGTGCAGGGAATGGGATAAGGACTGCCGGCCGAACGGCATCAGTCTCGCCGGGACTAGGACACGCGGAAGAGTCAGTCTGACCGGAAGAAGCAGCGGAAGAAACAGCGGGGAGATCCTCTTTGAGGAGACCGGAGAGATACAGTTTACCAGATTCGGATTGTCCGGGATATGCGTGTTCAATATGAGCAGGCATATGAGATATGACCGTTCCACAGGAGGATCTCTCGATGATTTTATCATTGAGGCGGATCTGCATCCTGACGGCGACATAAGGGAATTCTTAAAAATGAGGCGTGCAAACGCATTTGCCGGAGAATCAGCAGGCGGGCTTCTGAGAACAGTCCTCAAGAATAATATAGCGGAATACATAATCGCACGCGCCGGGATTGCCGGGGATAAAGCGGCGGCAGAGCTTGATGATAAGGATATCGAAGCTGTAGCCGAATCTGTGCACAGGCTTGTATTCAGACCGTCGGCGGTCAGAGGATGGAAGGAAGCTCAGGCAACATCAGGCGGAGTCAGCCTGAAGGAGATAGATGATAAAACATGTGAATCGCTTGTATCTCCGGGCCTGTATATAACAGGTGAGCTTGCGGACAGGGATTTTCCCTGCGGCGGCTTCAACCTGAGCAACGCCTGGCTCACCGGTATGCATGCGGCAGAGGCGATAGCCGGAAAATACAAATACAAATGAGATACAGGATCAGTCAGATCAGGACAGATACAGATGCTCCGATCAGCGATATCCCGCGGAAGCTTGCCTCAAAAGCGGGCATAAGACCTGAAGATATTACTGCATGGGAGATAAGACGCAGATCTATAGATTCGCGCAAAAAACCGTATATACAGATGGTATATACGGTCGATTTCGATACAGATAAAAAGCTGAAACCGGGCAGGATAAAGGATCTTGTTATAGTTGATGAAGCTGCCGAACGGGTCCTTCCTCCCACACACGGAACAGAAGCGCTCGGGTCACGCCCTGCTGTTGTGGGAATGGGTCCATGCGGACTCTTTGCGGGACTGGAACTTGCAAAGCTCGGATACAGGCCGCTGATCATTGAACGTGGACCGGCTATGGAAGAACGGATAGATGCTGTCGAACGATTCAGACGTGACAGACTGCTCGATCCGGAGGCCAATATGCTGTTCGGCGAGGGCGGAGCAGGGACTTTTTCGGACGGCAAGCTTGCTACGGGCATAAAAGACGGTCTTATAAGACAGGTTCTCTCTGAATTTCGTGATGCGGGCGCGGGAGATGATATAATGTATCTTGCAAAACCCCACATAGGCACGGATGTGCTGCGGGTCGTGATAATAAATATCAGGAAAAAGATAGAGAAACTCGGCGGAGAAATAAGATTCGGTACCAGACTGGAGGAACTTATAACAAAAGACGGAGCTCTTACGGGGATAAAGCTTGTCAGTACATTCGGTGAAGATAAAGGAAAAGCAGTGACTCTGCCGTGCAGCGCTCTCATTCTGGCTCCGGGACACAGCGCGAGAGACAGCTTTGAGATGCTCAGGGGAAGCGGCCTAGATATGCAGCAAAAGCCATTCTCCATCGGAGTCAGGATGGAACATCCTCAGCATATGATCGACTGCTCGCAGTATGGTGAGGAGAACGCGGGCAAGCTGCCTCCTGCTGATTACAGACTGTCATATAAAGCGTCGAACGGAAGAGGCGTTTATTCATTCTGCATGTGTCCGGGCGGAGAAGTAGTAGTCTGTTCGACTAAAGAGGGAGAGCTTTGTGTCAACGGAATGAGCAATCGGAAGCGTGACAGCGGGACCGCAAACAGCGGTATACTCTGCGATGTGCGCACCGATGATTTCGGTTCCGAAGATGTACTTGCAGGCGTGCGCTTCCAGGAGAAATACGAAAGACTAGCTTTCATCAACGGCGGAGCTGACTTCACAGCTCCTGCATGTTCGATGGGAGACTTCCTCAAGGGAAGCAGCGACGCGGCGAAAAGAGTCACCGGATCTCTTCCGGAGTTCGCAGCAGATGCGATACGCGAAGCGGTACCGTATTTCGGCCGCAGGATAAAGGGCTATGACAGTGCAGATGCTCTTGTGACTGCAGTCGAAACAAGAAGCTCATCACCTGTCAGGATACTGAGAGACAATAAAGGCGAAAGCAATATACTCGGAATCTATCCGGCAGGAGAGGGTGCAGGCTACGCCGGCGGCATAACATCCGCAGCCTGCGACGGCATCAGAGCCGCATGGCATATTATCGAAAAATACGCCGTGCCCGAATCAGATCAGGCCTGACAGCAGTGCGGCCGGAGTCTGAATGGCACGGCCTCCTTAATATCATTCTCTTGAACATCGGAGCCTTCGCGTTGTACAATCGACATCAGGAGGGACACATAAAGGAGGACATTGAATATGAAGAGAACTGACTATATTACATGGGATGAATATTTCATGGGTGTTGCGTTGCTTGCAGCCAGGCGCAGCAAGGATCCGAATACACAGGTCGGTGCATGTATAGTGGATGAAAACAATGTCATACTTACGACCGGTTACAACGGATTTCCCATAGGCTGTTCTGACGATGAATTCCCGTGGGATCGTGAAGGCGAGGTAACAAAATATCCTTATGTTGTTCACGCGGAGCTGAATGCTATACTTAACGCATCGGGCAAGTCACTCAGAGGATCGAGACTGTATGTCGCGCTTTTCCCGTGCAACGAATGCGCAAAGGCGATAATACAGGCGGGGATACGTGAAGTCGTTTATCTGTCTGATAAATATGCGGATACGCCTGCGACACAGGCGTCAAAGATGATGCTCAATGCAGCGGGAGTCAGATTGAGGAACTTCAGACCGGAGATAAGCGAGCTGACACTCGATTACAATATCGATCATATATAGGAAACGGAGAATAAAATGAAACTGATCATTACAGCACCAAGAGGAAAAATGGCAAGCCTTATCGTTGCAGATGCGATGAAGAGGGACGATGTCGAGATAGTAGCAGGCGTAGGCCCTAAGGGCAGAGATTATATAGGAAAAGACATCGGTGAGGTTGCTATGACCGGATCGCTTGCAGGAGCAACGGTAGTCGATGATATAGAAACTGTTATCGGGCAGGCTGATGTCGTATGTGATTTTTCGACAGTTGAGCTGGGGATGGAAGTGCTAGATGCGTGCGTCAGGCATAAAAAAGCCCTGGTTGTAGGAACGACCGGATTCAGCGATGAGCAGCGCGCGAGACTGGAGGCCGCTTCAAAGGAGATCCCTCTGATGATTGCTGCAAATACAGACAGAATGGTCAATGTTATGCGCAAGCTGCTTATGGATGCGGCAAAGGAACTTTATGATGAAACGGATATCGAAATTGTCGATATGCATGACAACAAAAAACTCGATGCTCCGAGCGGCACTGCGAGAGAGCTGATCGAGAGCATGGGCGAAGCTGTCGGAAAAGATCTCGTGAGTGACGCAGTATACGGGCGTCCTCTCGGCAGACATCCGCGCGAAGAAGGCAAGGTCACTTTCCATGCGGTACGCGGCGGAGACACTCCGTCAAGCCACACGATATATTTCTTCGGCGAGGGAGAGAGACTCGAGATCACACATCACTGCCTCAACTGGAAGGGCTGCGCAAAGGGCGCTGTCAATGCATGCAGATGGATGTCAGATAAGCCTGCAGGCCTTTACGGCATCAGGGAATCGATGGGTCTTTAGATGAAAGGAAAGGAGCCGGAGCGGGCCGGAATGCATGCCGGCCGGTATAATATGGCATATAGATCAGACAGTACGATATATATAAACAGGGTAAGACGTCTTCTGGCAGTGATGATGCTGGCGGTGTTTTTTATTGCTGCGGCATCCGCTGCGGTCGATGTATTCGCAGTGGGTGAACTGCCGAGTGACGAACCCGAAGTGCAGGGCGTTGCCGGCGGTGCCTTTGAGGTTACGGATTATCAGCTGGATGCTGTAATAAACAAGGATCACAGCTATGATGTCGAGGAAAAGATAAGTGTCAACATCCCTGACCAGCTGCAGAATATAGATTTCTCTATACCGAGCGGCAATTTCAGAATAAGCGGCCTCACTGTCGAGGATACGGCGTATTCTGCAAATAAAGCATCTGAGGCAAGTACTGTCACTATCGAAGATCCGGACAAACTCGGGGCGGGAAGTCATGTCTATACGATACGATACAAAATCAGCTATTTTGCGGACAGAGATGATTCCTCGGACATGTTCTACTTTGATGTTCTGCTTCCGGAATGGAAGCTGCCGATAGGAAATGTAAAGATCACCGCAAAATTCCCGAAGGATTTCCCGTTCGATGACATGCAGTGCTATGCGGGGCAGTTCGGAGTGCAGGATGTGACGAACAGGATCACGATAAACACTGATGATGCAGACAAAGCGGTCGTCGTGACGGGAAGTATGATACCTGAGAATTTCGGCATCACACTCAAGGCGCAGCTTGAAGACGGTTATTGGGAAGGAGCGCTGGACGGAAATTGGGCCGTTTATGCACTTGCCGCTGTAATGGCCGGTGCTGTGCTGATACTGCTTTTACTGTGGCTGATAGGCGGCAGGGATCCGAGAGTAAAGAAAAAAGAGGTGACGAGACCCGTCGAAGGGATTTATCCTCATGAGCTGGGCTACATATTCAACAGCGAGTTCGGCATAAGGGATATAGTGATGCTGATAATCGACCTTGGGATCAGGGGATATCTGAGGATCAGCGAATACGAGCCTAAGAGATACAGACTGATACGCATCAGCGATCCGGTGTCTGAGGAAAAACATATCAGAAATGCCTATAACATATTGTTTGAAGGTGTGTATAAAGGCAGATCTGTGGATATGAGCGATTTCGGGAGGAGATTGCATGATATCATAATCGAGATCAGAGAGGACGTCGCAGCAGGATTCGCGGATAATGACAGCCTGCCGTATACGCCGCTGTCCAAAGCTTTCAGAATAGCCGGTGTGATACTCCTGTCGATAAGTCTCGGCGTCGTATGCGCTCTGAGTTATCTGTACGGTTATCTCAGCATAAATTTTTTCGAATGTGCTTTCGTAACTGTTATAACAGGCGCTGCACTTTGGATGATGTGCATTTCAACGGACAGATATGCATCTTCACCGGACAACCTAAGCAGATTCGGGACCATGATAAGCGGAGTGATACTGCTTGCGGCAGTCAGTTATGTTTCATTCAGTGTATACAGGCGTACGGGGCATCTTATTGAATCGCTCGTCATTCCGCTGATGTCTCTCCTGTCTATCATGCTTATCATTCTGATGAGGGCGAGAGGTAAAAAGAATGCCGAACTTGTTTCGCAGTTCAGGCAGCTAAGGAATTTCATTTACCATCCTACACCAAAGGAACTGCTGGCGAACTATCTGCATGATAACTCATACTACTATGACATGCTTCCGTATGCGCTGGCGTTCGGTGCCGAGGAGTCATGGGCGATATCATTCCTGACCCTGGATGTTCCGGAGCCTGAATGGTATTCGGATGACATCGAGGGACATGCTTTCAGCAACCTCAGGAACGACACTACACTGATAGATTATGCAAGGGATCTGAGATCCTTTATAAGAACGATCGAAAATGCATACAACGATATGTACAGACATATCAGAAACAGATAATTATTAAGAAGGGACAGTAAGGGGAAAACCAATGTCGGACAAACAGAAAATAATCAACATCGCAGTTATTGCTCACGTAGATGCAGGCAAATCCACTCTTGTGGATGCTCTGCTGGCACAGTCGCATGTATTCCGTGATAATGAACAGGTCGTCGACTGTGTCATGGATTCGGATGCCATTGAGAGGGAAAGAGGGATCACGATATACTCCAAGAACTGCTCAATCATGTACAAGGATTACAAGATCAATATCGTAGATACTCCGGGACATGCGGATTTCAGCTCGGAAGTAGAGCGTATCATGAAGACTGTGGACACGGTAATACTGCTGGTCGATTCCAGCGAAGGACCGATGCCGCAGACAAGATTCGTTCTGAACAAATCCCTGCAGCAGGGCATCAACCCTATACTGTTCATAAACAAAATAGACAAGAAGGATGCCAGGATAGATGAGGTAGTCGATGAAGTATACGAGCTGTTCATGGATCTTGAGGCAAACGATGATCAGCTCGATTTCCCTATACTTTACGGTATAGCAAGACAGGGAATCGCTGTCAACGACCCTGCGGAGGTTGAGGGCATCACTGTCGGTGAGGGACAGACCAAGCTCAAGAAATCGCCTAAGGGATACGGCGGCCTCGATATAGAGCCGCTGCTAGAATGCATTGTAAATCACTGCGATCCGTATCCTGACCGGGATGAGGAACCGCTGCAGCTGCAGGTGTCAACTCTGGCATATGATGATTATATCGGCAGACTCGGCATCGGAAGAGTCACAAGAGGAACGATCAAAGAAGCGCAGATGGTATCCGTCACCAAAGAGGACGGCAGCGTGGAAAAGACAAAGATCAATCAGGTGTTCGTATACAAGGGACTCAGCAGGATCCCTGTCAGCGAAGCTGCAAGCGGTGATATCGTAGTGGTATCGGGTATTTCGGATATCTCAATTGGAGAGACTATATGCGATCAGGATCATCCTGAGTCGCTCGGTACCATACATATCGAAGAACCGACTCTTTCGATGAATTTCATGGTAAACTCATCGCCGTTCGCAGGCAAGGTCGGCAAATATGTCACATCGAGACATATACGTGACAGACTGAATAAAGAGCTTGAAGTAAATGTAGGTCTCCTGGTCGAGGATACGGATACTACGGATTCGTTCAAGGTTTCCGGAAGAGGCGAACTGCATCTTTCCATACTGATAGAGAATATGAGACGCGAAGGCTATGAACTGGCTGTATCCAAGCCTGAAGTCGTTATCAAGAGGGGTGAAAACGGCGAAAAGCTCGAGCCTGTGGAAGAGGTAGTTATCAGCGTGCCTGATGAGTACACCGGACCTGTTATCTCCAAGCTCAATCTCAGAAAAGGCCTTATGACACAGATGATGTCAGAGGGCAATGGTTATTCGAGGATAATCTACACCGCTCCGACAAGGGGTCTGATGGGTTACAGGACAGAATTCATCAACGATACACATGGCGAAGGCACCATGGTAAGGAGATTTGCCGGATTTGAACCTTGGAAGGGCGATATTCCTGACAGGATAAACGGCGTCGCGGTAGCGCAGGAGGAAGGACACTGCACCGCATATGCGATATTTACCATACAGGAAAGAGTCCAGATGTTTGTAAAGCCTCAGGATCATGTCTACGAAGGCCAGATAGTAGGCATGAATGCAAGATCGGATGACATGGTCGTCAACCCTTGCAGAGCAAAGAAGGCAACAAACATGAGAGCCGCAGGCAGCGATGATACTATCAAACTGACACCGCCGAGAGTATTCACCCTTGAGGAGGCTCTTGAATTTATCGCAGATGATGAGCTTGTCGAAGTAACTCCTTCGGATATCAGACTGCGCAAAAAGCTGCTTACAGAGCTCGAGAGACGCAAATACAATAACCGCAACAGATAATGGATGCCGGATGCGTCCGGATCGTTACGTAATAAGTAAGAATAATAATAAAAAGGATCAGGGGGAAGGACTGACATATGCCTAAGATAAGAAAATTCAGAAAAGTACTTATCGCGAACAGAGGCGAGATTGCTATCAGAGTTATAAGAGCCTGCAGGGAGCTGGGACTGAGAACAGTTGCGATCTATTCCGCTGAGGATAAGAATTCGCTGTTCAGAACCAAGGCTCACGAGTCATATGAGATAGGTACGGGAAAGAGCCCTATAGATGCTTACCTCGATATAGATGAGATAATCCGTATGGCTAAGACCAAGGGATGTGACGCCGTCCATCCGGGTTACGGATTCCTTTCGGAAAATCCGGAGTTCGCAAAAGCCTGTGAGGAAGCAGGTCTTGTATTTATCGGTCCTACCCATGAGATGATGAACAGGCTCGGTGACAAGATACAGTCCAAACTGGTTGCCGAAGAGGTGGGCGTACCATGCATACCGGGTGTAGAGGCTGCCATCAGAGATGACGTGGATGCTGTGGAATTCGCAAAGGCTGCAGGATATCCGGTAATGCTTAAGGCGGCAGCCGGCGGCGGCGGACGCGGCATGAGGATAGTCCGCAGCGAAGAGGATCTGATCCCTCAGTTCAGGAGCGCGCAGAACGAGGCTGTCAAGGCATTCGGAAACGGCGATATATTCATTGAGAAATACATAGAGGAGCCAAAGCACATAGAGGTCCAGGTCCTCGGAGATAATTACGGAAATGTGGTGCATCTGTATGAGAGAGATTGCTCTGTACAGAGAAGACATCAGAAGGTCGTCGAATTCACACCTGCGCTCTGCCTTAGCGAGGAACAGAGGCAGGCGATATGCAGCGATGCCATAAAGATAGCGAAGGCCGTCAATTACAGAAGCGCCGGCACTGTCGAATTCCTTGTCGACAAAGACGGAAATCACTATTTCATCGAGATGAACACCAGGATACAGGTCGAGCACACCGTGACAGAGCTTGTCACAGGTATTGACCTTGTCCAGGACATGGTTCTTGTCGCAGAGGGATATCCTCTTGATTCGGAAGAGATAAATATAAAGGGACAGGACGACATACGGGTAAACGGCTATTCCATACAGTGCCGTGTCACTACTGAGGATCCGAATAACAATTTTGCGCCTGACACAGGTACCATCACTGAATACCGTTCTGCGTCAGGCAACGGGATCAGGCTTGACGGCGGAAACGGATTTACCGGTTCCGTTATTTCGCCGTACTATGATTCTCTGCTGGTCAAGGTCTGCTCATATGACAGGACATTTACGGGTGCATGCAGCAAGGCTGTAAGGGCGCTCAAGGAAATGAAGGTAGCCGGAGTCAAGACGAATATAGGATTCCTGCTCAACCTGCTTAACCATCCTACATTCAGATCCGGCAACTGCAACACGGGATTTATTGCCAACAACCCCGAGCTTCTCAATATAAGAGCAGTAGCAGATAAGGAAGCTCAGGTGCTGGAGTTCCTCGGAGACATGGTCGTAAACGGCCGCAGAGTCAAGGCAGGCACATTCAATATACCTGCCGTGCCTGAGGTTAAGCGGACAAGGATAGTCGGACTCAGGGGAACAAAGCAGATATACGAGGAAAAAGGCGCAAAGGGTCTCGCAGACTGGGCGCTGGAACAGAAAAAGGTCCTGATCACTGATACATCACTCAGAGATGCGCAGCAGTCACTGCTGGCAACGAGGGTCAGGACAAAAGATATGGAAAAGATCGCACCTGCGATGGCTTATTACGGCAGGGATATCTTCTCATATGAGATGTGGGGCGGTGCGACATTCGATGTCGCAATGAGATTCCTCGGCGAAGATCCGTGGGAGCGCCTCTCCGTACTGAGAGCGGAAATACCTAACGTGCTGATGCAGATGCTGATAAGAGGCGCCAACGCGGTAGGCTATAAGAACTACCCTGACAACACTATACGCAAATTTGTCCGCGAAGCGTACAAAGGCGGAATAGATGTGTTCAGGATATTCGATTCGCTCAACTGGGTCAGAGGCATAGAGGTCGCACTGGACGAAGTACTGAATGTCGGAGGCATAGCCGAACCTGCTATGTGCTATACCGGCGATATTCTCGATGAAAGCAGAGATAAATATACTCTCGATTACTATGTAAAGATGGCGAAGACCCTCGAAAAACAGGGTGCGCATATCATCGGGATCAAAGATATGTCCGGCCTCCTCAAGCCGGTAGCCGCATACAGGCTGATAAAAGCTCTCAAGAACGAAGTCGCTGTTCCTATCCATCTGCATACACACGATACATCCGGAAACGGCGTAGCGACTCTCATGCTTGCGGCAGAGGCCGGAGTAGATATAGTAGATGCCGCATTCAACAGCATGTCGGGACTTACCTCGCAGCCTGCTCTCAATTCATTCGTTGCAGCGCTTGAGAACAGTGAGAGGGACACAGGCCTTGATTCGAGAGGCATACAGCTTATCTCAGATTACTGGAACGATGTAAGGCCTGTATACAGTGACTATGAATCAGATCTAAAGGCGACTACAGCCGAGATCTACAGGCTCGAGATCCCGGGCGGACAGTATTCAAATCTCAAACCTCAGGTGGAGAGCTTTGGCATAGGATACAAATTCGATGAAGTCAAGAATATGTATGTCAGGGTCAACGAGATGCTCGGTGACATAATCAAGGTCACACCGTCATCAAAGATGGTCGGAGATCTCGCCATATTCATGGTTCAGAACGAGCTGACACCTGAGAATATCGTCGAAAAAGGCGCTGATTTCGATTTCCCTGACAGCGTTGTAACATATTTTGAGGGCATGATGGGTCAGCCTGAATTCGGATTCCCTGTGGATCTGCAGCGCGTCGTGCTCAAGGGCAGAAAGCCGATAACAGTTAGACCGGGCGAGCTGCTTGCACCGGATGATTTTGACGAGTTCAGACGGCACCTTACAGAAGATCTCGGGCTCGAAGGAACCGATCAGGAGCTGGTATCGTATTCGATGTACAGCAAGGTATTCGATGAGTACATAAAGAAGCTGCGTGAGACAGGCAATTTCCGCAATATGAGCAGTGATGTATTTTTCCACGGCATCGCTCTCGGACAGACTGCCGAGATAGAGCTGAAACCGGGCAAGATACTTGTCGTAACACTCGAGGATATCGGAAACACCGATGAAGCCGGCAACCGTGACCTGACATTTACCATAAACGGCTACCGCAGGATAATCTCCATCAAGGACAAACAGGCTCTGACCAAATCCGTTGCGGGCTCGCGCATACAGTTCGCCAATCAGGACGACGACAAAGAGATCGGAGCCAATATCCCGGGAACAATAGTGAAGATCCTTGTTGAAGAGGGGGCCATAGTCAAACAGGGACAGCCTATCGCGATCATAGAGGCAATGAAGATGGAGACCAATGTCATCGCGACAGGAGACGGCCAGATCGCCAGGATATACATCAAAGAGGGTGAGAGCGTCAAATCCGGACAGCTCATCGCAAGACTCGAGGATGTGCAGTAGCAATATAGGCGCATTTCGGTCAGCTGGCGGCTGTGTGAATGGGACCGGAACTGTATATTTGTGTAAAAATGTGATGATGGGAAAACACCCTTGAAGTAAGGGCTGAATAAAGATATATTTAGAGTTGTGAAATCCCTATAATTCATTGGCGAATGCCGAAAGGAGTAATTTATCTCATGAAAAAGATTCTAGTTATTAACCCGGGTGCTACATCAACAAAGATCTGTGTATTTGAGGACGAGAACGAAGTGATGCGTGTAGGTATCGATCACGATGCTGCAGAGATAGCTAAATATCCGCATGTCGTAGATCAGGCGCCTTTCAGAAAGGAAGCCATCCTCAAGACGATCGAGGAGAAGGGCTACAAGCTTGAGGACTTTGATGCTATCTGCGGAAGAGGCGGACTGTTCAAGCACATCCCTTCCGGAACATATATAGTAAATGATGCTGTTATCAGAGATATCGAGAACCCTCCTTACGGCGAACACGCTGCAAATCTGGGCGCATATATTTCAAAAGAACTTGCGGATACAGTCGGCATCCCTGCATTTTTCGTAGATCCTGTCTGCGTTGATGAGATGGAGCCTCTGGCAAGATATTCGGGACTGGGTCTTCCTGGATTCGAAAGACAGTCCTTCTTCCACCCGCTCAATCACAAGTCAGTTGCACGAAAAGCAGCAAAGCAGCTCGGCAAGGCTTATGAAGAACTCAATCTCGTTATCTGCCATCTCGGCGGCGGCGTTTCAGTAGCTGCTCACAAAAAGGGCAGAGTTGTCGATGTAAACAACGTAAAGGATGACGGAGCAATGGGAATGGACAGAGGCGGAGCACTGCCTGCAAACGCTCTTGTAAACCTCTGCTTCAAGGAAGGCATGACCAAGGCCGATGTAAAGAGGATAATCGGACAGGAAGCCGGTATCTATTCATACACAGGAACCAAGGACTTCAGAATAGTTGAAGACAAGGCCTTTGACGAAGGTGATGAGAAGATGCTTGAGGCATTCAAGGCAATCGCTTATCAGCTGGCAAAGGACATAGGCGCAATGTCGGCTGTACTGCGCTTCAATGTTGACGCGATCATATTCACAGGCGGAATGGCTTATTCGGAGAGATTCTGCGAAGAAATCAGTTCCTATGTAAGCAAGATCGCTCCTATTATGAGATTCCCGGGAGAAGAAGAGATGAAAGCTCTTGCTGAGGGCGCTCTCAAGGCTCTCAATACAGATCACTGGGAGATCTACGAATAATAACAGACACCGGATGTCCCCCGCCTCTTAGGCGGCAGGTTCCATTTTCGACCATCAGTGGTGGGTAACAATCCCCCACTGATGCTCTCAGTAGCTGAAGCTCTCGGTGTCTGTAAATGCTTCCTCCGGATCATACGGCGTTGCCGTAAGGTCGGAAGCATTGATCTCCGGAGGCTGAGCTCCTCCGATAAGTACGGCGTCGCGAGCTTTGCTCCTGGTTGAATTGAACACTATATGGTTTATACATATGAGGCGGGCACGGTCGTTGCCCGCCTTTTGCGCGATGGTCAGACGCTGAATATATATACTTTGATCAGCGTCTGTTAACGAACGCGTATGCATGAGAGATGACGCAAGCCGGTTCATGGAGGTAAAAATGGATATAGATAAAACAGTTCTGATAGCGGAGGGAGTGCGTATAGTCGGTGATGAGATAAGCATCGGCGCTGACAGCAGCGTATGGTACAACACTGTCATAAGATGCGATGAACCCGAGACGGTGACTATAGGCAGGGAGACAAATATACAGGACCTGAGCACCGTTCACACAGGTCCCGGTCACTGCGTAAGGATAGGTGACGGAGTGACTGTAGGTCATATGTGCCTTATCCATGGATGCACGGTGGGAAACAACACTCTGATCGGCATGGGTTCGATCATAATGAATGACGCGGTTATCGGCAATAACTGCATCATAGGTGCAGGCTCTCTTGTTACAGAGGGAAAAGTCATCCCTGACGGAACGCTTGCTCTCGGCCGCCCTGCTAAGGTGATACGTGAACTTACGGATGAAGAGATCAAAAAGACAAGAGCATCGGCTGAACTGTATATGAAATGGTGGTCCGTCAGTTTAAACCGGGAGCTTGAGCTCCCGGGCGCGTCGGTCTGGTATTGTTTCCCGCTGCCAACGTTTGCCGATTTGTTATTTCATTATTAAATATACAACCAGCGATGCGAACCATGCTACAGCGCACTGCCAAATCACAACAGCTATTGCCCAGCGCGACCCCATTTCTCTGCGTATCGAGGCGATAGCAGCCACGCATGGTGTGTAGAGCAGCGAGAACACGAGCAGGGAAGCAGCCGAGGCAGCAGTGATCGCTTTTGTAACTGTTGTACCGAAGAGTATGCGAAGTGTCGCTACTACGCTTTCCTTTGCCATGAATCCGGAGATAAGGGATGTCGCAAGCCTCCAGTCGCCGAGTCCTATAGGTTTCAGCAGAGGAGCGATGAATCCCGC
>CACYHR010000014.1 GCA_902774265.1 uncultured Eubacteriales bacterium
ACAAACAGGTGCTATGCACCCAGCCGGGAGCATAGCGCCGTTTGTTGTCAGCAGCCCGTTTCACGGTCTGCGTGTAGTTCCTTGTAAACTGACCTAAATATATGTAGCAATCCCCGTATTATAGAAAAGATCTGTAGGCAAACCTATAATAGCTTCAACTAAATCGCTTTCAAGGAGCCACCTTCTAATTTGACTTTCTCCGGAGGCTGTACCGCCAGAAAACAACGGAGATCCATTCTCGATGATTGCTGCTCTCCCATAATTTTCATCCATTTTATCGATAGCTGACTGAAGAAATAGCATCTGCATATCACCGGATCCCGGAAGACCTGCTCCCCATCGTCCGTCAAATCCTTTCAGATACTCTGTATTCACAGCATCCTCGACACCTTCTGCTGCGTCTTTCCCGCCCCATGCAGTGCCAAAAGGCGGATTTTCAAGTACAAAGCGCATCTTCATTCCTTTGAAACGATCAGCCTTCATCGTATCCTGATAGCAGATATTCTCAGCATTCTGTCCTTTTATCAGCATCTCAGCAAGGCACATAGCATAAGACTCCGGATTGATCTCCTGTCCGAAGAGACGCACATCCGCAGATGGATTATATCGCTTGATGAAATTGTATCCTGTGGAAAGCATACCGCCTGTACCACAGGCCTGATCCAGAATAGTGATAACCTTGCCGTCATCGAAGATATCATCACAGCCTTCAGCAAGCAGGATATTGACCATCAATTTGATAATGTCACGTCCGGTGTAATGATCACCGGCTTCAGCATTTTCAGAAAACTTCCTGATCAGTTCCTCGAAGATATATCCCATCTTCACGTTATCAATGGTTCTCGGATTCAGATCCAGTTCGGAGAATGCCTTTACCACGGAAAGCAGACGGTTGTTCTTATCCATCTTGTCGATCTGCTTGTTGAAATCCAAACCCTTCTCCGCAGACAGGATGATTTCCTGCACGTTCGGAGAGAATCCTTGGATATAGCTCTTGAAGTTGGCTGCAAGATGATCGGAATCATTTACAAGCTCCGCCAGATCATACTCACTGGTGTTATAAAACTGGAACCCAGAAATACGGTACATAGCTTTTGCCGGGAAATTCGGATTCGCTTTGTACTGATCGACAACCTTCTTCTTTGTCGGCTCCAAAGCACACTCAAAGCGGCGGATAATCGTCATAGGGATTATGACATCCTTATACTTATCGCTCTGATAAGGTCCACGCAGCTTGTTGGCGATAGACCAGATGAAGTTCACCTCTGTAGATACATCAATCGGGGAATCATCCCACATCGCGTCGATTACTGTTTTTTCAGCCATTGTCTTATCTCTCCATTCTTTGTCGGGCACTCTTTCCGGATACTACCCATATTCTAAATGATTGCCTGTCCAATAAAACAGACTTTAATCCTTTTTCCGCAAGCTTCCGGTCATCATCTCATAATGCTGATCCTGACCCATCGTATAGAAGATGAGCTTAAATACATCCTTATACACATTCACATCATCGAAATCCTCCACGAAATTCAGACCGTCGCTGATCCCGTTCGGATTATTGATATACGCAAGCATCGTGGAAGCCAGCTGATACTTCGTCATATCCGGCTCACTGCCCGGTACCTCTACGATAAACTTCTTCTTGTTCTCTTCCTTTTCCAGAAGTTCTTCACGAAGGTTGCTTCCCTCATATCCGCAGAGCTGAAGGAAATAGTATTCAAGAATCCTGCGCATGACATTCAAAGCAGGAATGACGGAATCCGCATCCCTGAGCTCATCCCAAAGCGCCGCATAGGAATTTTGAACCGGATTATAGTTCTCCAACTCTGTACGCGCTTCCTTCTTCTCGCGTTCACAGAGATGGACTGTTGATACATTTCCGCTCTTCCTGATGATATAGAAGGAAGTACAGTCATAATATCCGACCTGCTGATATGTGATTTCCCTATGGAAATAAACATTGTGGGTGAGAATAAATATCTGCTTGATATAATCACCCGGAACCTTCGGATTCTTGTACTCTGTATTGTTACGGCATACATTGACCATCTCTCTTACGATAGAGCTGACAAGGAACAGCGCCGTACTGTCCATACTGGAAACGGGATCGTCGATCACAACGATCTTATCCTTCAGTTCATCGCTGCTATGGCTGCCGCGTACAAGATGATAGAAATACAGGAACGCGATGAAATTGCGCTCACCTTCACTCAGGTTTTCCGCAACCTCTCCGTTCTCTCTGATTACTTCATATATGTTCTTAACACCGGGCTTAGCACGGAGACTGAACCCCTGGAAGCCGGAATCCTTCAGGATCTTATTTATTCCGGTAATTGCCGCCTCGGTATTTACCACCTGCAGATTCAGCTTGGAAATATCCGTCGCAAGCGTGCCGATATCCTTCTTCAGCTGACGCCCCTTATCTTCAAGAGCCTTTATCGCTGCCGCCTGCGTCTTCTTTTCATCCTGATAACTCTTAACCGTGTCCTTCAGTAAGAATGCCAGAAGTTCCACAACTTCCTTCTTGCATCTTGCTTTACTCGTACGCTTCGCATTAACGACATCATTGTTTGCCTTGATTTTCTTGTTGATATCATCTATAAGTTCGCCGATTTCCAAAAGCAGTGAATCAGTATCTTCTAGAGCGATAACCTTTGATGGTTCCTTCGCCTTCTCAGCAAGTCTTCCGCTGTTAATAGAAACCTTACTTTCAAGCAGCTCCAGCTTGCTCTTGTATTCATCCATCATATCGAGCGAAGGCATGACATCATCCAGATTGCCACGCAGCTTGCGTGTGATTGCCGCCATCTCGCTGTCATAAGTGCTCTGGAACTCCAGCACATCGGAAACATCCTGCTGATACTGTTCATCAAAGCATTTCTTTATATCCTCTTCAAAAGTATCAGGCATTTTCTGCTGGCAGAACGGACACTTGTTTTCTTCATTCGGTATATAGTGCTTATGACCATCAAGCACCCAGTCAGAAGCCTTGATCTTCCTGACGAACTTTGCAAAATCCGTCTCTGCGCTGCTGACGATTATCTTATCCAGAAGGTCTTTCCCCGGAAGCGTTCCGTAAGTGGACTTTGTTCCTACCCTCTGAAACTCGGGATATGTTCTGGAAGTCGCATCAAACGCAACCTTGCACAGCCGCTTCAACTCTTCAGCATCATGTTCTGTAGGATTCACCTCTCCAAGTATTGCATCCGCAAAACCCTTCTTCGTTTTCTTTCCTTCAAGAGCATCCGCAAAATCAGCTCTCAGCTGCACAGTCTTATCCCAGCACTCATTCTGGAATGAAGTCAGAAGCGTATTCTGAGCATCTGATTTCTTATGCCACTCATCCTGTGTTGCGGTGAACTCCCCGTCCAGTTTCTTCTTCTCTTCGTTCTTGGCATCAATCTGAGCCTGTACTTCCTTGTTGACCTTATTGACGATGAAGACGCCCTTCAGATCTCCATAAGAAGAAAAGTTCTCTTCCACAAAGTCACGATTATAAACCAGAACATCATAGTCATCGCGGGATCTTCCGTCCGCCCATGTCAGACCTTCATCCTCGTCGATAGCATAAGCGATTGATGACTTACCTGCTCCGTTGTTACCATAAAAGAAATTGATGAAAGAAAGCTTCTCAATCGGCGCATTATGAAAAGTCGCTCTATCGACTTTCATGCCGGTGATCAGCGAAGGGATTTTTCTGCCCATATTATCATCCTCCTTGTCTAAGGTTTACTCTTGTATCTTGCCTTCCCGAACCCACTCATCGATTTCGGAAATTTTGAATTTATATCTTTTTCCGGCTCTGTAGTATGGCAGTTTTCCTTCTTTTATCCATGTACGAACCGTATCTTGGCTAATACTCAGATGCTTTGCGACATCCTCTAAATTAACCCATTTTTCAACTTGCATTTCTTCGTATTCCTGGCTCATGTCTTACCTCCGCAACTCTTTATACGGTGAGTTGTATTTATATCAATGTTATTTTGTGACCCGCTTTTTCCAATGTTTCCAATACATTGACTCTCTTAATTGACCAGTGCGTACAATCCAGCTCGTTCTTAAACTCTGTACCTTCAATCCCAAATTCCGCCGCGTGCTCATTAAACACCTGCTGCGTGACCTTTCTCATTTTATAAAAATATATCCAGATGCCCTCTTCCTTGATCTGCACATCCCTGATGATTCCGAAGAAGGCTTTGTGCGAATCATCCGTCTTTGCAAAGGAATGATTCTGATTGGCAAATATCGCCGGAAACGATTTAACAACCGCGATCTTCTCAGGTGTCAGATTCGCCAGCTCCATCAGGTCGGAAGGGGTACTCTCCGTAATTGCCTTATCCTTCGGCACAACAAAATACTTTCCCCTAAACTGTTCATCTGCTATTACAAAAAGGTTGTAGCAGCTGAAGTCCACCTCAATCTGTTCATCCGGTGTGTCATCGTCATCATCCGAATCGTTACTCGGAATCATCAACAGCGTTGTTTTCTTCGTGCTCTCGTATTTCTGCACATAACCGAATTGCTTGCCCTCGCCGCCGGACTGCTCCAAATGAACAGTAACCTGTTGCGGATGATCCTGCGACGGGAGCATGGAAGAAGCCGGCTGTAGTTCATCTTTATCCATAGGCTTAATCCTCTCCCTTCTCATGATAATCTGCGATATATCCATATTGCCGTCCGTTCCCGGACTGATTCATCGTGATATTGATAACCACAGGATTGTTGACACTTTGATTCACTGTCTGTGGCTGTGGTTCCGGCTCCGGATCCTTTGTTCCTTCCACAACCTCTGCTTCAATGTGCTCAATCTCTTCATCCTGATCAGGAACCTCCACATCCCCCAAATAGGTCAGTCTGATATTCCTTGACAGGTTTTCGCCCATATGACCTTCATATTCTCTCGGAGCACCGCCCTTTGAAGGACACCACTCATTCATCGTGGCTTTTCCTATCGTATTTCCCTCGCGCCGCATTATCGCGTAATGCCAGACACCAAGAAGGAATGATTCCAAACAGACATCTTCTCCGTCAATCTGATCGATTCTCTGCTTAGTAACGGGCTTTCCATCCGGCATGATATAGAACACCTGGCTATTATTGATGGAATCATCCCTCTCAATCAGATCAAGCAACGCTTTCACAAGATTCACATCCTGCTTGTCGCTACCCTTAACCCAGATGAAATTCTTCACGAAATCACACATCGCCTTCAGTGCCTCTGCGTAATACCCCTTCACCCTATCATCAAACGCCTTCTTAGACTGCCTGTTGCTGAAAGGATAGTATCCTTTGCCGCCTGCAGTCTTGCATATCTTAAACTCTGTCGTATTTCCCTGGACCGTATCTTCTCTCGTCTTCGCAGGTCTCTTCAGATCAGGAACCATCACCTGCGCCAAGCCTATCAGCGTATCCATCTCTGAAAGCCCGTCTGAGTCTCCGGCAAAATGCTCTCTGACCCCGTACCTCTGCTGCCGTGCCTCCAGTATCAGAGTGAAGACGGTACCACCGCACAATCGCGGAATCCCCGTATTTGTCATAGATTTTCACCTTTTTTCAAAATTCCAACTTAACTAAGTCTGCCAACTATAGCACGACAACTTTGCTAACTATCTGATGTCCCTGTGAGCAATCACAGGGATTTTTTCAATGCAAATAGCCGGGAAAAGGCGTTCCAACAAACCCTAACAAACCCGACTAAACAAGTATAGCACAGATCAACCCGAAATTCAATTTTTATCTGCTGCTTTTGAAAAATCCTCATGGGGTTGCTCCGGAATCCAAGTCAATCGGAGGAGCCCTGTGAACGGCAGGCCGTCACATCTCCTCCACGCCAATCAAAGGAGGAAAAAAGATGGCAAGAGTAGCAGATTACAGTAACACACACAAGTACAGCAACCGCAGATCATTCGATGGTCAGCCGGTTCCGGTGGGAATGGTGCTCGTTCCCTTCCGCAAGGATCTCTACGACTTGAAGGAAGACGACTACATTGACGCCAACTTCACCACCATGCACCTCGGCGAAATTCCCTATGTGATCGGATTCATGCCGATTAAGGAAGAATGCTTTGAAGGCTACATGAAGGACTTTTGGGCAGAGATCAACGCAGATATGCTCATGAAGCGCGAAGGCCGCTGCATCATCGGTAAGAACCCTGACGGAAGCGTCAAAACCTGTCCTTACACCAGACGTTGCAAGGGGTGTCCCAACAAGGGACTTCTCGAACGTTACAACCCTAACCGCATTGAGATGCTCTCGATCGATTATGAGTACGATGGAGAAACCTTCGATATTGAGGACACGACACAGCCGCCTCTCGAAGATCAGGTTCTGGATAAGCTTTGCCCCGGTCCTACCGTGGAAGAACTGCAGGTACAGCTTCTTGCTCACTTTGACAAGGAAAATCCCCGCTATGCCAAGATTATCCGTCTTAGCCTGCAGGGAGTACCGATCGACGATATCTGCGTCCAGATCAACCTCAAGCCCAGCCGTGGCCGCCAGGAGATCAATAACGCGCATGATGCGGTCTGTGAGTATCTGAGGCTCCGTCACCACAAGAAGAACCGTAAGTAAAGAAGAAAGAGCGGTAACATCCATCATTCGGGTGCTACCGCTCCTATTTTAATGCTTATAGACCGGCTTCCTGCCGTTTAACTGAAACTGATCATGGGACTTGATATCCCTGATTGCCCTCCGAAGTGTCCCACACCGGGAATGGCTGTGATAGGGGTGACTGATCTTATGCTTGTGATATACCAGACAAACGTTCCGGTCTTTCAGCTCCACATTATGGATGTACCAGACATGCTTCGTGTTATTGCTGATCAGAGTCACGTCATAGGCATCCGCAACGATCACCGTGAAATACTTCCGGTCGATTGCCTGTAATTCTTCCGTGGTAAACATGCTTACCACCTCGCTCCCGGCTCAGCCACCATCTGCGCCCGAATTTTGACTTTCTCGGCCTCGTAACGCTTCTGTAAGGCTTTCATCTCCCGTTCCATGTATTCAGCCTCTGCAGCCTTTACAGCCGCTCTCTCGGCGTCCGGTGTGATCACCAGTCTGCCGTCCTCGCAGGCGATGGAGATATAGTCTCCGATCTTGAATCCCAGTTCTTCCAGCCACTTTCCCTTCAGCATGATTGTGGGCGTTTCCTGATACTTATAGCCTGACTGGCCATATACCTTGATGCTTCTTTTCTTTGCCATTATGATTTCCTCCATTTCGTGATTGTCATTGATTGTCATCGCCTTCCGTCATCACGTGAGTCAGATCATAGGCACCACCTCCCTTGATGCGAAAAGAGCCGCTAATGCTTTTTTGCATCAGCAGCTCTTCGCTTTAAGTTCGGTGTTTTATTTTATTCTGAGGCTTTATTCTTTTTCTGTTCGTCCTTGATACGGTAGTAATCTTCCAGATCCACATCGATCCTTACCTTCGTATCAGGTTTTCGGTTGCTCAAGAGACACACAGTCTCCACATGTTTTGTCATCGGAAAGTTGTCGTATGCTTTGATCTGTTTTATTTCGTAGCCGTTGCTGCGGAAGCTGTCGAGGTTGATACAAAGGGTCTTTGGGTTGCAGCTGACGTAGACTATTTCATCTATTCCGTATCTGCAGAGCATCGCTACGGCCTTGTCGTGTATCCCGACGCGCGGCGGATCAACCACGATTACATCAGGCTTGACAGGGATCTCGTCCAGCTTTTCCTTTACATCGCCGCAGATGTAGTGGCAATTGGTGATCCCGTTGAGTTCTGTGTTTGATCTGGCGGCCGTTATGGAATCCTCAACGATGTCTATTCCGTAAACATCCTTTGCCGCCGACGCCATCAGCTGGGAAATAGTCCCGGTGCCGCAGTACAGATCGTAAACGGTTTTGCCCGATACATCCGGCACGACTTCGAGTACATCACTGTATAGTCTCTCGACCGCATCTATATTTGTCTGGAAAAAGGCGAAGGCCTTGACCTTAAATCTAAGGCCAAGTATCTCCTCGTTGTAGTAATCGCGTCCGTACAGCAGCTTGTGGCTCTCATCAATTACGGCATCGGCTACACTGTCGTTGAGAGTCCTTAGAATTCCGACTATCTTCATGCCTTCAGTTCCGGCCGCTTTTTCCTCTTCGGATCTGAGATCCAATCCCAGAAGCAGGTCGCGGAACGCCTCTTCATCAAATCCCGGTTCGCTCGATGTCACGACGTTTATCAGAAGCTCGTTCGTTCTGACGCCGCAGCGCACTACAAGATTGCGAAGCAGTCCGAGATGCGTTTTGCGGTGATACGGCACGTAGCCCCTTTCGCGGCAAAAATCGAGTACGGCTCTCAGCACGATGTTAAACGACGGCGGTACGAGCTGGCATTCGTCGGTCGTGATTATCGACATAAAGCGGCCCTTGAAATGCATACCCAGTTCAAGTTCCCCGCCCTTTTCGAGATCGCCGAAAGTATATTCCATCTTGTTTCTGTATCTGCCTGTACAAATCGCCGGCTCCATGCCGAGATAGACGGATTCATCGATGTCATGCTTGCCGAGCAGCCTCCTGACAGCCTTATCCTTTGCGGCCAGCTGTTCCTCATAAGGCGTTCCCTGATAGATGCAGCCGCCGCAGTGTTCATACGCCGGGCAAAGCTTATCGGTAAACTCGCTTACAGTACATAATTTATTATTGTCACTCATCTCTGTTCTCCATAACCATTATTACTTTTATTATTTACAAGTCGTGCCGACCACTTTACAAAACTCTGTTTAATTTAGCGCCGGTATTGATATTAGTTCGCTATACAGAACCCTCTTTAGCTCCGTGTCTGTAATTCCAGTCATTCTATCTGAACCGGACAGCCCAGCAGGCCGAGTATATTATGCGTCTCAGGATGCGGTCCCCGCCATCTCTGAGGTTTACCGGATCCGCATGCCTGACAGCCCATTTTGCAAATGAAGCCCGGAATAATCCGGGCTTTCTGAAACGATAGTAGATCACAGCATGAAAATAAATCTCACTCGCAAGCTGCTTTTCGTTCATCCTGCTGATAAGACCCTGACCGAGGATCTCACGCGCCTTAGCGAGGCAAGCGTCCCGCTCCAGATACTCACGCTTCACCGGCAGCTTTAATTTACTTATCTTTCCTCTGTTTTCCATAATTTGCCGCTCTATTTCCCGTCCGGGCTGCCATAGTATTTGGTGTAGAATTCCTTTTTATACTCAAGGAAACGATCTTCCTCTATGGCCTTTCTGATTTCTTCAAGAGTCTTCGCCATGAACCTCAGATTGTGCTCCGAGAGAAGCATGTTGGAAAGATTCTCTCCCTCCTTGAATAGATGTCTCAGATAAGCCCTGCTGAAATTCCTGCATGTGTAGCAGTCGCATTCAGGATCTAGCGGAGTGAAGTCTCTTTCAAATCTCGCATTCTTGATGCTGATCCTTCCCCGGCTCGTCATTGCCATGCCGTGCCGTGCGATCCTGGTCGGCTCGACGCAGTCAAACATATCGACACCGCGCTGCACCGCCTCGAAGATATAATCAGGAGTTCCTATCCCCATTACATATCTTGGCTTGTCCTCAGGCAGCAGATCGGGAGCGTACTCGAGCACGCCGATGTATTCCTCTTTTGTCTCACCGACAGAAATACCTCCGATGGCATAGCCCGGCAGATCGAACTCTGTTATTTCTCTGGCGCTCTTTTCGCGCAGATCCCTGAAGAAGCCTCCCTGCATGATCCCGAAAAGTGCCTGTTTTTCGGTATTTTTGTGAGCCTTGACGCACCTCTCGAGCCATCTCGTAGTCAGCGCCTGCGATTTCTCGATGTATTCCCTGCTTGAATCCGGCGGCGCGCATTCGTCGAATGCCATCATGATGTCCGAACCGAGATCCGTCTGTACTGCGATAGATTTCTCAGGAGAAAGCATGTGTTTGCTTCCGTCGATGTGTGAACGGAACTCCACGCCTTCTTCGCTTATCTTGTTCATTGCACCCAGGCTGAAAACCTGGAATCCGCCGCTGTCGGTCAGTATCGGTTTGTTCCAGTTCATGAACTTATGCAGTCCGCCGGCTTCTCTCACGATATCGCTGCCCGGTCTCAGGTAGAGATGGTAGGTATTGCCGAGTATGATCTGGGCTCCTGTCCTTTCAACATCCTCAGGCTTCATAGCCTTGACTGTTGCCTGCGTTCCTACAGGCATGAAAACCGGGGTCTCAATTGTCCCGTGCGGAGTTGTGATGCGGCCGCGTCTCGCGCCCGTCTTTGCGTCCTTATGGATCAGTTCGTAACTAAGTGCTTTCACTGCTGCTATCTCCTGTCGCTATACTCAATCAAGTTTTATTTGCGCTTCGCATTATTTTTTTCAGCATCGCATTGTTCTATCTGCATTGCGCTACTTTTATCAGTATCACGCTGTTTTATCAGCAACGCATTACTTTATCAGCATCGCGTCGCCGTAGCTGAAAAATCTGTATTTCTCTTCGACCGCTGTTCTGTACGCCTTCAGGATCTCTTCTCTGTCGTACAGCGCGGAAACGAGCATTATCAGCGTCGATTTTGGCAGGTGGAAATTCGTTATCAGCGCGTCGACTATCTTGAATTCGTAGCCCGGATAAATAAATATCCCGGTCGATGTGTGGCCTGCATGCACGCGAAAATATTTATGTTTCGCGTTGCCTGCATCATTACCCGCTGCACCTGCGCCGCCTCCGACGGCAGCGCCATCATCTGCTTTCCCGGAAGCCGGTGTGAACGGCTGCATAGGCATTCCCGCCATGCTTTCGAGCGTGCGTGTCGAAGTTGTCCCTACAGAAATTATGCGTCCGCCTTCCTCTATCGTGCGGTTGATGATCTCAGCGTTTTCTTCGTTTATAGAGCATTCCTCGAAATGCATTTTGTGTTCTTCGATGACATCCACCTTGACCGGCCTGAATGTGCCGATACCGACATGAAGAGTCACATATGCGATGCGGACTCCTTTCTCTGCAGCCTTCTCAAGCAGTTCCTCCGTGAAATGCAGTCCGGCAGTCGGTGCGGCGACCGAGCCGTCGATACGGCTGTAAACCGTCTGATACATTTCCTTGTCGCTGTCTTCGACAGGACGTGAAATATACGGAGGCAGAGGCATGGAGCCTATCTCCTCGAGCCTTTCCATGAATATCCCGTCATATTCGAATTCGACCAGCCTCGTAGCATTGCCTGCGTCATGAATGCCCCTGATGTGAGCCTTGAATTTGCTCTCTATCCCGTTGACAAGGGTATAACCGCATTCCGGAGCCTCGCTTCCTGCCGGCACTGTCTCTGTCCGTCCCGCAAGTATCACTGTATCTCCCTCATGCAGCCTCTTGCCGGGTTTGACCAGGCATTCCCAGCTGTCACCCTCTATACGCTTGATGAGGAGCAACTCAATATGAGCGCCCGTGCCCTCCTTGATCCCGTACATCCTCGCCGGAATTACACGTGAATCGTTCAGTACAAGACAGTCGCCCTCATTCAGGTAATCGAGTATATCGTAAAAATGCTTGTGTTCTATGGTCTTCGAAGCTCTGTCGAGCACCATCAGTCTGCAGCCGTCGCGCTGTTCCATCGGTGTCTGCGCGATCAGCTCTTCAGGCAGATCATAATCAAAATCTTCTATTCTCAATTCATTCTCCTGTTTGAATCTTTGGGAGTTGCATCTCCCGCTAATTATGTCAGCATGTAAATCTTAGATATCCAGCCTAAGCTGTTCACCGGACGCATCATTGCCCTGGCCTGATCCGCCGGTCCCGCTGTTCCCGCGGCCGGGATTTCCGCCGCTTCCGCCCGTTTTCTCATCGGGCTCAGTGTAAAATCCCATCAGCCCCAGATGCTCATAAGCGGCCTTTGAAGCCACCCGGCCTTTCTGAGTCCGGTACAGCAGCCCCGCCTGTATCAGATAAGGCTCGTTCGCATCCTCGATCGTCACGCGTTCCTCTCCGATAGCCGAGGCGATAGTCTCAATGCCGACCGGCCCGCCATTGAAGCCCTTTATTATTGTAGAAAGAATGTCTCTGTCCAGCTTCTCGAGGCCAAGGTCATCCACGCCGAGAGCGTCGAGGGCCTTGCGCGTGATATCAATATCGATATTTCCGTCAGATATTACGGCCGAGAAATCTCTGACACGCTTTATCAGTCTGTTGCCGATACGCGGCGTACCGCGCGATCTCCTCGCCAGTTCGTCGAGCGACTCGTCATCTATAGAAGTATTCAGCACATTCGCCGTTCGCCTCAGTATCTCCCGAATCTCCTCCGGCGTATAGAATTCGAATTTTTCTACTATTCCGAATCTGTCTCTCAGAGGCCCGGAAAGACTCCCGGCTCTGGTCGTCGCGCCGATCAGAGTGAATTTCGCGATATCTATTCTGAGGGATCTCGCCGCAGGTCCTTTGCCTATGATGATATCAAGTGCAAAGTCCTCCATGGCGGAGTACAGAACCTCTTCGACAGATCTGTTCAGTCTGTGTATCTCATCGATAAACAGGACATCGTTGTCGTTCAGATTGGTAAGTATAGCCGCAAGATCGCCTGCTCTTCCTATCGCCGGCCCGGACGAAATCTTGATATCCACACCGAGTTCGTTGGCGATGATCCCGGCAAGCGTGGTCTTTCCAAGCCCCGGAGGCCCGTAAAAGAGCACGTGATCAAGAGGCTCGTTTCTCATCTTAGCAGCCTCTATATATATCGACAGATTGCCCTTTGCCGCCGACTGTCCGCAGTATTCGCTGAGGTACTGCGGCCTCAGTGTCAATTCGCCGGCAAGCTCGCCGGGTGTCGCTTTTGTTTGTGTTATACGTTCTTTCATTTCTATAAACTATGCTTCTATATACTATGATGTCAGAGTCAAAAGGTCGCCGCGATCCGGAAATTGCGCGAGCCAATAACTAATTTACAATAAGAATTTCAGTGATTTCTTTACATATTCCTCGGCACTCAGGCCTTCTTCAGGCACAGATCCTACAGCCGCTTCGGCTTCTTTTTTGCTGTATCCGAGGGTGGTAAGAGCCACGACTGCTTCGCCTCTTTCGCCTGTTCCCGGCACTGCAGCCGGAGCCACGCCTTCGAGATCTGCTCCCTCAAGCGGCAGAGCAGAAACCTTGTCCTTTAGTTCGAGTATCACTCTTTCCGCTGTCTTCTTTCCTACGCCCTGAGCCATGGCTATCGATGCGGCATCGCCTGCCGAAATAACGGATTTGATCTGGTTCGGCGTGCCGAGCGACATTATGGCAAGCCCGGCCTTAGGTCCCACGCCCTTAACGGTTATCAGCTGTTCAAACAGCGACAGCGCCTCTGAATCGGCAAATCCGTAGAGTGCCATCCCGTCCTCCTTGACCTGCATATATGTATAAACCGATATCTCATCGCCCTCGCGTGCTGTCAGCAGGCTGCTTGAGTCCGAAACGAAAACTCTGAAACCGATGCCGCCAGGAGTTTCGATTATAATCGCTCCGGATTCATAATAAAGGTATTCGCCTTTAAGAAATCTTATCATATCCTCGGTCTCCTTCCGCCTGTGTGATGAGCATGGCAGATAGCCGCCGCAAGAGCGTCAGCCGTGTCGTCCGGTTTCGGAACCTCCGAAAGGCCAAGTATCATCCTGACCATTGTCTGCACCTGCTTCTTTTCGGCGCGTCCGTATCCGGTCAGCGATGATTTGATCTGAAGAGGCGTGTATTCCGAGATCCTTATGCCGGCTTTTGCGCATGCCAGCAACGCCATTCCTCTTGCTTCGCCTACCATTATAGCAGTAGTCGCATTAGTATTGTAAAAAAGCTCTTCTATTGAGGCTTCATCCGGCTCGTATTCTCTGATTATATCAGAAAGTTCGTCATACATTATCATGAGCCGCTCCTCGTTCGGAGTATGTGCCTCTGTCGTTATCGCTCCGTAAGCGACCGGAGTGAATTTATTTCCTTTGTAATCCAGGATGCCGTATCCCATTATAGCGTATCCCGGATCTATTCCGATTATTCTCATATAAAAGTTTTATCCTGTATTATTTCTATTCACATTTTAACTGCTGCGGCCATATTGACCCGTACGGCATAATTACGCATACGGGAGATTACGGCTATCGCCTCAATGCTGCTTAACACGTCATTATTGTTTGGAAAAGCGCGTTTATCCCGACGCTGATTCTACACTATATGCGCCGGCTTGTCCATGTTCGTTTTTTGTTCGGTCATCATGGTGGGAAGCTCCTTAAAGCAACTTCCGTCCTAAACAGTAAAAACAGGCTTCCGGGACGGAAGTACAGAGGCCACCTAGCTGTAAAACTTCCGTCCCAAACACTAAAAGCAGGCTTCCGGGACGGAAGTACGGTGGCTGCCCGGCTGTAAAACTTCCGTCCCAAACACTAAAAACAGGCCTCCGGGACGGAAGTATCCCTACCCCCTCCTGATCACAGTCATACACAACACGCACGACATTCTGCAATAATTGAATGACATCCTGCAAAATCTCACTGATATCCTGCAAAACTGTCACTTTGACTCCTCGAAACCTAAACTTTATGCATCAAAGCGTATTTTTATGCTATACTATATCTCAACAGCAGATTACGGAGGTTCGATAAATGAGACTTTCAAGACAAAACAAGATTTTAGAACTGATCAGGACAAATGAAGTCGAAACGCAGGATCAGCTGATGAGCCTGCTCAGGGCCGCGGGCTATAACGTCACACAGGCGACGGTCTCAAGAGATATACGCGAGCTGCAGCTTATCAAGGGGCAGAATAAGGACGGCAGATACAAATACATCACAGGTAAATACGATGAGCGCCCTATTTCCGAACGTTTTATCAAGATATTCAGAGAAACGACTCTTTCGTATGCATCGGCACAGAACCTTATAGTCGTCAAGACTCTGTCGGGCTGTTCAGGCGCTGCAGGTGAAGCTATAGACTGTCTCAGTCTAGAACATATAGTCGGATCGATCTCCGGCGACAACACACTTCTGGTTATAGTAGACAAAGAGGAAAATGTTCCTGCTGTTATCAGCAAATTCGACAGCATAATGAATAATCGTGACTAAGGGGAAAATGCTCTATGATCAACAGAATCATCATCGACAATTATGCAACTATCGAGCACATATCCTTTGATCTGGGCGAAGGATTCAATGTGATCACCGGAGAAACGGGCGCAGGTAAATCTGTTCTGGTCACGGCGATCAGTACAGTTCTCGGCGGCCGTGCTGATACTTCTATGGTCAGGACCGGACAGGACCGCGCCTTTATACAGATCGCAGGCGAAAAGAACGGCGAAGATGTGATCATTTCGCGTGAGATACTCGCGTCCGGCAAAACCATTTCCAAGCTGAACGGAGAAATGGCGACGCTCGGTCAGATCCGCAGTTTCTGCGCTGACTGGGTCGATATACACGGTCAGTACGACAATCAGCAGATACTCGATCCCGACAACCACATCCACATCACGGACAGTTTCCACGGTGAATCTCTATCACCCGAACTCGAAAAACTTTCGCAGTATTACACGGAATACAAAGCTGCCCAGAAGGAATATGACGATCTGCTGAGAGCCGAAGCGACTGCCGTCCAGCAGAAAGACTATTTCAGCTTTGAATATAACTATATAGAGGGACTGAAGCTGAAATCAGGAGAGGATGATGAGCTGAAGGATCAGCTGACCATGATCAAGAACAGCGCAAGGATATATTCGTCCGTCCGCACGGCTTATGATCTGCTGTACGAAAACGAAACTTCGGTACTGTCCGGCCTTTCGAGAGCCGCTGATGAACTCGAATCGGCAGGCAGCTACAGCGAGAAACTTGCAGCCCTTTCCGAACAGACCCGGACTTCATATTATGATCTTGAGGATATTTCGGGAAGGCTGCGCGACACCCTTGATTCCCTCAATTATTCAGATGAGGATCTCGACAGCATTTCCGAGAGGCTTGCTGTTATCGAGGATGCAAAGCGCAAATACCACCGCAGCATCGATGAGATAATCGAATATCAGAGCGAGCTCGGCAGCAAGCTTAATATGATACAGAATTTTGATGCGGAGAAATCCAGGCTCTCCGAGGCTGCGCACCGCAAATACAGCATACTAGAGGATCAGGCTGCTCATGTAAGCAAGCTGAGACATTTGATCGCAAAAAGGCTTGAATCTGCCATGATAAGGGAGCTCCAGGACCTCGAATTCGCGAATTCCGAATTCAGAATAGATATCAAAAAACTCCCGGATATCGGTCCGGACGGTTTTGATTATGTCGAATTCCTGATTTCCACCAACCCCGGAGAGCCGCTTATGCCGCTTACGCGCATTGCTTCCGGCGGTGAAATTTCGCGTATTATGCTGGCATTCAAACATATAATCGGTGACAGCGACAAGGTCGACTCCATGATCTTCGACGAGATCGATACCGGAATAAGCGGACACACTGCGCTGGTAGTCGGCCGCAAGATGAGCGAGATAGCGGAACATCATCAGCTGATATGCATAACGCATCTGCCTCAAATCGCGGCATACGGCAGAGACAATTTCCTGATCAGCAAGGCTGTCGGTGACGCAAAATCCCGGACCAGCATCGAACATCTCGATGAAGAAGGCAAAGTGCGCATGGTCGCCACTCTCTTCAGCGGATCATCCGACAACGAAAATGCCCTTCAGGCCGCCCGCGACCTCATCGCAGACACCCAATAATTATCATCAGGAAACGGTTTCGCTGCTTGCTATTGGGTGGTGAAGACACATTACCCATATACTCTCTCAAATTTCACCACATATGCTCCGAGCACCTGTCTGCATTTTATCGCGGCAGCATTCTCAGCCGTGAAATCCACCGGCTCATATTTGTTTTGCATCAATGCGAATTTTGCAGGGATCATCGTACCATCGCTCTCGCCGTGAGCATCCCTGTCATTGAATTTCCATCTGAATTCACAGCAGCAATACTCTTCCTTCTCTTCTATCTTTTCTGAAGGACGGAATTCTATGTCATTCCCGAGATAGTAACATCCTTCGTTATCCTGTTCAGCCGGGCATCCTCCGTATGCTCCTGTCCCCGAGTAGCTCAGATCCAGGAAAGGCGTAGTGATAAAAACTTCTTCATCGCATTTTTCGAAACGCATGCCTTCATCATTGCTGCTCTTCCAGTTGTCGATATTGAGCCAGCCTTTCCTTCCGTCAGCCTCGACAGGAGTGTTGAATTCTATATAAAGGACTTTGTTATCGCGGATCTCGCTGTTGATGCGAAGCACAGGCCTCAGCGAACGGTATCCCGCAGGCAGCATAGCGCGTATGCGGTCCTGATCGACCTTGTATGCCATCACGAATTTCTCGACCCTGACAGCTCTTCTTTTGCTTTTGTCTGCTGTACCGGCATCCGCCCACTCTCTTTTGTAAACATATTTTTCTGTGAGTTCGAGCCTGTCCCTGCCCCAATCCTCATACAGGCCGCGGTATTTGTCGATAAAATCGTTATTCACAAGTACCGCTGCCGACGCCTTGTTTGAACTGAGCACATGAGCAGTCACAGTACGCAGTCCGATATCATTTATCAGATAATCCCGCAGCAGCTTAGCAACCTCTGTTCCTATGCCCTGCCCCCAGACCTTGTCGCTGAGTCTGTAACCTATCGAAGCTTTTTCCTTTTTCTCTTCGTAATTGTAGATCTCGGCGATGCCGACAAGAGAATAATCATTATCGCGCCCTGCCCGGTTTACAGTTCCGTTATCAGCCTCCGCTGCATCAGAAGATTTCCCTGAGGCTGCTCCGGCTTTAAGAAATATTCCCATTATCAACGCCTCTCCGGTTTCAAAGCACTCATGATCGAGCTTTGCTATAACCGTTCTCTTGTCATCATATTTCAGCTCATAGAGAAAAGACGGAAGTGAGCTGTATACCTTTTCACTGGCAGTCAGTTCTGCCAGTGCCTCCGCGTCATCTTCAGTCATCTTCTTTATCATTAACCTGTCACTTTCAAGAACAGGATACTCTTTAAACAATTCCATTCTGTTTTATACTCCAATCACCACAATAATTAATCCCATCAGGCACATGACGTCTTTCTCCCCGAATGGCTTACGGGCAGGCTGTAGCGGCAAACAGCTCAAGTGCAATGTCCTTATCTATATCGCCTCTCTTGATATCTCTGTCTATATTATAAAGCTGCACAAGCAGTTCTTTTATGCGGCTCATTCTGTACCGTCCGGCCGCCATATAGGCCTTCTTGAATCTGAATTCGTTAACTCCGGTCATCTTCGCCATCTGTGAGATGCTGTATCCGTCTTTTGAAAGCTCCATTGAATCATACATTATCTCGAACTGCTTAGTAAGAAGGGCCAGTACCTGCATGGATCCATCTTCTTCATGTATGATTGCTTCGGCAATACTGAGAGCCTTCGATCTGTTTCCTCCTGTAACAGCATCGACCAGATCGAAAACAAACTTGTCAGTCTCTCCAACCAGCAGCTCATCAATGAGCCCTGCCGTAATGCTGTCCTCGCTGCATGCATTTATCATCTTTTCAAGATCTGCATCGAGCTGAGTCAGGGAATAAGAGCTTCCTTTAAGATAATACCCCGAAACATCGATCAGATAATCGAGTTCCCTTCGTGCGATTATCCTGCCTCCGGCTCGCACTCTCTTTGTGATAAATGATTTGAGATCAGCTTTGTCAAGAGAAGCAAATTCATATGCGGACGCAGCTTTTATCAGTTTCTTTGCATATGCAGTCAAATCATCTGCATACCTGCTTTCAAGAACGAATACCACGACTGATGTATCCTGCTTTTCCTTTGCGAATTTCAGCAGATCGTCAGCACCTGCATCAGCCGTCTTTCGGTAAAGAGGCAGATAGTTACGAACGATTATCACTCTTTTTTCGGAAAACATAGAATAAGTCCTGGCCTCTCCCATGATATCCCAGGCACTCACCTTATCTCCCTCAAAAAATCTGACATCTATGTTTCGCGAGCTCTCATCGACATATCTGCCTGTTATCTGCTGCACCGCCCAGTCCATCAGATAATCCTCTGCCCCGTAAAAAAAGAGCACATCACCCATTATTCCTTTTTTGAAATCATTTGCAAAATCTTTGTATGACATCCGTCCTCTTTGTTATCTTTGCTATCTTTGTTATCTTTGCTACCTTTTCAATACGAAGTGCATTTCATTCCTGAAATAACACCAAGAACGCGCCTTAGAATAACTCTAAAAATGTCTTCGTCTATTATATTTGCTGCCGCTTTGCCAGTCAACAATGTGAATTCGCTGAATTGCTGCATTAGATCAAATACATCCAGATAATTGGACTTATCAAGGTGCTTAGTATCGTGAGTTTGTGTTAAAATCAAAAAAACGATTACTCTAAAGCGATAGAAATGCAGGAAGGCGAAATTGCTGAGATGCTGAGAGCCAAAGATGCAGAGAGGATGGTACTTAATGGTAACAGATAAAAACATTCAGAGATTCAGAACTGCGGCAGTGGTACTGATTGCCGTGATTATCAGCATTTGCTGTGCATCACAGGCATTTGCGTCTGTTGATTACATGCCGGGAGTAACAAAAGAAATGACTTATCCCGGCTATTGGGCAGATAAACTCGAAGAGCCTGATAAGGTGATCGCAGATCTGCCACAAATCGATGCAATTAATAATGAACTTAATTCAAAGTTAAACAATGGATCTTTCAGAAAATATGATCTTAAGAACTGGAATGAAACTGTGGAAAAGGTCAGTCTCACGGATTCCATGCTGAACAGCCTCTGTGCTGATGCTGCATATAATTATGTAATAGATGGAGCAAAAGTGACAAAAACAGCTGAAGGAAAGTATATCAGCTGCAGCGATCCGCCGGAGGCATGGTCAAAGATTTATAAAGATGCGGTCATCAACAGCATAGACCCTGAGGTAAAAGAATACTTCGGAGGGGATGATCTGTCAGAAACCGAGCAAAAAGCATTGGATTGCTGCCGCAAATGGTGTGAATACTATGTTAATGGCGGTGATAAGCCGGAGGCAGTGAAATTCGTCACCGGTGAAGGCAGCCTCTCCAAAGGCATAGGATATGCGGTCTGCACTAAAAGAAGTGCGCTTCAGGGCTATCCGACTTATAACGAAATACTGGATGAGAAATGGACCGATACATCCGGAGATTCAAATTTTGATTATAAGTATCATACTTCGGTGCGTGTCAATGAACCTATGGTGACGCTGATGAAGTCGCTTGACGGCAAGTTCTATCTGGTCAGAACATCGTGCATGTCCGGATGGATACCTGCATCGGACATAGCGGTCTGCTCAGACAGAAATGAATGGCTTCAGTCATTTGATTTCGGCTCTGATGAATCGCTTATCGTATACGGAGACAAGATCTATACGGAAACATCAAAAACAGATCCGGAAACATCACAGGTGCAGCTGACTCTGGGTACAAAACTCAGACTTGCAGCCAAAACTGAGTACAGCGGCCTCGTTACGAACCGCGCAACATACAACAATTATGTTGTATGGCTTCCTGTCAGAAATTCTGACGGTACTTACAAAAGAGTTCTTGCTCTGATCAGCGAAAACCGCAAGGTTTGCGAAGGATACCTTCCTCTGACATACAGAAATATTTATAAGGCTGCACTTGGAGTACTCGGTGATGCCTACGGATGGGGCGGAAGCCTTGATTCCAATGACTGTTCCGGTTTGTACAGAGATCTGTTCGCATGCTTCGGATTAGATCTTACGAGAAATGTAACGAGCGGTGAGAGAAGCGTTGTGAAGAATTATGATCTTTCGGGAATGACCGATGCTGAGAAGGCAGATCTTATCAAAACCCTCCCTCCGGGTACGGAACTCAACATGCCTTCGCATGAGACGATCTATCTCGGTTATGAAGGCGACAGTATTTTTGTAATCAGTTCTTCGAGCAGGATAAGACAAAGCGGAGTCGATCAGTCGAGGAGCCGCGGCTGCATCATAAATGATATAACATCTGCCGGCGGGACGACCTGGCTCAGTCAGATGAATAATGCAACTGTTCCGTTCTATCTCCATAATGATAATATGCCTGAAGTCAGATACAAACCGGCAGCGCCAGCTGCTCCTGTAATCAGCTCAAGTGTGAATGTTTCAGGCAAAAGTGTCAGCATCAGATGGGCTGCAGACGCAAATGCGGATGAATACCGCGCAGCATACCGCGAAGTCGGGGCGGATAGCTGGAACCGCAAGTGGGCGGACAGCAGAACATCATGCACGGTAAAAGGTTTGAAAAAAGGCGGTCTCTATGATTTCAGGGTCAATGCCGTCAAAGAGGATGGCAACAGGCTGATATACAGTGAGGATTCGAACATCTCACACAGCTATATCAATACTGTATCCGGTGTAAAAGTCAAGGCAGGCAGAAATTCCGTCACGGTCTCATGGAAGGCTGACAAAAAAGCGAGCGGATTCATTATCCGCTGCTCTGCCAAAAAGAATATGAAGAATGCCGTAACTGTCACAGCTGAAGCCGGGAAGACATCCTGTACTATAAAGAAACTGAAGAAAAATAAGAAATACTATGTACGCGTGATGCCTGTCGCTTCTGCAGGCGGAGAATTCTACAACGGTGCCTGGAGCAACAGGAAAGCGGTCAGAACGAAATAAAAGCAAAGATAAGCATTTAGCAATGAAATCCGGACTGTCCTATCGTCCGGATTTCATTACGAAAAAAAAATTATGTAGTATCACGGTAATAATATGTTTATGCTTCTTTCTTCTTTTCAATCATCGTTGCGAGACTGCTTCCGATGGCTGCACTCAAAAAGCCCCACAGCAGGAAGCGCGCCGGAAAGCATAAGAGCAACAGTACCGTCACGGCAAGTGGTTTCTTCATCTGTGCACCAAGCGCAGCCGCGGTAATAACGCCTGCTGCAAACGCAGCATGCCCTGCAGTCTCCGCGAAAAAGAGCTCGCCCAGCGCATATCCCATGCACATACAGGCAAAAATCACAGGAAAAAAATGGCCGCCCTTCATACCAAATTGCAGGCAGAAGGATGTCATTACCAATTTCAGCAGGCATATGCCGATAAGAAACAGTGCTCCGTATCCGCTGTTTTCAGCAATCATTTCCCGCATCTGCTCTTCACCGGAGAAAAGAACCATAGGACAGACCAGCGAGACCAGACCAATCACCAAACCGCAGACAGCCTCCTTTAGCACGGCAGGAACCCTGTCAGCCAGCTTCTCCATTACGGTTTCGCAGGTCTCATAGAGTAAAAACAGCAGAAATCCCACCGGGATGTATATCAGGATGAGAAATGCATCTGCTGTTCTCACCGGCACCTCCGAAAAGCCCGGGAAACCGGCCATGGATTTACCGAACAGATGATTTAAAGACCAGATCACGGCAAAGCTTGATGCCGTGGAAAGAGCATAGAGCAAAAGCTTCCATCCTTTCGGCAAATGGTCAGGTGCAAGCTGGCCTTTATCTTCCTCTACCACAAGAATACCAAAAAGAGGAGAATGGAAAATCTGTCCCAATGTGACAGCCTCCCCTACACATGAATACAGATCTGCATTTGCTTTAGCGAAGGTCACATTGTCACCTACCCAGTAGCATAATGCTGCGATAATCCCGGTAAGGCCGGCTTCCGGACCGACACTTGCTCCGAATACAAGCGGCAAAAAAGCACAGAGCAGCATGCCGGCCATAGGATGATAAGAATAGTAATGCTCCTTCCTGATCTTTCCGAGCACCGTGTCCAGGCTCTCCGGATAATCACCAAATTTCCTGTGCACTACTCCGCATGCAAGACCACCCAGTATGCAGAACAAAACGATAATCTTTTTCCCTCCTGTATAAGCCGGAAATGTCTCCCAGATCAGGCCGGTGCAAACAGAAACGGCTTTCAGGAAGCACCATATTACAAGCCCGGCAAACATACCAAGCATAACCGTCAGAATAAGCACCCGAAATTGATTGGCAACCCCCGTCCGTGCTTCTGTCCTGTTTTCTTTTATTCCTTTATTCCTCATAAAATCACCTTCACTATTCTCCGGTTCATTCATAATATCCTTTCCTGATCGTTCTGTACTATGTATTATATCATTTCCGAATGCAGGTTACGTAACTATTACCTCTTTTGCGGCTGGTGCATAAGTTTGTGTCTCTTCCGCAGTGACAACAATGTTTTATTTCTGTAATAAGCTCCCGCTTCAGTCTATGACGGTATCTGTTTTGCTTACTCTGCCGTTTCGTATATCTATCCCGACGGCTCCGCTCAGGTCGGTGCGGTATATCTGTATCCCTCTCTCTTCGAGTCTCTGCAGAATCTCCGCATGCGGATGGCCGTAAAGGTTATTCTGCCCGACCGAAATCACAGCTATGTCTGGATTAGCAGCATCGAGAAATACTTCACTGCTGCTTGTTTTGCTGCCGTGGTGTGCAACTTTGAGGATGTCGCATTTCAATTCATCGCTGCGACTGTAGCGTTTTACCATTTCAAGCTCGTCCTCCTCTGTCAGGTCGCCTGTCACCATTATCCTGATCCCGTTGTAATGGATCATATAGACCATATTGTTTTCATTCGCATCGTCCGGAGAAATATTACGGCGCACGCCGGGAGCCGGCCAGATCGGAACGATATATACATCCCTGCCAAGACTGATCCTGCTTGCGGGCTCGATAAAAGTGATATTTTCAGGCAGGCCGCCACCGTCCCGGTTCTTATCGCCGCTGTCGTCTGTAACGGTATCTGTTCCCGCAGGATTCTTTTTTACCTGAGCGCGTTCGTTTTCTATTGCTGTGCGGTAATCGGACGGTATCCCTGTTGTCTTCACCGGGTAAACTGCCTCGAGCTGGCTTAACCCGAGGAAATGATCGGTATGCAGATGCGTTACGCATGCGATATCCACATCAGCTGCGCCGTTTTTCAGAAGATACGGCATCAGCGTTTTCTCACCCACATTGTAGAAAGTGTTTCCACCGCCGTCTATCAGCATATCTTCGCTGCCGCATCGTATATGCGTGCAGTCACCCTGTCCTACAGATACAAAAATGATCTCGTCATCGGCAAAATCGTTATATGAAACGGCGCAGAGCATCACAGCGGGCAGCAGCATGCAAAGCACGATGCATCTGATCGCGGCTGTATCCTTCCTGATCAGCAGTACTCTCATCCATTCCGAGCTAATAAGAAAAACGATAAGGTAAAACGATATGATCATAGCTGTGCCGCAGCCCGAAATGACAGCAGACGCACTGCAGAGAATATCTGAAATCTTTTCAGATATAACGGCTGATACGTCAGTATTCCCGCTTTGCAGAGCATTGGCAAATCCGGCTGTGACATCGGAAATAAATGAGTGCAGTCCTGAAGTAAGAAATGAATACTCACCGCCAAATGACAGCCATTCGTTCAGGCTGATAAGACCGCCGACCGCATCCCTGATAAGGCTGACGCAAAAGCCGGGCACATATCCTGTCACAGCGCTGACGAACACCAGAAATATACATGCAGGTATAAGCAATGATGCGATCATGAGTACCGGCACATTTATCAGTACTGCAAGCGGATTGAATCTGTTAAAGGCATATGCTGTCAACGGCGCTATCCCGATCTGCACAGCAAACATTACGGCCAGTCCTTCGCCCGTGAAAAGAGAGAGCGGACCGGCGATAAAGCATATCGAAACAAGAGCCAGAAATGTCATCTGGAATCCCGTGCTGAACAGCTGATACGGCTCGAAAAACAGTATAAGCATGGCAGCAGCACTCACTGAAGTCAGCAGATCCGACCTCCTTCTGAAATGCACAGCGAGCAGGTTTATGCTGAGAACGATCACCGCTCTTATAGTAGATGCGCTCCAGAGGGTCATCTCGCCATACAGGATGATCACAGCAATAGTCAGCAGCGCCATCCCCTTTGTCCGCTTCCTTCCCGAAAGCCACCTCAGCAAAGCATAAAGGAATCCGATATGCAGCCCGCTCACCGCAAGTATGTGTCCAGTCGAATTGTTGTTGAAGCTTTCGGCGACATCTTCGTCTATCTCCGATTTGTCGCCGAATATCATGCCGCGTATAAAGCCTCTTATATCATCGTCTTCGAAGCGCTCCAGAAATCTCTCGCGTTCTCCCAGTATGAAACGCCGGAAACCCCAGAAGCATTTTGACAGTTTATTCGACAGTTTTCCTTGCAGTTTTTCCGACATTTTCTCTGACACTATTTCATGACCGGCCTCCCCTGTTGACAGATCAGAACAGACATCCAGACTGTCCGACTTAAATGAATATCTGACGCCCTGTCCGCGCATATACAGCCGGTAGTCAAAGCATGCCGGATTTTCTCTGCTCCTGAATTCGCGCATTTTACCATACGCCTCTATCCTTTTTCCCACCAGGCCGTACAAATTCTCATCGATCCCATCTGAACTCAGATCTACATCTGTCTCTTTCGCCCCGGCCATCTTATTTGTCACAGCAGTCTCATTTGTTCCATATTTCCCGGCTGACCTGAAATCACCCGGAAATACATTTTCACTGTCTATAGTGATTTGAATTCGTCTGATGCCTTTTATCCCGGTCTTGTCTATGACGATCCTGTATGTATCGTCCTTTCTGATGCACGATCTTACCCTGCCGCTCACATTCGATACAGCTTCAATCGCTGCTGTATCATTCGCATGTATCAGCGTTCCGTCAGGCAGGATGACAGGCATTTCATATGAAATATATGCCCGGGCGAATATGAGAAATCCGGCAGTCAGACATATGATGAACCGGGCAATATCTTTTTTAGGCACAACAAAGCACAGTGACACGGCGATACTTATCAGCAGCAGTGTCCCGCAAATCAGCCTTTTCTGTTCAAAAATATAATAGCCGGAGGATATCCCGGCTATCATAGCGCATGTATACGCAAACAGTCTTCTTCTCAGCATAGCAGGTATCTCCCTGCCTGCAGTTTACTACTAATAAAATCGCGATTCAGTACACATTTTTGAGGTCATTTTATGTCGGATCTCATGCAAAAATTGCAGGATCTCATAACGATATAAAACCTTATTACAAGCAGATTCCGCTTCTTTGATCTCCTTTAACCTAGTATAAACCCTTTATCGCCCTGATCGCTTCTGTGCGGTCGGAAGCCTTGAATACTGCTGATCCAGCCACGATAAGGTCTATCCCGGCTTCCCTGACAAGATGAGCATTCGCAGGACCGACGCCGCCGTCAACCTCTATTATGTAGTTGTAGCCGGCCATACTCTTCTTACGGCTGTAGTATTCGATCTTAGGCAGACATGACGGCATGAATTTCTGACCGCCGAAGCCCGGCTCTACAGACATGACCAGGATAAGGTCTATGTCTGCAAGATAAGGATCGAGCACCTCAGGCTCGGTCATCGGTTTGATCGAAACGCCGGCCTTCACTCCGAGACTGTGAATATGGTCAAGAGTTTTTGCGAGATCTTCACATGCTTCATAATGCACTGTAATAAATCCGGTATTGTCCGTAACGAACTCCTCCAGATATCTGTCCGGATCCACTATCATCAGGTGCACATCGAACGGCACTCCCGCATGTCCCAGCAGGCTCTTCATTACCGCGGAACCAAAGCTGATATTAGGAACAAACATCCCGTCCATTACATCTATATGGACATAATCTACGCCGCGTTCGCTTATATCTCTTACATCTCTTCCAAGTTCAGCGAAATCCGCCGCGAGTATGGACGGTGCTATCATTGCCGTCTGCGCGTTATTCTTTACTTGTGTTTCTGCCATGCCCTTGCCTCTTCTGTCATCATCTTGTATGATTCGTATCTGCTTTTGCTGATCCTGCCTGCTGCCAGCTCTTCCTTGACTGCGCATTCCTGTTCGTTGATATGCATGCAGTCCGCATATCTGCATTTGTGGTTCAAAGGTCTGAACTCGGGCAGCAATTCGCGTATTTCCACGGGCTCTGTCTCATCGAGATCGAGAGAAGTAAAACCCGGAGTGTCGTAAAGATAGCTCATGCCGCCGAGCGGAAAAACTTCAACATGCCGCGTCGTATGTCTTCCGCGTCTGGTCTTGCCGCTTATCTCGCCTGTAGCGACAGCAGCGACGCTGTCACCGAGTATGTGGTTTGTGATCGAGGATTTCCCGACGCCGGACGGTCCGGCCAGCGCTGCGCTTTTACCCTTAATTAGTTCAAAGAGTTCCGAAGTGCCATCCCCGGTATTACCGTTTACCGTAACGACAGGATAGATTCCTCTGTAAATCTCCATGCTTCTCTCCAGTTCCTCCGGAGAAACGAGGTCAGGCTTGGAAATACAGATCACCGGCCTGATGTTATTTTTCTCGGCACCGGCAAGGAGTTTATCTATCACGGGATAGTTTACAGCCGGATGCTTTAAAGAAAACACGACCACCAGTATATCAAGATTAGATACGGGCGGTCTTGTCAGAAAATTGCGTCTCTCAACGACGCTGTTGATAACACATTCATTGTCACTGTCGTTTACATCTATCTCAAAATCAACGATGTCTCCGACATATATAAGTTCTTTGTTCCTTTTCAGGTTGCCGCGGGCTTTGCCCATGACGGTTTCATTACCGTCATGAACAAAGTAAAATCCGCCGATTCCTTTTACTACTCTTCCTATCATACTGAGATGCTGAACGCGACACCGTTATTCTTCGGTTTCTTCGCTTTTATCTTTATCACCGGATGAACTGTCTGTATCTTCATCCTCAGAATCATCAGGCGTCTCAGGCTCCGGTTCAGGACCCGAACTTACCTGGATATCTATGGTAGTACCCTTGTCAAGCAGTGAGTTAGCCTGATACTGCTGATACATTACATAACCCTTGCCGACATTGTTGTCCCAGTCATATGTAACATTGCCGACCTTGAATCCAGCCGCATTTATTGCCTTTTTGGCATCGCTCAGCGAGAGATTCGTTACTGAAGGAACGGTTCCCTTCTCAGTTCCCTTGCCGTCCGATACGACTATGTTGATCTTGCTCTCTTTGTCGAGAGTTGAACCGGCAACAGGATCCTGTTCGAGGACCTTGCCCTCCTTCTCAGGTGATGTTTCGACTTTTACATTGCCAAGCTCATATCCGTACTGGGCAAGGAAATTCTCAACATCCTCGCGCTGCATGCCGACTACATTCGGAACCATTCCCTCCTTGCTGCCCTTAGACAGATTGACAGTTATGGTGCCGTTCTTGAGCATTTCACTGCCGGCCTCAGGATCCTGCAGACACACAGTACCTTCCGGATATTCCGTAGAATAAATATCCTTACCCTGCTTCAGTCTGAATCCCTCTGATTCAGCTTTTTCCTGAGCATCCTCGAGAGTCTTGCCCATCAGATCAGGTGCTTCCTTTGTGGATGAGAATGCGCCCATTCTCCACGCACCTATAAAACCTAAGAGCATAATCACTACAACTGCCATCACTGAAATGATAATGATCTTCTTAGTTCTCGCAGGGTCTTTCTTCTTTTTGTTCTGATTATTGTGTGCTGCCTGCTGCTCGACCTCAGCCTCGACCTGCGCCCTTATCCTCTTGTTTCTCTTTTCGATAACATCCGAAGACTCAGCGAAGATCGATGATCCTGCAACATTGGTAACGAACGCAATATTGTCGAGTTCTTCGATCATCTCCTCGGCACTGCTGTATCTGTTTGTCTGATACTTGCTTGTCGCCTTCATCACACATCTTTCGAGTGCCGGCGGAATGCCGCTGACCAGCTCGCTCGGAGGTGTGATTTCCTCGTTTATGTGCTTGAGAGCGACTGTGACCGGGTTGTCTCCGTCAAACGGAACCCTGCCCGTCAGCATCTCATACATTACGATACCCAGCGAATAAATATCGGAACGCTCATCCACATAATTGCCCCTTGCCTGTTCAGGCGAGAAATAGTGGACCGAACCGACGATCTTGCTGCCGGTCGAAAGAGTTGCATCGTTAACAGCTCTTGCGATACCGAAATCGGCAAGCTTGACCACGCCGTCATTGGTGATCATTATATTGTGAGGCTTGACGTCTCTGTGTATGATCTTGTTCTTGTGAGCGACCTTGAGAGCCGAAGCTACCTGCTTGCTTATATCGATCACCTTGCGGTAATCCATAGGAGCCTCATCTTCGATTATAGCGTTGAGGGTCCTGCCCTCGATCAGCTCCATAACGATATAGTTGATATTGCCCTCTCTGCCTACATCGTAAACGCCGACTATATTAGGATGTGAAAGACCTGCCGCCGCCTGTGATTCTCTTTTGAAATTCTCTACAAACGTAGCGTCTTTTGTGAATTCCGGTCTCAGTATCTTGACAGCTATGAACCTGTTCAGGAGTCTGTCTTTGCCCTTGTAGACGACAGCCATACCTCCATCGCCGATCTTTTCGAGCAATTCGTAGCGGCCGGAAAGTAATCTGCTGCTCATTTACTAACCCTCCATCAGTTCAACGCAAATAACGGATATATTATCGTTGCCGCCGCTTTCATTAGCCATCGCCACAAGATCTTCGGCGCACATTACCATGTCATCGAATCTTGATACAGCGGCAAGAATAGATTCATCATCGATCTCGTCATACAGTCCGTCGCTGCAGAGAAGTATCCTGTCACCTCTGCCGACAGGCACACTGAAACAGTCAGGCTCATTATTTGCATTGGCGCCGATAGCTCTGGTGATCACGTTCTTGCGTGCGTGATGCTGCGCTTCCTCTCTGGTGATCGCTCCCATCCTGACCAGATCGTTTACATATGTATGATCCTCTGTGATCTGCTGTATCATGCCGTTGTGTATAAGATAAACTCTGCTGTCTCCTACATTGGCCACATAGAGATCACCGTCTCTTAAATATGCAAAAGCAAGCGTCGTAGCCATTCCGGAATACTGAGGTCTGGCCTCTGACAGCTTGATGATATAGTGATTGACATAATTAACAGCCGCACGGAAATACCTGAAAACCTCATCACGGCTCTCCAGCCACTCCGGCGGATTGTGTGTGATGAATTTCTCCATTGCATCAAGTGCAGACTGACTGGCAACTTCACCGGATCTGTTACCGCCAACTCCGTCAGCCAGCATGAAGAATTTCTCTTTCTCCAGCACCTTTACAGCATCCTCGTTGGTAGGTCTCCTTCTGCCTCTGTCCGTCAAATAACCGATTTTCATTTAACAATTATCTCCATCAAGTTATACTTTCATAAACTATTGGCTTTTTTCAAGAATACAATAGAAAAAGCCTACTGAACAATTATATGGCAAAATTGTCCGCATTTCAACAATGCTGACAAAACTGTAAGCCTCTATAACACTGTTTACAAGCCTTTCATTCTCATCTTTGTTGATAGTGCATGTCGAATACTCTGTTCTGCCGCCTTCAGCAGTATATCTGATTGCGTTTTCGAGTATCGCGCGCTGGATCTTTTCAAGCTCCGCGTAAGAAGCGATATCTGATCTGTACTTAATCTCCGGCTTGCTTCCTATCACACCGAGGCCGGAGCACGGAACATCGGCCAGCACATAGTCAAATGATCCGTCAAGGTTTTCATCATGCACAGTTCCGTCCATCATGCGGGTCTTTACTATCTCCGCGCCTGTACGCCGCATGGCAGCATCTATAAGTCCGAGCCTGTGTTCATGTATGTCGCAGGCGGTTATGCTGCCTCTGTTCTGCATCAGCTCGGCCATAAATCCCGACTTGCCGCCGGGCGCTGCGCACATGTCAAGTACCCTGCTGCCCGGGTGCGGTGAAAGCGCTTCGATAGCCTGTATCGATGAGAGACTCTGTACAGAACAAAGTCCTTTACGGTACAGCTCAGAGGAAATCACCCCGCTTCCCTCGGCGATCACGGCATGTTCCGACTCATCCGCAGCCTTAGCGGCTATGCCTTCTTTTTCGAGCATTTCCGCTGCTTCGCTTCGGCTGCATTTAAGGCTGTTTATCCTGAGAACAAGCGGCGGCGGAGTGCTGAGTCCCTTAAGTATGGATTCTGTCTCATCGCCGTACTGCTCTTCGATGAGTCCTGCAAGATCTTCCGGGAAAGAATAGCGCACGCTGAGAGGCATTGTCTCCGGACGGAACGAATCCATTTCCCTGATATATACCCGCAGCAGTCCGTTCACGAATCTGTCGGTTCCGCGCGCAGTCTTTTTTGCAAGCGAAACAGCCTCATTGACTGCTGCATGGGACGGTATGCTCTCCATAGAGTCTATGGCATATATGCCCATCCTCAGGATTATAAGCGTACGTTTCTTTATGCCTCTGATTCCCTTCGCAGCAAGCCTGTCGATTATATAGTCGAGACGGATAGTATCCATCACAGTGCCTTTTGTAAAAAAGCGAACGAAGCTTTCTCTGCATCCTTTATGATGAGAGATTGCTTCGTTTAAAGCCATATTTGAATATGCGCCCTCCTGATAAATGCTTTTGAGGGCTTCGAATACAGTCAGCCAGTCCTGATTCAAACTAATCTCTCCTGCCTCCTGCCAGTACAAGCACCCTGAGAAGGCTGGCAACAGCCGTTGCCAGTGCTGCGACATAAGTCATTGCAGCAGCTCTGAGAACTGTCCTGGATCCTACATAATCCTCCTCATTGACAAGTCCGAGAGTCCTCATCTGTTCAAGCGCCCTGTTTGAAGCGTTGAATTCAACAGGCAGCGTGATCAGGTGGAACGCGATTACGACCACAAAGCACAGTACTCCTATATTGAACATCAGACTGCCGTATGGCGATGTTGCTGACAAGAGAAGCCCGATGAATATCATCGGCCATGAGATCCACTGAGTCAGATTGACTACCGGAACTATGCCGTTTCTGAGAGCCAGCGGAGCATAATGCTGCGCATCCTGTATAGCATGTCCCACCTCATGGCAGGCAATGCACATGGATGATACCGAAGGCGAAGAATATACCTCCTGAGACAGATTGAGGCTCTTTGTCCTCGGGTCGTAAAAATTGTTGAGCGAATTGCCGCCGTGCACATTGATCGCAAGGCCCGAAAGACCGTTTGCGTCCATCATTGCCCTTGCAGCCTGTCCGCCCGTGATTCCTCTGCTGTTCCTGACCTGCGAGTATGTTCTGTAAGCCTGGTTGATTTTTGCCTGACAGATCATCGTAAATATCATTGCAGGGATCAGAACGATCCATGACATATCATAGTAAAAATACATATCTATTCCTCCTCTCCGCGAAATCTGTCGCCGATGCTGAGTTTATGTCCCCTCATGAAATCACCGGCGCTCATGCGCTTTTTACCCTGCAGCTGCTGCTCATATACCCTGAGCTTGCCGCTGCCGCAATTGATCGTGTAATGATTTTTGCCGGTCTCGCTTACCGTACCCGGCTCCCCGTCGGGAGTCTCATCCATCAGAGCCTCCGCTCTGTAGAATTTGACCTGCTGTCCGTCGAGATAACTGTAGCATGCCGGCCATTCGTAGTAGGCGCGGATCATGCATTCTATATCAAAGGCGCTTCCGGAAAAGTCCGTAAGGCCGTCTTTTTTGCTTATCATTTTAGCATAAGTCGATGCGCTGTCGTCCTGTTTCTCATAAACGGCAGTGCCGTCAGCTATATGCGGTATAGTTTCGATCAGGAGCTCTGCACCTGCAGAAGCGAGTATTTCCGTAACCTCAGTGATATTCTTTCCGCTTATATCACAGCTGACCCTGCTTATCATATCGCCGGTATCAAGGCCTTCCTCCATTCTCATGATGGTGACTCCGGATTCGTCCCTGCCCTGCAGTATCGCTGCCTGCATCGGCGACGCACCTCTCAGTTCCGGCAGCAGCGACCCGTGAACATTTATGCAGCCGAGGCGCGGGATATCCAGCACCGACTTCGGCAGTATCTGACCGAAAGCCGCAACAACTATCATATCAGGCTCTACGGCGCGCAGCCTCTCTATCAGCTCCTCATCCTTCCTGATCCTGTGAGGCTGAGCCACTTCAAGACCATGATCAATCGCCAGCTGTTTGACTGCAGACAGGATCATTTTGTTACGGTGCCCTTTGCGGTCCGGCTGTGTGATCACAAGCGGGATGTCATAGCCCGCATCTATCAAAGCCTCCAGAGAACGCGCCGCAAAATCCGGCGTGCCCATAAATACTATCTTCATACTCAAATTATATACCTTATCCGTAAATATACATTAAAACTACAATCTTTTGTCGTTCAACCGGGAGCAAGCGACGCCTATTCCTCGTCCGCATGCTCTTCTTTGAGAGCCTCGAGACGTTCGGCGTATTCCTCCGCAGTCATAGTCTCCTTGGCTATGTCTGTATATAGTATGCCGTCGAGATGGTCGTATTCATGACAGAATACGGTCGCAGCGAAGCCTTCGAATTCGTATTCGTGCTCCTCACCCTCAAGATCCGTGCCTTTTATCCTTATTTTTTCAGGCCTGTCCACCAGCCCCATATATCCCGGAACCGAAAGACATCCCTCACTCGATTCCTGAGTGCCCTCTTTGTAAGTAATCTCGGGATTGATCATGACATAGATCTTATCCCTTAATTCCTCATCCTCTGCATCAACATGCGGCATTGCTATAAAAAATCTCTTCATGATGCCGATCTGAGGAGCGGCTATTCCTACTCCGTCAGAAGCGAGCATGGTCTCTACCATGTCTTCACATGCCTGAACTATCCTCGGTGTTATAGCCTTGACAGGCTTGCATTTTTTGGCGAGAATCTCATCGCCCTTAACAGTTATTGTTCTGAGTGCCATTGTTTTTTTACTCCTTTATGTAAACCCGTACGGATTAACATCGATCTCGATGAAGCAGTCCGCCTTCGATTCCGTCAGACGGTCTCTGTACTCCATATACTCGTTCATATATCCGCCGCGGCTTCCGAGCGGCGCTTTTATCAGGAATGCCGCTCTCGACATTCCGTCTGTCCTGCGCTCATCCAGCCTCGGCCTGAGTATTACCGCTCCTTCAGGCGCAGACCTCAGTCCTGCCAGCCTGTCTCTGAACGCTTTTGCATATCCCATTGCCTCATCCGGATCTTCCGATACAAAGCCGATTGAGATTATATCAGAATATGGAGGGTAATTCATAATGTTTCTGTGAAGCAGTTCGGATCCGTAAAAAGAATCGTAATCCGCCGCTGCCGCCTCTCTTATGACATCGCTTTCCGGATCGAAGGTCTGTATCAGCACGCGGCTGCTGCCGCTTGCCCTCCCGGCACGCCCGGCAACCTGTGTTATCAGCTGAAAAGTTCTTTCCGACGATCTGTAGTCCGGAATATTCAGCCCTACATCGGCATTGATCACGCCTACCAGACCTACATTACGAAAATCCAGCCCCTTTGCGAGTATCTGAGTCCCGACAAGTATGTCTGTCTTCCCCTTCTGGAAAGAATCTATCACCTTGCCGGCGTCATCCGATGCCGCCGCGGTATCCAGATCGAATCTTGCCGTCTTCACATCCGGCCACAGCTGCTTCACTGTTTCCTCGACCTTTTCCGTGCCCGCTCCGACATATCTTACAAATCTGCTGCCGCAGTCCGGGCATTTTTCCGGCAGCGGATACTTGCGTCCGCAGTAATGGCATACAGCTGCATTAACCGATTTGTGATAAGTCAGACTGATCCCGCAGTCATCGCATGTCATCCTGAATCCGCAGTCCGGACAGAGAATCTGTGTCGAAAAGCCTCTGCGGTTAAGAAAGAGTATGATCTGCTCCTTTCTGCGCAGTGCCCCGTCTATCTCAGCTGCCAATTCTCTCGACAATACGGAAGTGTTTCCCGAAGATACTTCCTTTCGCATGTCGACTATACTCAGTTCAGGCATAACGCTTCCGCCTATGCGCTGATTCATTTCGAGCAGTTTATAAACACCTTTTTCCGCCCTGTTATATGTGACTATGCTCGGAGTAGCGCTTCCGAGCACCAGCGCAGCACCGTGTTCCGCCGCCCTTTTGTATGCAACATCTACGGTCTCATATTTAGGATTGTGATCGGATTTGAAAGTCGCTTCGTGCTCCTCATCAATCACAATTACTCCTATGTTGTCGATCGGCGCAAAAACTGATGTCCTCGGCCCGACCACTATACGCGCCTCTCCGCGCCTTATCCTGAGCCATTCGCCGAGCTTTGCCGAAGTTGTCAGCTTGCTGTGGAGAGTCGCGACAGTATCATCGCCGAATCTGTCCGCAAACCTTTTCCTGACCTGGTCCGAAAGTGCGATCTCGGGAAGCAGTATGATCGCTGTTCTTCCCATCTCAAGCGCCTTTTCAACAGCCCTCATATATACTTCGGTCTTGCCGCTGTTCGTGACGCCCTTCAGGAGAAAAGCCTCAAATCTGCGGGACTCAACAGCTTCGCATATGCTGTCCGCGGCAGCTTGCTGCTCACCGCTGAGAACCAGCCCCGGATCCGTACCCGGCCTGCCGGCAGATTTTTTCTTCGGCTCTCTTTTCCCGCCTGTAGTGAACATCTTAACAGCATCTATATACTTGGTGCCGTAACGCTTCCTCATCCAGACGGCCGTCCGGATCATCTCGTCGTTCAGTGAGCGCTCAGCTTCGTATGACTCTATCTCCTTTATGCGGCTCGCAGCAATCGAAGGCATCACGCCCGTTTCCACACAGTATGCATCAACAGGCTGCTTGCGCCTCGCAAAAGGCACAGACACTTTAGCACCTATGCCTACCTCATCAGGCGCAGCATAGGTGTAAAAAGTATCGGTATTATTGCTTTTATTATCTATCACGACATTTATATACTGCATCACTTACTGAATAAACAATACAGAAGGAATAATTTATTAAAGAATACTCCATCATGAATACTACAGCAGGAAGATATTGTGCTCCGCGCACTCATCGTACATATCTTCCGGCCATACGGATACCTGTACCTCACCGATATGAGCCTTTTTGAGGAAATACATACAGAGTCTGCTCTGTCCTATTCCTCCGCCTATCGTCAGAGGCAGATCGCTGTTGATGACGCCCTGATGGAATTTCATGTCTTTGCGATCCATCTTGCCGTCGATCTCGAGCTGTCTCAGCATTGACTCGGCATCTACTCTTATACCCATCGAACTGATCTCGAATGCGTCCTCGAGTACGCTGTTCCACAGAATGATATCTCCGTTGAGTTCCCAGTCATCGTAGTCAGGAGCTCTTCCGTCATGCGGCTTGCCCGATCTGAGCTTGCAGCCTATCCTCTTTATGAATATCGCACCGTATTCCTTTGCAGCGATGCGCTCTCTTTCCTTTGGAGTCTTATCCGGATATCTGTCTTCGAGTTCCTGTGAATCGATGAATTTGATCTTCTCCGGCATATCCATGCCTATCTGCGGATAATAATCGTTCACATAATCACCGAGATTTCTGAGACATCTGTAAATCAGCCTTACTGTCTGCTCGAGGAATTCATCGTTTCTCTGCTCCCTGCTGATCACCTTTTCCCAGTCCCACTGGTCGACATATATCGAATGGATGTTGTCGAGTTCCTCATCCCTTCTGATCGCGTTCATGTCCGTATACAGACCGACTCCCGGCTTTATATTGTATCTGCCGAGCGCCATCCTCTTCCATTTCGCGAGCGACTGCACTACCTCGACCTTTCTCTCGTCAAGATCCTTTATCGTGAATTCGACTCTTCTTTCATAGCCGTTCAGGTTATCATTCAGACCTGTTTCAGGAAAAACGAACAGAGGCGCGCTTACTCTGCCCAGATTGAGCGCGCGGGCCAGTTCACTCTGAAAATGATCCTTGATCTTTTTTATAGCTCTCTGAGTCTCAGTCGGATCGAGAATCGGTTTGTAGTCTTTTGGAATGATAACTTTACTCATGGTTCTTCTCCTTTTCTTTTATCCCCGATAACCCTTTTGTCATTGCCTGTCTTGCATATTCGCATCCGCAGAAATTCTGTCTGTACAGTCCGTATTGTTTCGACAATTCGACACTGCGTCCGAACCCGTTTTTCTTTTTGAAGTCCATATCCAGAAATTTCACCCCAGTCTGCTGCTGTAGCGAAATGCCGAGAGTCTTTATCTTGTCGTAGTTCTTGTGCGGACTGACCGACATCGTAGTCGTGAAATAGTCCATCTCAAGCTCTGCAGCCATGCGCGCGGTCTCGGCAAGTCTCATGGCAAAACATACGTCGCAGCGTTTGCCGCCTTCCGGCTCGTCACGCAGAGGATCCGCTTTTTCGATGTATTTCTGCGGTTCATAGGCACCCTCAAGATATGAGATCACGAATTCGTCTTTGTGATCCTGATTGAACGCCCTTATGAACTGAATCAGTGTATCGCGCCTCAGATAGTATTCTTCCCTGTCCGTGATATTTGGATTATAATAGTAAGCGGTCACGGCATAATCAGGCGCAAGTCTCTCTATGCATGATGTAGAGCATGGTCCGCAGCATGCATGGAGCAATACGCGCGGCTTAGTCTCCGCAAGCGAAAGTCTCGAGCCGCTCTCAAGCTGCCCGGGAAGACATTTATCCATAAAAGCTACGCATCCATTTGCTTTTTTCATACAACCTTTCCTTTATACACTGATCTGCATGATACAATTCAGTAAAAGAGCTTAGAGATAAAGGATCTCTCTTTTTCGGCATATAACCATATAAGTATATCACAACAGGAGGTCATATAAAATATGCAGGGCGGCGAAAGATATAACTCGATCAGCGATTATCTCAAATCAGAGTTCGGTCGCAAGACCGTAAAGCTCAGCATAGAAGCCGGATTCACCTGTCCCAACCGGGATGGAAAGATTGGATACGGCGGCTGCGCTTTTTGTTCCGCCGGCGGATCCGGTGAGCTCGCATCATCGGGTGAATCCGGCAAGCTCGCATCTTCCATTTCCGAACAGATAGAACTGCTATCGGCAAAATGGCCTGATGCCTGCTATCTCGCATATTTTCAGTCCCACACCAACACCTATGCGCCTGTATCCGTACTGCGCAGTAAATATTATGAGGCTCTTGGAGACCCGCGCATCAGCGGCATAGTTATAGCCACACGTCCCGACTGCCTCGGAGACGATGTACTCGACCTGCTCGAAGAGATAAACCGGGAACATTTCATGTGGGTGGAGCTTGGACTTCAGACCATCCATCCTGCCACTTCCGACCTGATGGGCATAGGCTATCATGCGGATGTCTATGATGCTGCAGTCGATGCTCTTCTTTCACGAGGAATAAAAGTCGTATCACACCTCATTCTCGGTCTTCCGGGCGAGACACGTGAAATGATGCTCGAATCCGTGCGCCATGTGTGCAGCCGCAGCATATTCGGCATAAAACTCCATCTGATGAATATAGTCAGGTCATCACGTCTTTACGAAATGATGCCTGACTATGTACCTTTTGATTCTATAGATGAATATGTTGATCTTGTAATAAGCTGCCTTGAGATAATACCGACCGGCATAACCATTCACAGGCTGACAGGCGATGTTCCGCGCAAAATCCTGGTATCTCCGGAATGGAGTTACCGCAAGCGCACCATTCTCAATACTATAAACCGCGAACTCAAAGCCAGAGGCACCCGTCAGGGCGCCGCCCTATTGTAATATCCTTGCAGACTTCCGTCCTCGAGGTGCGTTTCCGGCATTCCGGACGGAAGTCGATGCACGAAATCGCTTTTGTGTTAAAGAAGAGCTCTGTACTCCTTCAGCTTCTCTGCTATCCTGTCAAGCAGATCGCTGTAATCCATCTCCGTGCGGGCTCTTAAGTGTTCAGTCAACTCCATTATCGGCTCAGCCAGCGATGTAAGGGAAACATTGTTCAGAACACCCTTCAGAGCATGCGCCTTTTCAAATCCGGCATCCAGATCTCCCTTCCTTACCAGCTCATCAAGCTGTTCAAAGGAGGAATCATTGATTGCCATTTCTGCCATCTTAAGGTAGAACTCCTCATTATTCATGCATCTGCCGATGCCTTCATCAACATTTGCGCCAAGATTTTTAAGACCTTCTTTAGTAAACACTTTTCATTTCCTCCTGCTGTGAATCTGCATATATCTGAGATTTATTATACAGATGCAGTAAGTGCGATTCCACTTTTTTATTTTTTGTTTTTTCGCATTTCAGCCGTTGGTGCCTGTTCACTTACCAACTGCCAGCATTCTCATGGAGTTCAGTATGCAGATAACTGCGACTCCGACATCGGCAAATACTGCGATCCACATATTCGCTATACCCAGGGCTCCGAGGACCAGACAGACAAATTTGACCATAAGCGCAAAGACTATATTGGTCTTGGATATTCCTATTGTCTTGCGCGCGATCCTTATGACTGCAGGGATCCTTGACAGTTTATCATCCATTATCACGATGTCAGCTGCCTCTATCGCAGCATCCGAACCGAGCGATCCCATAGCCAGGCCTACATCTGCTCTGGAAAGAACAGGCGCGTCATTGATCCCGTCGCCTATGAACGCCAGTCTGCGTTTCTCACTGCCGCCGAGCTCATTAAGCATTTCCTCGACAGCTGCAACCTTGTCCTGAGGCAGCAGTTCAGCTCTGTAATCACTGATACCGAGTGTGGCAGCTGTAGCTGCAGCAGTCTTCTCAGAATCACCGGTAAGCATAACTATCCTGCGTACGCCTTCTGCGAGCATATCCTTTACAGCCTGCACTGCTTCCTCCTTAGGCAGGTCAGATACAGTAACCGTTCCTATATACTCACCGTTTTTTGCCACATAGCAGTGTGTTCCGACTGCTTTTTCCGTGTCCGCAGGAAGATCAGGAATATCTATGCCAAGATCCGCAAAAAGTTTCGCGTTTCCTACAGCAATGCGATCACTGCCGACGCTTGCCTCCGCGCCCTTGCCGGCATGGTTCTCGTTATTCTTCACATCCGAAGCAGGGTAAGGATCCTCACAGGCTGCAACTATCGCAGCTCCGATAGGATGCGTAGAACCCGTCTCCACAGCTGCCGCATATCTTATAACGTCCGTTTTATCGTATCCCGGCGCTGCTTCAACGCTGCTCACACGGAAAACCCCTTCTGTCAGGGTTCCTGTCTTGTCGCTCACGACCGTATCAAGGTGTGCCATCATCTCAAGATAATTGGAACCTTTGACGAGAACGCCGTTTTTTGATGCAGCTCCTATGCCTCCGAAGAAAGCAAGCGGTACAGATATGACCAGAGCGCACGGGCAGGATATTACGAGGAATGTACACGCTCTCAGCAGCCACATGCCGAACACCTCTGTGAAATGTCCTGATACCAGCGGCGGTATAAATGCAAGCAGAACTGCGCCGATGACGACGGCCGGCGTATAGTAGCGCGCAAATCTCGTGATGAAATTCTCAGTCCTGGATTTCTTCGAGGCTGCAGTCTCAACCATGTCGAGTATCTGCATAACAGTTGAATCATCGTATTCCTTGAGAGCCTCGATGCGGAGCAGATCCTCGCCGTTGATGCATCCGGATATCACCTGATCACCCTCTCCCACAGGCCTGGGAACAGATTCGCCGGTCAGAGCCGCAGTATTGATAAAGCCCTGTCCTTCCAGCACAACACCATCGGTAGGAATCTTTTCGCCCGGCTTTATTACGAGTATATCTCCTACTTCTATATCATCGGGATCTATGACCTCCGTACTGCCGTCTTCCGTCTCTCTGTTGGCATAGTCAGGAGCAATGCTCATAAGCTCCATGATCGCGCCCCTGGACTTACCGACAGCATAACTCTGAAAGAATTCACCGATCTGGTAGAATAGCATTACGGCCACTGCCTCTTCAAGCTCCCCGCAGCCGAACGCTCCTATAGTCGCTATCGTCATAAGAAAGCTCTCATCGAAAAGCTGTTTATTTTTTATCCCAAGGAGGCACTTTCTCAGTACATCATGACCGACAATAAGATACGTTATGATATAAAGTATATCCACTATTATCTCAGCGATCATATACGGCGTGCCCGGTGCGCTCTCCGGCCCGCCGGACAAACCGCAGCGAGGCAGTATCAGATGCTCCGTGATCATCAGTAAAATAAACATCACAAGAGCGATAATAATCCTCTTTAATTCTTTTTTCTGTTTATCGGTAAATTTATCCATATCAGATCCACCAAAATTCAACCAGGAGCAAAGCTCCAACAAGCTCGCTTGATTGGAGCGAGCGACGCCGTACTTATCGGAGGAGCTCAGCCTCCGGAGATCAATGCTTCCGAAAAACAAGCCGATGCAAATCCAGCTGTCTTCCGAACGCATATATATTACAGAATCACCTTGCAATCCGGCTCTACCTTTGCGATGCATTTGACTGCTTCCTCGACAACCTTATCGAATACGGCGTCGTCAGCATCTATCATCATCTTCTGAGTCATAAAGCTTACGGATGCGTCATTGACTCCGTCGATCTTTTTGATTGCATCCTCCATCTTTGCAGCACAGTTAGCGCAGTCAAGATCCTGCAGTTTGAATTTCTTTTTCATTGTCCTTGTCCTCCGGTTTTAAACATCTCAAATCAATATTGAACTCTTATTCCTCGATGTGTTCCTTACCCATCGCGATAATAGTTTTGACATGATCATCATCAAGAGCATATACGATGGATTTGCCTTCACGCCTGCTCCTGACCAGCTTGGCTGTCTTGAGAACCTTGAGCTGATGAGAAACGGCAGACTGATTCATGTCGATATCCTCGCAGATCTCCGTTACATTCTTCTCACCGTCAAAAAGATCATACAGTATCTTGATTCTGGTGGAATCAGAGAACATTTTGAACAGATCGGCAAGCTCCAGCAGCTCTTCTTCGCTCAGACCTTTGAGCATATAGTCAGCTCTGTCTCTCATCGCATTCCTCCTTTGTTATGAACACGTTTTCATATGAATATATTATCATATGTTCATTAAAAGTCAAGTCAGAACACATAATTTATGTCGTTAAGCAGATATATGATTACAATTCAGCCATCGGCCGAGCAATTACAATTTACGGACTGTAAGGCAGCGACAGACAGAGAATTTGGAGGAACCGCTAAGAGTGCTGCGAGAAGGCTGCAGGCGAGCGGCTAAGGACCGGCCGCCTGAAAGCGAAGCGTCAGACTAGGTCCTCCGCGAGGCAAAGCCGACGAGCCAAGCACCCTCGGTGACGGAAGCCTTCTCTGGATGGCACTGCCTTACAGTATATGACTTTTGATAAGCAGAGCATTTCGCTTTCAACCAGGAGCAAAGATCCAACAAGCTCGCTTGATTGGAGCGAGCGACGCCGTCAACAGGCACCGGGAGCTTCAGCTCCTGAGAGCATCAGTGGGGGATTGTTACCCACCACTGATGGTCGAAAATGGAACCCGCCGCCTAAGAGGCGGGGGACATCCG
>CACYHR010000015.1 GCA_902774265.1 uncultured Eubacteriales bacterium
AAATGGCGCTTCCCCGCATCGGTGCAGTACAGCTCTCAGCTTTGTCAGACAAGAGAAATCTGCTTCCATCGTATCGTTCAGATTTGTATATCCTTCATCAGCTCCGGTAAACGGCATATATTCCTGTATAGGTCCCCCGACCAGATCCTGCATCGCCTCAAGACTGTCCTCGATCCAAGCCGTTTCTGCATATTCATCCGGCCTGCAAATGATCACTCGCAGCATGTTTTTCTCTCCATCTGTCATATTAGAAACACTCCTTTCTTCGGTTTGTAAACATACAAAAAGGCCCGGTCTTATGACTGAGCCAGTAGGTACATGTATTCTGTTGTCAGAGCATTTTGCTATTCTTTTTCATCGTAATCATCAGATGTTAACAGCACTGCCGGAGTATACTCTGTTTCCGGTACGATTTCTTTAATGACCGCGAATAAATCACTAAAGTAATCAATCGGGACCCAGTACATCTCTTTCACTTTTGTTTTGTCTGAATACGTGATAATGAACTCAATGCCGCCAACATCAGTACATATTAAATCATTTTCCTTTTCAAGGATTCCCGGGATCATAGCCTGGATCTCTTCAAACCACTTTCTGAAGAGTGGGCTATTTGTCTTGTATTTCCATTTTCTCTTTGGATTTGTCTCCGACTCCACAGCAGGAATGTACTCATAGGAAACAGCATCTTCAGTAATTATGATCTTGTCATTATACGCTTCATCATAACAGCAATAGCCTGATGAACTCTTTATTACTATTCGACTAATATCCGCCATCGATCAGTACTCTTTCGGTCCGTTGACAGCCTCGTCCAGACATTCGAAGAACTCTTTGTAATTCTTCGGATATGAGTTGCATCCGCGGGCCTCTACTGTCCTTCCATCTGAAAGAATTATTGTCAGAGAAAAGCTCTCTCCGTCAAGAATATTCGGGTCGCTGCCGCTAAAACCGTTCCACTTTTCAATACCAAGTCCGGAAAGGATCTCTGCCACTTTTCTGTAATCCCTATCGGTTCCTATACCTTGAGACAGTTGACAGTCTTCACGCTTTATATCGTCATTATAGAGCCACGGACCATCATACATAGTAGCCTGCAAGCCAGTGTCTGTCTTCAACAACTCATACTCTCTTGTTGATGTACGCATCCCTGTAATGCTGAGCGTGATCCTCTCAAAGTCCAGTTCTTTCATGATTGTAATCTCCTGTCTACATGCAGAGTATAGCATGGGATCATGAAAAAAAGTTGAAAAGCTGCTGATGTTTTAAGTTCAGTTAAGGCGGAGTTGCTATTCTATCATTGTCAACAGAGACAAATTTTTTTCTTCATATAAACTCCAAAATACCTAAAACTACCATTAACAAAGAAGCCTTGCAGAACGATTGTCTGCAGGGCTTTTGTCATGGATAGATTTATAATGATCACAAAATACTTGACTATCCCAAATAGAATGTAATATGGTTTAAACACAAAGAGGACAGGTCTGCATTGGATATGTGCGGTACGCTGCCCTCACTTTTATGCTTACAATTTTATTGATCCAGATATTTCTATTTGATAACTTCCTGCAAACAACAATGATCCGATGAATCAGCCAGCGCCTATCTTTGATATGAAAATCTTTCCCTGTTCTTCTGTCTGGCTGTTCGTTCCTGCTGTCTCTTGCGTATCTCTACAAGATAATCGTTATAGTCCTTGCCGTACGGAGACGGCTCATCACGTACACAGTATCTGTCTGCAAGCATTTCTGTTATCGCTTTCGATGCACCTCTTCCGGCTTCATCATTATCAAGATGAAGTGCGACAGTGTTGACCTCAGGATGATTCTTAAGCGCATTACCAAGTGCAGACGGCATTTTCATGCCGGTCCTGTTTCCGGAAGGAATATATACTCCGCCGAGCGATACCATCGGCTCAGATCTCCAGTCACATCTCTTCATCTTGACTATAGTTGCATAGGAGAGTCTGTCCAGTTCACCCTCGCTGCTGAAACTGTATATCCCTGAGTCTCCTGATCCGACGATAAGATGATCCAGGAATCTTACCCCGATTATGTCGCAGGCCTGCAACATTCTCCGGGTCACCTCCCTGTCTTCATCGCTGGGATAGACCTCGGCACGATAGGCACCGGGATGATTGTGGATCATGATCACCCCGTTTGCGTTATTCAGGATCACACTCTTTAACGCTTCCCGCGGAGAAAATACAGCTGAGTCCAGTGTTCCGACGCTGCAAAAATTCAGTGCTATGGGCTGACCATTGGCTTTGAGGGTAAGGATAGCAATTGCTTCTCTATCCCATGTTGACAGCTCATCTGCGATGACCTTTATAGCATCCTCAGGTGTCCTTATCTTCTGTTCACTGTAAAGGGACGGTTCTCTGACAAGGCGGATATTTACCACCTGCAGCTCATTCGGATTACCCATCTTCCTGGCCAATGCTGATCACCTCACTTATATCCACGGAATAAACAGTACCCTCAGGGATCTCGTTAATAAGATCCCTGAGTCCCTTAAACCCTGTAATCAGAATAACCGAATCCTTCGTTTCCGTTATCTTTACCTCCGTCTTCGAGTGCATCTCTTACCTCCTCTCTTTTAGCCGGCTTGGGATCCTCACCATCCATAAGCCATGCGAGTTCACCGTGATTGGCCTTGATCGCGTCCTGGAGTTCAAAGATATTGCCCATCTCTCCTGTAAGGCTTGTTCTGTATATCTCACGACCGTCAAGAGCTTTGATCTTTGCCGCAGTATCATAACCTGCATCCTTCAGCTTATTGAGTGTATTAATCTTGCCGCGTTCTATTCCTGTTGTTTTCTTCTCCGCCATAGCTGTTCTCCTTTCCTTTTTCTATACCAAGCTTCTTCATGACTACAGGAAGACAGTAACCGCAAAAGGGTACGACTTTATTGCGGTATCTGCATTCCTCCGGACATAGCACTTTTGTTCCGGGTATCTTAGGTAGTTCCTTCATCTGATGTGCCCTTCTCACGCAGAAGCTTTTCTCCATATTCTGTAAATGCATACCAGTAGGTGTGATCGAATTTATCATCATCAAGTACATCTATGCTGATAATGCCTTTAGCCTCAAGTTTTCTGACTGAGTTGCGTACCATGTCTTCTGTCAGAAACTGAATATGATCAGTCATGGTTTTCTGCGTGCATTTTACCCATGTCATACCGTTCACAGCTTTCAAGTCGGCCCCACTGAACTGCATATCTTTGATAAGATCGGCAATCACTGCTTCCCTGAGGCCGTAGAGAGCTGCGATCCTGATATTATATTTTCTTTCGTTTTCTTTGATGATCTTAAGCATTGCTCTCTTTCTCCTTTGCTCAAAATAAAATGGCGGCCACCGTGACGATGCCGCCATATTATGTCAGTTACATCTTTAGATTTTGACTATAATGCATGTAATATTCTTGAGATTATTATCATCTTATTACTTTTTGTGAACTGTCAGTGACCGTTATTACCTCTCATCATCCCTTTCCCGCTGTCTTTGACGATGTCTGCCATAGAATTCCATAGCTGCCGCTATATAGTCTTCTCTCTTGGACATCGGCAGATCCGGCGGGAAGAGTTTACTGAAACGATCACCTTTGAGAACTATCTTCTCTTTCTGATTAGGCTTTTCCTCCGTCAAGATCGCCTCGATCGCTTCAGGAGTCAGCTTGCCTTCATCACACATCTTCCTCATCCTGATAGTCTGCGCATGTGACGGTGTGCATTGCTCTTCCTCGATGTGCTGCCAGATATAACCCTGCTTCAGTTTAGGGATATATGAAAGTTCGACAGCCGGTCTGAGTGCGATCTTGCCCTCATCTACCATATCCAGAAGCTCCGGGATAAGCTCGGTGAGGCGGATGTATCTCCTAACCTGATCCTGACTTTTTCCTACCTGATCACCAAGTAATTCTCTTGAGGTCTTAGACTTCTGTGCCCGGAGATGAGTTCATATCTTCCGTTTTCCTTTTTTCTGACCGTAGCAGGCGTCATGACACCATGAGCTTTGATAGATTCGACCAGATTCTCCATATCCTCGTCATTTTTGACTTTATATGGATGATTCGGAAACGGATCTATCTTTTCAAGAGGGATCTCATAGATCCGTTTCAGCTTTGCATCATTCCTTTCCTCCTGTGAGGAGAAGAGTTCATCGAATGATGGCAGTTTCATTTCTCTGTTTTTCCCGTTCGACAAATCTCATTACCTCCTTCGTCAGTTGTTCATATGCAAGTGCAGGCTTGGATCTCGCATCGTATGCGAAGATACTCATCCCGGCCTTACTGGCTTCCGCTGCTTTGACTGCGATCGGTATCTGCGTATCGAATATACGGATATGCATGCCGTATTTGGAGCGGATGGTATCGATCACTTCTCTTGCAAGATTTGTTCTCCCATCCACAAGAGTCATGACTATGCCTGTAACTTTGAGATCCTCATTAGTGTGGTTCCTTACCATATTGATGCTCTTCATCAGATGTGTCATACCCTTGGTCGGAAGATACTGCGCCTGTACGGGGATGATCACCTCGTCAGCCGCAGTAAGCGCATTAATAGTGATCATCCCGAGGGAAGGCATACAGTCTATGAGGATATAGTCATAATCATTCCTGACTTCTTTCAGGACATTGTCCATTACCTTCTCTCTGCTCATAGCATTCACAAGCTGCGATTCCATTGACGAGAGATCAAGGTTCGAAGGAATCAGATCGACGCCCTCCTCATGATGCAGTATCACATCATGAACCGCAGGCTTATGATCCTGTGTGACAAGATACATGAGACTGCCGAGAGAATGGTCGAGTGAGTCAGCCTCCCATCCAAGAGCAGTCGTAAGATCGTTCTGCGGATCTGCATCGACGAGCAGCACCTTTCTCCCTTCTCTGGCCAGTCCAACACCCAGATTAAGGCAGCTCGTGGTTTTCGTAACGCCGCCTTTCTGATTACATATCGCTATAGTCTTTCCCATCAGCTTACCTCCAGAATACTTTCCATGATTAAATGATCGATCACATCACTTTCCATGAAACTTTCGATGAACATCTCGCAGATATCATCGCAGTGACAGCTGCAGCTGACAATGATATCAAGCTCCATTGCTGCATTTTCCATTCCGTTGGCGTAAAACATTGCCTTGAGCAGAGTTACTGCGATATGAGGATCACTGTATTCGATGATGCACAGCATCGCCATGATGGAATTGGTGCTTACTCCTTCTGTCATATAAAAGAAGTGCTCAGATGCTCTAACTGCAATGAATGAAGCTACCTCATAGGCGATATCTTCTGTGCCGGATCTCTCAACAGTATCGGTCTCATTCTCATCTTCCATACCTGAATGGATATGTCTGAAAACAGCTTCGGACATATCTTCTTCATCCTGATCAATGTCCGGATCCATCTAATCCATTGCTTTTTTCAGTGCTGCTTCTCTCTCTTTTTCATAACGTTTCTTTGAACTCCTGAAATTCATAACGTACTTCCTTTCTCCGGTCATATGTCCGGCTGCAATAAAAAAGCCCCGCACCCTATGTGCAGAGCCATTGATTGATTTATGGGCATTGCCCTATATTCAGTCGATGAGTTTAACAAGAAGATCATCGACAGCATCAGTATATCTTCCTTCAGCTATGAGCTGATTCTTGAGTTCAATAAGAGCCCGGATGATGATATTGACCTCATCATATGTGAATCTGAATTTTGGTTTGAACATCTGTCTCACCCCTTCCTGTGAATCAGGTCACTTTTTATTCACGTCAGTTTTACAGACAGATTATATCTTCCATCCATAGCAGAAAGCTATTCTGCGATTTTGTGGGTATGATTCCCGCCATATACTTAAGAATCGAAGTTTTGAAAAAGAATATATTTCGATTCCCGCAACCTACGCGGGAAGTCCCACAAAAAATCCCACACAGGCATGTACTTGCATCGACTTGAGTGGACCTGAGCGGTCTTGTACTGAAATCCGCAACGTATTGGAATTTCAAGGGTTTCAGCTGCATCCCAGTAAAATCAAAGGCCCCAGGATTTTGTTCCTGAGGCCAAAAAGTGGTGGAGACGGTGGGAATCGAACCCACGTCCAAGAGCATTTCCGGAAGAGCTTCTCTCATGCTTAGCCGGGTATTTGGTTCTCGCCCGCTGAGCGTCACACGGCGGACTCACAGCGGACCATCCCGTAGATACTAATGCGCTGCCGGGATGTCACGCATTAGTTTTTCTGCATAAATGATGCCGGATCCTGTGCCTGCAGACGAACTCAGGCCGACACGCGGGGCTGAACTATGCAGCCAGTGCGAAATTGTTTGTGTTTGTTTTAGCGTTTCTTTTTAACGGGTACTTTTAACGTGGATCACCACCACGGCATGCTACTCTTCGTTCCACACACCTGTCGAAACCAGTACGTCCCCTCAAATATGCAGTAAATTATTATACCTTGTATATACATTTTGTCAAGCGCCTTTTTTGCAGGTCCAGAATGCAAATCCAGAATGCAGTTTCAGAACCATATCAATGACTATAACCTCAATGATTCAACCAGGAGCAAAGCTCCAACAAGCTCGCTTGATTGGAGCGAGCGACGCCGTCAACAGACACCGGGAGCTTCAACTCCCGAGAGCATCAGTGGGGGATTGTTACCCACCACTGATGCTCGAAAATGGAACCCGCCGCCTAAGAGGCGGGGGACATCCGGTGTCTGTTATATTTCCGGCTCTTCACTGGATCAAAAAGATTGCAGCATGTATTCAATTTCTTTTACAAATTGAGCAGTATCAGTGCGGTGATTATCATGAGGATGGCGGTCTTTTGTTTTGGAGTTATTTTTTCATGGAAGATCAGTACGCCTGCGATGCTGACAAGGATTATCGTACCTGTGCTGTATGTCGGATAGACGATGACGGCCGGCACATATGCGAGTGCTGCAAGCAGAAACCTGGCTGTGTAGAAATTCGGTATTCCTATGAGGCAGCCGAAGAGTACGTCATCGCGTGTCAGTCCCTGTCTGCTCCAGACAGCTGCCATGGTACACAGTATGATTGCGGATATAAATGTGTATAAGAGAAAGTGTTCATTGAGATCGCTGCTGCCCAGTTCTTCATAAATCTTTGACATTGCATCGCCTGAACCTCCCATCAGCAAAAGTGCTATCAGGGCTTTTGGAGTGGTGACGGTTATGTCTGACGATTTGCTGCTGTCAGTTTTATCCGTCTTTCCGCTCTTCCCGTATTTTCCGCTCAGGTTCAGCACCAGTATTGCCGCTACTGCCAGGATTATTCCGCAGATCTGTAACCGGCCCGGGCGCTCGCCGAATACGATGATGGCCGTCAGAGTCGGTACCAGAACGCCGAGTTTCATGAATGTCGCGGACATGGTCACTCCATTTTTGCGGATATTGTACTGATAGAGGATGAACCCTCCCACATAGAAAAAACCGTTCACAAGACCCATAAGCTGCGTTTCGCGCCCGTCGGCCGAATGAACGATAAAAGATCCCGTCCCGGTTTCGCCCGCGCCTGTCGCAGCGATGGTATAAGCAAGAGAGAGTATCAGACATATTAAATAATTGACGGCGAGCACGGAAATGTTATTTTTTATCCTGTGCTCGCCGAGTCTCATCATTATTGCAATGAGTGCGCTGCAGCATAATGCTGCCGTCAGATATACCATATATCTATGATTGATTCAGTTTATGCGTGTAATTCATATAGATGCAATTGCTGCTAAAATGCTTGGCTTACATGTTTGTCTTACATGTTTGCAGAACCGTATTTGTTGAGCAGGTCGTGCTTGAGGTTCCAGAGCGGCTTGGACAGGTCTACATAGTATACCTGCGGATTTTCAAATCTCAGGAACTCGCCCCATAGCTTGTCGATCTGCTCTGTGCAGGTTTTGCGGATATCCTGGATATCAGGTTCATCATATACCAGCTCGCCTTTTTCGAAAATAGGAACGAGGAGTTCCTTTGCCTCGTAATTCTCGAGAACCTTGCGTTTCCATACAGCATTCGGATCGAAGATCTCATACGGTTTGCCGTCAGGAATCTCTTCTTCGCGGAGCATGATCACATCAGCCAGAGCCTTGCCTGTTTCCTTATCAAAGAATCTGACGACTTTTTTGAAGCCCGGATTCGTGATCTTTTCGATGTTTTCGGAAATCTTCATCTTCGGAACCATGTTGCCGTTTCTCATGATACCCGAAAGTTTGTATACACCGCCGAATACAGGTTCCGATCTCGCGGTGATCAGTCTTTCTCCGACGCCGAATGAATCGATTTTCGCGCCTTCAAGTATTACATCTCTGATTATGTATTCATCGAGCGAGTTGCTGATAACTATCTTGCAGTCCTCAAGGCCCTCTGCATCGAGTATCTTACGGCATTCTCTGGTCAGATATGTGATGTCTCCGGAATCTATCCTGATTCCCATGCTCTGCGGCTTGAGTTCCTTGAAAACTCTGATCGCATTAGGCAGTCCGGATTTGAGAACGTTATATGTATCGATCAGCAGAGTCGCATTCTGCGGATACAGCTCTGTGTATTTTCTGAATGCTTCGTATTCGCTGTCAAAGCTCTGTACCCAGCTGTGCGCCATCGTTCCGAGCGCCGGAGTGTCGTGGTTTCTGTCAGCGATCGTGCATGCGGTGCCGGCGCAGCCTGCGATATATGAAGCTCTTGCTCCGTATACTGCAGCGTCCGCTCCATGTGCCCTTCTTGTTCCGAATTCCATGACCGGACGACCGAGCGCCGATCTTACTATCCTGTTGGATTTGGTCGCGATCAGACTCTGATGGTTGATCTGCATAAGTATAAATGTTTCTACGAACTGAGCCTGGATCAGCGGTCCCTTAACGATCATGATCGGTTCGTGCGGAAAAATCGGATAGCCTTCCGGAACCGACCAGACATCGCAGGTGAATTTAAAATCGATGAGATAGTCAAGGAACTCTTCGGTGAAGCAATTCTTTGTCCTCAGGTAATCAATATCCGCCTCGGTGAATTTGAGTCTTTTCATATATGCGATGATCTGTTCGAGTCCCGCCATGATAGCAAAACCGCCGCCGTCAGGCACCCTGCGGAAGAATACATCAAAGCACGCCTCTGCATCGCGCATATCCGAGTTGAAATATCCGTTTGCCATCGTGATCTCATAGAAATCAGTCAGCATCGTGAGGTTGTAATCATTAAGTCTGTGGTAATCTTTTCTTTCTGTCATTTTACAGCACCAGTATAATATCCTTTCTGTGCGGGAGTGATAAATTAATTAATCTTTGTCCTTGGATTTATCTTTTGACTTGTCTTTTTTTGATTTATCTTCTTTATCTTCGGATTTATCTTTGGATTCGTCTTCGGATTTGTCTTCGGATTCGTCTTCCTTTGAGTCTGCTGCTTCGGCCGCATCCTCCTCTTCGGCCTGATCCTGCTGTTCATATGTCTGCTGCGCCTGCTCCTCTGCCAGCTTTTTAGGATAGTCCAGTATGATCTGCATCCTCCAGTAAATAATTCCCGCTGCGATTGCAACAATAATTATCGCCAGAAGTATATCGTTTATATTGTGAAAGAAATTCTTTATCAATCTCATGCGTTAGCTCCGTAATCAATATCTTTTTTTGTTTTATTTTTGCGCATTCATTATACTAACAAATCAATATGTTTTCAATCTCAGATGATGAGGGACGCGCGGATGTACCGTACCATGTACAGGACCCACCGGACATGAAAATTCCTTGAGACACAGCGTTCTTCATGTTAAAATATTTTGATATGTCACTGCGGGCATGTTATCAGAGCGCCTGTCAATGAAAAATATCCGGAGGCATATGAGAGAGATAATTATTGGCACAAATGATGCCGGGAGACGGCTTGACCGTTTTCTTCGCAAATACCTCAGAGAGGCTTCGCTGGGGGAGATATACAAACTGATCCGTAAGGATATCAAGGTGGATGGAAAGCGCCGGGATCAGTCATATATGCTTTCGGAGGGTGAGGTCATTAATCTTTATATTTCTGACGAAGTTCTCGGCCGCATGACCGGCGAAGCTGATACCGGGTCCGGCATTGGACCGGGCGGCAGGAGACATATCTCCAAAAGCAAAGCCAAAAGGCAATTCGCCATCATTTATGAGGATGATCAGATCCTTATTGCCGATAAGCCTTTCGGACTGCTTACGCATGGTGATTCACATGAAAAAAAGGATCATCTTGCAAATCAGGTGAAGGATTACCTGATAGAGCGCGGAGATTACGATCCCGGATCGGAGAGAGTTTTTTCGCCGGCTCCGGCAAACAGGATAGACCGAAATACTACAGGTCTTGTGCTCTTCGGCAAGACAGCAACTGCACTCAAGGATCTCAACACTATGATCCGCGAGGATATGATCGACAAATATTATCTGACTATCGTGTCGGGAATCATTGATAAGGAGATGACTCTTACCGGTTCTCTCATTAAAGATGAACGTAGCAACAAGGTCAAAGTCAGTCATGTGACCAGAGAATTTACGGACGTCGACCGTCTTTCAGCAATGCACGGCAGATCATCCGCTAATATGAAAGGTTTTTCTGCTAAATGCGCCGGCATCTCATATGCCGGCAGATCAAGCGATCCGGACAGCGGGCGCGAAATAATCACTGTCGTGAAACCGCTCGAACATTTCTCTGTCAGAGATACCAGCCCGGGAAAATCCGGGGCACGCCCGATCACGGCCACTCTTGCTGAGATACATCTTGTAACAGGAAGGCCGCACCAGATACGTGCACACCTTGCAAGTATAGGACACCCTGTTATCGGTGATGCAAAATATGCGGACAGACATGCTTCGAGGCTCAACGATTATGCGAAAAAGCATTTCGGCCTGACTACTCAGCTGCTGCATGCGCGGCGCATAGAGTTCAGGGAAACGACAGAGAAACTTGCCTATTTGCGCGGCAGATCCTTTGAGGCATCGCTTCCCGCAAGATTTGAAAAAATTCTCGCGAATATTCGCGGTTGATAGAGAGGAGTTATTATTTTGAGTAATTATGAAGAAAAACATGCAGTTGAAGCAGCTGCCGGTACAGGAAGTTTTTTAAAGAGTTTACTGATCGATATAGTTATCGCAATTATTCTGGCTTCGATAGTACTGTTCTTTATCAGACCGTCTATCGTCAGGCAGTCTTCTATGGAAAATACTCTGCATGACGGCGATTACATGATAATGTACAAGCAGGCTTACCGCAATCATGAGCCTCAGAGAGGCGATATCATTATCTTCCAGAGTTCGCTGGTAAATGAGGAGACCGGCGGTGAGAAGCTGCTAATCAAGAGAGTAATCGGTCTGCCGGGTGACGACATTTCCATTATTGACGATCAGCTGTACATCAACGGCGAAGCTTACGAAGAAGATTATCTCAAGGACGGATATACGCCGGCCTTCGAAATTCCTGCGGAGGGTGAAACATTCACTGTTCCGGACGGAGAATATTTCTGTATGGGCGACAACCGTGCAGGAAGTGTCGATTCGAGAACTTCAGATGTCGGATGCGTGACCAAGCCTCAGATCAAAGGAAAAGTAATTCTCAGACTCTTCCCGTTCAATAAGATACAGAGATTCTGAAAAAGGACAATTAAATAAAAGATTCTATAACAGCAGAGGGATTATCACAATAATATGCCTGGAAAGAAAAAAAGAACAGTTGCAAATAACAAGAAAGCGTTTCATGATTTTTTCGTTGAAGAGCGCTATGAGGCGGGAATCGTCCTTACCGGTACGGAGATCAAATCCATACGCAAGGGCGGAGTCAGCATCAAGGAAAGCTATGCCAAGATAACGAGCAAGGGCGAGCTTGTTGTGACCGGAATGCATATTGCGCCGTATGAGCAGGGAAACAGATATAATGTCGATCCTCTCAGAGTCCGCACTCTGCTGATGCATCGCAAAGAGATCAACAAACTGTACGGTACTGTAAAAACACAGCAGGGTCTGACGCTTATTCCTCTTTCGGTCTATCTTGATGAGAACGGACGCTGCAAGGTCGAGCTTGGTCTCTGTCGAGGTAAAAAGAATTATGACAAGCGTGAGGCACAGGCAAAACGCGATGCGGAGCGCAAGATGGACAAGGCCATCAAAGCATCTAGACAGCGCTGACGGCTGTATTGCAGACTTTTCGCTGCAGATCGCAGATGAGTCGCAGCGGATCGCAGCCGAATATTTTTTCACTTAGCACAGAGGACACCGGGGCAGCCGCTCCGATGTCCTTTTTTCGTTAAAGTTTTTGTTGATGTTTCTCGCTAAATTTTTTTGCTGAGATCTTTTTTACCTAAAGCATTTTTTTGAGGTAATGTCCGGTATAGGATTCTTTAACCTGTGCTACCTGTTCCGGTGTACCTTCCGTGACTATGCGTCCGCCTCCGTCTCCGCCCTGCGGACCGAGGTCTATTATGTGATCAGCCTGTTTGATGACATCGAGGTTGTGTTCGATGACTACTACCGTGTTCCCTTCATCTACGAGGCGGTTAAGTACGTAAAGCAGTTTTTCGACGTCTGCGAAGTGCAGTCCTGTAGTCGGCTCGTCGAGTATATACAGAGTGCGGCCGGTACTGCGTTTGGAAAGCTCTGTTGCCAGCTTGATCCTCTGGGCTTCTCCGCCGGACAGCTGTGTCGACGGCTGCCCGAGGCTTATGTATCCGAGACCCACATCGTCAAGGGTTTTGAGATAACGCAGTATGCTTTGCTGATTCTCGAAGAAAGGTATAGCTTCCGTGACGGTCATGCTCAGCACTTCGGAAATATTCTTTCCTTTGTATTTGACTTCGAGCGTTTCGTGATTATATCTTGCACCGCCGCAGACTTCGCATGGCACGAAAACATCCGGCAGGAAGTTCATTTCCACCTTTATGATCCCGTCGCCGCTGCAGTGCTCACAGCGCCCGCCTTTGACATTGAAGCTGAAACGGCCCTGCTTGTAGCCGCGGACCTTGGCCTCCGGCATTTCGGCAAACAGGTTGCGTATATGGGTGAACATTCCGGTATATGTCGCAGGATTTGAACGCGGGGTCTTGCCTATAGGCGACTGGTCTATATTGATAACCTTGTCGAAGTTTTCGATTCCGCGTATCTCACGAAACTTTCCCGGTCTCTCCTGTGTGCGGTTCGTCACTCGCGACACGCCTTTATATATTATCTCATTTACCAGGCTTGATTTACCTGAGCCGCTGACTCCGGTTACAAGAACGAGTTTGCCTCCCGGGATCCTTACATCGATATTTTTGAGGTTGTTCTCCTGTGCGCCGATTATGTCCAGATACACTCCGTTGCCGGGCCTTCTCACCTGAGGAACTTCTATATGCCTCTTTCCGGACAGGAACTGGCCAGTAATGGATTCCGGACAATTTTTGATATCATCTATCGTACCCTGAGCAACCAGTTCACCGCCGTTGACTCCGGCGCCGGGACCGATGTCTACTATATGATCTGCAGCATACATAGTATCCTCATCGTGTTCAACGATGATCAGAGTGTTTCCCATATCTGTGAGGCTTCGCAGCGAAGCGAGGAGCTTGTCATTATCGCTCTGATGGAGGCCTATAGACGGCTCGTCAAGTATGTAAAGCACGCCGACCAGCCCCGAACCTATCTGTGTTGCAAGCCTGATTCGCTGGGACTCGCCTCCGGACAGTGTGCTTGCAGTACGGCTGAGCGTCAGATAGCTGAGTCCGACATTTTTGAGGAATCTGAGTCTTGCTTTGATTTCTTTTGTAACCATCTCGCTGATCTTCTTCTCTCTCGGGCTCAGCTGTCCTTCGAGATCATCAAAGAATCTGATAGCCTGCTCTACTGAGAAATCTGTCAGATCTATAATGTTTTTGCCCCCGACAGTTACAGCAAGTACAGTGTCCTTGAGTTTGCGTCCGCGGCAGACCGGACATTCCTCCTCTGTCATCATATCGGAAATCTTGTTCTTGATGTAATCCGAGTTCGTTTCTCCCCACCTTCGCTCGAGGCTTGGTATTACACCCTCAAAAGTGTGATTCATATGGGAGACTCTGCCGGATTTGCTTTCATATGTGTATTTGAGTTTTCTTGTTCCCGTGCCATGCAGCAGCTCTTCCTTGAATTTCGGCGGAAGAGCCTTGTACGGTACGGAAAGGTCTGTATTATGATCTATCGCAAGGCGGTTCAGCATCTGCCGATAAAACCCCATTGCATCGAGCGATGCAAATACATTTCCCATCGCTCCGTTCAGTATGCTCTTGTTTTCATCTGTAACGACTGCTTCATCTGTTATCCTTAGCGTAAATCCAAGTCCGCTGCAGCAGTCACATGCTCCGTAAGGTGCATTGAAAGAGAACATTCTCGGTTCCATTTCCTCCAGACCGACACCGTGATCAGGACAGGCAAATTTTGTCGAATACGTTACTATCTGTTCTTTTTGCTCGGCAAACAGACGTCCGTCCGGGCCGGCGCTCTCGGAGCCTGTATTCTCCGATCCTGCATCTGCAGCCTTTGCGTCAGCTGCCATGCTCGCGCTTATCCCTGCTGCATATGCGTCTGCGCTGTTTCTGTCAGGCATAAAGATGACATTGCAGATGCCTTCGCCCTCTCGTATAGCTATTTCAAGTGCCTCGGCAATACGGCTCCTGTTATCCTCGCGAATGACTATCCTGTCGACAACTATCTCTATTGTATGCTTGTTGTTTTTGGCCAGTATGATTTCATCTTCATCGAGCCTTTTCATCTCACCGTCTACTCTGACTCTGATAAAACCGTCACGGCGTATGCGATCGAATACAGCCTTGTGTTCGCCCTTGCGTCCGCGTATAACCGGTGCAAGAACTATTATCCTTGTTCCTATGCCGTGTTCCTGGATGTTTTCTATTATGCTGTCTATCGACTGGCTGCTGATCTCGCGTCCGCAGACCGGGCAGTGAGGTATCCCTATCCTTGCATACATCAGTCTCAGATAGTCATAGATCTCCGTTACTGTTCCCACAGTCGACCTCGGATTGCGGCTTGTAGTTTTCTGGTCGATGCTTATTGCCGGGGAAAGCCCTTCGATAAGCTGGACATCAGGCTTTTTCATAAGGCCGAGAAACTGGCGTGCGTACGAAGAAAGCGATTCTACGTATTTTTTCTGTCCCTCTGCATAAATAGTATCGAATGCAAGCGAGGATTTGCCTGAGCCCGAGAGTCCGGTCAGGACCACCATCTTGTCACGCGGTATGCTTACATCGATTCCTTTAAGGTTGTGCTCGCGGGCACCTTTGATGACTATGTTTTTTTCCATTCGTTTGTTCCTGTGTTACTGTAATCTATGCTCTGGTGCTGGCGCGCAGCTCAAAGAGCACGTCTCTGAGTTCGGCTGCGCGCTCGAAGTCGAGCTGGGCAGCGGCTTCCTTCATGTTCTTTTCTACGTCTCTTATCGTCTCACGAAGCTCTGCGGTCGTCATTGTCTTCGGATTCTTTACATCAACTTCTCCGTGATATTCGTCTGTTGCACGTGCTATCTCCCTGATAGGCTTGACTATGGTCTTTGGAACTATGCCATGCTCCTTATTGTATGCATCCTGTATCGCACGGCGTCTTGCTGTCTCATCTATGCAGACCTTCATTGCCTTGCTTATATAGTCGGCGTACATGACTACTCTTCCGTTCTGGTTACGGGCAGCTCTTCCGACTGTCTGTATAAGCGAGGTCTCGGTTCTGAGGAAGCCTTCTTTGTCTGCGTCAAGGATAGCTATAAGCGAAACCTCCGGCAGATCCAGTCCCTCTCTCAGCAGATTGATTCCGACGAGTACATCGAATTTGCCCATCCTGAGGTCTCTGATTATCTCCAGTCTCTCGAAATTGTCGATCTCTGAATGGAGATATCTGACTTTGATGCCTTCCCCCTGAAGGTATTTACTGAGGTCTTCGGCCATCCTCTTGGTGAGCGTTGTGACTAATACTCTTTCACCGTTCTTTGTTGTTTTGTATATCTCGCTCATGAGGTCGTCGATCTGGCTTTCGGTTGGCCGCACCTCGATCTCCGGATCGAGGAGGCCGGTAGGCCTTATGAGCTGTTCCGCTGTTACGCCTCCTGAGCGGGACAGCTCATATGCGGCCGGCGTTGCCGATACGTATACTGTCTGCCCTGTCAGTTCCGAGAATTCATCGAATTTGAGCGGTCTGTTGTCAAATGCCGATGGCAGCCTGAATCCGTATTCGATAAGGGATTCTTTGCGCGCATGGTCTCCGTTGTACATGGCGCGGAGCTGCGGCAGCATTGCGTGTGATTCGTCTATTATTGTCAGGAAATCACCGTCCGGGAAATAGTCGAGCAGTGTATACGGCCTTTCACCCGGCTTGAGGAAGTTGATATGTCTCGAATAGTTCTCTATCCCCTTGCAGGTACCTACTTCGAGCATCATTTCTATGTCATAATTCGTACGCTGTTCCAGTCTCTCCGCTTCAAGCAGCTTGCCGTTTGCTCTGAACCAGTCAAGCCTCTCTTTGAGTTCCTCCCTGATCGAGGCAACCGCCATCTGCATGTCTTCCTTGCTCGTAATATAGTGGCTGGCCGGGAAGATCGAAATATGCGATCTCACTCCGGTTACCTCTCCCGTTACCGGATTGATTTCTCTTATGCTCTCTATCTCGTCGCCGAACATCTCGACCCTGACGGCTGCCTCGCCGCCGGCAGGATATATATCTACGGTGTCACCGCGCGCTCTGAATGAACCGCGCTGAAAGTCTATGTCGTTTCTCGTGTATTGTATTTCTGTAAGACGCCTCAGCAGCTGCATGCGTTCAATCTCCATTCCCGGACGCAGACTGATCAGCTGATTGCGGTACGAAGCAGGTGATCCGAGACCGTAAATACAGGACACCGATGCCACTATGATAACATCTCGCCTCTCGAGCTGCGCTGCAGTAGCTGAATGCCTCATCTTATCTATCTCTTCATTGATATCAGCGTCTTTTTCTATATAGAGATCTGTCGATGGAACATATGCCTCCGGCTGGTAGTAATCGTAGTAACTGACAAAATACTCGACAGCATTGTCAGGGAAGAATTCCTTGAATTCGCCGTGGAGCTGAGCGGCAAGAGTTTTGTTATGAGAAATGACCAGTGTCGGTTTCTGCACTGCTTCTATTATCTTGGCCATGGTAAAAGTCTTACCGGATCCGGTAACACCCATCAGCGTCTGCGCTTCCCGTCCTGCAAGTATTCCGTCTGCTATCTCCCTTATCGCCTGCGGCTGATCACCCGTAGGCGCAAATTCACTTACAACTCTGAAATCACCCATCCTGCTGATTCTCCTGAATAATATAGTGTCCCGTACATTATCTTTTGATTGGAAAAAAATATCAACCCCATTTTTGAGGTTGATATGAGTATACCACATCCAGTCGCATTTGCAAACATTTGTTCCTGTTTGACACCCGGATCGTAATCTACGCTTCGATGAAGGCCTCTATCGCTTCTGCATCTTCGTAACCCTTGTGATACAGCTTTTTTATCATTTCAGGATCACGTGTCAGCGTTTTCATTCCGCCAATATCATCAGGTGCGATTATAAGAACTTTTCCTTTTGCTTCATACTGCTTCGCCAGCCAGAGCTCAGTATTGTAGATCAGTGCTCTCCTGCGCAAAGCCTCAGCAGCTTTTGGAAATTCACTGTTCATGACCGCGACTATCGTTCTGTCTTTTTTCGGATCCCTTACAAAATCATAAGGTCTGGTAAGAATGATCACTACTTTGTCGCAGCCGTCCTCAAAGCATTTCTCGAGCGGTATCGGATCCGACATTCCTCCGTCGTAATAGCCGGCACCGTTTACATAATACGGTCTGTTCGCAGCAGGTACACAGCTCGACGCTTTAACAGCTCCGTAATCATCCTGATTCATGTCTGTTTTGTCAAAATAGCGCGGCTTGCCGCTGAAAGCATCTGTCGCTACTATTTTAAATTCCGCCGGGTTGGCCATCAGCGCCTCAAAGTCCAGAGGATATTCCCCTCCTGTGTTTGAGAGTGTTCCGTATCCGTAATCCAGATCAACAAAATTGCGTGTTTTAACATAATTCCGCAAACTCATTGACTCTTCACGCAAATCATAATCTGTATAAAAAACATAGTTTCGTCCGCGCTGTCCCGAGAGGTATGAGCAAAGGTTACCTGCTCCTGCCGACACACCTATGCAGTAATCGAACTTTATTCCGTTATCCATGCACCAGTCCAGAATACCGGCTCCATAGGAATCTCTCAGACCTCCGCCAACATCAATTACTCCTATTTTCATTTCTTTTTCTCCCCTGCATCCTCTGTTATCTGTTTTTTATATGCATTGAATTTTTTAATATAACGGGAGACGGTCGATCACCGTCTCCCGAATCCGTTATTTGCCGAAGCAGTTATTCAGCCTTTCATCACTTAACTTTAACGCTCTTAACTGCTGACCAGTGTGAAACATATTTTACTGATGATGTTTTCTTTGCATTACGCACTCTTACGTAGTATTTAGTATCTTTTTTGAGGCCTTTTATCTTATATGATGTTTTCGATCTGGAAACAATTACGACTTTATATTTCTTGAAGCTCTTATATGTGCTGTACTGCACTTCAGTCCTGCTGAACTTTGCACGCTGCTTAGCACTATGTTTCTTCCAGCTTACCGTTATAGACTTGCTTCCGGCCTTTGCTTTAAAGTTTTTGATCTTTGGTATTGAACTGCTGTATTTAGGATTTGTTCCCGGTACAGGATCTGATCCACCGCTTACGCTGATGCTGTATTCTGCGGCTGAAGGCAGTGCATATCCGCTTTCGCCCTCTGCTACAGCCGGAACATTCAGAATGACAGCCCCATCCTTATATGCATCAAGCACAGTCCAGTTATATTTGCTGTCCCTATTTACAACTCTGGCAATTTTGCCATCATACACTGAGTACTCAGCAAGTTTAATATTCAGTTTGCTGTTTTTGCTTACTTTCAGTTCAACAGTGTAGCTGTTGTCCAGCGGCAGTCTGAGCCAGCCGCCATTATCGCTCTTAGTGTAACCGATCCAGTCGTCTTTCCTCGAAAGAATCCGGCCGTTTTTAAAGATCGCAGCAGCAGAACCGTCTTCAGTCCTGACTATTCCTGCCACATCAACACCTTCAGGCTGATTAATATACACTCTTCTGTAACCGGAAAGCTGGCTATCAGTGTATCCTTCGTAATCATTGTATAAATCACATGCAGCCTCGACCCATGCCTGACCGCATTCGATATAGTGAAGTGTGTCGTAGCTGGTGGTATTGCCGATCAGTGTTGCAAGTTGCTTAAACTGTTCATTATTCGGATCAAGAGGTCTTATACTGTCGCTCTGATATTCATTGTCAAACAAAGCATGTGATAATGTGTGCGACATGGCATTACCGGCTTCTTCAGTTGTCATGGAGCTAATTAATGCACTGTCCACACCCTGAGCAGTCAGCATCTCGTCCAGGGTCATTATGTATAATCTGGCACTTATCTTATTAATTGCCTTCTCAAAATTCTCGTCAACTGTTATTCCTCTTTTAAGGCTGTATTTCTGAGGTATTCCGTTCAGATCTGTTTTGATATCTGTATTTTCCACAAAATACAGTCTCCTGAGCAGCTTATATGCGGCGTCAGTTGCCTTCAGTCTGGCCACATCTTTGCGGAGATTTCCGTTTTCATCTTCTATTTTGTCTGCAAGCGCATTGAATGTACTCTCTACGGCAGCATTGATTTCTGCATTTTTTAAAGCGCCGTTTTCAGCTTTCCTTTCAGCCAGAAAACTTATGTATGTTGACAGCACAAACGGTACGGCTGCTTTGGTTTTGAGTATAGTACCTGCATCCGGGAATCCGTATGATTTATAATACTTCATGAAATCAGAGAACGGATCCTGATAATTCTTATAGTATTCTTCTCTGACATCTCCGCCGTCTTCATTGAACATTTTCACAATTGAATTCATAACACCGTCCAGGAATTGACCCTGATCGTATGGCAGATATGAATCATCGTCAACTGTCAGTGACAATTGACCTTTGAGCAAAGCTTTTAAATCAAGCTTCTTAGGAGCAAAGCTGTTCGGATCACCGCCATTGATATATGACTCATAATCGGATTCCGAGTGTACCTCCATCAGTCTGAGCGCATCTGCTGCGTTGACTCCGTCTCTCAGATCATGCAGCTGTCCTAACCATCCGAAGCTCATAAGTTCATTCGGCATCCTGATAACTATATCCGAATCACTTATGATATTGTGGATAACATCGTATCTGTCTGCATCCAGATCCCTGGTATTAACCGCACTGCGGTACGGGCTGAATGTATAGCAATAAATATCTGAATTTGTAACGCTTACGCTGCTGCCAAGAGCTGCGGCTGGGTTATCTACTACTTCTCCTGCCATAAGATTTGCCACACCGCCGCCGCGGCTGTAGCCGGCTATCCAGACCTTTAAGTCACCTTCGATGCCGAATTTTTTTATATAGTCTCTTGCAGCCTGCAGTGACTTTTCTTTTGTGTCATAAAAGTAAGCATAATCTCCCTTGTCATTTTCGGAGTGACTGGCTTTCATGACATTATAGAACTCAGCTTCAAGAGCACCGCTCTTAGGGAAAACCGCGAGAAGAGTATACTCTTTTCCGCTATCGCTTATCTTCTTGTGAGCGCAGATAGTCGGTGCTTTTGTCCCATCCGGCTTCACTTTATAATCTTCGTTTACATAAACATCCGAAAAACCGCAGTCCTCGAGGTATTCACATGCGTTCCGTGACATAGCTCTGTACTTTTCACTCTCGTCAGTATATCTGTGCGAGTTGTTTGTCGTACTCGCAGCAATTACAGACATGATTGCAAGATGCGGATTATACTGCGTCGGATCCGTTGTAAAAAGATCCTCATTAAAATAATCGACACCTATATTGTCAGAGGATTGAAAGCAGACCTTCTTTACATTATTCAGATCGTTGTAATCTGTATCTCCTGCAAATGATGCCAAAGGAACGCTCGTAATCATTGACATGACAAGCGCCAGCACCAGCAGTATAGAAATCTTTTTTTTCATATACAAACCTCTTCCCTTCTGTTTCATGTAATAACGACTTCCCCGATATCTTCTCATTCCCTTATTTTCAATGCAGTGAATAATTCTATGTATCCCGATCACCCGTGTATACCCTCGAGTGATTTATTCACTTGTTCAATAAAGGTTATTTTATTCTAAAAAGCCACTAAACGGAAGTATTTACTCATAATTTCTTAAAAAAAACGGAAGACGGATCCTGCGGATCCGTCTTTCTGTTATTCATTGTCTGATGACTGTTTTCAGATAATCAAAGCAATGTCTGATATTATTTAGTTCTGAATTTTACAGTTTTTGACCATTCGCCCTTCAGTACTATATCATCTTCATCTTCTGGTGCGTCGATAGTACCGATAGCTCTGACTTTTACACTGTATGTTTTATGCTTACTGAGACCGGTAACATTACCATAGATATATCTGGTGGTGTCCTGAGGAATAGTTCCTTTATCGACAACATTGCCTTTTGCGTCTTTGATCAGATATGCATATTCGATTTTATCGAAATAGTCAGTCTTTGTTCTTCTGAATCTGAATTCAGCTCTTGTTCTGCCCTTCTTGGTTACCTTGAGCTGTGTAACTTTAGAAGGCGCAAGGATTGAAATCTCCTCATCTTCATCTTCATCAGCAGCTGCAGGAGCACTTGCTATTGAAACATTAAGGCTTCCTTCGATTTCATTGTAGTTGTCGTTCTTAGGAATTACCTTGTACAGAACTCTATAAGGTGTGTCTATACCTGTCGCATCAGTTGCCTCTCTTGCTGTCGGAACAGCTTTGGACCACTTTGTTGTTTCCGGGCTTCCTGAATCAATCGCATATAATACTACTTTAGCGCCTACTGCTGTACCAGGATTGATCAGTTTCTGATAAGTATCATTGAATACAAGACCCTTCTTTGCAGTCGGCTCAACTATCCATTTCGGATTAGTCTTATCGATTGTAACATTCTTTTCAAGAACGATTCTGTCGTTGTTCTTGGAACCTCCGACGATTACAGTAAATTTATAAGATCCTACCGGCAGCAGAGTTACTCCCGGAACAAAGAGTCCGTTCTTTCCGCTTACTGTATTCTCATACTTTACTGTCATAGGTCCGAACTTCTTTACGGAATATACATTATGACCAGCACCGATAACAGGTACTACGATAACCGGCATTCCATATTCACCTTTAGCGTCTTCATCAGTGATAATTTTCTTGGCTCTGAGATCAGTTAAAGTCTTTTCTAATTCTTCAGGACTGCTGAAGTCAATAGCATCCGGATCGATCTTAGCCAGTCCCTTGATATCCTTCAGGAATACAACATCAACAAAATTACCGTCATGTGCAGCATTTTTCTTGATTTCAAAGTCAGCTGTTGCTGTAGTGACTTCTTCAAGATCTATTTCTTCGCCCTCGCCTACATACTTATAAAGATAAGCCTTAGCTCTGTAATGACCTGCATCCTTAGGCTTCTTAGCATCATACTTTGCATTTCTCTTGTCCAGTGAAAGATACTCGAATGCAACCATATAGGTTTTTCTATCGAATTCTGAACTACCACCTATCTTCGCTACAGGTGATACAGTCTCACCATACCAGCAATCATCAACCGTAACAGTGAATCCAGTGATTGAGAAAGTTCCTGTCAGATTGCCAAGTACCTGGTCTCCTATCTTCAGAGGGACAGTTACCTTATATGTTCCTACTTCTACAGGAGCTTTTGCAAGAGGTTCACCTTCTTCCGTGCTGTAAGCAATAGGTGCTCCGAATGTTGCATCAGGAGCTTTTTTGTTGATATCTGCCATAGGATATTCTTTAGATACAGCAGGTGCTCCAATCAGTTCAGCATCATAAGCCTTGCCATCATAGACCTTGTCCTGTGGGGCAGCTTCGAACCAGGTCCAGCCTGGTGATTCCGGACAATTATTATCAACACAGTGAACTCCCACCAAAGTACCAGGATAGGTCGTGTTATTAACTACCCAGCTGTGAACGTGTGCCGGTTCTTCAGCGAACGTTGTCATGGTGAACATGCCGCAGACAACGAGAACTGAAGCCAGCAAAGCAACAATTAGTTTAACTCTGTTCTTCATATAGTTTTCTCCTTTCTTTATCCATATTGCGGCTTTGTTCAGCCACATATAATACCTGCGTATAAGACTACGCATTTGTAATTGAATTATACGACAAAACTCTACAAAAATACAACAAAAACAGGCCAAAAATCAGCCTGTTTCTGAATGCATATTAAGCTTTGTATGCAATTATCAGATCATTCTGTCGGTTCATCCATATTGAACTCTACAATATCAGTTTCTTTTACTACTGGATCACTCTCTTTCACGCTGAAATTAACATCAGATCCTTCATTGGCTGCAGCATCTGCAGCAGTTACATCTGCATTCTCAAGCGGTTCGACATGAACATTCGGAGCCGGTCTTGCAGCTTCCTCAGCCATCTGAGCCTTTGCTATGCTCTCATTCGGCAGTATCAGCGCTCCTGCAATATAAAGAATGATGCCCGCACCGTAAAACCAGGTAACTACAAACCATACAATCCTTACGATAGTCGGATCGATCTCAAAATAGTCCGCGACTCCGGCGCATACACCTGCCAGCTTTTTATTTGTTTTAGATTTGTAAAGCTTCTTTCCGCCCACTTAATTACTTCCTTTCCATCTCCATCTCAGCCTGAAGCTCGCTTGCCGATTTGCCGGCTGTCGAAGCGACCTTGAGCATTTTCTGTTTGAGCTCATCTTCGATCCTGACGAGTTCCTTCTCAGCATTAGCTCTTGCAAGCTTACCGTCGGACTGGATCTGCTGTATTTCATCGAGTGCGCTGATCAGCTGCTGATTTGTATGCTGCAGAGTCTCAAGATCAACTATACCTCTCTCGCTTGCCTTTGCGGTCTCAACCGAACTCATATGCAGGGCTTCGGCATTCTTTCTGAGCATCTCATTCGTAGCCTCTGTGACCTTGTTCTGAGCATCAATAGCCTTCTGCGTATGATAATTGTTTAAAGCAAGCACCATCTGAGTCTTCCACATCGGGATGACATTGATGATGGTGGAGTGGATCTTTTCGGACATGATAGTGTCCGAATTCTGTACCATTCTGATTTCAGGCGCTGACTGCAGGCATACCGTCCTTGACAGCTCGAGATCGTAGAGCTTCTTTTCGAATCTCGTGATCATGTCCGCATAATCCTGTGCTGCCTGTGCATCTTCCGGCAGATTTGTTTCCATGGCTTTCTTTTGCAGTTCAGGCAGAGTCTCTGTTCTTGCCTTTTCGAGAGCCATCTTACCTGCCTCTATGTACATCGAAACTTCCTTGAAGTACAGTTTGTTCTTGTCGTAAAGCTTGTCGAGCTGAACGATGTCCTTTACAAGCTGCTGCTCATGCTCTTCAAGAAGCTTGATGAGTCTGTCGATATTTGCCTCTGTAGTGCTGTACTGTGCCTTAAGTCTGTCGAACTGCTTGTCCGCATTGTCAAAGAGTCCGGAGAAGAAACCTTTCTTTGGCTCTCCGTTGTGCTGCAGCTCTACCAGCAGCGACGAAAGAACCTGTCCTGTTTCTCCCATATCCTTGCCTCTGACGCTCTGCAGAGCTCCGTCTGCAAAATCAGATACCTTGCGCTGTGCGCTTGCACCATAGCTGAGTACAGCATTGCTGTCGGTGATATCTATCTTATCAGCTACTGCAGTGATCTGTCTCTGTTCTTCAGGAGTATATTTTGCAAGCGGGTTTTCCTCTTTCTTTGGCTCTTCCTTTATCGCTGTATCGACATCGAGTACAGGTGTGAGATCGATCTTTGCCGCTTCTTCGGCAACATCCTTAACTTCGTCGAATACAGCCTGCTGCATTTCCTGAGTGCCATCCTCGATCGTCTGTGGAGTAAGTTCAAAATCTGCCATATCTACCTCCGTATCCGGCTCTCGCGGAGCCTTTCATCTTTTATTTACTTGAAAATTGTATATTTGCATCACTACAGATCGAAATCCGAATCCAGCAGACCTTTGCTCGCAAGCGTAGTCTGCAGCATCTGGATATCTGTAGAAATATCCATGAGTTCGCCTTCATGAAGCTTTTCGAGCAGGTTTTCAGATGCCTCTGTAACCGAATCTATCAGGCTTATCAGTTGTTTTTTGATATCGTTTGCCTGACGCTCGAGGCTGTTAGGGTCGAGATCTATTACCGGCTTATCAGGATCAGCAGCAGGCTTTTCCGCTCCGAATTTGCCGAGATCTGCGATCTTTTCGTTATATGCATCCGTAAGACGGACTACCTCAGGGTAATATTTCTCTCTGAAGTCCTTTACCTGATCGGTCAGTTCAGGTTCTTCCTCAACTCTCTGATCGATCTTCTTTGTTATTGTTCTGAGGGTCTTGAGCCTGCTCTTGATCTCGCTGTCATCGGTCATAATGATCAGATCGTCTATGCTCTCAGGCAGTTTACCTTTCTCTCTCGCCGCCTGACGTCTCGCTTTCTTGCTGGCTGCTGCCGACTTTTCAGGATCTTCAATAGGAACTCCGTTCCTTGTCATCACAAGAAGTCTGTTCTCTACATCAAGATATGCTCCGGCAAAGAATCCGTCCGCGAGCATTTTCTGCATATCATCGATGACCTTGCTGACTGTGCAGTTCATCTTTTCCGCGATATCATCGAGGGAGGTGTTGCCCTTCATATTGACGCTTGCTTCGTATGCGCGTATCTTCTTTGCCCTCTGAGTATTGCTGATCTTGAGTACTACTGCCAGAACGCCCAGCACTCCGGCTACCGCCAGATATGTATATGTCTGTTCAGGAGTATTAGATTCCGCAAGCGCAGAGATTCCCGTCATCACCGCAAATATTGCAGAAAACATCGCGCCCCTGGATTTGCCGAGTCTCATCTTGTTTAGCTTTTTCTCACTCTTGCGTCTGGTGTACGACTGCATCGGAGTGGTATATGTCTGCTGAGCAGAGCTTCGTGTCTGAGTTGACTGCCCCGCAGTACGCTGTGTCCTCTGCGCAGACTGCGGCCTCTGTGCTCCTGTTTTTATCTCGCCGCTCCTGCTGCCTGTTGCAGGACCAGTGCTTCTTCTGCTGCTGCCTGCGCCCGCACTCCTACCTGACGCTGTTGTCTCAGGCATACCTCCTGTTCCGAAGAGTTCTCCGAATATACCGCCGCTTCCGTCTGCACCGGTAATCATATCCTCAAGATCCCGCATGGAGCTGATGGTTCCTTCGACAAACTGTCTGTTCTCGCCGTCTATCCCGACCTCGTAATCGACGGAATTAGCCGCCATAACAAAAGATATGCTTTTTACTTCTGCCGGTATCCTGATAGTGGATTTAAAATTCTTCTTCTCGCCGCGTTTCCAGTTGCCGACATTGATCGTTGCTGAGCCCAGACTGCTGCCATCGGCTTTATTCACTACCCGGAGATTGTATGAAAATTTTACAAAATCATATCCCGTATTGTTTACCACGGAGAAGCTGTAACTCACCTTGTTGTTATCGATACGTTCGGTCCTTGTCGTTGCCTTTGCACTTTCCCTGAAATCCGACTCGAACCATTCAAGCACATCTCTGCGTATATCTTCACTGTTATATGCCATTTCCACGTCCCTTTCTGTATGCATGCTGCCCGTCATAAGCGGGATGCTATACTCTTTGGATTATAACATAAACGAGCGGCATTATCTGTATTTCATCAGAAGACCGATGTTGTAGTTTTCGATCGAGTTAAGATAGTCAAGCGTAAAGCCGCTATCCGGATAATACCAGCTTTTTGATTCATAATATCTCTGATAATCTTTATTCTTAAAGATATATCCGTTTCTTGCATATATCTCGTTTATCGCATCCTGTGCAAAGCTGTCCGTTACAGGTACTCCCGGCATTGAAGCTAGTGTTGACCGGATCTCATCCTTGCTTAATTTGCTGACCGAGGATTCAGGAAATACGAAGTCATCATCATCAAATTCATAATACGGATCGAAATGAGCATCATATCTGTCATCATAATAATTGTTTATTATAGTAGTTCCTCCGGCGGTGTTCTCTTCGTCATCTTCGAAAACCGCCTCCTCTTCAACTGTCACTGTACAGGATGCCTCGTAACCGTCCTGTGTCGTGCAAATGATGTTGCAATTGCCCGCTGCATTAGCTGTAACAAGGCCCTCACTGTTTACGAGTGCGACATTCTCATCAGTAGAAGTCCATGTCAGTCTGACCTCGGGAGTTTTTCCGATGCCATTTTTGACCTGCGCAGTCACTTTAAGATGCTCGCTCTCGCCTACGGCCATTTTAAGCGAATTGTAATTCAGACTGATACCCGTGACACTTTTGCAGCCGCTCAGTATAACGCTTATCGTCAGCAGTATAGTGAACATCATTAATGCGAAGCGAATATTGCGTCTCATAATTATTCCCTCCATCATTTCCCTTTGTCTCTAATAATACACCATTTCTGCTGAAAAAAGTATATCTATCGGCCGTGATCGTGCTGTAAACAAAACGGCTGCTGCGTATATGCTTTTATCATACACACAGCAGCCTTATTTGAACATATGTATACGCAGCCGTCAAATCAGAAGTTCAGGCTGAAGTCAAGATCCACTTCCTGTTCGTCATCCGTTATGCCGACTATATAATGCCCGCTGTCGTCCTCTCTCTCCTCTACGGCAGTGAAATTGTCCCTTCCCGCTACGCCGTCCATAACTGCTATAATGTGATCTTCAATCAGGGCATTACCATTGATTGCGGAAATCGTACCGTCTTCCATCAAAGCCAAAACTGTTCTGTATCCGTCGTTTCCGTATGGAACCACGTAGACTTCATTGACCTTTCCGCTTTCTTCAAAAGGATAAAGCGCTTCCGAGTCATCCTTGATCTCATTCTTCTTGAGATCCTCAATCGGGACTATCGCTACCGAGCCGTCTTCAAAGAGCGTTATCGATTGTATCTGCATCGGCTTATACTGACTCAGATCATCGTCTATCCCTTCGATGGTCGCAACGACCTTGGGCTTCGATTCAGTATCCTGCTGTTCTTCCGTAGTCTGCTGATCCGCAGCATCTTCACCGGCGTCTTCCTTGTCTCCGCATGCAGTCATGCAGACCGACAGAGTAAGTACCATCAGCATCGCCAGTATGACCGTCAGTTTATTCTTCATAACACTCTTCCTCCTGTAACGTATTTTTCATTATGTCCACAAGTATACCATATGTTGGACTCTTTAATAAGCGGCATGAGGTGCTCCACGAGTGAACATTATATGAAATTATTTTTCACCTTTTTTTCATTTTCCGACCCGACAATAGATTTCAAGCCGCAGTTAAAGCAATTGAAACGGCACAGCTGCGCATATTGATCTGTGCGTACTATGCCGTCTTATTTGTATCAAAACTGTATTCTGCAGGCTCACAGGTCCTGCGCATTTTTATCTGCTGCCGGCTTAGCCTCCCAGATAAGCCTTGCGGACTTCGTCCGATTTTGCAAGCTCTTCACCTGTTCCCGACAGCGTGATTCGTCCTGTTTCGATGACATATGCTCTGTCGGCTACGGAGAGCGCCATCTGAGCATTCTGTTCTACGAGCAGAATTGTTGTACCGGCCTTGTTCAGATTCTGAATGATCTCAAAAATCTGGTCTACAAGGATAGGGGCGAGTCCCATTGAAGGTTCATCCAGCATAAGCAGTTCCGGATCGGACATCAGAGCCCTTCCCATAGCAAGCATCTGCTGCTCGCCTCCGGACAGTGTGCCCGCGATCTGCTTCGTTCTTTCCTTGAGTCTCGGGAACTGTTCGTAAACATACTCCAGGTTGTGAGCAATACGGTCTTTCTTTGCAACGAACGCCCCCATCTGCAGATTTTCCTCTACAGTCATGCCCTGGAAGATTCTTCTGCCTTCAGGTACATGGGAAATACCCATCGATACGATCTTATGTGCAGCCGTGTGAGCGATAGAGCTCTCGAGGAACTCTATATCTCCGGTCTTGCTGCGCAGCAGTCCCGAAACAGTATGCAGAGTCGTCGATTTGCCGGCTCCGTTTGCTCCGATCAGTGTAACGATCTCGCCTCTGTTTACATCGAAGGAAATTCCCTTAATGGCATGTATAGCACCATAATAAACGTTGATATTTTCAACTGTAAGTACAGTACCCATTACAGAACCTCCCTTCTGGACGGAATTTTTTCAGACTTGCCTTGTTTTTCAGCTATATCAGCTTTTATCTCGGCCTTTACTTTGTCTGCATGTTCTTTTGCGGAAGCCATATCTTTGTGAGCTTTTGAGCCTGCGTCTTTTCCATCCGGCTTCGGATCGACCTTTGTCGCAACAGTACCGATCTTAAGTGCTGCTTCGATATCGCCTTTTTCCTCTGCCTCTTCTTCGTCCATCTTACCTCTGCTCTTACCGAGGTATGCTTCGATAACCTTAGGATTGCTCTGTATCTCAGCAGGACTTCCCTTTGCTATCGTCCTGCCGTAATTGAGCACAGCAATACCTTCGCAGATACCCATAACAAGGTTCATATCATGCTCGATCAGCAGAATCGCGATCTGGAATCTGTCCCTGATCTCCCTGATAGTATCCATCAGTTCTGCTGTTTCCGACGGGTTCATGCCTGCGGCCGGCTCATCGAGGAGAAGCAGCTTTGGCTTGGTCGCAAGAGCTCTCATTATCTCGAGTCTTCTCTGTGCGCCGTAAGGCAGCGATCCCGCTCTGTAGCTGGCGGTCTTGGTCATGCCGAAGATCTTGAGGTATTTCATGGCCTCCCTGCGGATGCGGTACTCCTCATGCTTGTATTTAGGCGTATGGAACACGCCGTCCAGCAGACCGTAGTTAGTTGTGTGATGCAGAGCTACTTTTATGTTCTCCTCTACGGTCAGCTTGTCGAACAGTCTGATGTTCTGGAAGGTTCTCGCCATTCCCGCCTTGTTGATGTCGACTGTGCTCATACCCTTGGTACTCTTGCCGTTGAAGATGATATCGCCTCTTGTCGGCTCGTATACCTTGGTAAGCATGTTAAATATGGTAGTCTTTCCGGCACCGTTAGGGCCGATAAGTCCGGCTATCTCTGTACGTCCGATAGCTATGCTGAAATCGTTTACAGCTGTCAGTCCGCCGAAATCGATGCCGAGACCTTTTACCTCGAGTACAGGTGTTTTGTTCTTATCCTTTTCCTGAAGGATGGTCTCTGTGACGGTCGGTGTGTCAGGCGAATAATGCTCTTTTGCGTCAACAAAGACAGCTCTGCCGCCTACGTTGTCGTTGTAGTATATTTCCTGCCTGTTTTCATAGCCGTGACCGGTATCGGTAGTTTCAACGCCGTAATTTTTATCTTCATATTCTGACATTTACGCCACCTCCTTTCCGGCCTTTTTCCCCGTCTTATCCTTTTTCTTAGGCTTGATCTTTTTAAAGAATGCATTGACCCTTGACTTGATAGTCGGGTTATATGTACAGATCATGACTACGATCAGTACTATAGCATAAGCCAGCATTCTGTAATCCGAGAACTGTCTGAGTGCTTCCGGCAGTACGGTCAGGAGTGCAGCTGCTATCATGCCGCCCCAGATGTTTCCGATACCTCCGAGAACTACGAATACCAGTATCAGTACGGATGTGTTGAAATTGAATTTTACAGGTGCCAGTGTACTGTAGTTCTGTCCGAACATGCATCCGGCCATGCCTGCGAGAGCTGCACTGATAACGAACGCCATGAGCTTATATTTCTTGACGTTGAGTCCTATCGATTCTGCCGCGATGCGGTTGTCTCTGATCGACATGATCGCACGTCCCTGCATGGAGTTTTTGAGGTTCAGCACGATAAACAGTGTGAATGCTGTCAGCAGAGCTGCTCCGGTAAACGTTGCGGTTTTGGTGACTCCGGTCGCTCCTATAGCACCGGTGATGATCCTCTGGCTGTTATCTATGCCTTCGATAGTGTGGTTGAATGCGAATTTGAGGTGTCCCTTATCATCCAGCGCAAAATAGAGCACGTTCATGAAATTTCTTACGATCTCGCCGAATGCCAGTGTCACGATGGCAAGATAGTCTCCGCGCAGACCGAGGATAGGGATACCGATTATGAATCCGGCTATGCTGGCCATGATGGCAGCTACTATGAGTGCCAGTATCAGTCTGAGAGGCGCAAATCCTATGCTTCCCTCCAGTACTCTTGTCACAACAATACCGGTGAATGCACCGACAGCCATGAATCCTGCATGTCCCAGTGAAAGCTCACCCGATATACCTACTACAAGGTTGAGAGATATCGCAAGTGAGACGTACACACATATAGGCACGAACTGGCCCTGCAGATTGTGTCCTATCAGACCTGCTGCGGCTCCGACCTGCAGTATAATGTATCCGATAATAAGAATGCCGTATGAAATAAATGCCTCTCTTCTGTATTCACTGCCCTTGACAGCTCCTCTGAGGCTTCTGACGCTTACCGCCTTGAATAATCTGTCTGCCATAGCGCACCTACACTTTCTCGCTTACCTTCTTGCCCAGCAGCCCTGTCGGCTTGACAAGAAGTACGATTATCAGACAGGCAAATACGATTGCATCCGAAAGCTCGGTCGAGATATATGCCCTTGAGAATATCTCTATGATTCCGAGTATAAGTCCGCCGATCATGGCTCCCGGAATTGATCCTATGCCTCCGAATACAGCGGCTGTAAACGCCTTGATTCCCGGCATAGCACCTGTTGTAGGCATCAGTACAGGATATGCGGAGCACATAAGAACACCTGCAACGGCTGCGAGTCCTGAACCTATGGCGAATGTCATTGAGATCGACTGGTTTACATTGATTCCCATCAGCTGAGCTGCACCGTTATCTTCAGAAACAGCGCGCATAGCTTTGCCGGCCTTGGTCTTGCTGACAAACAGGGTAAGAACGATCATGATCACGATGTTGGCGATGATCGTGAACAGCGATTCCGGTGTAATTGTCAGCTGTCCGTTTGCAGCGTGAATGGTTTCCGCACCGTTGAACAGACTTGTGAAAACTCTCGGGTTGGCTCCCCAGATCAGCAGAGCTGCATTCTGCAGGAAGTACGATACGCCGATAGCGGTTATCAGTACAGCCAGCGAGCCGGTACCTCTGAGAGGTCTGTACGCCAGTCTTTCAATTATTATACCGAGCAGGGTGCATACAACCATGGCGATCAGAAGTGCTACCCATCCGTTCATCCCGACATACATGGTCAGACAGAAAGATACATAGCCGCCTACCATGATTACGTCGCCGTGAGCGAAGTTAAGCATCTTGGAGATGCCGTATACCATCGTATATCCGAGCGCGATGATGGCATATACGCTTCCCAGACTCAGTCCTGATATCAAACTGTTTAAAAATGTCATATTACTTCTTCCTTATGCTGGTCAAGGGCGCCGCACATGCCATGCAGCGCCCCCGATTTTTTAACAACTATACTCACTTAGTCACTGTAAGACCTACTGCTCAACATACTTGCCGTCTTCGATTACACAGACCTTAGGTGTCTTGTTTACTTCGCCGGAAGCATCCCACTGCATCTCTTCAGCTGTGAGTCCGCTTGCCTTGAAGTCTCCGCCTGTGAATACGCCGATCATTGCTTCGCAGATCTCATCATATGATGCGGAAGCATCGAGACCGGTCTTCTGGAATGCATCGTATACAGCATATACGCAGTCATAAGCATCAGCAGCGAACTGGATCGGAGTTTCGCCGTAAGCATCCTCATAAGCCTTTACGAAGTTCTGTACGTTCTCATCGTCGGAGTATGGTGTGAACGGTGTCAGGAGGAGTACTCCCTCAGCCAGTGATGTGTCGAATCCTTCGAGATCGAGGATTCCGTCCATACCGTCAACGCCGAAGTATGTTACGTCATAACCCATCTTGCTTGCCTGTGTCATGATGTTCGAAGCCGGTGTGTAGTAGATAGGGAGGAAGATCAGGTCTACGCCTGCATCCTTCATGCTGTTCAGCTGAGCTGTGAAGTCAGCGTTAGCATCATCGGAGAATGCCTCTACTGCAGCGAGCTTCTTGCCGCCTGCTTCATATTCGGATTTGAATTTGTCATAGATTCCGGAGGAATAGTTATCAGCATTGTTGTAGATAACGCCTACTGTCTTGTCAGCATAGTTCTCTTTGATGTAGTCAGCGCTGGCAACTCCCTGGTTAGGGTCGGAGAAGCAAAGCTGGAATACGTTGTCGTTTCCTTCTGTTACGGCCGGGCCGGAAGCGGATGGTGTCAGTGCGAACATCCTGTCTTCAAAAGCCTCAGCAGCTACTGCTGTACATGGAGCTGTTGTAACTGTTCCTACGAGTACCTGCATTCCGTCGTCAACCAGCTTGTTGTAAGCGTTAACGGATTTCTCTGCATCGTGCTCGTCATCCTGCATATCCCATGCAAGCTGAAGTCCGTCCGGATTAGCTGCGTTGATCTCGTCAACTGCGAGCTGTGCTCCGTTCTTTACTGCTGTTCCGTAAAGCGCTGCAGGGCCGGTGAGAGGTCCAACGCCGCCGAGGTGCAGAACGTTCTCTCCGCCTTCACTGCCGCCGTCAGATGATCCGCCGCCGCATGCTGTCATAGCGAACACCATCATGCAGGACAGTGCTACTACTGCGATTTTTGTCCAAGTCTTGTTCTTCATATTCTTTTCTCCTTACTAATACCTTTTAGTTAAGCTTTTTTAAATATGACTGAGTGATAGTTGATAATTGACCGTACTCTTATGTATGCCGGGATACCGATGCTGCAGAAATATTCTTCAGTATCCGCAGGGCATTCAATAAGCCCGCATCGCTGCGGGCCGCAAGTACAGGTTTATTTCGATCCAGTGTACTCATATCGCCCTACAGCGCAAAACCGTCCTCGATAAGTCTCTCGACTGCAAGGACACTGATAATGCCGACTATGACGATACCGCTTGCTGCAAAGTACATACAGGATCTCCTTTCCTTTAAATTACAGTGCTGATAATAACACTGTGAAGATTGTGTGTCAACACTTTTTTGTGTCTGAACTCAAAATTTTAACGATATTTTGTGTATAGAATACAGAACAATGACCGTTTTTCGTCCTTCTGCACAATTTTATGGACTTAAATACTCCAAACATAAAAGGATGACCGCCGGTCATCCCTTAATTATGTTCTATTGTCTGTATTCTGTCATCCGGTACAGGCCTTTTCAGGCGACGTTGCCCGTACTGTTTTCTTATCAGTGTTTTACTGCGGAGTGCCGTCCGAATTGAACAGAGGCAGATATTCGAGGTATGTGATATCTTCTCTGTCAGCTGCTTCACCCTCAGCCAGAACGGTGAATTTACCGACGATATTGCCGCCTACTGTATCGACCAGTTTCTCAAGCGCTGCGATCGATTCGCCCGTGCTGATAACATCATCTACAAGCAGGATGCGCTTTCCTTCCATGACCTCTCTCTCTTTCTTTCCGAGGCACATAGTCTGTACATGTGATGTTGTTATCGAATTGACATGGACAGTTACGATATCCTGCATGTAAAGCTTCGGTCCTTTACGGGCTACGATGTAAGGTTTGCCCGACTGACGCGACATCTCATAGCAGAGAGGAATGCCTTTGCTCTCGGCAGTGATCAGAACATCGAATTCAGGCGCACGCCTGAGCAGTTCCCTTGCACAGGCTTCTGTAATCTCCACATCGTTGAACATGATAAAACCCGCGATGTAAAGGTCATCGGTGATCTTACAAAGAGGAAGATGTCTTTCCAGACCTGCTATAGTCATCTTGTAGTCCATAATCTTTTCCTTTCATTCAGGCAGAAGCAAAGCCCCTGCCAAACACTGTCATATGCAATTACACTCAAATTATACACCAGTGATTCATTGATTGCACGAATAATGCGCGAAAAATGATTATTCCGTTCAGTGTTTTATCCTGTTTTTGAAAAATTCCTCTTTTACCGGAGTGTCAAGTATCCTCACCGGCTTTACCTGCGCTGACGACACGCCTTTACTGATCTGCATAGCCGCCCAGGCTTTTTGTGTTCCCGGTTCCTGATTCTCTACAGTCATACGTCCCATTCCGCTGATAGCCGTAAAATATGCGTACCTCGGATTAACTTCACAGAGCTTCTGATGAGCAAAATCCTCATACTTCTTCATATCTATGCCGCTGTCGTTTTCGAGCAGCAGCACGTAATGATACGGATGCTTATCCAAATCATTATATACAGTCCAGTTGATGATTTCGCATCCGGCTTCTTCTTTAAGCAGATTGACTACTGCAGCCATATGCTCCTCGGTAGTCTTTTCGCCCGTGATGTTCAGGAGCTGTCCTTTGCGAAGTGAGAATTGTATATAAGGGCAGTCATTCATTTTATCAACGACTTTAATAACATCTCCGCACCTGTATCTGTACAGACCTGCCTGATTTGTTATTACTATCTCATATTCCTTACCGATCTCAAGTTCATCGACGGACAGCGTGATGCTCTCATCATCAGTATCCTGAGGAATGAATTCATAATAACAGCTGTCGATAAGCAGCAGCTGTTTGCCGGAATCAAGCTCATCTACTGCAGCAAAAAGGCCTTCGCTTGCTCCGTAGATCGAAAAATCAAAAGGTATTCCTTTTGTATACTTGCGCGCAAGTTCTGCGAACGGTTCGAAAGTGGATGTGCCTATACCGCAGATTACCGACATATTCGGCCATATCCTTTTTATTATGGTCTCATCAAAGCCTTTCTCAAATTCGGTTCTCAGCTCGGCAGCTCTCTCCGGATTCGGTTTCAGGACTTTGCTGAGTTTTTTGAGCGCTTCAGGTGTCGCGTGAGAAATCTCACTGACTGTCCCGTGCTCGATGTCATCGACCATAGTCTCCCAGTTATTTTCAAGGAAATCAATATACGAAGTTATCTCCCTGAAGAACACGCAGAACATATACATCGTATCCTTTTCTTCAAGTGAAAACCTCAGATTGATGTATTTTGAATCCACCTCCTGCTCCGTAAACTGTTTTCTGAACGGCGTATTGAGTATATACGGATAGATAAAGCCGAGCTGTTTTGCCGCAACATCCGCTATATTACTGCACAGCATGCCGTTTGGAAATCTGTCATCAAACGAAGGGCAGGTAAACATGCCTCTGAAGTATTTCATATCTCCCGAAGCGCCGTTTCCTTTTTTTCTGTTCTTTTTGTGATAATCATCCGCAAGCGCCAGCATCCTTGTTACTGTATAGCGTGTATATACGTTGACCTCAGGCTGTGTGATGGGAACAAATTTCCTGTTTCCTACACTTCCGGAACTCTGTGCATATCCCACAAGCTTAAGCGATGTGATGAGACTTTTCTTATCATTATCTATCATCTGTACGATATAATCTTCATAATCGTCAAACGTCGTGTACGGCAGCTTCTTTTTGTATTCTTCTGCGCTCTTTATATCCTCAAAGCCGTATTTCATGCCGTATACGCTGTATTTATTGACATCCAGTATATGCATCAGAAGTTTTTCATTTTTGCTGCGCGCATCAATTGTGTTGCGATGCATGCGTTTAAGATCATGATGGCCTTTGACCGTCATCGCTTTCACCATCATTTCGGATAGTACTCTTCTTGATTTAGACTCTTTATCTTTGTTTTTCCGCATTTATAATATCCTCTGCTAAAATCCTACTTTCAAAATATTTTTTTATCATACATTTTATACTGTAAGGCAGTGCCATACAGAGAATCCGCGCTAACTGCTCATAACGCAGGCAAGCATATAGCGGGCATTTTTGTATTCGTATGCGCATGTGCTCAGTATCACTATTCTGTTATCGGCGCTTATTTCGTCATCGATATCTGTCAGGTATTCAGCTTTGTCCCTGATCAGATTGATGTATGCTTCCCTATCTTTTTCTTCGTGAAAATTCGTTGCGTATATGTCGCTGTCTGCCGGTTGATTGACAAATGCCCATATCTGCATATGATTGCTTCCTTCCGGGGTTATCAGCTCCATTTCGGGGTGTTCTTCGGTAAATTCCGGGTCTTTGAAGTCCTCCAGAGATGCGAACATTGTGCCGTCGCGCATATGGTGTCCGTATACAATCGTATTGAATTGTCTGAATGGCTCCTCTGTGACCGCTTCGACAAATAAAGTCCCGCAGCCGCCGGAGCTTCCGTCAAAGAGTGTGTGAAGATATTTCTCATTATCGCTGCCCTGCACGACCGGGTAGTCGATTACAGTTCCCTCACATCTGAGCCACGCGACGATATCCGGATTTACGGCTTTGAGTGCTTCAAAGTCTATGCCCGGTTCATCTGCCTCGTTCCCTGCACGTGCTGTCTCAGATATATTTTCATACACCTGCTGATCCTTATGGTATTCATGCATGATAGTCCAGACCTTCCAGCCCGAAAACAGCACAATAACAGCAAGGCAGCCGATGATCACATCCATCGCGATCCTCCCCGCCCTGCTTTTTTTGTTATTTTCTCTGCCTCTTTTTTCGGTATCCATCCGGTTTGCGTTAAATTTTCGAGCTGCGTTCTCTGTTAATGTTTATTATGTTTCAGCCGGGATCAGGCAGCACCCTGATTATCGGAGAAGCTCAGCTTCCGCAGATCAATGCTTCCTACCTTACGGCAACGCTGTTTGATCCGGCGTCTGTTATTATTCGGCGATTTCGCCCGTGTATCTGTCTATTCCGCCTATACTGACTGCTTTTGTGTAGCCCTTTGATCTGAGTATCTTTGCCGCCCTGCTGCTCCTTGATCCCCTGAGGCAGCATATGAACAGCGGTGTTTCTTTATCCGGAACTACGCTTTCTATCTCATCAATCCGGTCCAGAGGCAGATTGACAGCTCCGGGAATGTGCCCGTAGCTGAATTCTTCACTGCGTCTGACATCCAGCAGCACCGCCCCGCTTACATTCTTCATTTCTTCCAGGCGGTCGTTTATATCTCCGACCCTTCTGTATACCAGAAAATATCCCAGCAGAATGCCCAAAATCAAAGGTTCAGCCAGATTGCCCAGTCTGAAGCTGTAGCTGCCATGAGCGATCACAGTCGTATACAGGAATTCAAATACGGTCCAGACAGCTGTGAACACTGCCGTGAACAATATCAATGCCGTATTTCTATCCTTCAGCATTATTCTGCCTCCTATTTCGCGCCGCTGTACTGCGGAACGGAAATCCCGTCATACTTTCCGATGAAATCAAGCACCATTGGCAGCATAATGTTGATCCCTCCTTCGTTTTCGGATTCAATGTTCAGCGGCATCACAGGATCGTGAAGCGATTTGCGCAGCAGGAACCAGCCCCTGACATGATCTCCGTCAGCACCGCCTGCAGGCAGGTCGTAGTTGACGCGAACGCCTTCATAATTAGGAGTTTCCAAAGACAGTCCGTCTTTTTCTTCAACCCATTTCTCCAGATCTGCGAGTACCTGATCACCGACTGCACCGAAGTCCTCTGCAGTTATATTCATTCTGATCTCAAGCGATTCAGCAGGCGAACCGAGACCTTCGAGCAAAGCTGTGATATCCTTGCCCTCTGCTTTGAGCTTAGCCGCGTTTATGACTATCTGTACAGCTAGGAAAGCTCCGTCATCGAGATAGTAGTTATCGGAGAAAGCGCCGTGTCCGGATGTCTCAATGGCAAGGAAGGCCTGCATACCGTTATACGACAATTCCTGCGCCTTCTTTATGACATTGCGGTATCCGCGCTTATATCTGTAATGTCTGAGTCCGAGCTTGTTCTCAAGGAAATCATGCAATTCGTTGGAGGTGATACTGTCTGTAACTACTGTGCCTCCCGGATAATCCTCTGCGCCGATAGCAGCGGCAAGAGCTATTATCTCATTTCTTGCGATTGGCTTGCCGTCAGGGCCGACTGCCGACGATCTGTCTCCGTCAGTATCGAATATGATGCCGAGATCCGCTTTGTTGTCCAGCACGGCTTTGCATATCGACGCCATTGCTTCGCTGTTCTCAGGATTCGGCTGGTGATTCGGGAAATGTCCGTCCGGATCCAGGAACTGGCTGCCACTGATATCAGCGCCAAGCGGTTTCAGCACTTCGGTCGCAAAGAATCCGCCCGCTCCGTTTCCTGCGTCCACGACAATGTGCATACCCTTCAGGCATCCCGGAACATCTTTGAGCCCGAGAGAAATCATCTGGCGAAGGTGAGCTGCATACATCTGCATTACATTGGTGCGGTGCTCATCATAGACACCGCCTATGAATGTGTATTTTGCAGCCAGCTTCAGTATCTCGGCTATATCCTCTTTGTCCAGCCCGCCTTCGGCAGTAAAGAACTTGAAGCCATTCCTGTTATACGGCAGGTGGCTGGCCGTGATCATGATAGCTCCGTCAAATTCAAATTGCGGCATGACTGTCGCCATAAACATCGCCGGCGTAGTCGCGAGACCTGCATCATGTCCTTCTGCGCCCCACAGGCTGATAGCCTGAAGCGCCCCGGATTTCAGTTCATCTGCCGAAAGCCTGGAATCGTGTCCGATCGCGATCTTGAGCATTACAGGGTTCTTGTGGACCTTTTGTGATAGCCAGTAAACGAATGCGCCGGTTATGCGTCCGGCGTTGACTACATCCAGATTGACCTCTTCGCCCGGTACGCCATCAATGGCGATTCCTCTTATATCGCTGCCATTCTGCAGTTTTCTTATGTCAAACATACGTCTTCTCCTTTATGTTATTTAAATAAATATCTTTCAAAGCTGTGCAGTGTAATAATTCAGTTCGACCGGGAGCAAAGCTCCGGCAAGCTCGTATCTCATATATTCTAACACGACTATGTCTGACGTGCATCATTTTATCTCCGGACGCCATAAAAAAACTGCTTTCCTTCTGCCTGACATCGCAGAAGGAAAGCAGGGTATTTTTATGTATGTCTCAGGTTCAACCAGGAGCAAAGCTCCAACAAGCTCGCTTGATTGGAGCGAGCGACGCCGTCAACAGACACCGGGAGCTTCAGCTCCTGAGAGCATCAGTGGGGCGGCGTTACAGGAAGATAAACATCAAGTACGAAGCTGCGGCCATTTTCGTTGCTCTCTCCGACCAGAATGGTGCAGCATACTGCCCAGCCTCCGTCAAATGTGAACTGTACGGTATCTCTGGACAACTCGCCGTATCTGCCATTGGCAAATCTGACATCAAGCAGCTCCGCCGGGAATCTCACGTTCGGAGTATGGAGATTAGGGCTGCCCGGGATGCGGCCGAGCCCTCTGCGGGAATTGACAGCTCCGATTCGGGTAACCCCGACCTCGTCGATAGGATTGATGTAATAGTAGTCGATCTTGCCGTAGAAATAGTCTATCAGCATCTTAGGTGCACCCGGATGATCCCAGCAGATTCTCGGGAGCTCTCTACCGAGTGCCTCCAGCATAGGAGTTATCATATTGTCATATACGAAGTCATCATCCTTAAGGAGTTCTCTCCATGTTTCTCTGTCATGCTTGGAGATCTTTTCGAGTATCGCATTCATTTCCGTGAAATATTCATTTGAGCATGGAACCCCGAATATTCTTTCACCGAAATCATCGATCTTGTTGTACACATTTACGATGTCGTTCATGTATGTAGCTATATCCCTGTCGGCTACAGGCATGGTTGCCAGAACCTTTGCATCGCTTTTTATCGAAATAGCAATACGCCAGTCCAGATCCTCACGTTCGAGCAGTATCTCCGCAAACGATTCATGTCTCTTCCTGACATCTTTATCGTTGAATCTTATGACAAGCGGATCACCCTTAATCTCGTAAATATAAGGTTCTTTGGAGAAAATACGTCTGAAGGCAGGTCTGGCCTTTTTGAGTTCGGCCTCTTTTCTTGCCGCAGGCGTGTTTGCCCAGATCAATCCATAATCATCATAAGCGTCATTAGCATCTATTAAATAAGGGATACCCTCTTCTCCGAGAAGCTGCTCTATCGCCTTTGTTGATGCTGCTACAAGCAAACCGTTTACCATCGTCTTTCCCTCCCAATGAATATTTTTGCCATGACGGCAGTATTCCTTCAAACAGGAACAAAGCTTCAACAAGCCCGCTTTATTGGAGCGAGTGGCGCCGTACTTACCGGAGGAACTGCCTCCGGAGATCAATGCTTCCGATTTTACGGCAGCGCCGTTTGGTACGGATGAAGCATTTACCGGCGCCGGGAGCTTCGGCTCCTGACATCGTCGGCCGGTGATCGTCACACGCTGCCGACATTCGAAGATTGAACCTTCTGCTGTATAATATACTCCAAAAAAAGCAGTCGGTAAAGACTCCCTTCTACAGTTATTTTTTATCGGTAAAACCGGTTACAATTCACTGAGCAGCCAGATTCATACATAAGCGAAATACCTCGGAATCGGCCGATGGTTGAATTGTAACAAAGAACCCGCCGAATGCGGCGGGTTCTGTATACATCTGTTATTCTCCCTTGTTCCGGGGCGACAGATTAGCTGTTGAGCAGCAGCAGGCTGAATACGAGCGTGAAGAGCGCTACAGTCTCAACGATACCGATTACGATGAAGTAGTTAGCAGTACCTTTGCCTGTTGCTCCGAGAGCGTCAGCGGAAGCTGCCGCAGCTCTGCCCTGGAAGAGTGCTGACATGCCTATAGCAAGGCCGCCGAAGATTCCGACGCCGATCGCCATTCCTGCATCGCAGTTAGCGCTTCTGATGAAGTTCATCAGGAGGAAGCCGTAGATGGTCTGTGTCAGAGGCGCACCTGAGAACGCGATCATGATGAATGGAGCAGGTTTGCCACTTGCGTAGCACTTTTTCCATGCACCTACAGATGCCATACCGGCAAATCCTGCGCCGAATGCAGAACCAGTAGCGGATAAACCAAGGGCCGCAGCCATACCAAGAAATGCAAGATTCATATCAATTCTCCTTTTCTTATTTACTTAACTCTTTAAATGGCTCGTAAGGAATTCCTGTCCACTCAAGACCAACCTGTCCCGAGAACTCAAGAACGTTCAAACGAACACCGTGAACGACTACTGAGAGGAAGCACATGATTATGTTCAGTCCGTGTCCAATCAGCACCACCAGGACTCCGAGGATAATCAGCGGTCCGTGCATGCCGGCCGCGATGCCGTTGAAGCTCTGGGAGATCGCTACGCCGGCCATGCCGACAGCGAACAGTCTGATATAACTCATTACGTTACCGAAACAGCTGATGGTGTTGAGGAATACCGTGAAGGAATCCGCAAGTCCGGCTTTAAGTCCCTGTCCGACAGTCTTGTCAGGCGACATGCCTCCGAACAGTACTACCAGCACGAATGCTACACCGATAGCAGCAAATACAGGTACGATATTGATGTTTTCGTGTATTACCAGGAAGAGCGACAGCAGATACATTGCAACTACTGCGATTGCCCATCCGAGGTCGGCTACCCACGAGAGGTTCTTCTCACTGATTTTCTTCCTTATTGCAAGTATTGATCCGAGCACCATCTGTATTGCGCCTATTGTGAACGAGAACTTCATGATAGTGTTCTGCGGCACGTTGGCCTCAAGCCCGAAGACTTCAGGATATGTCGCGAATTCCGGTATTACCATCGCCTTGAGGAACGGAACGTTCATTGCGCTTTCCATACCGAACCATGTTCCCGTCACAGCGCCCCATACAATGGTCGCGATCGACAGCACATAGAGAAGGAATGAAACATCCTTATTAACCAGCTTTTTCACTGAAAGCACGATTGTTGCGATCAGGATCAGCACGCCGTAGCCGCCGTCTCCTATGATCATCGCGAAAAACAGTGTGAAGAACAGGAAGAACCAGAGTGATATATCCTGTTCCCTGTAACCCGGCAGTATACCGAGTATATCGAACACCGGCTGTATGTATTTGGATACCTTTCCGTAGCGCACCTTGGTCGGGATCTGATCGTCGTCTTCGGCGACATCCTCTATACCGTACGCACACTTTTTCTCAGCTGCCATTTCCTTGAATGAATCGAGGTCGGCTTCAGGTATGTATCCGGAGATCCATACAAAGTCCGTATTGCTCTGAGCTGTTGCGCTCGCAGCCGAGAAATTGATCTCGTTCTGCGTCTTGAGCATCTGGTTCTTGAAGCTGGCGTCGTATATCGATGCTGATTTGAGTTCTGCATCGCATTCTTCGATACCTTTGCGCCATCCCTCGATATCCTGCTGCATCTCAGAGATGCTCTTTTCAGGCAGAACCAGTTCGGTCGCCTGTATCTCAGGTGGCAGCGTTCCCAATACTGCTGCAGTGTTCATCTTGTCGACAGGCGCGAGACGGATGAGTTTGATGTTCTCGTCCTCCGATGCCATCTGGAAATCCTTATCTCCCATGCGGTAGAAATGGAAATCGTATCCGGCATCTCTGAGCTCTTTCAGCTCTGCAGGCGAGAAATCACCCCATTCCGATATCCTGTCTATCTCTGAACTCGAGGCGCTTATTTCCTGACCGAGTACGGACTTGCGGTCCATCGCGGCCAGCACCTCTGTATACATCTTATTGAATTCATCATCGCTCAGGATCTCTTTGCTGCCCTTTTGCTTTGGCTCAGCATACTCCTTGAGAGCATTTGCTGTCTTTGACAGCGTCTGGAAGCGTTCAGTCAGCTCACGATCCGCGCTCTGTTTTTCTGCGAGATGCACGACCCCGATATCCCTGAGGCCCTTAAGCATCTCCTCTTTTCCGGAGGCAGTCGTGACGATGTGAACCATTTTCATTTTTTCAATCATCGCTCTATACCTCCACTAATTTCTTCTTAGAGATCTTGCCGCGAACTACGGCCGCCGTCTGCTGGTCTCCCAGGTATACCTGGATGACCCTGATGTTCTCCTTGGCTTCAGGTATCTTGACCTTTTCAAAGAGGTTAACCCTCTGTGAAGTCGTACGGAGTTCAGCTTCGAGCAGTTCTGTCTGCTTGCGAAGCGTCGAGACTATTGCGTCGAGTCTGGCGATCTCACGAAGCTTGAAGACCGCAGTATCAACCCAGAGAGGATAGTCATCCACATCATAATTGATATCCTTGAACGTCAGCTCTTCGAAGGCCGGGATAGTGACGCCGGCGATGTTCTCGTTCTTTGTCACCACCTTGTCCGGCTGTACAAGCCGGTCAAGCCTTTTCTCCTCTTCGAAGATCTCGTTTTCTGCAAATACAGCTATCCAATCGTCCAAATCACCAATCATCTGAATGCGTTCGGTTTCCTTCTCTTCCAGCTCAGTTCTGATCTTCATGATTACCGACTGCAGCTGCTGCTTCTTGAGCTGCAGAGTAGGGAGATAGCGCTGAAACTGTTTGAGGTTGTCCTTCTGCTTCTTCAGTTCATTCTTTGTAAGTTTGATAGCCATGAACCGCTCCTTCTTAATTCAACGCATCTTTATTCGGCCATCTCTCCTTGATCAGACTGGTCTTCATTCCTGTCTCATTAGGCTCGAAGCATTCCGCAAGTATCTGCCAGCCGAGGTCGAGTGCATCCTCCAGAGGAATGTTTACACTCAGATCCATCAGTTTGGTTTCGAAGAGCTCACCGTATTTGAGCAGCTTGTCGTCCCACTCAGTCATAAGGAATCCCATGGATTTCTTTTCAAGACTCTCCTTGTACTGAGCGTACAGACGGATCATACCATCCATTACTGCACGGTGGTCATCTCTTGTCTTGCCGTTTACGTTCTGTTTAAGTCTTGACAGCGATCCGAACGGCTCGATACGTCCGCCCTTGAGGTAATACTGTCCCTCTGTGATGTATCCTGTGTTGTCAGGTACCGGGTGGGTTACGTCATCACCAGGCATCGTTGTAACGCCGAGGATAGTGATCGAGCCCGCGCCTTCAATATCTACAGCCTTTTCGTAACGTGCAGCGAGTGAGCTGTAGAGGTCTCCAGGATAACCACGGTTGGACGGTACCTGTTCCATAGTGATCGCCATTTCCTTTTGAGCATCGGCGAAGTTGGTCATATCTGTCAGCAGTACGAGCACTCTCTTGCCCTCGAGAGCGAACTGCTCAGCTACAGCCAGTGACATATCCGGAACCAGTGTACACTCTACGATAGGGTCCGCAGCGGTATGAATGAACATTACTGTGTGGCTCATGGCTCCGCCCTTTTCGAGGGTGTCACGGAATTCCATGTAATCATCGTATTTGAGTCCCATTCCTCCGAGGATGATGACGTCTACCTCAGCCTGCATCGCTATACGCGAGAGGAGCTGGTTGTAAGGCTCTCCGGAGATCGAGAAGATAGGCAGCTTCTGGCTCTCTACGAGAGTATTGAATACGTCGATCATAGGGATACCGGTACGGATCATCTTTTTAGGCAAAATACGTTTTGCCGGGTTGAATGAAGGGCCGCCGATAGGGATCATGTTCTCTGTAAGAGCCGGACCGTTATCTCTCGGTACGCCCGCACCGTCGAAGATACGGCCGAGCAGGTGCTCTGAGAACGATACCATCATCGGTCTTCCCAGGAAACGTACAGGGTCTGTCGTGCTGACGCCCTGAGCGCCCGCAAATACCTGGAGGGATACCATATCCTTATCCAGTTTGATTACATTCGCATAACTGTCGCCTACCAGCGCAAGGTCGCCGTTTCTGACGCCCGGCGCACGTACGGTAACGACGTTACCGACTATTGATTCTATTTTTGTATAAACTTTTTGCATATTATACCGACCTCCTAGTCAATGACCTTAGACATATAAAAGTCAGTGATCTTCTTTTCCTGTTCGAAGAACTCAGGGCTCTCGAACACTGTGCCGTGCCAGTCGAGGAATTCCTGTCTGAGCTGGTTGAAGAATGCTCTGATCTCTGTCTTGTCTTCAAGATCGTATGCCTTCATCATTGCATCATAGAGTACGCCGAACTCTCTGCGCTGTCTTGCAGGCAGGCAAGCCTCGTCGATAGGATCGAACGAGTTCTGCTGCAGATATACAGAGTCCAGCAGTTCGCCCTTCTGGTAGATGATATAGTCTTCAGCGGAAGTACCTTCCTCACCGACTACCTTCATCATCTGGTTGACTTCTGTGCTGCGGATGAGGATTCCGCGGGCTCTTTCAATGAGATCCATATCTACGACGCCGTTGTATTTTGACCAGGAATCCACCGGGTGGATAGCCGGGTATTTACGGGCATCGGAACGCTCTCTTGCAAGACCGTGGAATGCGCCTACTACCTTGAGGGTCGCCTGTGTTACAGGTTCTTCGAAGTTACCGCCGGCCGGTGATACTGTTCCGCCGATGGTGATCGATGCGAGGCTGCCGTCGTTCAGACGAACTTTGCCCGCTCTCTCGTAGAATGCCGCAATTGTGGATTCCAGATAAGCCGGGAACGCTTCCTCGCCCGGGATCTCCTCCAGACGTCCTGACATTTCACGCATGGCCTGTGCCCAGCGGCTAGTGGAGTCCGCGAGCAGCAGAACGTCGAGTCCCATCTGTCTGTAGTACTCTGCCAGTGTTACTGCTGTGTAGCAGGAAGCCTCTCTGGCGGCTACCGGCATGGATGATGTATTACAGATGATGATGGTTCTCTCCATCAGTGAACGTCCTGTCTTAGGGTCGGTCAGTTCAGGGAATTCCTTAAGTACTTCTACTACCTCGCCGGCACGCTCTCCGCAGGCAGCTACGATTACGATATCAACGTCGGAGTTCTTGGCCTGCATGTGCTGCAGTACTGTTTTACCGGCGCCGAAAGGTCCCGGTGTACAGAATGTTCCGCCCTTTGCTACAGGCAGGAACGAGTCGATACAGCGGATCTTTGTTACCAGCGGTTCTGTAGGACGAAGTCTCTCCGCATAGCACTTTACAGCCTGCTTGATCGGCTGTGTGAATATCATCGTAAGATCTTTCTCTTCGCCTTTGTCGTTGGCTATAGTAGCGATAGTTGCATGTACATTGTATTTGCCTGCTTTTTTGACATCTTTTACTTCCCAATCACCCTTCAGTATGAAAGGCACCATGATGTGGTGGGTGAACAGTCCTTCAGGCACTGTACCGATCGTATCGCCTGCTTTTACGCGGTCTCCGACTTTTGCGACCGGTGTGAAGTCCCAGTCTTTATCCGGAATCGCGTTGAGGTAAACACCTCTGTCCAGGAAGAATCCGCACTGTTCAGCCAGAACAGGCAGCGGGTTCTGCAGGCCGTCGAAAACCTGTGTCAGCAGTCCCGGACCCAGATCTACGCTCATCAGCTCTCCGGTAAATTCTACCTGGTCGCCGACCTTGATGCCGTCTGTCATCTCGTAGATCTGCATACTTACTTCCCCGTTGTTGATACGAATTACCTCGCCCTTAAGGCGCTTATCATCAACGAGGATGTAACCGACTTCATTCTTTCGAACGGAGCCATCGAAATCAACCTTGATCAGGTTACCGTTGACTCCGGCTACATATCCTGTTTCTGTTTTCATATAACACTCCTGTTACAAACTGTATACGCGCTGCTGTATCCCTTCAAACAGGGACTGGAATTCAGCCTTACCTTTCGACTGCTCGAAGCTGTTCAGACGTTCAAGCAGTTTCAATTTGATCGCATATCCGAACAGCACATAGGCGTCAAACATATGCAGTCCAACCAGTGAGTCAAGAATCTCGAACTCATACTCGAGCAGCACTTTCTCAGCTTCGAGCGGGTTCTTTGCCGACAGTGCGGAATTCACAACCGAAGTAATGAAGCCGTCCTTATCGTACGCGGAAGAGTAGCTCTTGCCGAGATTCATACTTCTCTGATAGTTGAGTTCCTTAGTCAGCATTCCGTAGAATTGTGCCCACTCTGACACGAGCGGACCCTCGGTGGAAGAAAGGCTGAGATCTTCCAGCAGCTGATAAGTCGAATCACTCACATTTGACTGGCAGCAGTTCAGAAATTCACCGTATGTGAACGGCATCTCTCCGTCTGCTCTTAGCTCAGGCAGGCTTGCTATCAGATAATAATATGAAGCCATACTGCGCCTCCTTCTTTACTGGAAGTCCAGATTTCTGAAGTATGGCATCAGCATCTCCATGATCCCATCATCTGAACAATCAAAAAATCCGGATCCGTCCTTTGATGCAAGGCGGAATCCACTCTGTACATTTTTGGCAGGTCTGATCTCGAGTCCGTCTTTGATCTCCTTTGCCAATTCTGCTTTAAGAGCATCGCTAACCTCGGATACTTCAGCAGCATATGCCGAAACGTCCTCACCTGCTACAGCTGCACGGATCAATTTACCAAGCGATTCGCCCTTGAGCTCTTTGCGTACATCTGCCGCAAGGATCTTCTCGAACTCGCCCTGGATCTCTGTCTTGAATGCCAGAACGGCATCCCTCTTAGCCTGTTCAGCACTTACCGCAGCGCTCTCTCTGAGAATTGCTATTTCCTTCTCAGAAGCGTCTTTGAACTGCTGAGCCTCTGCCTTCGCATTTGCGACGATAGAGTCGGCCTTCGACTTCGCCTCTGCAACGATTGATTCAGCTTCTGCATTAGCTGCCTCTATCCCTTCTTTACGGATAGAGGATACAAGGTCTTGAATCTGTAATTCCATAGGCACCTCCTATTTGTGATAAAACCTCTTTCATTACCTAAAACCTATACATGTCTATTATAAACTTCAAGTGTATTTACTTCAAACAAAACAAAGTTCTGAAAAAAATTTTGTCCTTTGAACTAAGTAATTTCAAAGGCTATAAGATTGAAAAATTTTTCACAAGCATCAATAAAATACAATTGAACCGCAGTCTATACAGCGGTCACATGTTGAAAAAATCAATACTTTACCGCAGTTTTGAAGCTATATTGCGGTGAGTTTTGCTGCCAAAAATCATGTAACGGAGGCTGAGCTCCTCCGATAAGTACGGAGTCGCTCGCTCCAATCAAACGCGCGTGTTGGAGATTTACTCCCGGCTAAAAAAAAAGGAGCTGTTCGCTCCGATTTCCGTTTATCTGTCCGGGTCAGTATTGCATTTGGACTTGCATGTATCCGGATTTATATGTGCTTTTTGCACGTATTATGCCTGCGGTCCGCGCTGCATTGTGCTGTTTTCTAATTCATGAAAAACAGACCTGCAGAGATCACATAGAATACAACCATAGAAGCTACCAATACAAGCGCAATGATCTTTGCACTCTTGTTGAGCTTTTTACGGCGCTCTTCGTAGTACTGCATAGTCTTCTGTTCCGATGCTTTTGATGAATTATTGCTCTTGCTGTATTTATTAGCCATTTCCTTATCCTTTCCTTATATATGAAATATGAATTATTAACAGATGTCGACTGTCCCCGCCTTTAAGGCGGCGGTTCTATTTTCGACCATCAGTGGCCGGTCACAATCCCCGCTGATGGTCTCAGGAGCCGAAGCTCCCGGTTGAATATGTAAATCGCGTACTCACGGCACCGGCTGTGATATCCGGCCACCGGAACCGGGTTTCGCCGGCGCCTGTAATATATATTAGTTTGGCGCTCAAATCAATACCGTATTCCTTATTTGTGGTATGTCTCACCGGCGTTGATTTTGAACGCCCTGTATATCTGTTCCAGCAGGACCACCCTTGCCAGCTGGTGAGGAAGCGTAATCTTCCCGAAGCTGAGCTTCATATCAGCTCTCTTCCTGACTTCATCTGACAGTCCCAGACTGCCTCCAATTATGAAGTCTATACGCGAATGATCGAATGCAATCTCTGCGATCCTCTTTGCAATTCCGGGAGAATCAAGTTCTCTCCCCTGAATATCAAGAGCAATCACATAATCACTGCTGTCTATCTTCGCCAGTATATCTCTGCCTTCTTTGATCATCACATTCTGTTCATCGGCAGGTGAAGCATTTGCAGGAAGCTTTGCCTCTTTGACCTCAACGACAGTCGGACTGCAGTACCCGCCAAGCCTCTTGAGATACTCCGCGCATGCCGACTCCCAGTATTTCTCCTTGAGTTTTCCCACACAGATAACTCTGATATTCAGCATACCTTCCTCCGCTTCGCTGTTAACTGATCAGTATTACGATGTCAGGGTCATACGGAATCCGTTCATATGCCGTATTTCCATAATGCCATATACCATACTGCCGTATTGCCGTATTCCCTGAATATACAAAACGCCTGTCGCCGCTGATCAACCTTCTGTCAATTCACAGTGAACGGGCATTTTGAATGCGCTGACAAAATTCAGCGCATCTATTGTACTAAATTACTGGCACGATAGCCAGTGATTTAGTACAATCTTTGTGTAAATGCATTTATTCATTTACTCTGGTAAAATTCATCGAGTATTCAGTGATTTATTATTTGACTTTTTTGTAATTGACTTACCGTGCACAAATGCCGTACCTGGTGACTCTGACAGACCGCTGCAGGGGCTGGAGGTACTAAACTTCCGTCCTTTTCGCCGTTTTGGGGCCTCAGGGACGGAAGTCTTCAGAAACTGGAGGTACTAAACGGTGATGTCAGCGTCAAAGCATAAACAAAATGCAAATAAAGTGTAAATTAAGTGCACACAAAGTGTAGATAAGGAGCAGATATGATCAAACAGGCTCTTGTTGGAATGAGCGGCGGTGTCGATTCTAGTGTGGCGGCGTACCTTGTGAGAGAGGCGGGCTACGATACGACGGGCGCTACGATGAGATTATTTGATAACGAGACTATCGGACTTGACAGCGGCAAGACCTGCTGCAGTTTAAGCAGTATAGAGGATGCATGTGCTGTCGCAAACAGGCTCGGAATTTCCTACGTCGTATATGATATGCGTGAGGATTTCAAGCGTGAAGTAATAAATCGCTTTGTTGATGCCTATGAACACGGCTCTACACCGAATCCCTGCGTTGCCTGCAACAAACATCTTAAATTCGATTTGTTATATCAGCTGTGTGCAAGAGATCTGCTAAGCGATCAGCCGGATGCAGGAGATTTGCTTAGTAATGCAGCTTCTAATGATGATTCCGGAACATATACAACAAATTCAGACGGAAGTTCGGACTCTAAATCTGTAGTTTTGAATTCCGGGGTGAATAATGCCGGTAATGCGAATACAGGCAAATCCGCTGATAGCAATGGCTATACTGCAGTAAGAAGTCTTGCGGAGGCTCCGCCTCTCAGCATTGCAACCGGCCACTACGCGAGGATAGAGCACGACCGCGGAGCGGGCAGATTTCTGCTTAGAAAGGGTGTTGATCCGGGTAAGGATCAGAGTTACTTTTTGTGTGATCTGACGCAGGAGCAGCTCGGAAGAACACTATTTCCGCTTGGCTCGATGACGAAGAGTGAAGTCAGGGATGTCGCTGAATCTTTGGGGCTTGTCACGGCTAAGAAGAGAGAGAGTCAGGACATATGCTTTGTTCCCGGGGGCGACTATGCTTCTTTTATAAAAGGATATACCGGGCATGAATACCCGTACGGTGATTTTGTCGATGCACACGGGAATGTGATGGGCGAGCATAAAGGTATCATCAAGTATACGATAGGTCAGCGAAAGGGCTTGGGGCTGGCGCTTAAAAAGCCGGCGTATGTCTGCGCGCTGGATGTTGAGAACAACAGGGTAATACTCGGTGATAATGGTGATCTTTTCAAACGGGATATGACCGCTTCGGAATTCAACTGGATCGCCATGGATGTTCCGTCTTCGGATATACGGGCATCGGCCCGGATCAGATATCGTCACCACGAAGCGCCGGCGAGGATCATTCCTCTTGGAGCTGACCGAGTGAAAATTGAGTTTGATGAACCGCAGCGGGCAATGACGCGGGGGCAGTCGGTCGTTGTTTATGACGGGGAATACGTTATCGGCGGCGGAATCATTGATTAAACCGGGATGGGGTTAGATTCCGGGCGGAATTATTGAGTGAGACGGGACGGGATTAGATTCCGGGCGGAATTATTGAGTGAGACGGGACGGGATTAGATTCCGGCCGGCATAAAGGAGGCATGCAATGGGGGTTTTGAGACCTTTGATAGATAAGCTGCGTGAGGAAGGCACGCTGACTCACGATGAGTTCGTGAAGATGCTTACCGACCGCAACGCTGAAGACAGCGAATACATGAGAGCGATTGCACAGGATATCGCCGTCGCGAATTACGGACACGATATATTTCTGCGCGGACTGATCGAGTTTACAAATTACTGCAGAAACGACTGTCTTTACTGCGGGATCCGCCGTTCAAACGACAAGGCGGAACGGTACCGTCTTACCGCTGAAGAGATACTTGAATGCTGCGGGATCGGTCACAGTTTCGGGTTAAAAACTTTTGTACTGCAGGGCGGTGAGGATATGACTTATCGCGATGATGAGTTCTGCGAACTGATCGCCGAAATTAAAAGACGTTTCCCGGAATGTGCGGTGACTCTGTCTGTGGGCGAACGGCCACGGGAGACTTATGAGAAATATTACAACGCCGGTGCGGACAGATATCTGCTGAGGCATGAGACTTCTTCGCCTGAGCACTACGCGATGCTGCACCCTGCGGAGCTGACGATAGAGAACCGCAAGCGCTGTCTGCGCGATCTGAAGGATATTGGTTTCCAGATCGGTGCAGGATTTATGGTGGGTTCGCCTTACCAGACTTATGATTATCTGGCTGAGGATTTTGAATATCTGCGGGAACTGGAGCCGCACATGATAGGAATCGGACCGTTTATCCACCATCAGGATACGCCTTTCCGCGATATGCCGGACGGCAGTTATGAGGAAACGCTCTATTGCCTGTCGATGCTGCGTATCATGTTTCCGCGGGTTCTGCTTCCTGCGACGACAGCCCTCGGAACGATCCATCCGAGGGGGCGCGAGGAAGGTATTCTGCACGGGGCAAATGTAATAATGCCGAGCCTTTCGCCAAAGGATGTACGGAAGAAATATCTGCTGTATGACGGCAAGATCTGCACCGGCGAAGAAGCGGCCGAATGCCATGCATGCCTCGAGAGACGCATAAGCAGCATAGGCTACCGTGTTGTTTCGTCGCGTGGCGACCAGGCTGACTGGGTGAGGAAATGATCAGTCAAATAACGTTAATTCGTCTCTGGCGGCTATCGTAAGGGTGTAATCTCTGCCCTTTTCGAAGCCGTTTTTTTGCAGTATTTCCTCTACTGTAGTACGGGCGTAAAACGGCGCATTATTGTGAAAACTGAGATGCGCCAGCATAATATGGAGCGGCGATGAATTTCCTGCAGGCCGGCATTCGGCTCTGTCTGACAGCAGCTTCATAAGTATTTCGCCGGCATAATGGTTGGAAAGATGTCCGTAATCACCCTTAATACGCATTTTGAGGGGATACGGGTATTCTCCGAACATCAAAAGATCTTCGTCATGATTTGATTCGAACACAAGTATATCTGCATCACGGATTGCTTCATAAATACTGTCAGTGACTATGCCGGTGTCGGTGACGATTGCCAGTTTTTCCCCTGCATATTCGATCGTATAGCTTAGAGGTTCAGCTGCATCATGGCTGATGGCGAAGGCCGAAATCGTAATATTGTTATATTTTTCTGAATATTTTACAACACCAGGCAGGGTTCGGTTTGCGTTTTGAACTCTTTCAAAGCAAATCTGATTTGCCGTGTAGTTTTCTTTGTCCTCCTGAGGTGCCTTGTATGGTGCTTCCTCAGTCATATAAATCCTGTCTCCGGATGCGGCTATCATAAGTCTTTCGTCCGGTATGTATTTGAAATTTTCTGTGTTCTCCGCAGTGCCTCTGCTCGTGATAAATACAGCATTTTTGCATTTGCGTCCGATGGCTCTTACGCTCCGTACGTGATCCACATGTTCATGAGTTACGAGGACAGCATCAACCTCTTCCGGTGTTATATTGAATTTTTCCAGTGCCGCGATTATGCGTTTTGCGGCTAGGCCGACGTCGAGGATTATATTATGTTTGCCGGCCATTATAAGATATGAATTGCCTGAGCTGCTGCTGCCTATTGATATTACTTCTATTGCCATTCTATACTCCGGTTGGTGATATTTTTTCTGTGTTTTAAGGTGTTACTATTTATCATATATTGGCGAGAAGACCCCGTCCTCTGCAGGGCGGGGATGAATCGCCTCTTACATATATACAAGTCCGCAGTTCTTTCTTAGTATCTTGCA
>CACYHR010000016.1 GCA_902774265.1 uncultured Eubacteriales bacterium
GGAGCATGCTAAGCAGATCGTTGAGGGCGGCTGCAAGTTCTACTGCGAAGGCGCTAACATGCCTACAACAAACGATGCTCTTGAGTATCTGATCGAGAATATGACAGCTGTAGGTCCTGCAAAGGCTGCTAATGCCGGCGGCGTTGCTTGCTCCTGCATCGAGATGGGCCAGAACGCAGGTCACACTGCATTCCAGCACCAGGCTGTTTATGATCAGCTCCACACTATCATGAAGAACATCTACAACGCTTGCTCAAAGGCCGGTGAAACATATTACGGCGACAAGAACGCTCTGGTTCCTGGCGCTAACATTGCCGGCTTCGAGAGAGTTGCAAACGCTATGATGGCTCAGGGTCTTGTATAAATCGATGACTCTGTAGAAATCGCGAATAACGATTGAGACAAAAGGGATTGCTGCGAATCAAGAGATTTGCGGCAATCTTTTTTGTGCGTGAGTTTCATCGCAGGTGACTCTGCTCAATCACTGATGAATAGTGGGGATGCGGCAGAGAGGGCGCCGGCGGAAACATTCGCGGCCGAACCGATGCAGTTCACAAGTGAGCGGCAGCAGGACCGGCTGGAATTATGTGCTCTAGCGTCACAGACGCGATTTGCACTAATTCCCCGATCCTGCCGAGCGAACGCCGATGAAATGCACGGTGAGTGCCGCATGGATCCGCCGGCCCCTCTCTGCCGCTCTTTCGTTTCTGCAGTTTCTGCCGCTTCAGACCGGCGCTTTAAGCGCTTTATATGCTTTATATGTCGCAAAAAATACACGAATCAGGCCTCCTTATATGATAAAATTAAATAACTATGAGCATGAATCTTAACAGCGAACAGAATAAGGCGGTCAGACATATTGACGGTCCTGTACTTATACTGGCCGGTGCCGGTTCGGGCAAGACTGCGACTATGACTCACCGTATGGCATATATGATAGAGCATGGTGTTGATCCGCATCGCATCCTTGCAGTTACTTTTACCAACAAGGCTGCGTCTGAGATGAGGAGCCGCGTTTCAGAGCTGGTTTCAGATACGCGCGGTATGTGGGTGATGACTTTTCACGCCATGTGTCTTAGGATGCTCAGATATTCCTGCGAGAGCCTCGGCTACAAGGCAGGCTTTACGGTCTATGATGAGACGGATCGCAAGTCGCTGCTCAAGAGGGTCTGCAAGGATCTTAAGGTGGATGATAAAGAGAATCCGATAGCTATGCTGCAGTCCGTGATCAGCAAATGCAAGGAGAGCGAGCAGGGACCGGATGAATATCTGATGCAGTCTTCCGGATTTCCGCAGGATAAAACGATCGCAGAAATCTACAGACGCTATCAGAGCGAACTTATGGCGGCTAACGCGATGGATTTTGACGATCTCCTTTGGAATGGCGTCAGGCTGCTCGAAAATAATCCGGAGATACTGGAATATTATTCTGACAGATTCAAATACATAATGGTAGATGAGTACCAGGATACAAATTATCTGCAGTACAAGCTTATAAGCATGCTTGCATCCCGACACGGCAATCTGTGTGTGGTTGGCGATGATGACCAGTGCATATATCAGTGGAGAGGCGCTGATATACGTAATATCCTGGATTTTGAGAATGATTTCAAAAACGCTTTTACAGTCAGACTCGAGCAGAATTACCGCTCCGACGGAAATATACTCAGGCTGGCAAACTCTGTGATAAAGAATAACAGAGCACGCAAACAAAAGGCTCTGTGGACAGATAAAGAGGATGGGGAAAAGATCACATACCGCAGGCTCGAGGACGAAAAACAGGAAGCCTGGTGGATAGGATCCGAGATAGAAAGCCTCAGGACCGCGGGCTATGATTACAAGGATATTGCGGTGCTTTACCGCAAGAATGCCCAGTCAAGGTCCTTTGAAGAAAAATTCAGTATCAGGGGGATCCCGTACAGAGTGCTGGCGGGACTCAGATACTATGACCGCAAAGAGGTCAAGGATGTCATGGCTTATCTTCGCCTGATAGAGAATCCGGGCGATAATGTTTCCATGCTGAGGATAATAAACGAACCTAAAAGAGGTATCGGTGCCAAGACTCTTGCAGGTATAGAGGGATATGCCGCTTCATATGGAGAGAGTATTTATGAAGCTATATGCGATGAGTCTCTGCAGGCTGCTCTGAGCAATAAGAGCAGGAATGCTGTCCATGAGCTGGTACAGATGATACAGGACCTTCGCAGAGAGCAGTCAAATATGATGATATCCGATATCTACGACAGCGTTCTGAACAGATCCGGCTATCTCAAGGCTCTTGAAGATGCCGGAACCGTTGAGGCTGACGGGCGTATAGAGAACATAATGGAATTCAAATCCGTTATCACTGAATTTGAAAAGGGCTTAGAGGATGGCAGCGTCGCTGAGCTGCAGGACGAGATCAGATCTGACAGGCTGGCTCTGATGGGAGAAGGCCTCGGAGCGGAGGAGACGACCATGCTGGGAACTTTCCTCGAACAGATAGCTCTGATGTCGGACATAGATAATCATGACGAGGATGAGGATGCCGTGACACTGATGACGATGCATTCCGCCAAAGGCCTTGAGTTTCCGGTCGTTTTCATTCCGGGAATGGAAAACGGAATGTTCCCCGGAATATCTGCTTTCGAGGATTCCGAAAAGATGGAGGAGGAAAGGCGCCTTTGCTATGTCGGAATCACACGCGCCATGAAAAAACTGTATCTGACCGGTGCTCAGGTGAGGACTATGTACGGCAGGACGGAATGGCAGACTGAGTCAATGTTCCTCGATGAGATGGACAGAAAATGTCTTGATGGAGACTGTCTGGTCAAAGACAGGACTAATTCCGGACAGACTATGCTGGGAGATTATATTTTTGCCGGACGGATGCACGGTACGGCTGACGGATATTTCGGCGAACCGAAGCCCAAACCTTTTGACAGCCTGAGTGCTGCACGAAGAGCGACAAAGAACAAAGAGAAGATAAGCAACGAATTCGAGAACGGAGATATCGTGAGACATCCGAAATTCGGCGAGGGTATGGTCATAATGCAGGATGCCAAGACCATGACGGTTATCTTTGATGAATTCGGCGAAAAAAAGCTCGGTAAGGGATTTGTAAAAATGGAGAAAGTGCGCTGAAGACGGCACGAATGCGGGTATTTCGCAGGGGTAAAGACAGTGGCAGCAGAAGAGAATAAGGCAGTGGATGAGGCATTGGACAAGAAAAAAAGAATTGACGAGCTGACGGAAAAACTGAATGAGGCTTCAAAAGCCTACTATACGGACGGCATCGAGATCATGACGAATTTCGAATATGATGAGATGTACGACGAACTGCTGGCGCTCGAAGACGAGACAGGATATATACGGGATGACAGCCCGTCCGTAAATGTCGGCTATGATACTGCTGCAGGACTTCCGAAGGTTACGCATGAAATAAAGATGCTTTCCCTTAACAAGACAAAGGACCGCGAGGAGCTGAAGGCGTGGCTTGGAGATCAGAAGGGCCTGCTTTCGTGGAAGCTTGACGGACTCACGGTCGGTCTGACATATGAGAACGGAAGACTCGTGCAGGGTGTGACCAGAGGAAACGGTACGGAAGGCGAGCTGATAACGGCGAATGTTCTCGCGTGCGGAAATGTGCCTAAGACCATTTCGCACAAAGGTAAGGTAATGATCAGAGGCGAGGCCGTGATCAGATATTCCGATTTTGAAAAGATAAATGAAGCGATAGATGATGCCGATGCAAAATACAAAAATCCGCGCAATCTGTGCAGCGGCAGTATCAGGCAGCTTGATCCAAAGGTTACGGCAGAGAGGAAGGTAAGGTTTTACGCCTTCAGCCTGACTCTGGCGGAGGGACTTGATCTGAACAGCCGCGCAGAAAGGATGGAGTGGCTTAAAACGCAGGGCTTTGATGCAGTCGATTATGTAATTGTCGACAGAGACAGCCTGTCCGCTGCAATAGACGGTTATGAATCTGCGATAAAGGAGTTCGACATTCCTTCCGACGGACTTGTACTGACTCTCGATGACGGATCATATGCGGCTTCGCTCGGAGAGACCGCCAAATTCCCGAGAGATTCCATAGCTTTCAAATGGCGGGACCAGTATGCTGATACGATCCTTCGTGAGATAGAGTGGAGCCCGTCGAGAACTGGGCTTCTCAATCCGGTCGCGATATTCGATCCTGTCGAACTCGAGGGAACTACGGTATCGAGAGCATCTGTACACAATATCAATATAATGGAGGATCTTGAGCTTGGCATAGGGGACACCGTACGCGTGTACAAGGCCAATATGATAATACCTCAGCTCAGCGACAATCTGACGAGGAGCGGCAGTATTGAGATACCTTCGGAATGTCCGGTATGCGGCGGAAAGGCCGTCGTCAGAGACGACGATGGAACTAAGACGCTGAACTGCACCAATCCGGATTGTATTGCAAAGCATGTCAAGAAATTTTCACATTTCGTATCGCGCGATGCGCTCAATATAGAGGGCCTGTCGGAAGCCGGGCTGCTCAAACTGATAGGGATTTCCGCGATAAGGACCTTTCCGGATCTGTTCAGGCTTGAGGATCACAGGGATGAGATCGTAGAGATGGAAGGCTTCGGGCAGAAATCATTTGATAATCTCGTCGCTTCCGCGCAGAGGGCGTCGCACACTACGCCGGCGAGACTGCTGTACGGACTCGGCGTTCCCGGGATAGGAGTCGCGACATCGAATCTGATTGCAGGAGCCTGCCGCAACAAGTGGAGTGAAATCGAGTCTCTCGACAGGGAGAGCCTGACTGATATAGACGGTGTGGGCGATGTGATGGCGGGAGATTATGTCAGATTCTTTGAGGATGAAGAAAACAGGGCGGTGATAAGCGAACTGCTCGGTCTGCTTGAGCTCGACGAAAGCTATGAGGCTGCCGGGACGGAGCTTGAGGGCAAGGTGTTCGTTATCACAGGAAGCCTTGAACATTATAAGAGCCGCAAGGAGCTCAAAGCGGATATTGAGGCGGAGGGAGGCAAGGTCACCGGCTCGGTATCGGCGAAGACGGATTATCTGATAACAAATGACCCGGGCTCGGGATCGTCCAAAAACAGGACGGCGCGCGAACTCGGCGTCGCAGTCATAACCGAGGAAGACATACTCGGAATGCTGGGTAAACAGATTACAAGCCGGTAAGGCTCGATATGTCCGGGTGAAAAAATACAGTCATGAGTTTTGGAAAGGAGGAACGGACCCATGGATACAATCAATGTCGTGCCTGATATGGAACAGGCATACGATGAGTCCATCGAAAAAATATTTGAGCTGCTGGAAGAGAAGAAATACTTCCGATGCAGGGACGAACTCCTTAAACACAATGAGGTAGAGATCGCGGAAATGCTGGTCGACATCAGGCGTGAGTTCGATCTTCAGAGGATGGTCGTGCTTTTCCGCGCGCTGCCGAAGGACATAAGCGTAGATGTTTTTGCAGAGCTCAGCATAGATGATCAGATCGATATCATCAATATAATAACCGATCCCGAGATCAAATACATTCTCGATGAACTCGATTTCGACGATATGATCGACGTTCTTGAAGAGCTGCCGTCAAATATCGTAGATAAGATTCTTGATAAAACGCCAAAGACCGAGCGCAGGCTGATCAATACTTTCCTCAAATATAAAGAGGACAGCGCCGGCGCACTGATGACGCCGGAATACATCAACCTGAACAAGAGCTTTACAGTCAGGCAGGCGCTCGATCACATCAAGGAGGTCGGACTCGATTCCGAGACGATCTATACCTGTTATGTACTCGACAGAGGCCGCAAACTGATCGGAGTCGTTTCGCTCAAAGCGCTGGTTATTTCTGACGATAATTTGCTCGTTTCGGATATCATGCATGATGACCCCGTGGTTGCGCATGTCGATGACGACCAGGAGGAGGTATCGGATCTGTTTACCAGATACGGATATCTGGCTATACCTGTGGTTGACAATGAATTCAGGCTCGTCGGTATCGTTACCGTCGACGACATCCTGGACGTAATCGAAGAGGAGGCTACCGAGGATATCGAGCGTATGGCGGGTATCATCGATACATCGGACAGGGAATACCTCGACCAGTCGGTGTTCCAGCATGTCAAGGCAAGGCTGCCGTGGCTCTTCCTGCTGATGTGCTCATATTTCATCACGGGCGGGATACTTGCAACATTTGAAGATGCGATGTCTTCTGTGATCGCTCTTGTAATCTATATGCCTATGCTGATGGGTACGGGCGGTAACTCCGGCTCGCAGTCATCGACACTTATAATCCGCGGTATGGCCACGGGCGAGATAGAGCTGAGAGACTTCATCAAGGTAATGTGGAAAGAGATCAGGGTCGGCGTTGTGGTCGGACTGTGCCTCAGCGTTCTGAACTATTTCAGGATAGTGCGCCTTGATCATAATCCGCCGATGGTCGCAGTAACAGTCTGCGTTTCCATGATACTCATAGTCATCATTGCAAAACTGATCGGTTCCATGCTGCCGATGGTAGCTAAAAAGATAGGCATAGATCCTGCTCTTATGGCGGGTCCTATGATGGCGTCTATCACTGATATGATATCTCTGTGTACATATTTTCTGATGGCGGGGGTATTCCTCCATATTTAGCATAAAAAACATTACATTATTTGCGAAAAAACTCTATTTCATTGGTAAAGGGTTTTGGGTATATTATAAGCTAATGCACAATGGGGATAACGAATAAGAGGAGGACAAACATTTTGAAAACTGTACAAGAGCTGAAAGAAATAGCGAGCAGTGTAAGAATCGATGCTTTGAGAGGCATCCACGCAGTCGGCGCCGGACATCCGGGCGGATCGCTTTCGGTCACAGATATACTTGTCTCGCTTTATTTCAATGTAATGAACGTGGATCCGCAGGATCCATGCGCTGAGGGACGCGACAGACTGGTGCTTTCAAAGGGCCATGCTGCGCCGGGACTTTACTCAACACTTGCGCACAGAGGTTATTTCGATCCTGAAGAAATGCTTACTCTGCGCAAACTGGGCAGCAGACTTCAGGGCCATCCTGACATGCATAAATGTCCGGGTGTCGAGATGTCTACGGGATCTCTCGGACAGGGATTCTCAAACGCAGTCGGCATGGCTCTCGCCGACAAAATGGATAAGAGAGATCGCAGAACCTTCGTAGTTACGGGTGACGGAGAGCTGCAGGAAGGTATCATCTGGGAAGCAGCACTGACTGCAGCAAAATACGGACTTGACAATCTGATCGCTGTTGTCGACCTTAACGGTCTTCAGATCGACGGACGTGTCGATACTGTAAAGAAAGTCGTTCCTGTAGAAGATAAATTCGAGGCCTTCGGCTGGGAGACTTTCAGCGTTGACGGACATGACATGCAGGCACTTCTGGATGTATATGAAAAGGCTATGGCTGTAAAGGGCAAGCCGGTATGCATCGTTGCAAAGACCGTTAAAGGCAAAGGCGTATCCTTCATGGAGGATCAGGCGGGCTGGCACGGCAAGGCGCCTAATGATGAACAGCTTGAAGCAGCAATCAAAGAACTGGGAGGTGACAGATAATGGCAGATGTCAAAAAGATCGCAACGAGAGAATCTTACGGAAAGTTTCTGGTTGAATACGGCGCCGATCATGAAAATCTTATAGTTATGAGTGCCGACCTTTCAGGTTCAAACAAGACAGACGGTTTTGAAAAAGCTTATCCTGACAGATTTGTAGAATCCGGCATATCGGAGCAGGATATGCTGGCGGAAGCAGCAGGAATCGCACATTCAGGTCATGTAGTTGCAGCAAGCTCTTTCGCAATGTTCGCTGCAGGACGCGCTTTTGAGATAGTCCGCAACTCTATTGCCCATACGAATGCAAACGTAAAGATCTGCGCTACACACGGCGGTATCACTGTAGGCGAGGACGGAGCAACTCATCAGACTTTCGAGGATGTTGCTCTTATGAGAGTTCTGCCTAATATGAAGGTCATCGTACCTGCAGACGATATCAGCACCAAAAAGCTTATGACAGCGGAATTCGGTGAAGAAGGTCCTGCATATTTCAGACTCGGAAGAGCTGCTGTTCCTAATGTATATACTGAAGATTCCGTTCTTGAAATCGGCAAAGGCGCAGTCCTCAGAGAAGGAAACGACGTGGCAATCATAGCTTCGGGAATTATGGTCGCTCCTGCACTTGAGGCAGCGGAAACACTGCATGCAGACGGCATAGAGGCAAGAGTTATCGATATGCATACAATAAAACCTCTGGATGAGGATATTATCGTTAAGGCTGCTGAGGAGTGCGGAAAGATCGTTACAGCCGAAGAGCACTCGGTGATCGGAGGCCTTGGCGGTGCGGTGGCAGAGGTAACTGCGCAGAAATGTCCTTGCAGAGTCGCTATGGTAGGTCAGCATGATGTGTTCGGTGAATCCGGAAAACCTGCTGAACTGCTCAAAAAATACGGCATGACTGCGGAAGACATTGTAAAAGCGGCTAAATCACTCTAAATTTAAAGATCAGCATAACAGAGTTTAAGAGACCGGCGCCGGTGCACTGCATCGCCGCCGGCTTTAAAAATGCGCTGCATCCGGTGTAAGATGGCCCGGCGTAAGATTTTCAGAAAAATTCGCAGCGGGCATTGCAATTAGCTTAGGATGTGTTACAATATTCAAAGGAGAAGACAAAAGGATTTTGCAGATTGCATATGGCTGGATCTCGTTCCCTGGGTTGACAGGGTAGAGGGAGTGCAATTATGAAAATCACAATACGAAGGATCTGTTCTGTGATTCTGAGTCTAATGGTCGCGCTCAGCATGAGTGCCGGCCTTGTTTTCGTTAGTTTCGCTGACGATGGCATGGCCGGAACAGTACTTAAGCTTGCGGCTGTTACTGAGGATGTCGCGGATACAGAAGAACCGGGCGAGGATGAAGAGACGCCGTCCGAAGACACATCGGATGATGACACCGAAGATATCCAGGATGATCTGCTTGTTACACCGGAAGACGGTGACTACAGTGTTAAAGAGCTCAGCGCTGAATCCGGCGCAGGTTCTTTCCGTGTGCAGGTTCCTGATTCGGGATATCTTGAACTGACTAATGACTGTGACGGTCTCGGTGCCGGTCCGACTATAGGGATCAGAACTGAAGAATCGGGGGAATTTCAGACTCTGGAACCGGACGGATCGATGTATCTCGGCGTCAAAGAAGGCATCTACAGCTTTGAAGTAAGTACGGATTCCGAATCCTATGTGATAGGAGCGACCTTCAATAAGACATCAGAATCCGATTACGGCAGCAAAAAAGTTGACGCTGCCCTGATCAAGAGCAGTAAAACTTATGCCGGAGTATTCTTCTCCGGTGAAGGCAAGCAGGTTCACTGGTATAAATTCAAAAATCCTAAAGACCAGAAGGTCTGCCTGGATCTTTTTTCCAAAATGAATGAAGGAACATCATCCAAAGCGATCAAAGTATCGGTATACAGCGGTAAGAAGCACAAGGATTTTTCGTTCACTTCGGGATCTATAGGAAAGAGGATAAATATCTATAATGCCAGGAACAAGGGAAGGCTTGTCAAAGGCACTTACTATATAAAAGTAGTAAATCCGGGAAACAGCAGCGGTTATTTCAAAATGAGATTGAATTAACAACGTGATTCTGACATAATTGAATATGATGTGAGCGGACCTGCGCATCGGCTGATGTGCAGGTCCTTTCTGATGGTCTTGCAGAGCGGCCGGGGGTCTCCGGCTGAGGATTTACGGGAAGTTCCGTACAGTTCCGAAGATGCGAAAAAATATTTTTTAAAATTTTTAAAATTTTTTTAAAAATGATGCAATAAAATGCAGTTCCCGCGTGTTTCATTAATAGAAGGGCACGAAAGACCTTCTGAATGAAAATGAAATAATGAGCGCAAGATAGCTGCGAATGATGGAAAGGCTAAGCGAAATCCTGTAGAATTAAATGCAGAATAATGATTCCCGACCGGCGGGCTGCATTACAGGCAGATACTTTCCGGAGCATCAGATTTATAAAGGTATGACGGTTAAGGATGCACGCAGCAGATCTTGATGAAAACTTAATAATACTCATGGCTCAGGGTGATGGCGATGCGTTCACTGAATTCTATAATCAGACAGCCAGCATAGTATACGGATTTGCGCTCTCGATTTTACGAAACAAACAGGATGCTGAAGACGTTATGCACGATGCATTCATCAAGGCGTATACGAGTGCTGTCACCTACAGACCGATGGGTAAGCCGATTGCCTGGCTGCTCACGATAGTAAAGAATCTGTGCTATAACCGGATCAGATCAGGCAGGATCTTTGAAGACATAGACGACTATCAGGATGCTGCCGTAAGCGAAACACAGGATCAGGATACGGTAACAGACAGAGCTGTACTGCAGCAGGCGCTGAAGATACTCGATGCAGATGAACGACAGATCGTTACACTGTATTCGGTGAGCGGACTGAAACACCGCGAGATAGCGGAGATCATGGAAATGCCGATGGGTACGGTGCTTTCAAAGTACAACAGGGCATTGGCTAAGATGAGAAAGGAACTTACCGGTGATGGAGACAGAAACAGAAAGGGGGTAAAGAAATGACTTACAACAGAGATGAGATCAATGAAGAAATCATTATGAAATCTCTGGCGAATGCCATTCAGGATTCCACCCCTGATATACTTCAAAGTCTCCGCGCCGAACTCAATATAGAAAGCAGGTCAGCAGATACTCCGGTCATGACTGTATCTGAAACAGACAGAGCAGATGCATACAGACCTGTAAAGGCTAAAGCCGATACATCACAGAGACAGAAAGCAAGGGTAAGATCAACTGCATATAAGGTTGCAAGCTGTGCAGCAGCGCTGATCGTAATCTTCGGCGGAGTCTCACTGGTCAACAGGACCGGGCCTGCGTTTGCGGTAGTCGGACTCGATGTCAATCCGGGCATTGAGCTTACTATAGATAAGAATGAAAAAGTTATTTCTGCAGTGGCGGTCAATGAAGATGGACAACATATCCTTTCGGATTTGAGAATCGAGAAACGCAATGTCAATTCAGCGTGCGACGAAGTAGTCGAGGCGATGATGGACGAGGGCTATCTCACCGACACATCCAATTCCGTTCTGCTTTCAGTCAGGGCTGATGATCCTGACAAGGGCAGGGAGATCGAAAGAGAGATCTCGGATAACCTCAACGGGTTCCTCGAGGATTCCGAAATCTCACCGGCCATATTCGGCCAGTACGTCGAAGCGGACGACGAACTCGATAAATTTGCAGGAACCCACGGTATCTCGATAGGCAAGGCGTGGCTGATACGCAAGCTCTCGGATGAAGAGGATTTGAGCGGAACGGCTGATTCATTGCTTGGACTGACAACGCAGGAACTTGTCCTACTCGGCCAGGACAGGGCGTTGAGTACAGGAACATCTTACGGAACCCCGAATACCAGTAAGTATGTCGGTACAGACGGCGCTTTGATAGCGGCTCTTGAGGCGGCAGGACTGAGCAAAGAAGAAGCTGAGAACGTTAAAGTCAACTTCAGCTGTGAGAACGGATCGATCGTATATTCAGTCGGTTTCGATGCGAATAGCTGCATTTACGGATTCAATGTTGATGCACTCACCGGGATGGTGATGTTACATGACAGCGTGATCCCGGGTGTATCAGCCGAATCGCCTGCTGGAATAGCAGATGCCATAAATGATCTGATCAGCAATGAGCACAGTCTTTCTCAGAACAAGGCTGATCAGAACACATCCGGAGCATCAGGAAACACTGATTCCGGATCCGGTAATACCGGTAACAGCGGTACGGGCAGTGATCCAGGAAAGATCGCAGGCGATGCTGAAGATATCACCGATACAGATCCTGACGATAAGCCGGGAGATATAAGCGGAGATACAGAAGATATAGAAGACATTGACGATGCTGATGAGGATAAGGAATGTACGCTTCCTGATAACAGCGACAAAGCGGAAGGCAGCAGTTCTGATAAGAATGACGGAATCAGCAGCGATTCAGATAAGGAAGACAGTAATAAAGAAAAAACAAATAAAGAAAGCGAAGATAAGGATAAGGAAAAAGCAAGCGATAATAATTAGCTAAATACAGTTCTTAACTGATATTTATAAGTAAAGCAAAGTAGTTAATGAATGGATTCGGCACTCGGTCATCCGACCTAAAACAAATCATCAGAGAGTATCACCATATGCAATCTGACACAATCCAATAATGTCTCCTCCTTACATTTACATATAAGGATGACCGAAGTGCTGATACGACATTACTTCTTTTGACAGATCACCGGCAGAGCCGGTCTGAGTGATCAGGCCGGCTTTTCCGGTGATTTTAAAAGGAATGAGAAAGATTGAGTATTTCTATTTTTATGTTCATCTTTATTTAAAGAGTCAATTTGTCATATTCATATATGAAAATTACAATTTAGAGAGGCTGTTTTAAGCTTTAGAATAATCAAACATCAGATTACGGGAGGAAATAAATATGTCAATTGAACTGGAATATGCATTAGAGCATAAGAATGATCCTGCAGTACTTTGCTGCAGAATGGAGCCGGGTGAAATATCTCACCACAATCTTGAAGATCCTGCTATATTCCCTGATCTTATCGATACAGGTCTGCTCAATATTGATGGATGCATCACTATAGGACAGGCTCTCGGAGCTACACTCAAGGAAACCAGCGATTCTCTGACACCGCTGACACCTGCTATCGTTGATAACATTCAGGATCCTGATGCAGGCGAAGAAGAAGCTCCGGCTGAGGAAGCAGCAGAGGCTGCACCGGCTATAGCTGCACCTGCCGGAACACAGATGACTTTCAGCGGCGGAGTTGTCAAGCTCTACATCGCAGAGGGTAAAGATATCGCTATCGAGTTTCCGGTATAAACTATAATATAGATTTTTCCGGATAATACGGTGCTGCCGTATATTCAGAGTGGTATTATTACAGAGGTATTTATAGCTGAGCTATGGATACCTCTGATGTTTTAGAGAATTAAGAAGAGGAGATGAAAATGGAACTTATCAAGGATCTGCCTGCGGTATTTGATGATTTTGCAGAAGCAAGAAGAAATGCATTCGTTAATGTCAAGAAAGTAAAGGATCAGGGAATTCCTGTCATCGGTGCGTACTGTACATATTTTCCTGTAGAGATCGCACTGGCAGCAGGAGCTGCTCAGGTAGGACTCTGCTCGACATCAGGAGAGACTATTCCTGCCGCAGAGAAAGATCTTCCGGCAAATCTCTGTCCTTTGATCAAATCCAGCTACGGGTTTGCAAAAGAGGATAAGTGCCCGTTCTTCTATTTCAGCGACATAGTAGTAGGCGAAAACACCTGTGACGGAAAGAAAAAGATGTATGAGCTGATGAGTGATTTCAAAGATGTTTTCGTGATGGATCTGCCTAATTCACAGAGCGAAAACGGACTTGCTCTTTACAAGGCTGAGTGCCTCCGTCTTAAAAAATACATCGAAGAAAAATTCGGTATCACGATCACAGATGATGATCTTCGCAAAGCCGTAAAGATCGAAAATGAGATCAGGGTAGCAAAAAAACATCTTATAGATACAATGAAGACCGATCCGTGTCCTGTTTCAGGTCTGGATATGTTCAAAGTCCTCTACGGAAGCGGATTCAAATTTGACCGTACAGGTATCGCGGCAGAAATGTATGCTGTTGCCGACAAGATCGAAAAGGAATACGCAGAAGGCAAGAATGTCGGCAAAAAACCTCGTATAGTAATAACCGGATGCCCTATCGGAGGCGTAACCGAAAAAGTAATTGCAGCAGTAGAGGATAACGGCGGAGTCGTAGTTGCAATGGAGAACTGCGTAGGAGCCAAGCAGTATGACAGACTTGTGGATGAAGATGCCGAAGACATCTGGGGCGCACTCGCAGAGAGATATCTCAACATCGGCTGCTCTGTAATGACACCGAATCCTAACCGCTATGACCTGCTCGGAAGAACGATCGATGAGTATAAGGCAGACGGCGTACTCGAGATGACACTCCAGGCATGCCATACCTACAATGTTGAACACAAATCCATCGAGAGATTCTGCACAGAACAGAAGAACACACCATACTTCATGGTAGAAACAGACTACTCGACAGCAGATGTAGCGCAGCTGAATACAAGAATAGCTGCATTTATCGAGATGCTGTAAAAAGAGCGTATTTTGCGCATAGCTTTGTCTACGCCTGCCCGTACGTGCTCACATACTACCTGGTATGCTGCGCGCGCCGTGCAGGCGTATTCTCGCTCTGCATCAAAACTACGCTCTTTTTGCCGCTATAGGTATTATTGATAATACCCGGATTGAGCATCGACGTTTGCTGTGATAAACTAAGTATGCTGTAATAGCAGCGCATATCCGGTGCCGTGTCATTATCTGATAATGGCAGGGGTAAAAGGGAAACAGGTGAAAATCCTGTACGATCGCGTCACTGTGACAGAGGAGCTGCAGCCAGCTGAGTCACTGCGGGATGCATCCATGACGGTCGCAAACCATGGATGTATGCTGCGGGAAGACGGCTGCCGCATTGATACTGGAGCCAGGAAACCTGCCGGATATAAGGGTGCAGGCTTAGGGACTAGCCGGGCCACGCGGGATTGGCCGTACCTTGAACAGCGATTATGTTGTTTTATGGTGCCTTTGTTCCGCCCGGAATGAGGCATTTTTATTCCGTAATCATTCAGTATGAAAAGGAGCGTAACACGATGAAAAGGAAATTATTGGTGCTGCTTCTGGGACTCTCAATGATCATGATGTTTGCATTTGCGACCGGATGCAGCAAGCAGGAAAGTGAGCCTGAAGAAGCCGAAACAGAAGAAGCTGCAGAAGCAGAAGATGATGAAAATTATGACACAGGAGATGCATCGTTGGATAACCCGAGAAACCAGGACGAAATAGGTGAAAACGAATTACTGGTCGTCAGCTTTGGTACCAGCTTTAATGACAGCCGCCGTCTCACTATAGGAGCGGTAGAGCAGGCTATCGAGGATGCTGTAGGAGATGACTGGAGCGTTCGCCGCGGATTTACCGCACAGATCATTATTGATCACATTATGAAGAGAGATAATGTAAAGATCGATAATGTAAAAGAGGCTCTTGACAGAGCAGTTGACAACGGAGTAAAGACACTTGTAGTTCAGCCGACTCATCTTATGAACGGTATTGAATACGATGAGCTCAAGGAAAGTCTTGCCGGTTACGCAGATTCCTTCGAAAAGGTCGCTGTCGGCGATCCGCTGCTTACATCGGATGAAGATTTCAGCAGAGTCGCTGATGCTATGATAGATGTCACCAAGGATTATGATGACGGTGAGACCGCTATCGTATTCATGGGACACGGTACAGAGGCTGAGTCCAATGCGATTTATGAAAAAATGCAGGGCGTAATGAAAGATAAGGGAATGGACAACTACTATATAGGAACAGTAGAGGCCAGTCCTTCTCTTGAAGATGTTCTTGCAGAGGTAGGCAAAGGAGAATACAAGAGAGTCATCCTGAGACCTATGATGGTAGTTGCAGGTGATCATGCCAATAATGATATGGCTGATCCTGAGGATCCTGAATCGTGGTATTCGCAGTTCAAGGCTGCCGGATATGACGTGGAATGCGTTCTTGAGGGTCTCGGACAGGTACCTGCGGTACAGAAGATCTATGCAGAGCATGCGCAGGCTGCCATCGATTCACTCAAATAGTGAAATGATGCAGCAGAGCGTAGGACAAGTGATTAACTGCAGAAAAGGAAACTGCATATAAGGAAGAATATGAGTATAAAAAGAAAAAGGCCGGCGGTGCTGCTGCTGACTCTCATCATGCTGCTTACCCTCGCGGCCTGCGGCGGAAACGGAGACAGCAGCGAAAAGCAGGACTCTCAGGGTGATTCTTCTCAGGTAGCCTCGTCAGAGGAGATGACTGATATCGAAGATGTAGGCTATGAGGGCATGATGCCGGTAACAGCAGATCAGCTGAACAACGGTACATATGATATAAATGTCGATTCCAGCTCTTCAATGTTCAATATCGAGGAATGCAGCCTCACAGTTGCTGATGGAAAGATGTCCGCGGTCATGACTATGGGCGGAACAGGTTACAGATATATCGTGATGAAATCAGCCGAAGAAGCTGCAGCATCAGACGAAAAAGAATATATCTATCCTGAGGAGGATAAGGAGGGACGGCATACCTTCACTGTGGATGTTGAGTCTCTGGATAAGGCTGTCAAATGTGCCGCCTTCAGTGACAAAAAAGAAAAATGGTATGACAGGACTCTGGTGTTCAGCGCGTCATCCCTTCCTCTGAGTGCGTTCAAAGAGGGCGTTCTCACTACACCTGCTGTGCTCGGTATAAAAGACGGAGAGTATAAGGCGGAGGTAAGTCTGTCAGGCGGCAGCGGAAGGGCGGAAGTCGATTCGCCGGCGGTCATCAGGCAGTCGGGAGATAGCTGCATAGCCGTGATCAGATGGAGCAGTCCGCACTACGACTACATGATAGTGGATGGTGAAAAGTATCTGCCGGTCAATGAAGAGGGTAATTCGGAATTCGAGATACCGGTGCTTTTCTTTGACAGACCGATGCCTGTAATCGCAGATACGACTGCTATGAGCGAGCCGCATGAGATAGAATACACTCTTCTTTTCGACTCTAAGTCAATGAAATAGTTTTAAACTCAATAGCGGAGATGCTGCCGTGCGAAAACAGGCAGTATCTCTGCTGTCTTGTATATTATTATTAACAAAATGACAAAAATCACAATATTATTAAAAAGAATATGCTGCATTACTATTCTTGCAGCTTGTGTCTGCTGTGCTTCAGCCTGCGGGAGCGAGAAAGACGATACGCGGAGCTCTTTGCCGGATGAGCATAGAACGGGCAGTATGGAACTTGAGAATGCAGACCAGTTTCAGGTGGACTATTACGATGATGATATATCTCTGATAAAGATCGAAGACGGGCTTGAATATCTGCTGGTCCCTGATCAGGATAAACTGCCTGAATGGCTCGGACCGGATGCTGTCAAAGACAGGACCGTAATAGAGCTGCCGGCTGATTCGATCTATATGGCGGCTTCTTCGGGTATGGATCTCATAAATGCGGTCGGCGGTCTGGATTCTGTAATCATGACCAGTACTGATGCCAAAGACTGGGCCATACCGGAGATAAAGGAGGCGGTCGAAAAGGATGCCATTCATTATATCGGCAAGTACAGTGCGCCTGACTATGAGGCTCTGGTTGAGGAGGATGCAGATCTAGCGATAGAATCAACCATGATCTATCACAGCCCGCAGGTAAAGGAAGAGATCGAAGAACTCGGCATACCTGTACTGGTTGAGAGATCAAGCTATGAGAACGATCCGCTGGGACGCCTTGAATGGATAAAGCTTTACGGTCTGCTCCTGGGAAAAGAAAAAGAGGCGGCGGAGTTCTTTGATGAAGCTGCATCAAAGATAGCTGAGGTAGATACCGATTCCGTAAAGAATACTCCGTCTGTCGCATTCTTTTCGGTCAATTCAAACGGCTCTGTGGTTGTCAGAAAGCCGGGTGACTATGTTACAAAAATGATAGAAACAGCAGGAGGCAGCTACGCCCTCGATGATATATCCGGGGAAGAGGATAATGCTCTTTCGACGATGAATATGCAGATGGAGGCATTTTACGACAAGGCTGTCAATGCTGATATACTTATATATAACAGTGCTATAGAATCAGATCTTTCTTCGGCAGATGATCTGATAGCGCTGGCCGGACAGTTTGCAGATTTTAAAGCTGTCAGAAACGGTGATGTCTGGTGCACCAATAAAAACGTATTTCAGAAGACGACCGGCGCAGCGGACATGATAACAGAGATGAATCGTATATTCTGCGGTGCTGACGACGACAGCGGTATGGAGTATTTCCACAAACTGAGATGAGCACGCGGCAGTCCGTGCGCATGGAGTCCGACACCCCTGAACGCATGGAGCCGGGCAGTCCGGTTTCCCGCAGAGTATCGCACTGATATGAATAATATATGAATAAAAAAAGGATAATAATATCTTACTCAGTACTGGGGATACTGCTTCTGGTGCTGGTCATTATGAATATTCTGATGGGAAGCTCCTCGATGACTGCCGGGGATGCTTTTCGCATACTCTTTTCTCACGATAATGCTTCAAAATTCGGCAGGATAGTGTGGGACATACGCATGCCGAGAATTATCGCAGCAGCTCTGCTTGGAGGAGCTCTGGCGGTATCCGGATTTCTGCTTCAGACTTTTTTTGCGAATCCTATTGCCGGCCCGTACATACTCGGGATATCTTCGGGAGCTAAGCTGGTTGTTGCCTGCGCAATGGTTTTTGCTCTGACACACGGTTTGCTGCTGCATTCGCTTGTCATGATAACAGCAGCTTTTGTCGGATCGCTTGCCGTAACAGCTGTGATACTGTTTATATCCGGCAGGGTCAGAAGCATGTCCGTTCTGATAGTCTGCGGCGTCATGGTGGGCTATATCTGTTCTGCTGTCACGGAATTTCTGATAACATTTGCCGATGATTCCAATATAGTGAATCTTCACAACTGGTCGATGGGGAGCTTTTCCGCTGTCAGCTGGGATAATATAAAAGTGATCACGCCTGTTGTGGCTGCTGCTGTGCTGATGTCCTTTTTGCTTTCAAAACCTATGAACGCATTTCAGATGGGTGAACGCTATGCTCTCAGCGTCGGTGTAAATTTAAAAGCATTCAGGCTCAGCCTGATTACGCTGTCGAGCATACTGTCGGCGACAGTGACGGCTTTTGCCGGACCGGTCTCCTTTGTCGGCATTGCAGTTCCTCACCTCATCAGGTCTGTTACGGATACATCCCGGCCGATTGTGATGATACCGCAGTGTTTCCTCGGAGGTTCCGTTTTCTGCCTGCTATGCGATCTGCTTGCGAGAAATCTGTTTGCTCCTACAGAAATGAGCATAAGCTCGATGACTGCTGTGTTCGGTGCGCCTGTCGTTATCGCAATGCTGATAGGAAGGAAGTCGGGAAGATGATAAATAAAGCTGTAAACCGGGAGCCCGTTATTAAAACAGAGAATCTTGATTCGGGTTACGGTAAAAAGGTTATCGTCGCCGGCGCGGAAATCAAAGTCAAGCCGGGCGAGATAGTATCTCTGATCGGACCGAACGGGGCCGGTAAATCGACATTGCTGAGGACGATTGCGGGTCAGCTTGAACCTATAGCGGGATCTGTATATATAGACGGAAAGGAAAGGCACGGCTATGCATCGGCTGAGATAGCCCGGAAGCAGGCCGTAATGCTGACGGAGCGACCTCCGGCGGAACGGATGAGCTGTATGGAGGTCATATCCCTCGGCAGATATCCTTATACCGGCAGACTGGGGATACTGTCGCAGGATGACAGGCGGATAGTACAGGAAGCCATGGAACTCGTACATGTATCTGAGCTGGCAGGCAGCAGCTATGACCAGATCAGCGACGGGCAGAAACAGCGTGTGCTGCTTGCAAGGGCGGTTTGCCAGGAGCCTGAGATAATGATACTCGACGAACCGACAGCCTATCTCGATATAAAGCACAAACTCGAATTTCTCGATCTGCTCAGAGATCTCACCGGCAAGAGGGGCATAGCCGTCATTATGTCGATGCACGAACCGGAGCTTGCTCATCTTGTTTCCGACAGGGTCATATGTGTGTCTGCGGACGGCAGAGTCGAAATGACCGGAACGCCTGATGAAGTATTCAGAGATGAGATCATCAGCAGACTGTACGGACTGGATGACGGCAGACTCAGGGACTTATATACAGGCTTTGTCAGAAGTCTTGAGGGATCCGCCGGATGCTGATGAGAAGATGCATTCCCGTTTACATATCTAAAGAGAAAGAATAATGTCTAAAGTAATAATGATACAGGGCACCATGTCAAATGCCGGCAAGAGTCTGCTGGCGGCCGGTCTTTGCCGCATTTTCAGACAGGACGGATACAGGACAGCGCCTTTCAAATCGCAGAATATGGCTCTTAACTCCTTTGTCACAGAGGAGGGTCTTGAGATGGGTAGAGCTCAGGTGGTGCAGGCCGAGGCGGCCGGCATAGAACCCCTTGTCTGTATGAATCCAATTCTGCTCAAACCGACTGATGATGAGGGCTCGCAGGTAATAGTCAACGGCCGGTCCATAGGAAATATGAAGGCGAGGGATTATTTTGCCTTTAAAAAGCAGCTCGTCCCGACAATAAAAGATGCTTTTCGTAAACTCGAAGAGATTGCGGATATCATAGTCATAGAGGGCGCAGGCTCTCCTGCCGAGATCAATCTGAAGGAAAATGATATAGTCAATATGGGCCTTGCCGAAATGGTCGGTGCGCCTGTCCTGCTTGTCGGTGATATAGACCGCGGGGGCGTTTTCGCGCAGCTGCTGGGAACGATCATGCTGCTCGAGGAGAGCGAAAAAGAGCGAGTCAGGGGGCTTGTAATAAATAAATTCAGGGGCGATGCATCGCTGCTTGACAGCGGTATAGAGATGCTTGAAGATAAGTGCGGCATAGCTGTTGCCGGGGTCATACCCTATATGGATATCAAGGTCGAGGACGAGGACTCTCTGTCCGGCAGGCTGACGTCGGCAGGAAGCGGAGGCGATATCGATATTGCTGTGATAAGGCTTCCGAAATTATCGAATTTTTCGGATATGGATGTGTTCGGACAGTTCCCGGATGTATCTGTAAGATATGTCAGCAGAGCCGGAGAACTCGGAGAACCTGACATGATAGTGATACCGGGGTCAAAGAGTACGATAGCCGATCTGAAGTGGCTGAGAGCTGCGGGATTTGAAGACTGTATAAAAAAATGCAGCAGCAAGGGGATCCCTGTATTCGGGATATGCGGAGGCTATCAGATGATGGGCGAAGCGGTCTCCGATCCTGAGGTCGTCGAGGGTGGCGGCAGCATAAAAGGTCTCGGTATGCTCCCCGTAACGACGGTGCTGGCGGGAGAAAAGAAGACCTGCCGATACAGCGGATGCTTTGAGGATGCGGCAGGCCTGTTCAGCGGCCTTAAAGGTCTTGCAGCTGAAGGATACGAGATACATATGGGACGGACAGTCATAGCCGGCATGAACGGCGTAAGCAGCGATGCTTCTCAGAGCGGCAGCGGACAGCTTTCAGGGTTTACGTCCGAAGGCACGGGATGCTGCCGTGAAAATATATACGGAACCTATATACACGGGATATTCGACCGGGCCGAGATAGCTGAGACCATAGTCAGAGCGCTCGCTGACAAAAAAGGCCTGAGCCTTCAGACGGTTGCGATCGATGATCACCGGGATTTCAAAGAAAAGGAATATGACAGGCTTGCTGATATACTCAGGGCTTCGATGGATATGGACATGATATACGATATGCTTGAGGAGGCTGCATTTTGATAAGCATTGATCCTTTTAACAGGGAAAGATATGAAGAAATAAGACAGAGATGGGACAGGGTGGCAAAACCTCTCGGAAGTCTCGGCCGCTTTGAGGATATTACCGCCAGGATCGGTGCAGTTCATGATTCTGCAGATATCGATATAAGAAAGCGTGCAGTAATAATGATGTGCGCTGATAACGGTATAGTCGATGAAGGCATAAGTCAGTCAGGACAGGATGTGACCGCTGCGGTCGCTGCCTGGATGGGCAGGGGCGAAAGCTCTGTATGCAAGATGGCAAAAACCTGCAGAACGGACACTATAGCAGTGGATGTCGGTATCAATATGGACGGCAGTCCGGCCGGGGTCATGGACCGGAAGGTAATGAAAGGGACGAGGAATTTTGCCGTCGAAGCTGCGATGAGTGAAGATGAATGCATGGAGGCGATAGATGCGGGCATAGATGTAGTCTGTGATTGCAGCGCAAAAGGATACAGACTTCTGGCGACCGGGGAGATGGGTATAGGTAATACAACCACCAGCTCGGCGATAGCTGCTGCCCTTCTCGGAGTGGATGTGCGGGATGTGACAGGCAGGGGAGCAGGGCTCAGCACAAAAGGGCTGGAAAAGAAGATTGCAGTGATACAGAAGGCCCTTGATATTTACTGCCCGGATGATGACGAAGACAGGGAAAGCCCGGAATTCACGCTTCGTATGCTCTCGTGCGTGGGAGGTCTCGATATAGCAGCTCTTGCCGGAGTTTATATAGGCGGCGCCATGAATCATATTCCGGTGATAATAGACGGATTTATCAGCGCGGTTGCAGCTCTTGTTGCTGAGAGGCTGGTGCCCGGAACAAAGGACAGCATGATAGCATCGCATATGGGCAGGGAACCGGGCATGAAGCTGATCCTCTCAAATCTCGGACTCGAGCCCGTCATAGACGGAAATCTTTCTCTCGGAGAGGGCACAGGTGCAGTTATGCTCATCCCTCTGCTTGACGCCGTTCTGGCTCTTTATTCAGACGGGCTGAACTTTGAAGAGACTGAGGTAGGGCAGTATAAGCACTTTGATGAGCATTCGATCGTGCTCATAATCGGCACTCCGGACAGCGGCAAGTCTGAAATAGCGGAGAATATAGCGGCTGAGCTGTCCGAACCCGGCAAAGCCATATACCTTGCTACGATGATACCTTACGGAAGCGAGGGAAAAGCGAGGATAGAAAAACACCGCCGAATGCGTGAAGGCAAGGGCTTTATCACTGTTGAAAAACCTTTTGACATCTGTGATATTTCCGGTGAGGAGCTTCAGTCATATTCCGGTGAATATGAAGACCTTAGCGAGATGACCGTATTGCTGGAATGCGTATCGAATCTGACGGCAAACGAACTCTTTGAGCGCCGTACCCCTGCTGCAGAGGCTGCGGACAGGATATGCGGAGACATTGAGCGCCTCGCCGCTTCGGTCAGAAATCTGGTCATAGTCAGCAATCATTTCGAAAAAGAATGCGGATTTGATCATGAAACTGCCGAATATGCAGAAATACTTGATATAATAAATGACAGACTCGCAGATCTGGCGGACAGAGTCATCAGAATTGACAGATCAGATAAAGAAGAATGAGATTATTCAGAACCATAGCCGTAACATTTGCATTGTATTCCAGGATACCGATGCCGCATTTTGAGTGGAAGGACGAGGATATGAGGTACAGTATTGCCCTGTTCCCGTGGGTCGGTGCGGTGATCGGCGGAGTTTTTGTCTGTGTATTTGAAGCTGCTCACAGACTGCAGCTGCCTCTTACGGCTGTATGCCTTCTTATGGCGGCTGTACCGTTGCTGCTGACGGGAGGATTTCACATCGACGGATTCATGGATGTTTCCGATGCTCTCAGTTCGTTCGGAAGCAGGGAGGAAAAACTCAGGATAATGAGCGATCCTCACACAGGAGCCTTTGCTGTAATCAGGCTATGTATATGCGGCATGATATATATAGCTTCTCTTGCGGTCGTGCTTGACTGCGGACAGGCATCGGATCTTGTGCGTGTGCTTGGAACGGGCTTTTTTGCGGCAAGAGGGCTGAGCTCTGTTTCCGTACTTAATTTCAGATCGGCAAAGAATGAAGGCATGCTGTATTATGAGGCGTCATGTGCCGGACAGAGCCGAAAAACAAATAATATACTTTGTGTCGTTTGGCTGGCACTTTCTGCTATACTGATGGTATATTTTCATAAGACGGCGGGGGCAGCCGTGATGCTGACAGCTGCTGCCTGTTTTGCATGGTACAAATATAAAAGCAGCAGAGAGTTCGGAGGGATAAGCGGCGATACTTCAGGATGGTTCGTTACCGTATGCGAGACGTCAATGGCGGCTGCCGCTGCGGTGACGGCGGTATATATAAACACTTGCAGATAAATGTGTTTCCGGGACACGATCCGGGCCTGATGTCACGATTCAGCCGGAACGTTGAAACGATAATATGGAGACAGAAAACACAATGAGAGTGACACTTATAAGACATGGAAAGACCAGAGGCAATATAGAGAGGAGATTCTGCGGCTGCAGGACTGATGAGCCTCTGACGGAAGAAGGGCGTTCGGCTCTTAAATGCATAGACGGAGCTGCAGAGGACAGCCTTATTTTTGTAAGTCCTATGCTGAGGGCCCGTGAAACCGCCGGAATACTGTTCCCGGGACGCGATCTTATCGAGGTCGATGAACTGAAAGAGATGGATTTCGGAATCTTTGAGCCTCACAATCATGAGGAACTGGATGGAAATCCTGATTATCAGGCGTGGATAGACAGCGGCGGAACGATGCAGGTACCGGGCGGTGAGAGCATGAAGAGTTTTGTCCAAAGGACAATGACCGGACTCGCAAAGGCAGTGAAGCATGCCTCATCGAATGATACGGATGAAATTTATATAGTAGCGCACGGCGGAACGATAATGTCGGTAATGGGTGCTCTTACGCATCTGAATTATTATGACTTTCTGGTCGAAAACGGATGCGGCTTTACTTTTGATCTGGAGGTGGATGATGCAGGGAATATCGTTGCTGCAGGCACATATGACAGCTTTCGCAGCGGGGTACGTGCTGGATCTTCTGATAGGGGATCCTCACAGAATGCCTCATCCGGTAAAATGGATAGGTTCGTTGATCGCATTTTCAGATAGAAAACTGCTCGGAGATATCACGGATCCTGCAAAACGTGATCCTGCTGCAGAGAGACGGCATGGAGCATTTCTTGTTCTTATCGTTTTAACTGTGACTGTGTTCGCTGCAGCGGCTTTGATGATCACAGCGTACAGCATTTCAACTGCAGCCGGTATCATAGCTGAAACGATTCTCACCTGCTATACGCTTGCAGCAGCAAGCCTTCGCAGAGAGAGCATGAATGTATACGAAGAGCTTGAAAAAGGAGATCTCGAAGGAGCCAGGAGAGCTGTATCGATGATAGTGGGACGTGATACCGCGGTGCTCGATGAAAAAGGCGTCACTAAGGCTGCGGTAGAGACTGTAGCAGAGAATTTCTCTGACGGTGTGATCGCTCCCATGCTGTATGACGCAGTGGGCGGACCGGTCCTCGGTCTTGCCTATAAGGCTGTAAATACCATGGATTCCATGATAGGATATAAAAATGACCGCTATCAATGGTTCGGGACTGCGGCTGCGAAGCTCGATGATATAGTTAATTATATCCCTGCAAGGATAAGTGCTCTGCTCCTTATAGCTTCGAGCTCTTTTGCGGGAAGAGATTATGATGCGGCGTCTGCATTCAGGATATGGAAGAGGGACAGGCGCAATCATAAAAGCCCTAATGCTGCACAGACAGAAAGCGCCTGTGCCGGTTCACTGGGACTGCAGCTGGCGGGCGATGCAAGTTATTTCGGTAAAATCGTTCATAAGCCGACGATAGGTGATGATACAAGACCTATAGAGTCTTATGATATAGTAAGGGTAAACAGACTGATGATCATTTCATCAGTACTTGGGGAAATCATATGTCTTCTGGCTATATTTTTGATGAGTACAATAAAATGAGTGATGAGGCTCATGCCAAGGCTGAGGGGAGAGTTCTCAAAAAAAAGGAGGAACCCGATATTATAGCCGACAGAGCCAGTCACGGTGGTGATATATACAGAAACAGGGTAAGACTCGATTTTTCGGTCAGTCTTAATCCCATGCCTCTTCCGCAGAGCGTAATGGATGCGGCTCTTATAGGGCTGAGCGAGATGCATCAGTATCCGGATCCGGTCCAGCAAAAGCTGAGAGAGAGCATTGCTTCCGTTGAAAACGCTGCTGTACGCAATGTTATATGTTCTAGCGGTGCATCCGAACTGCTTATGTCAGTATGTCACGCTTTCAGACCCCGCAGGGCTCTCGTGACTGCACCGTGCTATTCAGGTTATGAAAGAGCTCTCAGCGCAGTGGGTGCTGAGATCATCAGGTATCCTCTGGATGAGAATAACGGTTTCAGGCTTGATGACGGATTGTTGTATACACTTCCCGGCGAAGATATAGATATGGTTATACTTGCCGATCCGAACAATCCGGACGGAAAGCTTATGGATGCGAAGCTCAAGAGGCGGCTGGCGGATGTCTGTGACGGTATGGGTATTACCCTTGTTATAGATGAGTGTTTCCTGCCTCTCACAGTCCGCGGACTTGAAAGTGATCCGATCAGGGGCAGCGCGCTGCATCTGAGAGCCTTCACAAAATCATTTGCAATGCCTGGCATCAGGATAGGATACGTGCTTTCCGCAGATACAAAAAAACTTTCGGAGATATCCCGGCACCTGCCGGAATGGAATGTTTCGCGAATCGCCGAGAGAGCGGGTGAAGCAGCTGCAGAGGTGATGCGTAATACATCATATATGAAGAATTCCGTAACATATATAAATGCGGAAAGGCGCAGGCTGATGCAGGGCCTCGGCATGATGGGAATAAAGTTTTATGACAGTGATGCAAATTTCATTCTGTTCAGGAGCAAACCGGGATTATATCAGAAACTGCTTTCCAGGGGAATAATGATAAGACGATGCTCGGATTACAACGGGCTTGACGACAGCTATTACAGAATAGCTGTCAGGAATCGTGAGGATAATGATGTGCTTCTCAGAACGTTAAAAGAAATACTCTGAAATCGTATTATGAGACCTGAAGAAATCGAAAAGAAAAGTTTTGAAATAATACATAATGAGCTTGCTGAAATGGGAATCGAGCTCGATCCCGAAAAAGATGCTGTGATCAGGCGGGCCATACATACTACAGCAGATTTTGAGTATGCTGAAAGTCTGGTCTTTTCCGAGAACGCCGTCCGGGCAGCAAGGGACCTTCTGGCCGGCGGAGCAGACATAGTTACGGATACAGGCATGGCTCTTTCGGGTATAAACAAAAAACGTCTGGCTGCATACGGAGGATCTGTCCGCTGCTATATGTCTTGCGAGGATGTCGCCCGGGAGGCGGCGGAGAGAGGCGTGACTCGCGCCTCCGTCAGCATGGAGCATGCAGCTTCGGATATAGCTGCTTCCGGCCGCAGGACTATCTTTGCTGTAGGAAATGCACCTACGGCGCTTATTACGCTGCGGGCTATGTATGATGAGGGACGCTTCAGACCTGATTTTATAATCGGAGTGCCTGTCGGATTTGTCAATGTTGTCGAATCCAAGGAACTTATAATCGATACGGATATTCCGTATATAGTGAACCGCGGGCGCAAGGGCGGGAGCAATGTAGCGGCCGCAATAGTGAACGCTCTGCTGTACGGGATAGATCCTGCGCGGTGAAGTACAGCATCAAAATATGATTCCGGCCGGGTAACGGACTGTGAAGAAATGATATGATGAAAAATGATACCCTGAGAAAAGGTTTCACAACGGGGAGTTGTGCAGCTGCGGCCGCAAGAGCTGCATGCCTTATGCTGCTGACCGGTAATATTGCGGATAAGGTCTCACTGATCACACCAAAAGGACTTACATTTGACGCGGATATTCTGGATATAACAAAAACAGAGGATTATGTCAGATGTGCCGTCAGAAAGGACGGAGGAGACGATCCGGACGTTACAACAGGTGCGCTTATCTATGCCGAAGTAAGATATGCAGATCCTGTTTCTGCAGCCTGCAGAGAAGGAAGATTTTCGGACGGATACAATGTCTGTGCAGCGGATGAAGAGACTGTACGCACTTCAGAGCCGCATATCATCATAACAGGAGGTGAAGGCGTAGGCCGTGTAACAAGGCCGGGCCTGGATCAGCCTGTCGGAGAATATGCCATCAACTCAGTCCCGCGACGGATGATCACGAAAGAACTCATGGAGATCTGCAGACTGTGTGATCACAGCGGTGATCTGAAGGTGACTATCTCTGTCCCCGGAGGATCGGAGATAGCGAAAAAGACTTTCAATCCGAGACTCGGGATAGAAGGCGGTATCTCAATAATAGGGACATCAGGCGTGGTGGAACCCATGAGTGAAAGGGCTATAGTCGATACAATAAGAGTGGAGCTCAGACAGAAGAAAGCTGAGGGAAACACGACAGCCTTTATTTCTCCGGGCAATTACGGTCTTGATTTCATGAAAGAGACCTACGGAGCTGATCTTGACCGCAGTGTCAAATGCAGCAATTTCATAGGAGAAACGATCGATATAATAGTTCAGCTCGGTTTTGACAGTGTTTTGCTGACAGGACACGCAGGCAAGCTGGTCAAGATAGCGGGCGGAATAATGAATACACATTCACATATGGCTGACTGCAGGATGGAGATAATAGCTGCAGCTGCAGCAAGAGAGGGCGCTGATAATGCCCTGCTCGTCAGGATACTGGACTCGCTTACGACAGATGAAGCGTTTCATGCTCTGGACGAAAACGGGCTGATCAGGCCGGTATGTGCGGGGATAATGGAAGGGATACTGAAGCATCTCGAAAAGAGGGCAGAACTGTCTGCCGGAAACGGATCGCTGCCGCGTATTGAATGCATCATGTATACAAAGGAGCATGGACTGCTTGCCGCATCAGAGGGCGCAGCAGATCTCATAAAGCAGATGTATTTCGCATAGAATCTGATTAAGAAAAGAAATGGAAAATCATAAAAATATAAGAACAGATGCACAGAAGAACACGAATAAGAACCCGCAGGTGTATTTTGTAGGAGCGGGGCCGGGTGCAGCGGATCTTATAACGGTGAGGGGGATGAAGCTTATAGGCATGGCTGATGTCATCATCTATGCCGGTTCGCTTGTAAATCCTGAACTGCTCGGATATGCGAAGCAGGACGCCGAGATACATAACAGCGCCTACATGACTCTTGAGGATGTCATAGATGTCATGAAAAAGAGCGCTGATTCAGGCCTTACTGTCTGCCGACTGCATACGGGAGATCCCAGCCTTTACGGCGCTGTAAGGGAACAGATGGATGCCCTTGACGAACTCGGGATCCGCTATGAATCATGCCCGGGCGTTTCGGCGGCTTTCGGAGCCGCGGCGGCAATGGATCTTGAATTTACTCTTCCGGGCATATCGCAGTCTCTTATTATAACAAGGATGGCAGGAAGGACTTCCGTGCCTCCTAAGGAGAGCATAGAGAGCTGGGCTGCTCATGATTCGACCATGGCTGTTTATCTCAGCACCGGAATGCTGGCTGAACTGAGCAAAAGACTTATCGACGGAGGATACAGAGAGGATACTCCGGCAGTGATCGCGAGCAGGGCAACATGGCCTGACGAGGGATATTTCCGCTGCACTGTAGCTGCGCTTGCAGAGACTGCGGCCGAACACGGCATCACTAAAACAGCACTTATCCTGGTTGGCGATGTTTTAGGCGGAAAAGATTACGAAAAATCCAGGCTTTATGACAAGGGCTTTGCGACAGGGTTCAGACCAGCTTCAACGGACGGCAGGAGTGATGATGCTGACGGCGGGCAGCTCTGATTCAGCGCAGACTTATGGCAATGGATGCAGTAATAATCACATTCACAAAAAAAGGATATGAGCTCGGCAGATTTATCAGAGACAGTCTTGACGGATATGAAAGCAGACTGGTGTTCAGAGATGCCGTTATTCAGGACGTCTGCAAAGCAGCTTTTGAAAAGGCGGTCCCTCTTATATTTATAGGAGCGGCCGGTATAGCCGTCAGAACTGTTGCTCCTTTTATAAAGGACAAGCTGAGCGACCCTCCGGTGATAGTGATAGACGAACTCGGCAGATTCGTTATTCCGATACTTTCGGGCCATATGGGAGGAGCAAATGAACTGGCTGCAAAACTGTCTGAATGTATGGCAGCCTCGTACAGTGCTGTTCCTGTGATCACGACGGCAACTGATATAAACGGCGCTTTTTCAGTTGATCTCTTCGCAAAGGAAAACAGCCTCAGCATCATGAACAGGGACGGGATCGCAAGGGTCTCATCATCGGCGCTGGAAGGACGGCCTGTGACGGTTTCCGTCGAAGGCTTCCCGCCACAAAGGAAAGTGGATGTGCTTGTCAGCGAATCCATGCCGGAAGGATGGCTCAGAGATGCGGCGTCTATCGTTCTCTGTCCTAAAAAATATGCGCTCGGCATGGGATGCCGCAGAGGCTTATCATTTGAGGAACTGAGAGACTTTGCAGAGAAAGTGATGCGTGAAAAAGACGTCAGCCTGAGAGACGTCGGATGCATTGCTACTATCGATATCAAAAGAGCTGAAGCAGGGCTCAGGGCTCTTTCTCAGGCATGGAGAGTGCCGCTGATAACATTCGAAGCGGAGCTGCTGGCAAAGGCGCCGGGAGAATTCTCACATTCTGAATTTGTTATGGCAAAAACAGGCGTAGATAATGTTTGCGAACGAGCAGCAGTGCTTGCAGCGGGACCCGGATCGGAGCTTATAGTCCGCAAACGCGCGGAGAACGGAATGACGGCGGCGATTGCGGCCGTGGAGTCCGGTCTCAGATGAAAATCTTTTGAAAAGATTATTAAAATACATAAAGAAAGAATGATTATATGGACACTGCGGGAGATAATAGAGGAAGGATAACAGTTATAGGCATCGGACCGGGAGCGGAATCGATGATGACTCTGCAGGCGCTGCGTGCTCTGGATCAGGCTGATGTGATAGTCGGTTATAGCGTATATCTTGATCTGCTCGGAGAGAGGTTCAGAGGCAAGGAAATGCTTTCGACTCCTATGAAACAGGAAGCGGAAAGATGCAGGATGTGTTTCGAAGAGGCGGCGAAAGGGAAAAATGTTGCCATGGTATGCAGCGGAGATGCCGGAATATACGGCATGGCCTCTCTGATGTTTGAGATCGGAGAGGGATATGCAGGCGGCGCGGAGATAGAAATATTGCCGGGCATTACTGCAGCTTCGAGCGGAGCCGCGGTATTGGGCGCGCCTCTCAACCACGATTTCTGCGTGATCAGTCTGTCAGACCTGCTGACACCGTGGGAGCTGATCGAAAAAAGACTGAGAGCAGCGGCGGCAGGTGATTTTGCCATCGCAATCTATAATCCGTCGAGCAAAAAGCGCCATGACTATCTTAAGAAAGCGTGCGATATACTGATGGAGATTGTCGAAGCTGAAAGGGTCTGCGGATATGTACGCAGCATAGGCAGGGACGGCGAAGAATACAGGACCTGCAGTCTGGCCGAACTCAGGGATGCAGAGGTCGATATGTTTACTACTGTATTTATAGGTAATTCGCAGAGCCGCATAAGCGGAGGCAGAATGATAACACCGAGAGGTTACGTGATCTGATAAAGATCACGATGTAAGATAAAGAATCGCAGGAGACAGCAATGGAAGACATGATCAAGACGACTGAGACTACAGAAAAGACAGAAATAAGCGGAGCTGCAGAGAGGGCTTCGGTATCCGGAAAACCTGTGATATTCGCGGGGACGACGGAAGGCCGGCAGATGTCGGAAAGATTATCCGATGCCGGAATAGAACACATAGTCTGTGTCGCTACAGCATACGGCAATTCTGTGATGAAGGCCGGCGGCTTTGCAGATGTGAGGCAGGGCAGGCTTAATGTGTCAGAAATGGAAGCGCTGATGACAAATGAGGCTTCGATCGTATTCGATGCTACTCATCCTTATGCTTCGGAGGTGACCCGCAATATCAGAGAGGCCGCCGTAATGACCAAAACCGAATATGTCCGGATAGCGCGTAAAGAAAGCCGCGGCAGTGAGGATGGAAGCATGCACGTGTTCAGAGATGCTGCATCGTGTGCGGAAGCTCTGGCTGAGACAAAAGGCAATATCCTTCTTACAACCGGAAGTAAGGATCTGCATGTTTATGCGCAGGATGAAAAAGTAAGGAAAAGGCTGTTCGCAAGAGTGCTTCCTTCCGTGGAGAGTATAACTCTCTGTGAGGCTTTCGGATTGAAGGGAAGGCAGATCATAGCTATGCAGGGGCCTTTCAGCCGTGAGACTGATCTTGCTCTGATCAGTCAGTTCGATATACGCACTATAGTAAGCAAATCGAGCGGTTCTGCCGGCGGATATGACGAAAAGTTAGAAGCGGCAGCAGAGGCGGGGACAGATGTGTTTGTGATAGGAAGGCCTGCGGATCAGAAAGGAATTTCCGTAAACGAGGCGCTGCGGGAGCATTTCGGTATAAGGCCGCTGATGCAGGTCGATCTCGTCGGTACGGGACCGGGCAGAGCGGGACTGCTTACTGCTGAGGCGTCTGAAGCCGTAAAAAAAGCGGAGCTGCTGTTCGGGGCTCCTCGAATGATAGAACCATATAAAGAAAAACAGGCATATCCATATTACCGGGCAGCTGATATCATTCCGATTATCAGTGAAGAAAGGCCGGACAGGATCGCAGTATTGTTTTCGGGCGATACAGGGTTTTACAGCGGAGCAGCTGCTATGAAGCCTGAGCTTGAAAAATGGCTCGGTGATAACGGATTCGAATACAGCATCAATATCCACCCGGGCATTTCTTCATATTCATATCTGGCCGCGGCTGCAGGTGTATCATATACTGATGCCGGATTCTGCAGTATACACGGCAAGTCGACGGATGAGGATGCCATAGCCCGTGTTATCAGCACTGTCAGGAAACATCATTATAGCTTCATACTGCTTTCCGGTTCCGAAGATGTCAGGATGCTCGGCGGTCTGCTTAATGAGAACGAACTCGGTCACTGCACTGTTGTACTCGGCAGCCAGCTCTCGTATGACGATGAGATAATCGCTGCTCTGACTCCGGAGAGATGTATTTCTGTCGTCAGAGACGGTCTGTATACGGCGCTTGTAGTGAATGATAATGCAGCTCAGCAGGATACGGAAAATACAGACGCGGTAATAATTGAGGCGGCAGAGCCTGAGACTGCCGGCGTTCTGAATCCTACAGGAAGACGCATTATGCCGGTTATCGGCGATGACAGCTTTGTTCGCGGCAGAATGCCGATGAGCAAGGAGAATATAAGGCATCTCAGCATAGTGAAGATGGATCTGAGAGATGATTCGGTCGTTTATGATATAGGAAGCGGTACCGGATCGGTAGCATGCGAGATAGCAGCGCTTGATGAAAACATCAGAGTGTACGCTGTTGAAATGAAAGAGGACGCCTGCGCCCTCATCAAACAGAATTCCGAGAGATTCGGACTGGGGAATATAGGCATTATTTACGGTAAAGCGCCTGAAGCCTTTGCTGAACTGGAGACTCCGACACATGTGTTCATAGGAGGCAGCTCAGGCAACCTTGCGCGTATAATAGAAGCATTGAGAACTAAAGCAGAAGCTGCAGGAAGCAGGATAAGGGTGGTCGTAAATGCCGTAAGCCTCGAGACTATGGCTGCAATCCAGAGTCTGATAAAAGGAAGCGGCATAAGTGATGTCAGCATAGAGCAGGTAGCTGTAAGCAGAGCAAAAGAAATCGGGAAATATCATATGATGACGGCAGAGAATCCTGTAATAATCGCGGCATTTACAATCGGTGGCGGTAAATGAATCGTTTCCGCATAATGACAGCGGCTGTTTCGAGCGGGAGCGGCAAGACTATTATCACATGCGGCCTGCTGTCCTTTATGAAGAACAGGGGACTGAATGTCAGCTCGTTCAAATGCGGACCGGATTATATTGATCCGATGTTCCATCGCAGGGTGCTCGGTATCCCGGGAGGCAATCTGGATACTTTTTTCGCCGGCGAAAATGAGATACGCAGCCTTGCTGCCGGCAGAACAAGTGATGACGCTGATGACGGATATGCAGTGATAGAAGGCGTGATGGGTATATATGACGGCATCGCGTCAGCTGCAGGAACGGGCGCATCGGGATCGTGTTATGAGGTAGCGAAGATAACGGAGACGCCTGTAGTGCTTATCGTGAATAGCCGGGGCATGGGGCAGACTGTGATCTCTGTCATCAGAGGCATTCTGGCAGATGACAGGGAATGTCTGATAAGGGGGATCATTCTGAACAGGATATCCCCTCATTATTATGAACAAATAAAACCTTTGCTGGTAAGCGCCCTTGATGAGATAAGCAGACGGCGCGGCGTCAGTGCAGAGCTGCTCGGAGGTATCCCGACGGCAGAGAACATAAAGCTCGAAAGCCGTCATCTCGGACTCATGATGCCTCATGAAATAGAAGATTTACAGGAACAGATAAAGAATGCAGAAAGACTGATAGCCGATAATCTGGATACCGGAAGGCTGCTTGAGATAATGTCCGGGGCCGGATCTCTTATAACGGAGGATAAGACTGCGGTATATCACAGCTGTCATAATGAGGAGTCCCTACGCTGTTCGGCTCCGGGGACAGATCTGCATGACGGCAGCATAAGCGTTGAAAAAACCGGAGTAATAAACAGCGACGCGCCGGTACTGGCGGTCGCACGGGATGAGGCATTTTGTTTTTATTACGAAGAGAACCTCCGGATGCTGGAACAGAACGGCATACGGATAAAGGAATTCTCGCCTCTTCATGACAGATGCCTGCCTGAGGATGCAGACGGAATACTGCTCGGAGGAGGATATCCCGAGCTGTACGCTGAGACTCTGAGCGGCAACACAGGCATGAGAGTATCTGTTCGCGATGCAATAAGAGGAGGAATGCCGAGCCTTGCGGAATGCGGCGGCTTTATGTATCTTCTTGAGATGCTTGAGGACAGCGGGGACAAACTCCGGCCCATGGCCGGCGTGCTCAGAGGAACAGCATCGAACAGAGGCAGACTCGGAAGATTCGGATATATCACGCTGCACGACAGGGGAATGTCCGATGAGACTCTTATAACGGGGCTTTGCATCAAAGGCCACGAATTCCATTATTTCGACAGCGATAACAACGGCAGTGCCGCTGTCGCAGTCAAACCGGGCAGCGGCAGATCGTGGGAATGCATGCATGCAGGTCCCGGACATCTGTGGGGCTATCCGCATCTCTACTATCCTTCGTGTCCTGAATTAGTGGAGAGATTCAGAAAGCGTATGATCGCTTTTGCGAAATACAGCAGAGCATAGTCGATGCACTAAGCACAGTTATGATGATAAACAGACTGCTGAGAGGAAGCAGGCAGCTTTGAAGCAGGCAGGCGTTTGAAGCAGGTAGGATAATGAAGAAAGATAATGCTGCGGCGGCAAATGAGGGTAAGGCAGCCGCTCTTGCGGAGGAAGTGCTGGATATGACGAGAAACAGGCTGCTTGTCAGCCTGCGTTTTCTTGATGTGGCACTCAATATGCAGAGCCGTAGGATTTACGGCAGCAGTATCGCGGCAGACGGCAGCAGCATTTATTATTCGCCTCTTTATATACTCAGAACATACAGGGATTCGCCCGAAGAACTTACAAGGGAGTATCTTCATGTCGTACTGCATTCGGTTTTCATGCATCCGTATCTCGGCGGAAGACAGGACCGGCAGAAATGGGATCTTGCGTGCGATATCGCTGTAGAGGCGGCAATAAACGATCTCGGTCTCGCATGTGTGAGGAGCAGCCGCGGAGAACGGCAGACCGCTGTTCTGAAAAAGATGAAGAGGGAGATAAGGCCGCTGACGGCCGTGAGGATTTATCGGGAACTGGTTTCGGGAAATATATCGCAGAATATATCGCAGAAGAAAACAGATGAACTGATAAGCATTTTTTCTCCGGACGATCACAGTGTCTGGTATGAAGGCGACAGCAGCGAATTATCAGGAAACACGAGAGCTTCTCAGCTGACAGGCGTAAACACGGATGATAATACCATTGATCCGGATAAGTGGAAGGATATCGCAAGGCGCATAGATATGGAACTTGAAATGTTCGCAAAAGTACGGGGCGCCGCAGCGGGGACTCTTGTACAGAATATCAGAGATGTCGTCCGTGAACGATGTGATTATGCTGATTTTCTGAGGAAATTTGCCGCGTTCGGCGAGGAGATCCGGCCTTCGGAAGATGAATTCGATTATATATATTACACATACGGGCTGTCGCATTACGGCAATATGCCTCTGATAGAGCCTGTAGAGTACCGTGAGGATCACAGGATCAGGGATTTTGTGATCGCGGTGGATACATCGGGATCCGTTGCGGGTGATGAGGTTCAGACCTTTATCAGCAGGACCTGCAGCATACTTAAGCAGCAGGATTCTTTTTTCAGAGAGATAAACATACATATCGTGCAGTGTGATTCCGAAATACAGAGTGATTATGTCATCAGAAAGACTGCAGATATCGACAGATATCTTGAGGAGATGGAAATAAAGGGTCTGGGCGGTACGGATTTCAGACCTGTATTTGATTATGTGAACGGTCTTATCAATGCCGGTGCGTTCAGCGACCTGAAGGGACTGATATATTTCACTGACGGCCTCGGCATTTTTCCTGAAACAAAGCCTCCTTACAGGACTGCCTTTGTGTTTGCCGATGACGGCAGCAGCCATCCGAAGGTACCGGCATGGGCGATAAGGGCAGTTATAGACCGTGATGAACTCAGAGAGGACAGATAATGAACATCAGCAAGGCCAAAATACAGATAAAAAATGCGGTCAGAGCATATCTGAGCCGCGATGCAAACGGCGACTATGTGATCCCGACAGAGAAACAGCGGCCGGTACTGCTGATCGGCCCGCCGGGTATAGGCAAGACTGCGGTAATGGAGCAGATCGCTTCGGAACTCGGAATAGGGATAATGGCGTATTCCATGACTCACCATACGCGTCAGAGCGCCATAGGACTTCCGTTCATTTCGCACAGAAAATATAACGGTGTCGAATATGATGTTACGGAATATACAATGAGCGAGATCATCGCGTCGATATACGATCTGATGGAGGAGACCGGAGTCAGAGAGGGCATCCTGTTTCTCGACGAAATCAACTGTGTCTCGGAGACTCTCGCGCCTCTTATGCTGCAGCTGCTGCAGTACAAGGTCTTCGGGCGGCACAGGATACCTGACGGCTGGATCATAACGGCTGCAGGAAATCCTCCTGAGTACAACGATTCCGTACGGGAATTCGATATTGTTACTCTGGACAGGGTGAAGAAGATCGATGTTGAACCTGACTACGAAGCCTGGAAAGGCTATGCGGCCGGTGCTGGGATTCATCCTGCTGTCACGGCTTTTCTGGATGGCCGCAGGGACAGGTTTTATTCAGTAGAGACCACGGTGTCAGGAAGGAGGATAGTAACGCCGAGAGGCTGGGAAGACCTTTCCGGTATGCTGAGGCTGTATGAGCAGAACAGCATCGATGCCGACAGGGATCTGATGATACAGTATCTGCAGGATCCGGAGACCGCATCGGAATTTGCCGTATATTATGATTTGTACAGAAAATATCAGAGCGAATATCCCGTATCAGACATCCTGAGCGGGAAATACAGCGAAGAGATAAGGCAAAGGGCAGCGGAAGCCGGATTCGATGAGGTTTATACACTGACGGGACTGCTTCTCGAAAGAGTAAAAGAGGATGTGCGGGACTGTCTTGATGAGCTGCATTCAGCTGAGAAGCTCAGAGAATATATTCACGAATATAAAAGCAGTGCGGATGATCAGACCAGTCCGTCTGAAAACATGGACCGCATCGCTGCCCGTGTCCGCGATGAACTTGCTGCAGCTGCCAAAGCAGGTTCGATAAGCAGAAATGAAAGAGCTGTTATGCGAAAGACCGCGGACATGCTGACTGATCTCGCGATGAAGATCTCCCGGGTTTCCGGCTATGATGAATCATTTGATATGATCAGGAATTCATATTCGGAGATCGTAAGGAATATCAATGATGAAGTGTCGGTGTCCCGCGGAAATATGTCGGGGCTTATAAAATTTGCGGAAGACTGCTGGGGAGACGGAAGGGAAATGCTTCTGATCGTAACGGAACTCACAGCGGACCCGTCGTGCGTGGATTTCATATACCGCTTCGGATGCGAAGAATATTTCAGACATAACGAGAGTCTTCTTACGGGTGAGATAAAGAGCAGGATAGATGAGAAGCTGGCGGAGCTCGAACTGTATACAAATAGTGGCGAAACCGGGACAGATCATACGGGAGGAAGATTTTGAGTTCGGGGATCCGGACTGAAAAGACGCCTTGTATGTTGTGTAAACACGTTGCATAAACAATAATCATATTTAATATGCTGTTAAGTATAACTGAATAAATAGGCTGTTCCTGTGAAATGACACAATAAACATCTGAGATGCTTGTTGCTTTTATATAATTATAGATTTGTTTAATAATTAACGCAGAAACAGCAGCTTCGAAATAATTTTACATTTAAGCAAAAACAAATTAAACTGGTTAACGCTGTGTAAAAATGCAGCTTTTTATTTGTTATGAAATATCAGGTATAAATCAAAGGAAAAGGAGTTATTTCAAACATGAACAATCAGAAAAAAGGCAACGGACTGGCACTGGTACCATTCGCTGTTTTCATTGTCATCTACCTCGGCGCAGGAATCGTACTGCAGTCCAAGGGTGTAGAGATGGCATTCTACCAGTTCCCTGCAGTAGTAGCAATGTTTATTGCTGTTCTCGTAGCATTCGCTATGAATTACAAGGCAGGCATCAACGCTAACTTCAGCATCTTTGCAAAGGGCGCAGCCAACGAAGATGTAATGGCAATGCTCATGATCTACCTGCTCGCAGGAGCTTTCTCTGCAGTAGCAGGCGCTATGGGCGGAGTAGATGCTACGGTCAACATGGGTGTTTCGATCATACCTTCATCTCTGCTTACAGCAGGACTCTTCGTTATCGCAGCATTCCTCGCTACAGCAACAGGAACATCGATGGGTACGATCGGAGCTCTCGTTCCTATCGCACTCGGTGTTGTAGACAAGGCCGGACTCAGCCTCCCGCTCGTTATGGCAGCTGTAGTATCCGGAGCTATGTTCGGAGACAACCTGTCCATGATCTCGGATACGACTATCGCAGCTACAAGGACTCAGAAGGTAGAACTCAAAGATAAGTTCAGAACTAACTTCTGGATCTCGCTTCCTGCAGCAGTAGTTACTATCCTGCTGCTAGTCATCTTCGGCAGGCCTGATACAGCACAGGCTCTCACAGTTGAGCCGTTCTCGTTTATTAAGGTAATCCCTTATCTGCTCGTACTCATCCTTGCCCTTATTGGCATGAATGTATTCGCAGTACTGACTATCGGTATCTTCTCAGCAGGAATTATCGGAATGGCTTACGGTGACATCACATTCATGGATTTCGCAGTCAAGATCTGGGAAGGTTTCCAGGGCATGATCGAGGTATTCCTCCTGTCCATGTTCTGCGGCGGTATCGCTGAGATGGCTAAGCACTACGGCGGTCTTGACTGGCTCATTGACAAACTGTCAAAGACTTTCAAAGGCAAGAAATCCGCACAGGTCGGTCTCTCCGCTCTTGCAGCACTGACTGACATGGCTACAGCCAACAACACTGTTGCTATCATAGTTGACGGACCTATGGCCCGCGAGATCAGCGAGAAGTACGACATCGACCCTAGAAAGACAGCTTCCATCCTCGACATGTTCACATGCATCATGCAGGGCATTATCCCTTACGGAGCTCAGTTCCTCGTAGTTGCAAGCATGTGTGAGGGAAGAGTAAGCCCGCTCGACATCATTCCGAGAAACTGGTATCTCTTCCTCCTTGCAGGATTCGCTATCCTTTCGTACTTCATGCCTTGGTATGAGAAAATCACTCTCAAGGGCAAGTGGGACTGGAAGAATAACAAAGTAGTAAACGAGTAAGTTATAGATTCCATTTAGTTTAATAGCAGTCTGGTGCCGGAGCCGGTAGTGGTTCCGGCATCGCTTGCGTAATGAAAGAG